>BQJU01000033.1 GCA_021604865.1 Saprospiraceae bacterium | reverse complement strand
TTGTTGCTCAAATCCTTGCTTAGTAGTGGCCAAGCGCGGTTTTCGCGCTTGCGTGCCGTAGCACTTCAGCGCGCAGCGCACGTCTAGGCTGGTAACAAAATAGCTCGCCTGAAACAGACAACTTATTCTTCGCTGGCCCCTTAGATTTTTAAATAACTTCATTTTAATAGAAACCTGGGTTGCCCTGAATTTTGGGGCGATCCAGGTTTTTTTATACCTGTTTGAATAACGAAGTTGTTTAGCGTTTCCTGCTGTCAGCGTAGGTAAGCAAGGATACTTTAAAGAACTTCAACTCATTACTGTTGATATTTTGTATTATTGGCTAAAATTTAGCCATGAAAAATTTCTTTTCCCGAAACAGTATGCTGTTCCTGTTGTTGTTATTGATTGGGGCCTGTCGCCAGGTAGAGAAAAGTATTCCGGAGGTATTGCCGATTTCTGAAGCCGTCTTTGCTGAGGAAGTACAGATTCCCAGCGATACGATGCAGCAATCCTTTGGCGCTTATGTCTTATTGCCTGATTGTTATCGGCAGGATTCAACCCGACACTTTCCAGTCGTTTATCTTTTACATGGCTATAGTGGGAAATATAGCAACTGGTACGAAAAGATGCCAACATTGCAGGACTATGCCAGCCAGCACGAAATAATTATTGTAAACCCTGATGGGCAATTTGGTAGTTGGTATATAGATAGTCCGATGGATACAAGCTGGCGATTTGAAACCTACATCGCCAAAGAAGTACCAGAATGGATTGATACTCACTATCGTACAGTCCCTCTGCCGGAAGGCCGTGCTATAACGGGCTTGAGTATGGGCGGGCATGGGGCATTGTATCTGGGTTTAAACCACCAGGACTTTTTTGGAGCAGCAGGCAGTATGAGTGGTGGTGTTGACTTAAAACCCTTTCCTAATAATTGGGATTTGCAGCAGCGCATTGGCACCCAGCAAGAACATCCCGAAAATTGGACAAAATATTCTGTTGTAGATCAGCTGGATTTGCTAAAACCAGGAAAAGGCCCGGCATTAATCATCGACTGCGGGGTTGATGACTTTTTCTATGCAGTCAACCTGGATTTACATCAAAAATTATTGGATCGGAAGATCCCCCATGACTTCATTTCCAGGCCGGGGGAACACAATTGGCCATATTGGGAAAATGCTGTAGTATACCAGTTACTGTTTTTTAATCGTTATTTTGCAGCCGGAGGGTTTTAAGCCAAAAGAAATGGTGACTATTTCGTTTATTAAAATAAAAAATATTCGGTACTTTTAGAACTTCTCTAAGGTAAATAATATCGACTATCTAAAAATCTAACCAATGAATAAATTAGCTGTCAAATTTAATAGGCAGGATCAGCCAGAGTTCTTTAAAGAATTGCAACAAAAGGTCAACAAATATTTTAAGGAAAAGAAGATATCAAAGCATGCCAACCTCAACATGAAGGTGAAAACAGCATTTATGCTTTGTTTATACTTTGTGCCATTGGCCATTCTGATTTCAGGAGTGGTTTCTTCCCTTTGGGTCTCCCTGACACTATGGGTATTGATGAGTATGGGGATGTCGGGAATCGGATTGTCTGTCATGCATGACGCTAATCACGGATCGTATTCCACAAATCAAACCGTCAATAAGGTTTTGGGGTATCTATCAAATTTTATTGGCGGCTACCATGTCAACTGGAAGATTCAGCACAATGTCTTACACCATTCCTTTACCAATGTGGATGGATTTGATGAGGACATTAATAAACCAGGTATTATCCGGTTTTCTCCTACCCAAAAGCGGAAGAGCTTTTTTAGATTCCAGGCGTTTTATGCACCCTTATTATACGGTGTGATGACCCTCTACTGGTTTACCAGTAAAGATTTTGAGCAGGTGGTGAGGTACAAGAAAAAGAACTTATTGGCAAGCCAGGGACTGACCCTGAAAAAAGCTTTAGCACATTTGGTATTCAATAAAACCTGGTATGTGGCATTAACCCTTATTTTACCTATAATAATGGTACAATTGCCCTGGTGGCAAACCTTGCTGGGTTTTGTATTGATGCATATTATTTGCGGATTGGTATTGGCTTTAATTTTCCAGCCGGCCCATGTCATTGAAGAAACTGATTTTTATCTACCTGCTGAAAATGGGACAGTAGAAAATAGTTGGGCCATTCATCAGATGAAAACAACCTCTAATTTTGCAAATGGAAGTGTAATCTTTTCCTGGCTGATCGGCGGATTGAATTATCAGATTGAACATCACTTGTTTCCCAATATTTGTCACGTACACTATCGGAAAATTTCGAGTATCGTAAAGGAAACGGCTGAAAAGTATAACTTGCCTTATTACCATCATGAGACCTTTTTCGCAGCTGTGAAAAGTCATTTTACGCTGCTCAATCAGTTGGGAACAGGGAAATATGATCAGAAGCTGGCGAATGCTTAATCTGATTAAAGTATACTAAGCGTTTGTTTGGAGGTCGGCATTTGTAGCGAAAAGCAACCAAAAGATTGACCTCCAAACAAGTTCTTCGGTGACCCCTAAGCGCTCACCTGTACCTTGGGAGGAAGCATGAACTGCAAGATTAGGGCAAAGATCATGCATAATACACAACCGATGAGGTTGAGCCACAAATAAGCGATATGAATGACCTCTAAATTGTCGAGGATAAAGACTGTAGCGACAATAAATTCTGCAATAATGGCTCCGTAAAAAACGGCGCGCCCACCTACCTTCTTCAAAAAGAAAGCAACCAGGAATATACCTAAAATCACACCATAAAAGAGTGATCCAATGATATTGACCGCCTGAATGAGGTTGTCAAATAAACTGGCCGTAGCTGCAAAAAATAAAGCCATAGCTCCCCATAGTATGGTAAACCACTTGGAGGCACTCAGGTAGTGTTTGTCATCGCGATTTTTGACCATTGATCGGCGATAGAGGTCAATAACGGTAGTCGTGGCAAGTGCATTGAGTTCGGAAGAAGTTGACGACATGGCCGCAGAAAATATCACTGCCAGCAACAATCCTACCATACCAATGGGCAGGTATCTTGTCACAAAAGTGATGAATACATAATCGGTATCTTCAACTTTGGCATCGGGGTTAGCTTGTAGGATTAGCTCGTCGGCTTTCAGTCGAATTGCCTTGTTTTCCTGCATCATTTCAGCAATGCGTCCCTGGCTTTGGCTGATGGCCTGTTCGTCGTCAGTATTGATGGCATCTAATAATCGAAATACTTCGTCTTTACGGTCCTCGAACAATTTCGTATGTTGGGTTTCCAGCTCTGTGTATTGTTCATAATTTTGGCCTTGTAGTTTGGCCACATTGGATTCATTGAAGTGTATGGGTGCCTGATTGAACAAGAAAAAGATAAATACGAGGATACCTACAAAGAGGACAAGAAACTGCATGGGTACTTTCAGAATCCCATTAAAGAGTAATCCCAGTCGGCTTTCCGTTAAGGATTTGCCGGATAGGTAGCGCTGTACCTGTGATTGGTCTGTGCCAAAATAGGAAAGGAATAAAAAAGTACCACCCAACATACCCGACCAGAAATTGTATCGATTGTCGAGGTCGAACTCGAAGTCTACAACCTTGAGCTTGCCAAGCTTGCCTGCAATGCCGACGGCATCACCAAAACTAATATCCGGTGGCAATTGTAATATCAGGATGATAGCGGCAAGAAACATACCACTAAGGATGATGATCATCTGTTGTTTTTGGGTGACGCTGACCGCTTTTGTCCCTCCCGACACGGTATAAAAAATAACAATGATACCGATAAACAGGATGGTTATACTTAGACTCCAACCCAGAATAGTAGACAGAATAATGGCTGGCGCGTAAATGGTAATCCCGGCTGCTAAGCCCCGCTGCACCAAAAAAAGAATGGCTGTCAGCGTGCGGGTGCGCAAATCAAATCGCCCTTCGAGGTATTCATAAGCTGTATATACATTGAGCCGATAATAAAGCGGCAACACAAAAACAGCCAGAAATACCATAGCCACAGGAAGCCCAAAATAAAATTGAGCGAAACGCATCCCATCCTGATAGGCCTGGCCTGGAGTAGATAGGAAGGTAATCGCACTGGCCTGAGTAGCCATAATGGATAAACCGATCGTCCACCAGGGAAGATCACGGTCACCCAATAAATAACTTTGTACGCTGTTGATATTTCGGGTTCGGTATACGCCGTAAGCAACGATGCTTAGCAACGTACCCAACATGACAATCCAGTCTAAAGTATGCATGGATACGGTTCGGTGTTTCGGTTAACAATCGTATGTGTAGAACTCTTTTAAGAGCATGTTTAGAGGCCAACCTTGGCTGCAAAAATCTCTTTTCGCTACAAAAGCCGATCTCCCAATAAACTCTAAGAGTAAGTTTTGGTAAATATATAAAACAAGGTGATGATGATGGCATGCAGGATGAGCACGAAGGCATACATTTGGTTCCACGTCTTAAAGATCGGAGGAGTGTCGTTCTGTTCTTCAGGTGTCGTCATCGGTGCTTTTGCGGTAAAAATAGAATTTGCCACTGGTATTGCCGCTTTTTTAACAGTTATTAACCTTTCCATCTAATTCAGGACGAGATTAAAAAATAGTCGACAACTCGCTCATCATGTTTTCTACCAGTTGAAAATAGATGCCCAGATGCCGCCCATCTACGAGTCCATGATGCGCTTGAACATTGACGGGCATTTTAATCTGGCCATTTTCTTCATAATATTTCCCCCAAACAATACGAGGGACACTATCACAAGGATGATAAGACATGGCGTGTTGAATACTCGTAAAGCTAGCCCAGGGAAAGGCAGACATAAATAAATAATCATCCCTGCCAGGCTCGTCAGAAAAGGAAGGATTCTGACGCATGGCAGCCATCTGTTTTTTGGCATTCTCAATAAACGTTTTGGCTTTCCTTTGAAAAGGTACGGTGCAAAAGCTAAACACATCTGCAACATCTGTATTGACACTAAATGATGGATGCACCAATTGGTGTTCTACGACCTCTTCGCCTCGAATCCGCCACCGAAATTCAGCTTGTTCATTGGCAGCCCTGGCTAGAAGGTAAACAATAGCCGGTGTAAAAGGCAATTGTCGGCTTTTTAGAAAGGGTAATAAAGGGGTAATCACCACCGGAACTGTAACATTGAAATGTGGGTGATTCATCTTTTTGAAGAAATCAAAATGTTGTTGCCGGTGTTTGCTGTTGAATTTTATGACGTGCATTTTTTTTATGCGAAAATATTAGATTATTTGGAGAAAGGGAAACCATTATCCGAGGTCAGTCTTCTCCCCACCAATACGCCCCACCTCTGACCGTGTCGGCCGGGTCGACACAACCTGATAGTGCCACGATCTCGTGCCACACCCAACCGTCAACCTCAGTCAGGACGTCTAAATAAAAAAAGAGCTTATGAAAAAATTATTCCCACTCGTTTGTGTGTTATTATTTGCTCATGCTGTCTCCGCTCAGCAGAAGACAAGCCTGTATCTTGGCATGAGTGGTGAGTTCGGCTATATGTCTTTGCAGGAAGCCTACCATTGGAGAGGGTTTATCGAGGATTTTCGTTCCGGCACCTTCTCACAAATCGGGTTTGGCCTTGAATTTCGTATGTCAGACCGATGGAGTTTACAAAGTGGGGTTCAATTGGCTCGCTACCAATATCTGGAGAAGAATTTTGATGATTTTCCTGAAGATAATCCACATATTGGTATTCATATCCTCCCCAAACTACCCTTTATAGATGATCAAAAAAGAACCTTTACCAGTTTGGGCATCCCTTTACTACTTCAATATCATTTGGAGGACTTGGTGCCGGGGCGATTACATCTGGCAATTTCTGGAGGGATTATTGCCAATATCAAACGGGAAAATGATCACGCTGAAGAAGACTTCTTTTATTCCACTATTAATAAACTTTCTTTTGATTGGCAAATCGGCCCAACGCTTTATTGGGATACTAAATTTGGTTTAGTGACCCTTGGACCGGTATTCAGGATGGCCCTGACGAATTATGCGCTGAATAACCACCTCGAAGGGGCAGATGAAATTCCAAAGTTGCTGCCTTATAGTTTGGGTATGCAGTTTGGGTATTTTTGGAAGTTGTAGTTAGCCAGGTATCAGATTGAAAAAACGAGATTGTGTTTACAGAAAAATAATAAAAAATGAAAAAGAATGTACTCTTGATTTTGGGTTTACTGTTCCTCAATTTGGCGGTGGCTCAGCAGCGATCTAATGTACGGATAGGCATCACTGGCCAGTTTTCACACCTTATGTTGACAGAGCCTTTTGTTTGGACTTTTGGCATTGAGGATTCTGAGCCTGGAGAATTTGGTCAATTCGGTTTTCGGGCGGATTTTCAAACATCAGAAAGATGGAGTATTCAGACGGGAATGCAATATAGTCGGTATCACTATACGGACAAAAGGATTATTGTTGATAGGATTATTACTCATACAGGTACGTTTCAAACATTTCTGCCAATAGATATTTTGCCCTTCCATCCCGAAGGTAGAAATAGAAATATGCAAACAATAGGTATTCCGTTTTTATTGCAATACCACCTGGACGATCTGGTGCCTGAGCGCATCCGCTTGTCCGTGGCTGCAGGTTTGGTAGGCAATGTCAACCTAAATAGTTTTTCCGACGGATTCGATATGTTTCAAAGTGCTCTTTCTCATGTTTTCCTGGATGGACAAATCGGCCCAGAAGTTAGTTTTCTTACCCGCTCCGGCCAATGGAACATTAGTCCTGTATTCCGGATGGCCTTATTGGATTACGCCAATAAAAGTGAAAATGATGGTATACCCTTTGAAACTTCTGTACTTAAGCCTTATAGTGTAGGCCTACAGGTCGGGTATTTGTGGAGGTTGTAGGTATTGGGGAAACCTAGTGATGGGTTACATGAAAAATATGATTCATCTCGAAGTTGTCTCAAATATGGGGGACTTGTTTTATTGGCCTGAAATGCTTGTTGTAGCCCTTCGTACCAACCAAATTCATTTGGTTGACCGCAAAGCGCTGAAAGCTAGCTTTCTTCCATGTTGCATTTATCTTTCCAATTAATTCAAGCAGGTCAAAACATAGCCTGCAAGGCCAATTTTTTTGCCACTATTGGGTTTTGAATTGGTTTTCTTTCGGTCTACTGCCAGAGGGGGTGCAAAAGCAATAGATAAAAATCGGAGTTATCCTAGTCAAGGGTTTTGTTTGATTTTTGGAGGTAGGTTTGAGATTTGGAGCTTTAAATAATCAGGCGTCTTCATTTTCTTTTGGTGGCAAAAGAAAACGAAGCAAAAAAAAACCATTCCGGCTGGAGGATTGACCTAAAAAAAGCGGCCCATTTTGGTGGAAGAAATAAACTCGCTTTGATGTTTTGTGCTGGCTTGATCTCTTTTGATTATAGGGCAGGATTTTTCTTGATTTTTCCTTGTTTTTAGCTCAAGCAGTATTTCTTCTTGAGCAGTACGGGCGGCCGCTTTTTTCTTAACGGCCAATGCTCCTATGCCGGAACCCACCCGCGCTGAGTGCGTGTTTAGTGGCTGATTTGGTGGTAGGAGACTGGTGTGGTGTTTGATAACAGCAAAAGCTGTCCCAAAGGTCATCTTTAGAGAATTCGAAGTTAGCACCTCAGATTTAGGCAGTAATTCCATTACCGCCTAAATTTGAGGTGACTTTCAATTAAGTTTTCTGATTTCTATAGTTATGGTAAACTTCGGAATGACTCATATTTTTGGCAAATCAAGGCTTCGCCTCTTTTCCAATTGAAATCATATTGGCAAACAAGCGGAATGCTCCCGGCACACCGGCAGGCAACTCCCGGAACCAGGAATAACCAGAGTAGATGTAATAACCCTTTCCGTATTTAGCAACTAGCAATCCACCATCTTTGGGCGTTTCACCCGGATCATTGGAAGAAAGAATAGCGGTAAATTCTTCCGCCCATTCATTAGGAAAATAGAGGCCGCGTTCCTGTACCCATCCTTCAAAATCCTGATCGGTGATTTTATTGGGCCAGTTTAAAACCCGGTGCTCCGGTTCCAGCAAGCGTATTTCAGCCTCTTCCACCGCCACCCGATCACGAGAGATCTTCAGCGGAAAGGGGGCAATCTCATCCATGGGTACCTTGAGACCACGGTTGGTGTTGTATTGTACAATCAGCGTACCGCCCTCTTTGACATATTCCAATAGGCCTGACTGGTGAAATTTCAGTCGATCTTCCGTATTATAGGCCCGGATGCCTAAAATAACGGCATCAAAATTTTTCAGATTTTTTGCGTTGATGTCCCGATCTTCCAACAAGGTTACATCATAACCAATTTGAGTTAGACTGGCCGGTATTTCATCACCGGCTCCCATGATATAACCTACCCGGTCACCTGCCTTTTGCAGATCAATGTGTACCACTTTAGAGGAGGCATCCCGGAAGACGGTTTGGGTAGGAATATGGTCGTATTCAATGGAAACGATTTCCTGAGAATAACTTTGCTCCCCAATTTTAATCAGGGGCACCACAAAGTTTTCATCCTGATCAGTGGGCGGATACAGCTTAAAGCTGAAACTATGTTCCTCGCCCTTTAGACTTAGGCTGAAATCGTATTTCTCAGGTTCTACACGCCACTTATCGCCATGACACAACTCCAAAGTGCCCGAAATGTTTTCCTGCCCAGACTTTAATAAAACATTAATGGTTTTGGGACTGCTGTTACCAAAAACATACACCTTTTCAGCAATATTGGCAAATACAGGTGGTGTGATTTCAAAGGGGCGGTAAACTTCTCCATCGACAGGATCATTACGTTTGAATACAATATCCTGTTCATAGGTTACTGGAATACCTTTAATAACCAGAGTGTAGGTTATTTTCAGCTGCCGGGGCGTTTCAGGAAGTCCACGCAGGGTTTGATCCTCCACCTCGTACATGCCCAGTTCGTGTTTTTTATTCAGCCAATAGGCATTGGTATAGGGCATATTTGCCGGCAATTGCAATTGCTGGTTTAAAGTGAATGGTTGATTGTTGGCCAAAGCCTGATCCAAGGTGGTATCCATATCTAAGGGAAGAAAATGGATATCTTTCAAGCTGACGGCAACTGGAGAACGGTTGGTAAATTCCAGATTAACCTCAATCGTCTGTCCCGGCGTAGCGGAATAGTCATCAGCAACGGCTTCGGCGTAAAGCGCCATACAAGCCTTAATCACTTGTTTGATTTCGTTGGTTTTTACTTTTTTCCAGTAGCTTTCCGGCAATTTGTTGATCAACTGGTAGGCTTTTAGCAATTGGTCAATACTCTCATAAGGTTTTCCGTAGTTAAAGTTTTTTTCAACCGACTGGAGCATTTTTCCAATTGGTTCTCCCCCTTTTACCCGGGACCAGGTTGTATTGATACCGGCAAAAATATCTGATTTACTGTCTGGCAGGTCGCCTTTTAGTAGTTCCAGGTATTCCATTTCGGTGCCACGACTACCAGTGGAACCGAAGCCTTGGCTTTTGTGCATGCTTCTGCTTTCCGCGGCAATTTCGTTATTGGATTTGCCCATAATAGGGTAGTATACCCCAACATCCATGCTTAGCATTTTCGATTTATCTGCTTTTTCAAAATTTTCCTGGCTACCATAAAACCACCACGAGGTATTAAAAAACAATCGCTGCGGCTGCCACAGTTGTACATATTTCAGTTGGTCAGGGTAGGCATTTTTATCATTGGCTAAGTCAAAAGCTTCATAGGAAAGCATAGCCGAAGAGGTATGGTGTCCATGGGTTTCGCCGGCAGAATCGTGATTAAAACGGTTAATAATCACATCAGGTTGCCATTTGCGGATGGCCCAAACTACATCACTCAACACTTCTTCCTTATTCCAAATTTTAAGGGTTTCATCAGGGTGTTTGGAATAGCCAAAATCATTGGCGCGAGAAAACATTTGGTTGCCACCATCAGTACGCCTGGCTGCCAGTAGTTCCTGGGTGCGGATGACCCCAAGCAATTCACTAATTTCCGCCCCAACCAGGTTTTGACCACCATCGCCACGAGTAAGGGAAAGATAGGCCGTATTGGCTTTTACCTCATTAGACAGATAGGCAATCAAGCGGGTGTTTTCGTCATCAGGATGCGCCGCAACATACAGTGCTGAACCCAGAAAATTCAACTTGCGGATGGATTCATGTATATCGGCAGAAGTCCACTTTTTAGGGGCTTGTGCAAAGCCCAAAAGGCTGACAGATAAAAAAATGAAAACAAGAGAAATACGGAAAAATATACGCATAAAATTATTCTTTTTGAAGAAAAATAAACAACTGGATGAACGTATGAAGTGCAAAAAGAGGAGGGAATGTGGTTGCTTTTGGCTTCACTTTCAATTTATATCCTCTGTTGCTGCTTTTGTTGGGGAAGAAGTGAAAATGGAAGGAATGCATTATTCCAGCTTATCCATTCCTTCCAACGCTTTTAATCCTTCCCTTCCCTCAAGTCATCATCCCAAAATCAAGCGAAGGACTATATTTATACATTCAATTCTTCATTAGGTTGAGCAAAAGCGATATTTTGTTTTGAGCACAGCTAATTGTAAATATTACACTAATTATAAAAATTGTTTAATTTCCCGGTAGTTTAAGACACAATAATTGCTGTATTATGAATGGCGAACAAAAATTTATCTGTATTCACGGTCATTTTTACCAACCACCGCGTGAAAATGCCTGGTTGGAGGTCGTTGAATCTCAGGACTCAGCAGCACCTTTTCACGATTGGAATGAACGAATCAATTTTGAATGTTACGCGCTCAATGCCCGTGCCCGGATTCTTGACAAGCAGGAATACATCATTAATATTCTCAATAATTACGCAAAGATCAGCTTTAATTTGGGACCCACACTACTTTCCTGGATGGAGGCGGCTGACCCCGGCACTTATAAGGCCATTCTCCAGGCTGATAAAAACAGTATGCAACAATTTGGCGGCCACGGTTCAGCCATTGCTCAGGTCCATAGTCATCTTATTTTGCCGCTTGCCAATGAGCGGGACAAACAATCTCAGGTTATCTGGGGCATCAAGGATTTTGAATATCGGTTTGGTAGGAAACCAGAGGGCATGTGGTTGGCGGAAACAGCTGCTAATATTGATACACTGGAAGTGTTGGCCGAACACGGTATTACATACACCATTCTGGCACCACGGCAGGCCAAAGCCATTCGAAAGATTGGTGAAGAGGATTGGACTACTTTGCCACATGATAGTGTTGACCCGCGCCGACCTTATTTATGCAAGTTGCCATCGGGAAAAGAAATAACCCTTTTCTTCTATCATGGTGGTGTCGCACAAGGGGTGGCTTTTGAAGGGTTGCTCAATAACGGCAAACATTTTGCCCAACGCTTGATAGGCGCTTTTGATGACAATCACGAACCACAGTTAGTGCACATCGCCACGGATGGAGAAAGTTATGGCCACCACCATAGGAAGGGGGAAATGGCTTTGGCTGATTGTCTGAATTATATTGAGAAACGGGAAAAGGTGAAGTTGACCAATTACGGTGAATACCTGGAGCATTTTCCACCTACTTACGAAGTACAAATTTTTGACAACAGCTCCTGGAGTTGTGTACATGGAGTGGAACGCTGGCGGTCCAATTGCGGATGTAATACCGGTGGAAATTCTGGATGGAATCAGGAGTGGAGGGGCCCTTTGCGGGAAACACTCAATTGGTTGCGTGACCAGCTCATCCCGATTTATGAAAAAGAAGCGGCGCTGTTGATCAATGATGTTTGGGAAGCTCGCAATGACTATATCGAGGTATTGCTGTGCCGGAATAAAACGTCTATAGATGCATTTTTGGAGCGACACAAAAAACGGGAATTGACCGAAAATGAAATCATTCAATTGCTACGTCTCATGGAAATGCAGCGGCAGTCGATGCTGATGTTTACTAGTTGTGGCTGGTTTTTTGACGAGATTTCAGGCATCGAAACCAAGCAGATTTTGCAATATGCAAATCGGGCAATTCACTATGCCAAGCAAGTTAGCAATCGGGATCTGCATCCGGAGTTTATAGCCTTACTGGAAAAAGCGCCAAGTAATGTGCATGCCAATGGTGCGGTTAGTTATAAAAATGAAGTGATCCCTAAAAAGGTAAACCTGGTTCGGGTAGGTATGCATTACGCGGCATCTTCTCTTTTTGAAGAATACCCTGAACGGCTTGAGATATTCAATTACATTGCCGAAAGCGAGCGTTTTGTGCGTCTGGAAGCGGGCACACAACGGCTTTCAATAGGACGCACTTCCGTGCAATCCAAAATTACCTTATCCAAAAAAGATTTCAGTTTTGCAGCCCTATACCTTGGGCAGCACAATATCATTGGCAACATTTCCCTAGACATGGAGGCAGCAGCTTTTGATCAGATGACCAAAAAGATAGTCAATGCATTTAATATGCCCGACTTGGGGCAGGTGATCGGTTTGATGCAGGAATATTTTGGCCCCGAAAAATATACCATCTGGCATTTGTTCAAAGATGAGAAACGCAAAATTTTACAAGAAATAACACAAAAAAGTATCAAACTGGTAGAGAGTACCTTCCGGGAAATTTATAATGACAATTATCAATTGATGACCGGGGTTTTACAAAGTGATATTCCTGTACCACATGCCTATCTGAATGCAGTGCAGTATGTTGTCAATCAGGATCTCGATTATTATATCAATGAGAGCAATTTAAGTATTCGGGAAATCAAACGCCTGGTTTCCGAATTCCGCAAGTGGAAAATAGTACTGAATGATGAGAAATCCTTTAAACTCTCGGCCAGCGAGCGGGTGTATAAGGAGGTCAGCCTAATCAATAGCACAGAGGTGACCCTGAAACAATTGCAAAGAATCATTACTATTCTGGTGATGCTGGAAAAGATGGGCATCAGCCTCGATTTCTGGAAAAGTCAGAATATGTATTTTTCTATTTTGCAGCGCTTCAAAAAGAAAGAAAGGACTTTTCCGGGAGAAGAGTGGGAAAATGCCTTTTATCGATTGGGGAAGAAATTGCGGATGCGGATATAGTGACCTACTTAATCCCTGCTTTCTCTTGTTTTGAGGATTTAATAAGCTGTTGCGCAAAAGTATCGCGTGAAAATTGGAGTTTAATCAGGTAATGACAATATCCAATTCTCTTTTCATCATAACCGATTTGGCAATTACTGAAGTTTAGCTCATGTTTGGAGGTCGGCTATTGTAGCGAAAAGTGACCCTTTGTAGTCAAAGGGTTGGCCTCCAAACATGCACTAAGCTTAAATTAAGACTATTGCTGGTCAGATACTCCAGTCGTATCTTCGGCAGCAGGTTGGACGGTTTCCGCTTTTTTGCCCATATTCTCGGAAAGGGGTACAAAGATTTTAGGGAAAATGATCCCTCTGTCTCTATTCATCCCAAGAACGATACTGTCCTTCGACAAAAATTCAATAGGGTGGGGAACGGGATTCGCCATGGTAAAGGATAAGAATAACTCTCTCCCGGAGTTGTCAAACATCCAACGGCCACCAATCAAATCCTTTCCATTATTGAGGTTTACACTCAGATTACTATCCGGATAAAAAGAGAATGTAGCAAACTGAAGTTGTTTTAAGGAATTGGTGAAAATGTTTTTCTCCGTACCTTCTAGTTGCAAGCTATCTTGCATAGGCAGGATAGCTTCTACGGCCATTCTCCACTCCTGGCTCGTTAAAATGTCTCTTTTTTTAATTAGGTCTCCGCTTGCAATGGAGCCTCCTGTACCAGAGCCACCACAAGCAAACATAAATGCCAAACCAATCAATAAAATTAAACTACGCATAATTTTTTAATTTTGAAGGGCAAATGTAGTTCAATTTTTTTGTTCAGACTCAGTTAACTGTACCAAATAGTTGCTGTCGACCAGTTTTTTTAAATTTTTGCGGTAGTGACTGGGGCTGGTACCTGCAATTAGCCGAAACTGTTTGTTGAAATGAGATAGGTTATTGAATCCACTGTCGAAACTAACCGCAGCAATACTCAGGTGTTCATCGGCCAACAGGCGACAGGCGTGTGCTATACGAAATTCATTCGCAAATTGGGTAAATGTTTTGGAAGTTAGTTTTTTGAAATATCGGCAAAAGGCAGGAACGGTCATACTTACCTTACTAGCTACAAGGTCTAGCCTGATCTCTTCCTGAAAGTTTTTTTCCACGTATTTATACACTGCCCGCATGCGGTCATGATCCTGGGCACCAACCTCCAGGGCAAACCCTTTGGCATTGAGCAGTTTGTATTCTGTAGAAGTGGCCATCAATTGTAGGATGCCTAATAATTCCACCAGTTTGGCAAAATTATCCATTTTTTCCATTTTCATCAGCCTGCGCCCGACTTCTCTTTTGGTTTCCCCTTTATAAGTTAGTCCCTGGCGGGATCGTTCAAAAAGTTGGCGGATCAAATGCATTTCCGGTTGTTGGAAAAAATCTTTTCCCAGAAAGTCTTCCTTCATTTGTATCACAATTTCCACGTGTTCTTCCAGGATCTCTTCGGTGAAGCCAAAGTGTGGGAGGTTAGGCCCCAGGAAGATCAAGTCTCCATTTTGAAAATAGGAGATGTGGTCACCGATATGCCGTTTGCCACGCCCGGTTGAGACGTATACAATTTCGTATTCTGGGTGGAAGTGCCATTGAGGGGCATTACAGTATCCCGGATCTGAGAAATGCTGTATCTTAAATGAACTTCCAAAACCAGGTTCTATTTTTTCGAGTATTGGTTTCATAATAGTCCTTTTCTCCAATTCATATTAATGCTAATTGTTACACCATTATATACACTCCATTAACAAAATTGGTTCGATATTATTTCATCAGGGTTAATATAGTATTGACATTAGATAATATCTGCATGGTTTTCGAAAAAAAAAGCCGTAACTTTGCGGCTGTTTAGTTAGTTTCATACACTATTATTGCATTTCGGTGATGTACCCTTGAGGTCATCACCTTTTTTATGCAAAAGCCGGATTGTTTGGGTAAACAATCCGGCTTTTGTGTAAAAACTTGTTGGTCTGTTTATCGTTTATCTGCCGATGTGAAAATCCGGTTCCAATTGATTCCATTGGCTATGCTGCCTTCTTTAGTAGAGAACCAGATAAAGAGTGGTTTTCCTACAATGTGGTCTTCCGGCACATAACCCCATACCCTTGAATCTTCAGAATTGTGGCGGTTATCACCCATCATCCAATAGTAGTTCATTTTAAACGTATACTCCGTGGCGGGACTTCCATTGATGAAATATTGACCATTTTTTTCAGAAAAGTCATTGCCTTCATACACTGAAATAACGCGACGATAAAAATTAATGGATTTGGCGTCGAGTTTTACGGTAGCTCCCTTTTTAGGAATATAAATCGGGCCATAATTATCAACGGTCCAATCTGGATAATTTACGGAATCATAAGGGAACAGCAGTCTTGGACGGAATTGTACTGGCTGAATCTGAACCGATGGATCAATAGACGCTATTTTATCTCTTTCCTCATTGTTCAGGTGCATATACCACTCATTCCGATTTGGGTTGTTAGGATCCTGGCTGATGTCGTCTTTGGAGAGCCCCCACTTGTACAACTGCGTCATATTGAGTCCATTAGGAGCTCTGACGACGTAGAGAAACTGCAAATGGCTTGGGTTTTCTGCCGGTTGCCCATTGATGTACACCTGCCGATCTTTGATTTCGAGGCTATCACCAGAAATGCCAATGCATCGTTTGATGTAATGATCTTCTTTGTCCATTGGACGAACGACCAGCGGTATTTTTCCCTTTTTGATCAAAGGAACATAAGAGCCATATTCCGTACCATTAAGGGCGCCGCGTTCGATATCATATACACTCCAGGTACGTCCAGGCAACACATAAACACTGTCTCCTTCCGGAAAATTGAAAACGACTGGATCATTGCGGTCTACATTTTCTATTGCCGGCAATCTGCGGTATTTCAATTTGGGTTTCTTCAGATACGATTCCCGGTCGAGGATGGGAATGCGGTTGTGCAACAATGGCAGCATCGCCACTGTTTGCGGCATGCGAATACCGTAATGCGCTTTACTGACAAACAGGAAATCGCCTACCATCAAAGACCCCTCCATTGAAGGTGTCGGAATCACATAGGCTTCAATGAGGAACATACGAATAAAGGCTGCAGCAAAGACTGCGAAAATCACAGCTTCTGCCCATTCCCGCCCGACAGATTTGTGATAGGGGTTGTCTTTTTGCAGCTTCTTGAGTTTGGCAGTATGTCCGGCTTCCTTAGCTTCCATAAGTTGTTGCTGGAACGCCTTTTCCCTGTCCAGCGTAGGCCCGTGATACTGCTCTTCTTTATTTAGCCCAAGGTAGGCAAAAGCCACAGGAGCTAGAACAACAGCTATGGCGCTATGCCAGAATTTATATTTGTCAAAAGATCGAACCAGATCAACCGCCATACCGGCAAAGATGAAAAAATTGACGATCGGAATCAGCAATAAAGCTGCCCACCAGGCCGGCTGACCAATCAATTTACACCATTCCACCAGATTGAGTCCTGGTACCAAAGCTTTCCAGCCTGGTAATCCTGCTTTTTCAAATACAGGATATAAACTTATACTTATTAGTATATAAAATACAAGCACGAAAGTCAAAAAACCCATTCAATTTGTTTTAGATTCGGCGCAAAGATAACTGAAAAACTGAGGATGAAAATGTTATGATAGGGTTAAGATAGATGAAGGGGTAGATTTTTTGGATGAATAGGGAACTTGGGCTATCAATAACTATGATCATCCAACCTATCCTTCCCTCTAAATGTCCAAAGCACAAAAATAGGATAAGGGGCCAGCGGAGCACCAATAGCCGCCATCAAAAGTAAAATCCCCTCAGCTGCAAGGGCATTTCCAAATATATCCCCCTACATATTGGGAATAAGTAGCTCCGTTGGTCCCAAATTCGAACCCCATTCCTTTGTTCAGTCCCCGGCCAATAAACTCACCATTCGCCACTGTCCTGCATCGTTGATCGAAAATAGGGCACGCCAACTGGTAGGATTATTAACGAATTGGCCAAAAATGAACCCCTTTTTCCCATCCAGCATTTCGATTTCCAGCCAGGGATAGGTTTGGTCACCAATAGTTTCGGGTATGGAAGCTTGTTTGATAATTTTGACAATATCATAAGATACGGTCTTGATTACATTGGATTGCAGGCTTGGTTTGTCTCTCACGCGCACCCCGCGGCCGGTAACGGCGCCATATTCGAAAGCATCGTAGGCATCGGGAAAAGTAGAAAAGACATAAGGTGCTGAAAACGTGGTCTTATTTTTACTAAAAGTACCCCCCAGCATAAGTATATTCTCAAGGGTTGTCCATACTTCCGATTTTTGGGTATTTTCCGGAGAGTCGAGTTGCCACATCTGAACAAATGCCGGAATTCCATTTTCGGCACCAAAGCTACATTTGATATGTTCATCAGTAATTTCAAGAAGATGAAAAACATCTTTTTGGCGTACGGCTTCGAGTAATTGTTCTCGAAAAACAAAAAACATCGTATCGAGGGGGGCTTCATCTACGGGATTGAGCTTGCCCGCCTCAGGCCGCCTTTGAGTAGGAAGCCAGGCCGTTCGAAGGCCGTAATATTGTTTGTATAAAACACGTAAAGAATCAGCAGCCAGGGTGGGGGTTCTACTGTTTGCATCAGTAGCCTGTGTGGCCTCCTCAGATGATTGATTGCAGGCGCACAAACTGATGGCGATGATCAGGTATAGAATGAGCTGTGATTTCATATATTGTTGCCTTCACTAAATCTTCAATGTTTGCCGAAGATAGCGACCATATTTACGTCGGTAAACTTTATAAATACGCTTGATTTTGCTATAACTGTAGGGAGAATAAGAAGGTTCGCCCTCTGTAGGCATAAATCCTTGCTGTTTCATCCATTCGTCATTATAAACCTTACCCAGGTAACGAGTACCGTGATCGGGAAACAAAACAACTACGACATCTGATGGGCGAAGGCGCTTTTGGATTTTAAAGACACATTCCAATGCGGCACCACTAGAATAACCCAGCAATAAGCCTTCCATTCTGGCCAAATCCCGGGTACGGATGGCACTGTTGTGATCGGTAACCTTGACAAAATCATCGATTAATTCAAATGCAATGTTATCAGGGATAATGGTTTTACCCAGGCCTTCCACCTTGTAAGAATAAATTTCCTCCGGATCAAAAATTCCGGTTTGCCAATATTTCTGTAATACCGACCCATAAGCATCGACACCAATGATCTTTATGTTGGGATTTTTTTCTTTCAGGTAGCGTGCTGTACCCGAAAGCGAGCCTCCTGTGCCGGCGCAACAAATGTAGTGGGTAATTTTCCCTTCAGTTTGCCGCCAGATTTCCGGCCCGGTTGTGTGATAATGAGCATTGGAATTATCCAGATTGAAATTTTGGCCCAGGTAGAAAGAGTTGGGTACTTCTCTGGCTAGTTGTGTGGCTCTGGAATAATAAGAACGGGGATCATCGGGTTCGGCATCTGCTGGGCAAACCACCACTTCGGCACCCATGGCTCGAAGTAGCGCAAGTTTTTCCTGGGAGGCTTTACTGGTTACCGTCAAAATACATCGGTAGCCTTTTAAACTACATACCATAGCCAGACTATATCCGGTATTGCCTGAGGTGGCTTCTATAATGGTATCTCCAGGATGAATTTCCCCTTTGCGTTCTGCCTCTTCGATCATGTACAAAGCGATCCGATCTTTCGCTGACTGACCGGGGTTGAAGGCTTCTACTTTTCCCATCACAGTGGCGGGAATGTCCTGGCAAATTCTGCTCAATTGAATGAGCGGAGTTCGGCCAATAGTTGCTAAAACATTTTCGTAATGCATAAAAAGATTTTCTTTAGTAAGTGGCAGCGGTCACTCACAGGAACTAGGGTCCAACATTTTTAGAGCCCGTAATCGTAAGGTCTGATTGGGTTTGGACGATTTTTAATCTTCAACGATATCAATATTTTAGCGTTTGTATTTTGATATCAGGCTGAAAAATGTAATTTGCCGTCCTTTTGGGTATTTTTCCAGGCAAAAATATATGCAATATTACGAATGAAGCGGCAAATATAAAAGTATTCGTTGATTAAACCGATTATTAAAAATAATAATCATTTGATAACCAATTATTTAGTCGTAAATTGAAAATTGTCCCTGATCATGGCAGCTAAAAGAACCTTCAAGGTTAGATTAATCCTCTACGACCAGGGGCGGATTTTGCTGTTGCAACAAACCAAACCCAATGGAGGTAACTTTACCTTGGTGGGCGGCAAGGTTGAAAAAGGAGAGGATTTGGTCCAATGTCTCATCCGGGAAAGTTACGAGGAAGCAGGCATTTCTATCCGTGAAAAAGACCTTACTCTAGCCCATATCCTGGAGAAAAATACAGCTTCTGAACAACGCCTTACCCTTTATTTTAAAGCGTCAAAATGGGAAGGTAAATTGCGATCCAGGGAACCACATAAATTTAAAGCCGTCCGATGGTTTAATTTGAATGACCTACCCAAAAACCTGACAGGCACGGTCAAACATGTTCTGAAACAATACCGCAAAGGAAAAATGTATTCCCGTTATGAATGAAAACAAATCCTGTTTTCAAACCACACCTTTTGTAACCTGAACCCCTTTCACCATTTCACCATTTTAACATGGGCAGACTTGCGCGGAGTGGGTTTGGCAGCTTTGGTTTTGGATTTGCTACAATCGGTAGTTGGTTTTTTATTGGTGCAGTTTTGGGTCTCTTCAGTTTTGGGATCGGGAGTAGATGATTTATCTTCTGAATCCTGAAAGTTGGCAACAGTCATAAATTGAGTGCTTTCAGGGCTATAATTTATTTCCGCATAGGTAACTTTCCCTGTATTGGGATTCCTGGATTTTTGAGCATAGAATACCACTCCGGTCTCTGGACAAATTCTTTCTATTACAACGCTTTCCTGATCAGCAGTTTCTGTACTACCTGTCACTTTGGAACAGGCTGAAGCCTTTGACTTAGTGCAGTGGTTTAAACAGGATTGAGCATAATTGGGGGGCATACCGATCCCAAATAAGAAAGCAAAAAGGAAGCCAAATTTTTTCATAATGATGGGTTTTGTGGAATGCGAAAACACGTAACCATCCCACAAGTGGGCATACTTATCTTCTACATTCCCAAAAAATCAACACAATCGGATTATCCCCCACAAGTTACACAAGTGTGTTTAGCCCAACTGTTATGAAAAATTTAAGGTTTTCTTAAATTCCAGTTTCTTCGATCTCCATTATAGCTGCAACATGAGCGTCTGCAACTTTCTGGCGAAATTCAGGATTGATCAGCTTTTCACATTCACTTTTATTGTTGTAAAAGCCGTTCTCGGTCAGGACAGAAACCATTTTGGTTTTACGCAATACATAAAACTGGCTTTCCGGTCTCGATTTTAAGTGACGGTTTTTCAAGCCCGTTTTTTCAAGCAGGTGTTTTTGGAAAATGCTGGCAAGTTTCTGGCCTTTTTTGCTGCCGTGATAAAACCAGGTTTCAATACCACTAATACTGTCAGCTGCCCAGTCATTGGACGATCTGGCTGGCGCAGCATTGGAATGGATGGAAAGGTATATCTTGGGCAAGTCCGAACTTTTATTATTGGCCCGATCGACACGTCCTTGTAAAAAATTGTCGATTTCAATTTCCGGCACAACATTGAAATATTTCACCCCTTTTTTGTCCAATTGTTTGGCCACCCGACTGACAATGTCCCGGTTGAATTCGTATTCCATAAATTGGGTGACGCCATCATCAAACTTAGGTGATCTTTTGCCCGAGGTAAGGCTACCGTGACCATTGTCCAAACACCATAGGTAACGAGCATTATGACTGGATGTGCCTGGAGAAGGTGTAACCACTACAGGCGTTTCCGGAACGGGTTCAGGTACAACCACGGGTTCCACTACTTCGACAGGTGTATCTTCATTATCAAAAATGTCCTCATCAAAATCTTGGTCTGGGGTGTTGGGTAAAATGACGATTTCCTCCATCTCATTGGCTACAATAACCACAGTATCAGGTGTGATTTCTGATGCATCTTGTGGCGTTTCCTCAATGGGAGAGGGTTTGACTGGCTTGCTAGGGGTTTCAGATTTTTTTGACCCCCCAAACAAATTGGAAAAAATACCCTTTATCGCATCTAAGATCTTTTTCAACATCTAGCTTAAGGTTTTAGTTGGTGATATTAGTTCAAATCAAATATAGACATAACGCTCAGATAATCCTATTTTGGCAAAAAAATCCTTTTTTTAGATATGATTTTTTATCAAACAATCAACATTAAACATGAAAAGAAGAACCTTCATTCACCAGAGTGGACAAATCGTAGCAGGTGCCAGTTTGTTATATTTGGGAGCATGTGCAAATGCTGCTGATAACAAAACTACAAAGACTACTGTAAATGAAACTGAAATGCCTCAAGAATTATTTTTTAAAATATCACTGGCTCAATGGTCTTTGCACCGTACACTTCGTAATGGCCAATTGCAAAACCTCGACTTTGCGGCTACAGCCCGCAATGACTTTGGCATTGAAGGCATAGAATACGTGAACCAATTCTTCAAGGACAAAGCTAAAGATATGGAATACCTCGCTGAAATGAAAAAGCGGGCAGAAGATAATGGTGTGGAAAGTTTGTTGATTATGGTGGATGGTGAGGGGAATTTAGGCGAGATGGATGATGCCAAGCGGAAAATATCAGTAGAAAATCACTTCAAATGGGTAGATGCAGCCCATTTCCTGGGATGCCATTCCATACGGGTAAATGCCGGTGGCGCTGGCACAATGCCGGAGGTAGCCAAAGCTGCTGCTCAAAGTTTGGGTGAAATAAGCGATTATGCTAGCAAGGCAGGCCTCAATGTGATTGTTGAAAACCATGGCGGCTACTCCTCTAATGGAGAATGGCTTGCAGGTGTCATGAAAGCCGTAGGCAAACCCAATTGCGGAACACTGCCCGATTTCGGAAATTTCTGCATACAGAAAGAAGCGGATAAATGTATTGAAGAATATGACCGGTATAAGGGTGTAACCGAATTAATGCCTTTTGCAAAAGCGGTAAGCGCCAAATCCCATGATTTTGGTGAAAATGGTCAGGAAATCCATACAGATTATGCCAAAATGCTGAAAATTGTCAAAGACGCTGGATATTCCGGCTTTATTGGAATCGAGTATGAAGGTTCCGGTTTAAGTGAAGTAGAGGGCATTAAAGCAACCAAAGCTTTATTGGAATCGGCAGGTAAAATGATTGGATAATGCAGTCGGATCGGTGTGGAATTAAACACCAAATTTGTGTTAGAAAGTAACATTGGCCGCATTTATTCGTATATCATAAAAAAAGGTATCACATCATGATGTGATACCTTTGTAACCTAAACACTCATTAATACTTATCTTCGTAGAAAGTTGCTACAATTACGGACTGAGCGTAATTACTCAAAGTAATTAATGATTGAAAATAATAAATAGTGTTTCATTGCGATCGATGATACAAAAGTCGGTTAAAATATTTTTCTGTTTAAGTACATTTTGCTAACTTACTGCGCTAAAATTTTCTTTTTTAAATTCCATAAAACATTGTTAAACAGTTTGTTGTTCTTAAAAAAGAATCTGTTTTCTGTGATAAATTTTAAACATTCAGCTTCTAAATTATGGAAGAAAGTAGATTAGTGAAATTTATTAAAACCCTGTCGTCGAAAGAACGGGATCAGTTTCGATTATTTGTTCAATCTCCGTTTTTTAACCAACATCAAAAGACGATGGAGTTGTTGGACATTATCCTTAAAGGACTTGGTAATAAAAAGAGTGGACTTGAAAAACCCAAAGTGTTCAAAAAGCTATTTCCAAAAATAGAATATGATGAACAGAAGTTACACAACGTCATGTCCTATTTGAAAAAATTGTTTTTCCGTTTTATTTCTATTCAGCATTTCGAAAAACAGGATTTTCAAGAACCACTAATGACCCTTGAAGCCGCCTTTTCCAACAATCAATTTGGCCTATTGAAAAATCGGGGCAAACAATTTGAAAAGGAACTGGCCAAATACCCATATCAGGGCAGCGATTATTTTTATGCCAATTATCGCTTAAATAACATCATGGGGTTCTATTTTGCGGTTTATGAAGACCGTTCGCAATCTATGGGCTTACAGCGGATGCTTGACAATCTTGACCGATATTATATCATAGAAAAATTGCGCAATTGTTCCCAGCTGACGGCCAATATGATGGCCTTAAACACACGTTATACTTTCCACTTCTTAGACGAATTGCTTCATTACATAAAGAACAATTGGTCGGAATACGAACAGGATACAACCATCGTACTTTATTATACCATTTTGATGAGCTTGCGTGAGGACAATGATCCTGAGCATTTTCTCAAGTTGAAAGAAATCCTGGTTCAGCATTTTGAGGAACTGACAGAAGAAGAGCAAAGGAATTTATACACCTTTGCGAATAATTACTGTGTGCTCAAGATTAATCAGGGACATAGTGATTATCAGCGAGAACTTTTCCAACTCTACAAACAAGGGTTAAAGACTGGTTTAATCCTGGATAATGGGACACTGAACGAATTCATTTATAAGAATATTACTGCGTTGGGGTGTAGCCTCAAGGAATTTGAGTGGACGGAAAATTTTATTCAGGAGTACAAAAGTTTGTTGATCCCGCATCGGCGGGAAAATGCTTACAATTACAACCTGGCCCATTTTTATTACAGCACACAGATGTATCAGGATGCACTTTCAGCATTGCTACTGGTGCAATTTACCGATGTAAAATATCACCTCAACACTACTTTCTTGTTGTTGCGGACTTATTATGCATTACGGGATACCGAAGCCTTGCTTTCTTTGATTGAAACCTTCAGAATATATGTGATTCGCAACCAGCAAACCACAACGGATCAAAAACGCGGATATACCAATTTCCTGCGTTTTGCCAAAAAACTTGTTTTGCTAAAACACCAGGCGCATACCTATTCTAAGAATAACCTCCATACAAAACTGGAAGTTTTGGCGAACAAGATTGAACAAACAAACAACGTGATCAACCGTTATTGGTTGTTGGAAGAATGCAGAGCCTGACCGGTTTCCAATTGATGGCCAATAACCCCTTTAACAAATGCTAAAATATTAAACCCATTCCTATGATTCAAACGAATACCACCTGGCCCAGGCAATTTGCCCTTGGGTGTTTTCTATTCCTTTCGTTAGCCATTTTGTGGCCACAAACAGTGAGCGCACAGAGATACAATACGAAGGTTCCAAAACGTGAATTCAGGGCCGTCTGGATTGCTACGGTGGCCAACATCGATTATCCTCGACGCCCTACATTGTCACGTGTTGCCCATAAAGAAGAATATAAAAACCTGCTGGATCAGTATCAATCGATGGGGCTAAATGCGGTGATTGTTCAGATCAGACCAGCTTCTGATGCTTTATATCCCTCAGAATATGCGCCTTGGTCAAAATACCTCACCGGGCGCGAAGATACAGGCCCGGAACCGGATTACAATCCACTGGAATTTATGATTGAAGAGACTCACCGGCGCGGCATGGAATTTCATGCCTGGCTCAATCCTTATCGGGCAACAGTGGATAAGGATACCCTTAAATTATCACTGAGGCATGTGTTTAACCGTCATCGCAATTGGATGGTACCTTATGGTCGGCGGTATTATTTAAACCCTGCTATGCCGGAAGTACGCCAATACCTGACGGATGTCGTCACAGAGGTAGTGGAAAATTACGATGTGGATGCCATACATTTCGACGACTATTTTTATCCTTATAAAGAAAATGGAGAAATTTTTCCAGACAGCCTCGATTTTGCTTTCTATGGCCGAGGTTATAAGGATATAGGAGATTGGCGACGCAATAATGTGGACGCATTGATTGAAAAGGTATCCACCAGAATCAAAGAAATAAAACCACACGTCAAATTTGGGATAAGCCCATTTGGAGTGTGGCGTAATAAGGCACAAGATCCTTACGGTTCAGACACCCGGGCCGGGGTGACCTGTTATGATGACCTCTATGCTGATGTATTGAAATGGATGCGCAATGGCTGGATCGATTATATCATTCCACAACTATATTGGAACCTGGGGTTTCCGCCTGCGGATTTTGCCATTCTGGCCGATTGGTGGAGCCGTCAAGCCAGAGAATGTCAACTGATTATTGGTCACGGAGCTTATAAAGTAGGGGAGAATCAAGAACTTGCCTGGCACGAACCTGATGAAATTCCACGGCAGATAAAGTTCAATCGCCAGAATCTTGATATTGATGGGAGTGCTTATTACAGCTCCAGATCTATCATGCGCAATTTATTGGGCCTGAAAGATTCCCTACGTGTATATTATGAACATCCGGCCCTGCTACCGGAAATGGAAAATCTGGGTTTGCGAGATCAGGCTGCACCGGATTTAAAAAATGTACGCAGCAAAAGTGGCGAAGTTTTCCTCAAATGGCGTCCCGATAAATCAGATGCAGAAAACCTGCCTTTTTATTATGCTATTTATCGCTTTGAAGGCAACCGTGCTGGTCTGAATTATGAGGATGGGGCCAATCTTTTGGCAGTTACCTCTTTAAATGATATACAAAAGAAATATACCTATCTGGACAAATCCGCTGAGCCTGGCAAATTCTATACCTATGTGGTGAAAGCAGTCAACCGCCAGCATTCCGAAAGCCAACCCAGTGTCATACGTAGGATACTAAAGACGGAAAATGGGGTAAAGCGGGTTAGGTGATTAAATGTGGAAAGTAATAAATGAAGCGTGGGGAGAGGTGAGGGAGAACAAATCATTTCGGGAACAATGCATGGGTTGAAAGGACGTGGGCTTTGGAGTTGAGGTAGATCGTAATATTTATAATCGTTACAAAAGTAATCATTACTTTTATAATCATTATATTTGTAATCATTACTTTTATAAGGATTACATTTGTTATCATTATATTTATAACGACTTAGCCCATGACCTTTTCAAAATTCCCCATCTCTCATTCCTCCTTCTCTTCATTCCTAACATAATCCACCTGATCCTCTTCCAGCAAAGGCATGCGCCGATAGCGGCAATACAGTTGAACGGTTGCCAATACATCTTTCTCACAATATACTGCGATGCGGTCGAGGTCATTTTCCTCCCAATAGACCCGCCCCACATTGCTTCCATCAATATCGTCTTTAGGAGAAGGAAAGCCCAATACGGCGGCCAATAATTTTAGCGAGGTATAATTTTTATAGTCCCCAAATTTCCAGAATTCCATGGTATCCAGAAGGTGTTTGGTTTCCCAGGGTTTTTTACCCGCTATTTGTAAGGCTGCAGGCAGTGGCAATTGGTTAATGATCATTCTGCGACAGACATAGGGGATATCAAATTCGCGGATATTGTGACCACAGAGTGCATAATTATAGAGGTCTTTATAGTGTTGGTTGAGCAATTGACTAAATTCAGTTAGCAATTGTGCCTCATCATCACTGGCAAACGATTTCAAGCGCACCTTTAGTCGTTTATCCTTGTTTCGGTAGACAACTCCAACAGAGATACAAATGATTTTGCCAAACTCGGCATAAATGGCCGCTCTCTCCTTATAATAATCAGCGACCTCCTCCGCTTCGAGTTCTTCTTCGGGTTTGCGTAGTAGCTGCCTGGCTTTAGATCGCCAAAGGGGCTGCAAATCTTCATCTAGTTCCGCAAAGGTCGGTTTAGAAGATACGGTCTCAATATCCAGGAACAATACTTTGTCCATATCAAATGCTTCCAGCATGGTAGGTGTGTTTTCGTGAATTTAGCACTAAAAGTAAGCATAAATTAATAATTTTTTCTATATCCCTGAGGCCGCGTAAATATTGAATAATTCATGCATGGCATCTCAAAAAATATTAAATTTGTATCACGACAACACAATTTTAAGAATTTGAAGCCCGTTTAATTGCCAGTTTAAAACACACGCTTCAAAGTTAATTGGTAAACCAAAATTTTTAACATGAGTACCAACAGTTCAAGTCCAAGTCCTAACCCTCAACAGGGTCCTGTGACGACTCCTAATAAGAGCAACCAACAACGTAACACAGCTATTGCTGCTGTTGTCATAGTCGCTCTTCTGGGACTTTGTACATTTCTTGTTGTTAGAAACTATCAACTTGGGAACACAAACACCTCTCTAGCTGCTAATTTCGATGAAAGCGAACAGCTCAAAGCTGAACTCGAAAAGCAGTATTACGAAGCTCTTTCTGAATTGGAAGAGATGAGAGGAAGCAACGAAGAACTCAATGCTTTAATTGAGTCACAAAAAGTAGAGCTGAAAGCACAAAAGGAAAAGATTGAAGGATTACTCCGCAACAAGAGTAGTCTGGACAAAGCCAGAAAAGAATTGGCCGGCCTTAATGCTAAGGTGGAACAATACCTGGCTGAGATTAACCAACTACGAGAAGAAAATGAAATGCTTAGCAGCTCCAACACTCAGCTGACAGAGCGAAATCAAAATCTGACAGGGGCGCTGGACTCACAGCTCATGACAAATGCTTCATTGAGTTCTGAAAAGGCTATGCTGGTAAGTGAAAAAGAATCACTGGAATCAGAACGGGCTAGATTGTCTAAAAAAGTAAACATCGCTTCCGTCATCAAGGTGGAAGAATTAGATGTAAATGGTCTGAAGAGTAGAAAAAGCGGTAAAGCGGTAAAGAAAAAATTCGCCAAAAATGTTGAACAACTCAACATTTGCTTCAATACTACCTCCAATGTAGTTGCAGAAGAAGGTACGGAAATTTTCTATGTTAGAATTATCAATCCGCTAGGCGAAACACTGGCTATTGACAACCTTGGATCTGGTGTATTCACCAATAATGCTACCGGAGAAGATGTCCGCTATACCAAAGCAAAAGAAGTGGAATACGACCAAAAAGAAGGCAACGTATGCCTGGATTGGACACCTGGTCAGGCTTTCGCCAAAGGAACCTATGATGTAGAAATTTATAACAAAGGTTACCTGGCAGGAAGTACTTCAATTACCTTGAAATAGTAGAATCATTTTATAGGACATCCTGATGCTCAGGAGAGAGGGCAGAAAGATGTCTTTCTACAAACGGTAAACCGGTATCAAAGCAATTTGGTACCGGTTTTCTGTTTACGTACCCACCAATTTTAATTGGTGGCACTTGTCAGTTTACGTATCCCCCAATTTTAATTGGTGGCACTTCGCCTCCAAACATGAACTAAAACATTTCCACAATTTCATCGTTTAGTTGAAAACAACGAATAAGTACATTTTATGAAGTTTTTTTTGATCGCAGTTTTATCTTCTTTCCTGATGCTTTCTGCAGATACCACAAAAGTGGAATGGCTTACTGAGGAAACCCATGACTTTGGGGATATTCTTCACCATCAGATGGTGTCTTACCAATTTGAATTCAAAAATACCAGTGGTGTACCTCTAGTGATCGACAACGTCCGAACTTCTTGTGGATGTACCGTAGCAGATTGGGGCGTCGACCCTATATTGCCTGATTCCACCGGCCAAATCGGTATAGAATACGATGCCCGAGATCTAGGCTATTTCCGTAAATGGATTAAGGTGTACTTCAGCGGCCAACGCAAAGCCGAAAAACGCTATATTGAGGGGTTTGTGGTGGAGTGAGGTAAGTTTTAGATTGATCAACTTGATTCTATGTACCTATTTCTTCTGTGTATCTTACAGTACTTCAAATCCTGTTAATCCCCATAATCCTGCCAAAAACAAGTTTCCATGAAGCTTTTCTGATTTCAATTGAAAGAATAACGTATTCTGTTTTTGACCTAGCGTTCACTGCTAATTGCTCATCTCACCATCTCACTACCTCACAATATGGAGTTCGTCCCCCAAAAAACACCAGCGTAATACCCCTAGCCCAGCCTCCCCAAAAAGAAAAAAATACACGAAACCAAAACTTTATGCCTGAAAATCAGTACTTATATTAGATCGAAGATTTTATTTAAACAGAAACCTCCGTCATGGACGAGAAATTTATTGAGGCCTTATATAATGCCCACAGAAATGCAGAGCCCATCCCTTCACCGGATTTGGTTTGCAGCTGGCTGAATGGGGTACTCAAACTGTTGTTCCCTGAACTGACGGATCGTTATTACGACAATTACCGCAGTTTTCAACAACACTACGATGCCTTACGGCTGGAATTGTATACCATTCTGGATAAAATAGGACCTCACAGGCTTGAGCTGGCACCTGAAGTATTGGAAAAACGCTTTCTGGACCAATTGCCTGCCTTACGAAAAGCCCTGCTCATTGATGCAGAAGCTATTTTGGCGGGAGACCCTGCTGCACCTAGTAAGACAGAAGTCATTCGGAGTTATCCCGGTTTTTTTGCGATTGCTGTACACCGGTTGGCACACGAATTTTATTGCATGAAAGTGCCCTTGATTCCTAGAATACTGTCGGAACATGCTCATAGTCAAACTGGCATTGACATCCATCCGGGGGCAAGCATAGGCCCGCGTTTTTGCATCGACCATGGTACCGGCGTGGTTATTGGTGAAACGGTGGTTATTGGAAATCATGTCAAGGTATACCAGGGCGTAACACTGGGAGCCTTGAGTGTACGTAAGGAAATGGCCAAAACGAAAAGGCATCCGACGATAGAGGATAATGTGGTCATTTATTCCGGGGCGACCATCCTGGGAGGTGATACGATCATTGGCCACGATAGTATAATCGGCGGTAATGTTTGGATTACCCGTTCAGTACCACCTAATTCCCGCATTTATTACCAAGGTCAGGTGATGCAACGCGAAGAAACTGAAACTCCACAATTGTAATACATGGCAAGTATAATAGACTTAGTAGGCAATACTCCACTGGTTGAAATTACCCATCTTTTTGACCGGCCTGGCGTACAGATATTCGGAAAACTGGAAGGGCAAAACCCCGGAGGTAGCGTAAAGGACCGTGCGGCCTATGGCATGATCAAAGGTGCTTTGGATCGAGGGGATCTGAAACCCGGCATCCGCCTGGTGGAAGCAACTAGTGGTAATACGGGCATCGCCCTGGCCATGATTGCGCGGCTATTTGGCATTGGTATTACACTGGTGATGCCAGAGAATGCCACCAAAGAACGGGTGCAAACGATGAAGGCACACGGAGCTGAAGTCATCTTGACTCCCGATGAGAAAGGAATTGAGTACTCGCGGGAATACGCGGATGGACTGGTGGGAGAAGGAGGCTTTTTTATGCTGAATCAATTTGCAAATCCCGATAATTGGGGCATGCACTTCCGCACCACAGGCCCGGAGATCTGGAAAGATACTGGAGGGGAAATCACTCATTTTGTTTCTTCTATGGGCACTACTGGTACGATTATGGGAGTGTCCCGCTACCTCAAGTCCCAAAATCCATCCGTACAGATTGTTGGGGTACAACCTACCGATGGTTCCAGTATTCCTGGTATCCGTCGCTGGTCACCAGAATTTGTTCCTAAAATCTATGAGCCTGAGCGGGTCGATCGCATTATCGACGTAGGGCAAGATGAAGCTACCCGGACTATGCAACGTATGGCACAAGAGGAGGCTATCTTCGCAGGCATGAGTAGCGGAGGAGCAGTTGCTGCATCTTTGCGACTTGCTGAAGAATTGCAGCAAGGACTGATTGTCTGTATTATTTGTGACCGGGGAGATCGATACCTGTCTTCTGGAATCTTCGGAAAAGTGCTTTAGTACATGTTGCAGAGGAGTTCTCAGAGGTCTACTTAACATCCTGTTGCCGTCCAATCTGAAAAAATGAGATTCCTATACATTGAAAGATAATTGAAGTACTATTGAATCAATCATTACCTCCAACGCCACATAAGTCCGATATTTTTCAGCAGATAAACGGTTCTGAGAAGAACTTATTTTTGTCTTGCTTCCAGACAAAAATTCTAATTTTTTCTATCTGACAAATCTTTTTTTAATAAAAATGAATCTTTTTTTCAGTAAAAACCAGCTGATTTCTCATTGAAAAAGGTTGCTTTATTACAGAAGTGAATCTTGTTTTTTGTGATAATTGATTGAAGTTCAATAGATTAGTGGCATTGTTGATTTGCAAGTGAGTACAGTGAATGCCGAAATTGTACTTATTTTCGGCTTGGAAATGTTTCATCTTTGTATTGTCAACAAAACAGAAATTAATAAGACGACCAAAAAAAAGTTGACGCGACTTACTACTAACAAATTATACTGAACGTATTTTACGACTTACGACTAACAAGGACATAATCCCACGAATGCAAGTTATAATCTCATGAAGTTTCGAAGGATATCGAAGGATATCCTTTTTTTTGGTATGTAGATAGCCTCTCAAAGCTCTTTTCCAACCGATTAGATAACCTGATCGGTTTTTTTATTTTGGGATTCACCCGGATTTTTGCGGAATGTGTCTACCTTTGCCCAAGATACAATTTCTTTAGAAATGAAAAAACATTTGGTAGCGCCTTCGCTTCTTGCCGCAGATTTTACACAACTTGGTAAAGCCATCTCTTTGGTCAACGAAAGTGAAGCAGATTGGTTTCACTGTGACGTAATGGACGGCCGTTTTGTACCCAATATTTCCTATGGCATGTTCATTATTGAGGCGATCAAACGAGAGGCTAAAAAGCCCTTGGATGTACACCTGATGATCGTTGAACCGGAGCGTTATGTAGATGCCTTTCGGAAAGCAGGTGCAGATATTATTACCGTGCACTACGAAGCCTGCCCGCACCTGCATAGAGTGGTTGGTCAAATCAAAGAAAGTGGCGCCCGCGCAGGTGTCGCCCTCAATCCTCATACGCCGATACATTTATTGGAAGATTTAATTGAAGACATCGACCTGGTTTTGATTATGTCGGTCAATCCGGGATTCGGTGGACAAAAATTTATATACCAATCCATTCCCAAAATCCGGAAACTGAAGGAATTGATTAGCATGCGCAATGCTAAAACCCTGATTGAAGTAGATGGCGGGGTAGGGCTGCAAAATGCCCAAAAATTGTTGGAAGCCGGAGTGGATGTATTGGTAGCAGGAAGTAGTGTTTTTAAAGCAGAAGACCCAAAACAGGCCATTGCCAAATTGAAAAATCTTGGGCATGAGGTAGCGAAGTTTGTATGAAATGAGGAATCAGGATTCAGGAACCAGATCGTTCGACCTGCCCCCTGACTCCTAAAAAAGATAATTATGCAGCGTTTTTTTACCCTCCTGGTAGGGGTGTTGTTTTCCGTAGCGATGTATGCGCAGGCGGGTAAGGCAGTTGTGACGGGATTGATCTTAGATATTGAGTCCAAAGCTCCGGTAGAATTAGTCACCATATATATAGAAGGAACCAATACGGCAGTGGAGTCGGCAGCCAATGGCCGGTATCGTATTGAAGTACCTGCCAATCAGGAGGTTACCATTGCTTTTACCCGGATTGGTTATAAGGAAACTTCCACGAAGTTGAGCGCCATGCCTGCCCAGAGCACCCGACAGGTGGATGTCTCCCTGGCACCAGTGGACTCCGATATAGAGGTGGTTGTCCGTGAAAGCAAAATTGAAGATGCCGGCATGGTTCGAGAAGATGTCTCACAGCTAAAACTCCTGCCAACTACGACCGGTAACCTGGAAAGTGCGCTGCCACATATTGCTCTCGGCGTCAGCAGTGGTTCCGGTGGAGAATTGAGCTCTCAGTATAATGTACGCGGGGGCAATTACGATGAAAACCTCGTATACGTCAACGATTTTGAAATATACCGCCCACAATTGATTCGGGCAGGCCAGCAAGAAGGGCTTACCTTTCCAAATATTGACCTGATCCGTGATCTTTCTTTTTCTTCTGGTGGCTTTGATGCCAAATACGGGGATAAATTGTCCTCCGTACTGGATGTGAAATACAAACGTCCAGACAGCACCAGAGCTTCTGTGGGCATGAGCTTTTTGGGTGGATCGGCACATATTGAAGGCAGTATGAATGCTGGAAAAGATGGTTACCGCAAGTTGCGTTATCTGCTGGGAGCCCGTTACAAAACCACGCGTTACCTGCTGGGCACACTGGATGTTCAAGGGGAATATGTACCCAATTTTGCCGACGTTCAGGCCTATGTTACTTACGACCTGAGTCATAGCTGGCAGCTAGGCTTGATGGGCAATTACAATAGCAGTGTCTATCGCTTTAAACCAGAGACACGTAGTACCGCACTGGGACTGATCAATTTTGCCCTACAGCTTTTTAGTGTCTTCGAAGGGCAGGAAGTGGATGACTTTACGACCAGCATGGGTGGCTTGTCTCTCACCTATATCCCTGACCGCGACCGCAATCCCTATTATTTAAAATTTCTGGGGTCTACCTTTCGAAGTGATGAAAATGAACGCATCGATATCATTGGTGACTATAGCTTGCGCGAAATAGAAACTAGCTTGGGAAGTGAAGAATTTGGTGAAGTCCTTTCGGAACTGGGCACGGGTACGCAACACCAATACGTGCGCAATTTCCTGGATATCCGTATCACTAATATCGAACATAAAGGAGGTGTTGAGTTGCAACTCGACCCCAGTAATGATGAAACGTCTGCTAGTCACTTCCTGCAATGGAGTGTAAAATACCAACAGGAAAATTTTGACGATCGCATCAACGAATGGGAACGCCTGGATTCAGCTGGTTATTCTCTACCTTATGACACCAATGAAGTGCGACTGTTCAATGTGCTGAAGACTAGAAATGATGCAAGCTCTAACCGCTTTTCTGCATATCTTCAGGATACCTATACCTGGCGTAAGGAAAGCGTTGCCGAAATAAAATTATCTGCAGGTGTCAGGGCCTCTTATTGGGATCTGAATGAGGAATTGATTATTTCGCCAAGGGCACAGTTACTCTTCAAACCTTTAGCCAGCAAGCGGGATGTGTCATACCGTCTGGCCGGTGGCTTGTATTTCCAACCTCCTTTTTATCGTGAAATGCGGGCATTTGATGGCACGGTTAATACCAATCTGAAATCACAGAAGTCCTTTCACATCGTGGGGGGCATGACTTTTGATTTCAATATTGGCAAAAGCAATCCTAAGAAATTTCGCTTTATCGCCGAGGCTTATTACAAACGTTTATGGGATTTGGTTTCCTATGAAATTGAGAACGTGCGTATCCGCTATTCTGGACAAAATGACGCCACTGGTTATGTGGCGGGTGTGGATTTCAGGATCAATGGAGAATTTGTGCCAGGAGCAGAATCCTGGATCAACTTGTCCTTTTTGAAAGCCAAAGAAAAGCTGGATGGTGTGCAACATCTAAAACGCGAAGTGGGCCAATCGGAAGCCACTCCAGTGGATTACGTTTCCCGGCCTACCGATCAGTTCATGACTATGTCCATGTTTTTTCAAGACTACCTGCGGCGCAACAAAGATTTTAAAATGCACCTCAATTTTACCGTAGGCACAGGGTTGCCCTTCGGATTGTTAGGCAATAATGAGGTGTATCGCAATACCTATCGCTTTTCACCCTACCACCGGGTAGATATCGGCTTTTCTGTAGCCCTCTGGAATGAAGAAAACCGCAGTAAGAAACCACGACACCCATTGCGTTTTTCGCGTAGTACCTGGCTAAGTCTGGAGGTGTTCAACTTATTACAAGTCCAAAATCAAGCAGGCAATACCTGGATCAAAACCATCCTGAATCAGCAATATGCTATTCCGACCTACCTCACCTCCCGACGTATTAATCTTCGTATGCGGATGGAGTTTTAAGGGTTTTCGACAATGTAAGAGCTTGTTGGGAAAACTGTGAAGAGGAAAGGCGCAGCACTAAAACCTTTGGGAAATAATAGACCACGTAATCATAACCACACCCATGCAACTACATCAACTGCCCATTTGTTACACTATTTGAGTTTTTGATTAAAATAATGACGCGAATAGTTTGTCAAACTACTTTTCTGTCATATATTTATTAAATAAATGCGTAAAACACTGAAATAATTCTGGCAATGAGTGAAGAAACAGGTAAAAAGAGAATACTTTCCCGCTGGGATGTTATATGGTTGGTTGTCGTTTTTGCGATTCTGGCATCTGTCGTTATGGAGAAATTGGGTATGCCAATTGTGGATACTACAGAGAAAACGGAAATGGTTAATAAACCACACCGCGACTAGCGATTTTCACCAGAGGTTGAGGGAAAGGGCATATTGGGAACGGAATTACACTAGGAAATTGTGTAAACATTCTTCCGGTAGAATTATTTGGTGATTACCTTCAGGACCTCATTTTCGTTTCTTCTTGCGGTTATTTTGAATTTTATCTCCTCTCGTTTTGGCCTTTTTATATTTTTTTGCCAATTCCCTCCTATACTTTCCTCCTAAATTAACTTTCTTGTTTTTGTCTTTCTTTTCATGAAAACTAGGACCTGCGGTACTTTTTCCGTCATTGCGGTTATGGTTTTTATGTTTATAATTATCAGTGCGTTCCTCGGGGATTAATTCCGTTGAAACCTCAACTTCAGGAGGAAACTCAACCACTGGAATTTGATAAGCCATCAAGGTTTCTATAGCTTCTTTGGCAGCTACTTCCTTTTCGGTATAAAACAGGATGGATTTACCCTCTTTTTCTGCTCTACCCGTCCTGCCGATGCGGTGCATATAGTTTTCCGGGAAACTAGGCGTATCAATATTGATCACATGGGTAATCTGTTCCAGGTCCAATCCGCGAGCCATAACGTCCGTAGCGATTAAGATTCTGTTGGTGCCATTATCAAATTGTTCTATTGACCTTATCCTGTAATTTTGCGATTTATTAGAATGGATGACGCCCATTTCAGATCCATAACTAGGCTCTAAGGCTTCGAATATTCTATCCGCATTCTTCTTGCTGGGTGCAAACACCAAGACTTTGCTGTATTCGGTTTTATCCTTTAATAGATAGGATAGCAAATTCACTTTGGTATAAAAATTGGGAACCGGATAACACTGTTGTGCGATATTATCCAAAGGAGTACCACTAACTGCAATGGAGATTTTGGCTGGCGCAATAAAAAAATCTTCTATCAGTACATCAATATCCTCAGTCATAGTGGCAGAGAACATGATGTTTTGCCTGCTTTCCGGCAACAACTCGAAGATATTGGTCAATTGAAAACGGAATCCTAGATCCAGCATAACATCGACCTCGTCTACTACCAGTTTATTAATGGCCTTTAGTTTTAATGCTCCACTTAAGGTCAAATCATACAACCGGCCGGGGGTGGCCACCAGAATATCGCAGCCTTTACTAACTGCTTTCTTTTGTGTATTTATATTTGTGCCGCCATACACTCCTATTACCCGAATACTAATATACTTGGCAAAAGTTTCAATTTGCTCCACCACCTGCAAGACCAATTCCCGCGTAGGTACCAATATCAAAACCCTTGGATTTACCTGTTTTGAAAACTTTAGATCCTGCAATATTGGCAGCATATAGGCCAGGGTTTTCCCGGTACCGGTTTGCGAAATGCCAACTATATTCTTACCAGAACGGATAACAGAAAAAGCCTCACTTTGTATCGGTGTTGGACGATCAAACCCCAGGTCAGCAATGGCATAACCCAGTTGTTTGGATAGATTTAAATTTTCAAAAGTATTCATACTGTATTTTTTGAAGCAGGCATATTGTCCTTATTTTAGTTCGCCCGCACTCGGTATTTTCCTCAATTCTTCCCCCAATTTATTATTAAACGCTTCCAAGTCATAATCATCCTGAAGACCTAGCCAGAATTTGGCAGAAGTCCCAAAATATTTGCCAAGCCTTAAGGCTGTATCTGCTGTAACCCTTCTGTTTTGTTTAACAATTTCACTTACCCTGGTTTGTGGAATATTTAAATCTTTGGCTAATCGATATTGGCTTATTCCCATAGGAATTAAGAATTCTTCCAGTAAAACCTCACCGGGATGTATATTTGATGATTTTTCCATTTTGAGTTAAGTGCATGATAGCCAGTTATTTGTGATAAATTGATATCACTTCCTAATATGATCTAACCAACAGCAAAGGTAAGTAATTAATTCAAGTTGCGATAAAGCAACCGATCCCCAAGAACAATGGAAAATTACACTCTGAGAAGTCTTCTTGGGAGATGATTTTTCATCCAATGTCGTTAATCTTTGCGATGGATCCAATTTCAAGTGGCAATTTCTCATTCTAATGACACCAATATCTTTTACCTGATTTTGAAAGTGTTAAATGCGATATTGATAATTAGTGCATGTTTGGAGGTCACCCTTACGCTTGCGCTGAAGCTTTCTCCGGGTATCTGCGCCAAAGGCTACGGCCGCCGGAGAAAGCTTCGAGCGCAAGCGTAAGGCTTGCCGAGGTTCTTCGTCAGAAGGCTTCGACCTCCGGGGAACGGCGATGCAAAAGCGACTTCCAAACAAGCACGTAAAGGGCAAAATTCTCTCTGGTATCAGATACCTTCCAGGTCCCTAAACACGATTAGTTACTACGGTAGCACACTGCGCGGCTACGCGAAGGCGAAGGAGGGCTCCGGCCTAGGTGCTTTCCAATGATTACATAATCTCTTTCACAACACCCACCCTCCATTCACACCACTACTTAAGCAAAATTCCTCCAATACCCTTACCTTACGTGAAAAAAGATGATACCCTACTATTTTTCCGGATTATTATTAGCAGCACTCTGGTCGCCGAGCCAGGAAATCCGATCCATTGAAGTGGGCGGCATGAGTATTGATTGGCAGGAAACAGCCGATGCCTGGATATTTACACTTACCGCACCAACAGATGGCTGGGTTGCCCTGGGTTTTAACGAGCAAAATAATATTGTACATGCCAACCTTATCATGGGGGCTATGAAAAATGGAGAAGTTGTTTTTGAAGATCAATACGTCGTCGGGGCTGGCCTACATCCAATGATAGAAACATTGGGTGGCACTGCTGCCATTTACGGCCTTTGGGGGAAAGAGGCCACAGGACGCACCACGGTGGGCTTTAGTATTCCTAAAGTTAGCAACGATGGTTTCCACAAAAACTTATCCGCCGGTTCCCAAGTCTGGTTGATATGTGCCTATAGCGTTTCTGACGACTTTGATCATCATAGTCGAATGCGGGAACATGTGCGGGTGAAGTTGTGAAGAATTTACTTTGTGATGAGCATAAAATTAACATTAAAAAGTGGTATTTAAATAAAAAACCTTATATTAGGGAATCCATTAATCGGGTTGGCGCTTTCTCCTGATGCTCGCGGAAACCCAACCGCATTATCCCTAAACCATGAAAAAACCTTATACTAACCTACAACCTACAACTAAAACTGCTAAGTGCCTTTTTGCTCTTTCTCTTCCTTGTTTAGCGGCTTCAAAAACCATAACCTTTAGTGCATGTTTGGAGAATATTGAAACTTCCTTACTATTAGAAATACCTAATATTACTAACGAAATGTCCCAGCCGCTTTTTAAATATTATAATCATGAAAAAGACAGGCTATTTATTGATTTTCCTATTTATTTGTTTTTCCCTTATTGTAAAGGGACAAACTACTTTTAATAAGAGATGTAGTTTTAACACCCTCGCCACATATTTAACCAGTATAATTGCTACGGATAGCTGTTATTATACCACCGGGATTTACGCTGACACTGTTCCCTTTCTACAAGGAGGAAGTTTATTTGTTAAATTGGATTTAGATGGGCAGCCGATATTTATAAAAAAGCTGATTAGCCCGGTCCAACCTTATTATACCTGGACACATACTTTAACTACTTTGCAAGACGGTAATTTTGCAGTTACAGGATTAACCTATGATCCTGTGATGAAGGGCATGCTCCTTAAATACAATCAGTATGGAGATACCATCTGGACAAAAGAATATCTGAATCCTTTTTATCCGGAACAAGAATTCATTCATCCCTTAGCAATGGCTCCAATGCCTGATGGAGGCTTTGTTATTGCATGCTGGATAGAGAAAACCATAGCAAACGGGGATATATACCTCATAAAGACGAATATTTTGGGTAATAAAGAATGGGGAAAAGTGTATGGTAATACAATGTGGGATAAGCCATTATCAATTCTTATAACACCCGAGAATAAAATTATGATAGGGGCTATCCGAACAAATATTAATACAGCTGCCCAACATTATACTTACCAAACCCATATTTTCCAGGTAGATAGTTTTGGGAACATGGAATGGGAGTACTTTTCCCCCACATTGGGAAGTTTGCGGGATGCTGCCAATGATATGGTTTTACTGGAGGATGGCAGCCTTGTAGTTGCTTCAGGGGTAGGTACAGAATACGAACGGTCTTCGGTCAACGTGGTCTGGTTTGAAAAAATGTTGTTTAAGTTGAACCCGGCTCATGAGCTGGAATGGGAAACCACATTTATGGGCGACCGGCCCTTTGTTTTTACCGATTTAACCAATATAATAAAATTAAATGATGGTAGCGGATTTGTAGCAGCCGGAACGACTCCGGCTCCGGATGATAATCCAGATGATGAAATGTACGGCAGCTCTGGTTGGGTTGGAAAAGTCTCTCTTGAAGGGGATAGCATTTGGACAAGGGAATACAAAATCCTGACTGCTGATATCTATACTCATGATATCATTGACCTGAAGGAAACCCCTGATGGTGGTTTTATTTTATGTGGAGAAGCTAAAGACTGGACCTATGAAGATACCATTCCACAGCAAGCCTGGTTACTAAAACTTGACGAATTTGGCTGTTTAGTACCCGGTTGTGGTGTTACTGCTGTTTTTGAAGAGGGAATAGACAGATTTCGCCTGGATATTTTTCCCAATCCCACAACCGATTACCTCAACATCTACTTTCGTTCCTCACAGCATGAAAGGCAGGTTAGTTTTCGTATCACTGACGCCAAGGGACGGGTCATAAAAACCTTTCAAAATCAGCGATCAGATCTGACTTTTATTTTGCCGGTCTGGAATTGGACACCAGGGATTTATTTCTTGCAGTATTTGGAGGATGGAAAAATTCGAAGCGTAAAAAGATTTATCAAACAGTAAAAAAAAATCATGAAAAAGCTTATTTCTTTACTCATTGCCATTTCCTGTACTTGCATAGGGTATAGTCAACTTGATTTTGCGCCCCTGGGTGCGAAATGGTATACCCGGTCACATTGCCCGGCAATTCCCCAAACTTCTTACGCCCAGTTCACGGTCACAGAAGATAGCATTATACAGAGTAAATACTGTACATTAATTCATACCTGGTCTTGTTTTGCAAATTTTCATGGTGACATTTATGTTCATCAGGATGGGTATGAGGTATTTATCTTTAATGAATATGATCAGGAGTTTCAACTGATCTACGATTTTTCCAAGCAGGTTGGAGAATCATGGAAGGTAAAAGTATGTACTGCAGCCTATGCAACTGACACGCTTATAGTAATCATCAATGAAGTAGATGGCATTCATAGAAGAGCAAAAATACTCCATTCGGACAGTACCGTCTTATATAATAACATTCGATTTGGAGAAGGTTACGGAACGGAATTTTCAAGTGGAAAATTGCTATTACCAGAACCGATTAATTCTAAACCTCCCTGCACAGATGAATTGCTTTGTTACGAAGACCCGGTAGAAGGTTTGATTTATAGTATTGGAAGTTGTGTTAACACGGATACAAAACAACCCGACCTTCCCGATGTAGCGTTGACTATTTTCCCAAACCCCGCCCAGCAGGAAAGTACCTTGCAATATGAGCTTCCCATTGGTGTACAAGGAGAAGTCTTTATTTTTGATCGCTCCGGAAAAAGGCTTTCGCAATTGTCTCTATCCTTATCAAGTGGTTCGTTGATCTTACCGGCTTATCCGGCTGGCTTGTATTTTGTGACTTTGTTTGTTGATGGCAGGATGGTGTTGAGCAGGAGGTTTATTCGAATTTAGAAGGAGCTATTTCACAAAATCCGGCTTCAACACCTCCTTAAGTTCCTCAAAAGGCACAAACAAGCGGATTTCTCCGACTGCATAGGCTGAAATTTCATAGGGAACATAATTAAATAGGATGCCTTGGCTGGTCAGGCCGAAATTGTCATTGGCTTCAATGGTGTTCTCAAATAACACTTCGGTTAGATCTTGACTTTCCTCTATATCATAGGCTTTCCGCATGGCCTTACTGAGAGCCAGGTTTAGTTTGGTTTTGTAGTCGGGCTGAAAGATATCATCCAGGGTTAATACTTTTTGTTGGGCTAGATCATACACCTTAAATGTTGTGCCATAATTGCCGTGGGCACCACCCAGGTAGGAGTAGTTGAGGTAGGCAATGGTCAGTAATTCAGGGCTATCGTAGGTGATTTCCATAGAAGTAGAAATGGCGTAACCCGGGGGTAGCCAGGAGGGATCTTCTCCATCATTGTTGTCGAGCACAAGCTGCATTTCTGCGGCAAAGTCTTCAAAAAATTGATCTTTTTGTATCGCATACAATGTTTTTGGATCTTTGTGAAGTGCTGCCATTGAATCACCTGCCATTTGAATCAAAATTTGCTGGCGGAGAAAATTCCGGTGGTCTGCCTGAACATAATCGGCAGGCCATAGCCAGGTTTCATCATAATAGGCGGTAGCGCCTTCTGTCCCCTCGGCCTTCCATTCCAGCGAATCACTAAAAGCCAGCATTTGGAAAATCATCTTCAGGGGAGGTTTGAGTAAAAAATCCAGCTCCCGCTTATTGTCACCGCTTCGCCAGCTTCCCGAAAATTCGTTTTGGCCATTGATTTTGCCCACAAATTTACCACTCACATTTCCGGGCTGGTCATATTCCTCCAATTCAATGATGCCACCTTTCTTTGTGGTACCCTGCACACTGAGCGGTTGGCCAATATTGTCATAATAATAAGTACCCGAATAGTCCCACCCCTGGTTGGTCGCCGTAGGGTTGATTTGTAAGTTCATGGTGATGGGGTAGTCGCCTATATTACCTTGAAGTTTCAAGTATCTTTCACCCTCGCTTGGCGGTGATTGATCTTGTTGATCTGTCTCTTCCTGAGCATTATCCTGAGTGGTATCTGAAGACGGCGCATCTGATTGACAAGAAACAAAGGCCAGGAATAGGAAAAATAGAAGATTCTTGATTTTCATAGGGAGCATTTTATTGGGAACCAATATTTTAATCGCACAATGTATTAAATGTATTCCTCAATTTTTTATTGTAAACATTAAACATGTTCTAAACTTGAGATTCAGGCTAAAAGTTCGATATTATAACTCCTGTCTTTAGCGTATTGACAGGTAATTACCTTTAAAATAGATGGTCTTACTAGATTTGGTTAATATAGCATCTGAATTGGTATATGTGCTGTCAATTGCTGATGCTAAATCCCCCTAAATTTGTGGCAGAATTTTAAAATCATGAAATTGAATCAAAAAGCAATCGAAATTAAACAGGTGCAATGGGCACGATTTGCCGTGAGCATCATCTTTTTTAATAATGGTTTTCTGTATGCCAACTGGGTATCGCGCCTACCGCGCATACAAGAAATATATGGACTTGACAACGGGAGCCTGGGGATGATCTTACTGGCTGTAGCCCTGGGGGCATTGGTGGCCATGCCATTTGCCGGATGGGTGATCAGCAGCAAAGGTACCCGACAAATTACCAGTATTGGTGCACTTCTGTTTTGCGGGGTTATTCCCTTTATTCCGCTTATGCCGGGGCCACTTTTCCTGGTAGCCCTGTTTTTCTGTATGGGCATCACAACCGGTATTTTGGATGTAGCGATGAATGCTCAGGCTGTGGTGGTGGAAAGCAGCCGAAAAAAGCCGATTATGTCTTCCTTTCACGCCATTTTTAGCGCAGGTATGATGATTGGAGCCGGTACCGGGGCATTATTTACCAGTTTGAATGTTACCTTATTCCAGCATTTGATTATAATAAGTGTTTTTAGTTTAGCCCTGGCTATATGGGGCATCCGTTATTTACTTCCCGATCCGGTAAGTGCAACCATTAGCAATGAAAAACCTGGTTTCCGCTGGCCAACTAAAGCTTTGGTAGGCATTGGATTTATTGCCTTTTGTTGTATGCTGGGTGAAGGTGCCATGGCCGATTGGAGCACCAATTATATGCGCAATGTTGCAAAGGCAGATAAAAGCTTGGCACCTATGGGGTTGGCCGCTTTTTCATTTGCCATGATGTTGGGCCGCTTTATGGGCGATCGTATGCGTATTGCGCTAGGTGATTCCCGCCTATTGATGTTGAGTAGTTTGACGGCATTTTTGGGCATGTTATTGGCCATTCTGGTCGCTCAGCCACTGGTGGTTATTGCGGGTTTGTTTATTGTCGGTTTGGGGCTGGCGACGATTGTGCCCATAGCCTATAGTACGGCAGGTGCTATGCCCGGACTGGCTCCCGGAGTAGGTATTAGCATGGTCACTACCATCGGCTATTCCGGTTTCCTCTTCGGACCACCGCTGATTGGTTTTCTCGCAGATTGGCAGGGCCTACGTTTGGCGCTGTTATTGGTACTGGTCTTGTTTGTAGCAATGGCCTTACTCAGTTTCCGCCAAGGGCGCCCGAGGGCTGTTGTGCCTAAACAGAAAAAGAAAAAGGTAGAGGTTTTGGAAACAGTGTTTGATTGATTATCCTCAAAGGAGTGGACGCGGAGTAAAAATCCTAATATTTTCTCCGCGTCCTCTGCGCCTCAGTGGTGAAAAAAAAACAACTCCAAGGGGTCAGCGAAGAATAACTTACCCATTTAATACGGCTATTTTGCCACCAGCCGTTGTTGCTCAAATCCTTGCTTAGTGGTGGCCAAGCGCGGTTTTCGCGCCTAGGCTGGTGACAAAATAGCTCGCCTGAAACAGACAACTTATTCTTCGCTGACCCCTAAGAAAATAACATCGGATCGGGATGCAGAAAAGTATACTTTAAATCCCGTTTCACTTTCGCATTGCTAACCACCTTCCCATCTTCCCCATTCATTTGGAAAGACGGAGGCTCTATGCCCATTTTTTTAGCCATAAAAGGATAAAATTGAACCTTGGGAGGATGTTCATCAGCCGCCACCTGATAGATTTCTCCCCATTTTTCTTGTTGGATAATGGCTGCTATGATGCGAATACAATCGTCCCGATGCACCAAATTTACCGGTGCCAGGCCATTAGGGAGGTTTTGTTTTCCAGCCAGAAAGCGTCCGGCTTTGCGATCTCCACCAGCCAATCCAGCAAACCGCAAGATAGTAAGAGCTATTTCATCTTCATCCAGTAGCAAGTTTTCAGCGATGGTCAGCCCACGGCCAGAAGAGGTGCTGGGTAGTGGTTCCGTTGCTTCTGTGACTTCGCCAGTCAATTCTCCATAAACACTAGTCGAACTCACAAAAATCATCTTTCGGATACCTCCCTCTACCGCTGCCCATAACACGGTTTCCATCTCCTGCGGGTATTTTATTTCCACCCCTTCCCGCCTACGTCCCGGCGGAATATTGAGAATCAGTAGATCACTGTCAAAAAAGTCGCTATCCTCCTCAATGTCCAGAGATTCACCGACCTCAATCAGGTGGGGCTCAATGCCTGCTTCAGCGATTTTGGCTAATTTACTTTTGCTGGTGGTAGACCCCTTTACCCGATGTCCTTGCGCTGCCAGATAGATGCCAAGGGGGAGTCCCAGCCAACCGCAACCCATAATGGAAATCGTATATTTGCTACTCATAAAATGCGGTTTCTTATCCTATTTAGGAAATTCAAAACAACCCACATCCGGATTTTCATCCCGCGTTTTGCCTTCCAGATCAGTAGGGAAGGCGGGAAGCGGCAATCCTATATCAATAGCAATAGACATGGTATCCAGGTGATAATCATCCTCATCCGGATCGATAAATAATTCGTCTGTTCTGGAGCCATTGACACAATTGTTACAATAACTTTCAAAAAAATCGGCATAGAGGCCCATTTCTCTGGTCAGCAATTCATCAACCTTGACCAGGCAATGATCAAATTGCACATCAAAAAAACTGGGATCCTGTCTTCCTGTGGCATCGCCAAAATCAATCTCATCTCTTCGGGAACCAAAAAAGATACAATTTTGAAAGCGCGCCTTTAGAGGCAAAACCTCTCCGATCTCGCAAGAAACGGGTGAGCCTTTATAACAAAAAGAATTGCCCAGACTTACGGCGGAAGCATCTACTCCATAACTGGCAAAAGTACACTGCGTAAAATTGTAATTCCCGCCAAGGATCAGTTGTAGCGAGGTCGAATTGTTGTTGTATATCAAACAGTTAGAAGCATCGATGGTGCCATGGAATCCGATAATGCCGCCGCCGGTTGTATTGTAAAACTGACTGTTTCGTATATTCAATTCCGCTGTGGAATCTACATAAATGCCAAAAGCCGCATTTTTGATAATAGCGTGTTCGATATCATTACCCTTACTGCCTTTATTGAGGATAATGCCGTACCACTGCCCGGCCACGTCCTGGAAAGGTTCCTCCAAACGGTCGCCCTCAAAAATAACTGGATTTTCCAGGGTCCCTTCAACTTTCAGTCGTCCGTTTTGTAAAAAATACAAAATTCCATCGTTGAAAATGCCAAACAAATCATTCTGAGCTACCCCCCCATGTACATACACATGGGTACCTTCCGTAATACGCAACAAGCAGCTGTCGATCAATACCTCTCCATAGATTACATAGGGTTTGGCGTCATCCCATACCCATTCTTCATCGTTGCAGGTATACACTACCGGGACGCCTTTGTTGAAGCGGCCGGGCAGGTAATTGGCATTTTGCCCCCAGGCTTCCAGCCGTACTTCCTGGGTATTGCCATTGGTTTCAAAAATGACTTTGTCTTCAATGACAAAAGGACTTATCGATTCCGGTTGATCGGGATTAATGGTAACTTCCACAAAAACATAGATACTGTCTTTGGCCCAAACTTCGATATCTTCCACCATATTGCCAGACCTTCCATCCACATTCATACGGAAGAAAGCCCCATCATTACCCTCGATACGTACTTTGGAAATACGCAAGGGTTTGTCATTCCGGTTGTAAACCTTAATCGTTCGGGTAGCAGAACCCAATTCCGTGAAAACGGTATCAAAATGCAGGGTATCCAAAGAAAATTCCAATTTGGCATTGCTATCCGTGGTAAAGGATTCTTGTTTGTCACAACTGGCCAATGACCAGATCAGCATAGCCATAAAGACTAGCGGGAAGATTACTTTTTTCATCAAAAATTGATTATTGCGCACAAAGATAGTAATAATATGATGAGCTCTAAACGGTAGATTGAGCGTGTGTCGTATATCCGGCGGGCTTCAATGTTTCCTCCTTTATACGGTAACTATTATAGGATTTTTATACTTTCGCCTAGTTCGAGGTTCCTCAAAAGTTACCTTCCGGACAGTTGCAATGCCATGAAAACTACTAACTTTGCAGAAATACGTTTTATTCGGAGCTTAAAAATTAGACCAAACCTCAGGGAATAACCAGTTTTAAATACACCAACTTGGAAAAACCAGTCATTGACGTAATCATACCGGCATATAACGAAGAGCAATCAATTGGGCTGGTAGTAAAGGATATTCCTAAAGATTTGGTCAGAGATATTATTGTTTGTGATAATGCCAGTACTGATCAAACTGCTGCTGTTGCAAGTGCTGCAGGAGCTAAAGTGGTTTCGCAGCCAAGAAAAGGATATGGAAGTGCTTGTTTGAAAGGTATTGCTTATATAAATGAAAAACCGGTAGCCGAACAGCCTCATATCGTCGTTTTTATTGACGGGGATTATTCTGACCACCCCGAAGAAATGCCCCAGCTAATTCGCCCTATCATCAAAGACAATTGTGACCTGGTTATTGGTTCGAGGTCTCAAGGAGATATGGAAAGGGGGGCAATGATGCCCCAGCAGGTGTTTGGTAATTGGCTGGCCACCAACCTGATCAAGTTGTTCTATAATTATCAATTTACTGACCTGGGACCTTTCCGGGCCATCAAATGGCAAAAGTTAGTGGAGTTGAAAATGGCGGATCCTGATTTTGGATGGACGGTAGAAATGCAGGTTAAAGCGGCAAAATACAAGCTAAAATGTACCGAAGTTCCAGTACAATACCGGCGTAGGGTAGGGGTTTCGAAAGTATCGGGAACGATTAGAGGAACCATACTTGCCGGGTATAAGATATTATGGACAATTTTTAAATTATTATAGCCAACTAAATTTTTAGACAAGCTCTAAAACAGTAACAGGATGACTGTGATCGCGTATATCGTATTGGGAATTTACACCATAGCTTTGAGCTATATCACGGTGTATTGCCTAATGCAATTCAATTTGCTGTATTATTACAAAAGGGGCAAACGAAACAATGCTGAAGCCAATGCTCCGGTTCGTAAAGGCGTAAAAAGCCCTCAGTTGGCCTATGCTGGTAATGAGCCTGGTGATTTTGTCGATCCCCCATTGACAAATGTGGATGAGGAACAGGAATATCCTTTTGTTACCGTACAATTACCCATTTTTAATGAAATGTACGTGATCGAGCGACTGATCGATAGTGTCATGCAGTTTGACTATCCCAAAGATCGTTTTGAAGTACATATTCTCGATGATTCCATTGACGAAACGGTAGCGGTTACCCAGGCCAAAGTAAAAGAATACCAGGCACAAGGATTTCAGATCGAGCAAATCTGTCGCGAAAAACGACAGGGCTTCAAAGCCGGAGCCTTAAAAGAAGGTATGAAATATGCCAAAGGAGAATTCCTGGCCATTTTTGATGCCGATTTTTTGCCGCGTCGCGATTTTCTCAAAAAAACCATCCCCTTTTTCCAAGATGAAAAGGTGGGTGTGGTGCAAACCCGATGGGAGCACATCAATGAGGATTATTCCCTCATCACCCGCTTGCAGGCGTTGCAGTTGAATGTGCATTTTACGGTAGAACAAACCGGCCGCATGAATGGCAATCACATGCTTCAATTTAATGGCACTGCTGGCGTTTGGCGTCGCAAAGCTATAGAGGATGCCGGTGGTTGGGAAGCCGACACCTTGACCGAAGACCTGGACCTTAGCATCCGTGCTCAGTTAAAAGGCTGGAAGATCAACTTCCTGGAAGAAGTAGGCTCACCAGCAGAGCTCCCCGTAGAAATGAATAGCCTAAAATCTCAGCAGTTCAGATGGATGAAAGGCGGTGCCGAAACGGCCAAAAAAATGCTGCCAACCGTTTGGAAGTCTGATCTGAGCCTGACTCAGAAAATCTTTACGACCTCGCATCTGCTGGCTAGTTCCATCTTTGTTTTTGTTTTTATTACCGGTGTCATCAGTGTTCCGCTTTTGTTCTTTTTGGGTGACCTGATTGAATTGGGTTTTAGTAAACATTTCTTTGCGTATTTCCTGGTGGGGTTATTGTCGATCGTGGCAGTATATTATGTGGCAAATGTGCAGGCCGTGCCCGAAAAATCAGCGGATTTCACGAAGTCAGTCTATAAGTTTATTACTCTTTTTCCCCTGTTTCTGGCACTCTCTATGGGGCTTTCTCTTCACAATACAGTGGCCGTTATCGAAGGATTCCGTGGGAAGAAGTCTCCATTTGTACGGACCCCAAAATTCAACATCAAGACTTTGCGTGATTCGATCACCAGCAAGAAATACCTCAATCAAAAATTGACCTGGTCCACCATTATGGAGGGCTTTCTGGCACTTTATTTTTTGGGAGCGGTCTTGGGAGGCATCTATTTGCAAAACACCACCTTTATCGTCTTTCACGGTATGTTGTGCCTAGGTTATGGGGCCATTTTCTTTTTTACTTTGCGGGACTTCAGCCTGCGTAGCTGATAGCCGACTGACTTATGGCACTAGCGATACAGACTTCTCCTAAAGATTGGCTTTTTGCCATTGGTTTATTAGCGGTGACTGTAGCCATCGGTTACCTGCCCGGTCAGTCTGATTTTGGACCACTCATTTCCCTCTATGCGGTATTTTTTGGATTGTATCTACTGGCCATCAATTGCACTTCCATTAGTGCTGTTCCTTTTTATCTGGGACTAGCCGTAGTCATGCGGCTCATCATGGTTTTTGCATTTCCTCAATTATCCGATGACATTTACCGGTTTATCTGGGATGGCAGGTTGTGGAATCAGGGCTATAACCCATTTGAGCAATTGCCCACTTATTTTGTTGGCGGCAACCTCCAGGTGCCGGGACTTACCCCTGAGCTTTTCAGCAAGCTTAATTCTCCGGAATATTTTACCATTTATCCACCGGTAGCGCAGGCTACTTTTGCCATTGCCTGCTGGTTGTTTCCCAATAGTATTGTGGCCAGTGCCCTGGTGATGAAGTCAGTTTTGTTGGCTTTTGAATTAGGTAGTTTATGGCTTATCGTGCGTTTGCTCCGTCATTACGATTTACCGCCTCATCTTGTCCTGATTTATGCCCTTAATCCCCTGATCATCCTGGAAATCAGTGGCAATGTGCACTTTGAAGGCGGCATGATATTTTTTCTTCTACTAGCATGGTGGTTACTTATTTGTGGCCGGTGGACCTGGTCTGCCATCGCCCTGGCTCTGTCTATAGCTACTAAATTATTGCCCTTGATGTTTTTGCCGCTACTGATCCGACGCCTGGGATGGAAGCGGAGCCTTGGCTACTTTGTTGTATTGGGAATGGCGTCGATCCTACTTTTTGCACCCTTACTGAGTCAGACTTTTGTACAAAATTTTAGCAATAGCCTCGATCTCTATTTTCGGAAATTTGAATTTAATGCCAGTATCTATTATTTGCTGCGATGGGTTGGTTATCAGCAGGTTGGCTATAACCTAATCGCCTATATTGGACCCGGTTTGGCTATCGGTACCCTCACGGGAATCTTATTTTTTACCCTTTTTGAACGGCAGCCCAATTTGCGCAATTGGCCTACCGCTATGCTTTTTGCCATTACCCTTTATTTGTTTTTCACTACGACGGTCCATCCCTGGTACACCGTCATGCCACTGGTGCTCTGCATCTTTACCCGCTTTCGTTTTCCAATAATGTGGACTGGACTGATTATGCTGACTTATGTCAATTATAGTTATCCTGGGTATTTTGAGAATTTGTGGGTGGTGGCTATTGAATATTTGGTGATTTTTGTAGTGATTATATTGGATTATTTGGGATATGAATGGATAAACCGGGTTTTCGATTTTCGGGAGAAACGCTGACTGACTCGCCCTACTTTCCATCACACCCAATCACCAAGGGGGCGCCGTGGAGACCACTACCTTCACTTATTCAAAGACGGCTTGGTGGAGTCTTATAAGCTAGCTAGTCGTTACAAAAATAATGATTACAAAAGTTATCGTTACAAAAGTAATGATTATATTTATAACGATTACAAAAGTTATCATTATAAAAGTAACGATTACATTTGTAACGATCTCTACCCCCCAATTACAGCCTCTCGTTTGATCCTTAGGGTGCGGCAAATAATAAGGTCATCATTTCAAGGCAGCTATTGTGCTGCTAAGCGAGGCGCGAAGATCGCGGCTAGCCAAAGCTACCCAAGTGATGAGCAACGAAGGGTAGCAGCATAAGAGCAACTCCAGATGGGGAAGTTATTATTCGCCGCACCCTTAGCATTTCATTAAAAGTGGCGTTGACAAATCCCCTTTTTTTCATCATTTCAATAAAATTCTAATATGAACCCTGACAAAGAAAGCTTATCTTTGGCGGAAATTAAAATTCCATGAAACAAGGTATAACCCTCTTGGCATTAGTATGTTGCAATTATGTATGTGCCCAATATGCAGTGAAAACTGCACAGTCAACAGACTTTCATTCCGCCTTTGAAGAAACAGTATTGAAGGCTCCTCCTCCTAAAACACCTAGTGATCAGATTCGCCTGCTTTTGGCCGCTTCTCCAGATAACAATGAACATGATTACCGCTATATCGAAGTAGAACTAAGGCAAGTGTACCGCGATCTTGAAAAGGAAAAAGTAGATCGAAAGTCAACTAGCAAAGCCGCTGAAATTATAGCATCCTACCTGCGGAAAAAATTCTTCAAACAGTACAATGAATATGCAGGTTTTGAGCAGTTATTTAAAAATGCCAATTACAATACGGCAACCGCATCGGCGCTTTACGCTTTGGTATTGCAACATTTTGATCTGCCGTTTTATATCCAGATGGAACCGCAAAACATATTTCCGATAGTGGACCCTGATCGGACACCTATCGCCCTCAATACCGAAAGCCCATCTCAGCTTAAGAAAAAGAGAAAAAGTAAATTTGCCAAAGACTATGTACAGCTATTGCGTGAACTTCGCCTGCTTACCGGTAAAGAAACGGCTTCAGAAGAGAGCCTTTTTTACCAATATTATGCACCCAAAGAAGCGCAGATCAGTCTGAATCAGTTGGGCGGAATCCTGTATTACCAGCAGGCACTAAAAGAGTATCATGACAAAAAATACCTTCCTGCTCTTCAACTGATTGACAAAGCCCATGCACTTTTTCCCCTGCCTCGCCACGAGACTTTTCGCTATACTTGCTTATTTCAACTAGCCAAATCAAAAGATATTATCTATACCGGAGATGCAACGGGCATTTTTCGGTTATACGAACAATACCCCCTTCCAGCAGTAAGTAAAGAGATCGTTTCTTCTTTTTACCGACTGACGGATTACCAGCTCCACGAAAAAAATCAACCCGAAAAACTGGCCGGAATTTACCAGATGTACCTCCGGAATCTGAGTAAGGAAACTTCTATGACGGAACAAATCCGGGAAATATATTTCACCCAACTAGCCCGCTTTTACGCCCGCAAAAATGAAACGATTAAAGTGTTGGAATGTATGGATAGTATCAACCATGACTATCAGCGGAATAAAAAGGTACAGGATGCTTTGGCCGGATTGCTGATTGAATCAATTAGCGACCAAAGGGATTTTGAACAGGGACTCGATGGATTAGATTCGTACATCAAACAATACCCCTTTTTGCGTAACCACCCCTTTTTGCAAGACAGAAACCTGTTTTACAATGCTGAACGTATCCGCCATTATTTTGATATGGAGGATGAAGCCAAAGGCCTCAAATATCTAAACGATTTTGAGCAATTGCTGGCAATTTATGGTCATCTCCCCAAAGCCGGTTTATGGGTGACAACGGCTTATACCTCCGCTTCCTATTATTATTTCCGGGCCAAAGATTATTACAACGCTCGTGTCATGATACAGCGAGGCCTTGCCCTTCAACCCGATGATCCCTATTTGAAAAATCAGCTGGAGTTGCTTTGGAATTATTAGAAGGAGGTGTTGGAAGAACTGGAAAATTGGATGGAGCTACAGCTAAATAGTGGGATGCACTTTTCACTTTTTGAAAATAGAAAAAAATTCAAACGAACCCCCACCTCTCACTATATATAATCAAACATACCCCTGGGCCTGCAAATGAAACAACTCCGCATACTTCCCATTCATAGCCAATAGCTCTTCATGGCTACCCAGTTCCAATAATTGGCCATTTTCCAGAAATAAAATTCGGTCGGCCATCCGTACCGTAGAAAAACGGTGAGAAATCAATACCGCTGACTTATCTTCAATCAGTTCTGAAAAGCGCAGAAATACTTCGTGTTCCGCCCTGGCATCCAATGCAGAAGTAGGCTCATCCAGGATCAACAATTGGGCATCCCGCATATAAGCACGGGCCAGCGCAATTTTTTGCCATTGCCCACCAGACAAATCCACCCCACCAGAGAAACGTTTACCCAGCCGGGTAGCAAATCCCTCTGGAAGTTGATCCACCACCGTATCGGCCAGACTCTTTTGGGCAGCATTTTCAATAATGGGCATTTCCCCAACTTGCTGAATATTTCCAATGGCAATATTTTCACTGGCAGTCAACTGGAAACGGATGTAATCCTGGAAGATAATGCCAATATTATCCCGCAATTCCTTCAGGCTATATTCCCTTAAGTCTATCCCATCCAACAAAATTTGCCCCTCCGTGGGTTCATATAGGCGGGCTAACAATTTGACCAAAGTGGTCTTGCCGGCTCCATTTTCACCCACCAAAGCCATTTTATCTCCTTTATTCAGGGTAAAAGTCAGGTTTCGAATCGCCCAGCGCTCACTACCAGGATACTTGAAACTGACCTTATTAAATACAAAACCTTCTTTTACTTTATCAGGAAAGGCAAGGGCATTCTTTTTGGTCTTAATCAAGGGTTCAATGGCAAAAAAATCGAATAAATCCTGCAAATACAAGGCACTCTCTGCAATCCGGGAAAAATTAGTCATCATGGATTGCAACAAACCCTGCATTCGACTAAAAGACCCCGAAAGAAAGGTCAGCGTACCTACAGTGATGACACCGGTTACAGCTTGTATAATGATAAAAATATAAGCTCCATAATAGGAGAGGGTTCCCAGGATTGACAACAGACTTCCCCAACTCGCATGTCGGATAGATAAGGACCGGTTGGCCCGGTAATATTTCATCGAAAGATGGTCAAACCGTTCGGTAATGAAATCCGAGAGGTTGAAAATTTTGACTTCTTTGGCCGTTTGGTCACTGGCACCGATAAATCGTAGATAGTCCAGCTCCCGTCGTTCTGGCGTCCAACTACGGGTCAGCGAATAATTTTGCCGGTTAAAATAGGTTTCTCCAATAAATGAGGGAATGACTGCCAAAACGAGAATCAAAATCAACCAGGGATTAAACGCAACCAATCCGGCACCCAAAAATAGTAAGGTGATAAAGTTTTGTAGCTGAGATAAAACTTGCGACATCAATACTGTTCTGCCTGTAGTCTGCCGCCTGGCGCGTTCTAGTTTATCATAGAATTCCGGATCTTCAAACTGATATAAATCCAAGCGGGAAGCATGCCGGATCAAATCCACTGAAGTCCGGTTGGCTACCAAATCCCCCAATAAACTATCCAGCAAATTGATGCTCCGATTGATCAACTCGGAAATTACGGCCAACCCCAACTCCAACCCCAGCAGTAACCAGACATAATTCAAATCTTTCTCCGCCGTATCACTCAGCCTGATCACTTCGTCAATAATCAGTTTTCCAATATACAGCATAGTCAGTGGAATTGCCGATTTGACAATCCGCAGCAACACATTACCCAAAGCCATTTTCCAATTCGTTTCCCAAATTAATTTGAAAAATGGAAGAAGATTTCCCAAGGCTGAAAACTGTTCTTTAAAAGATTTTTGTGGCTTTCCGTTCCTTTGACTCATATATTTTAATAATTAGGATACCCTTTTAAGTTGTTTACGAGGAATTTAAAGTATGAAAAAAAATTAGGTTTTAGAGCATGTTTGGAAGCCAACCATACGCTTGCGCTGAAGCTTTCTCCGGGCGTCTGCGCCAAAGGCGCGCGGACGTAGCCTTTGGCGAAGGACTCAGCGCCTTGCTTCGCCGTAGCTTCGCGAAGGCAGAGTAGGAGCATGGGCTGCAAAGCATCCTTTTTCGATGATACTTTCCCGACCTAGCGGTTTCCCTTCGGCGGGACAGGCTGTTATTTTTCTTGTCCGTCTTGGCTGAGCCTAGATGAACTTCAAAAAGAGAGAAGTGAAAAGGGAATCCTCGCCGATTACCTATGGCGCTTTCCATTTCTTCCAGCCCATGCATTTTCCATCTTTCCATTCTTTCCATTCTTTCCTTCGGGCGACGAAGCTTTGCGTAGTCGCACTTTCCATTCTTTCCAAAATATCCTTAGCTTACAACTTTTCTGTAAGAATACAATTACCACTACCTGAAAGTTGAACATGGCAACCGAACAAGAGGAATTACAACAGTTATTGGCGCTATTAAAGTTAGAAAAAGAAGAAGACTTTGAACAACACAAAAAGTTGGTGCAGCAATTGCCGCTACACGAAAGAGTCAACAAAGGATATACCTGGTATGCCGTTCAGGTGGTAAAATCAGGTTACGCCCTGGGAGAGCGGGCTTTTGTTATCGTAGAAAAAAGCAATGAGGAACAGGAACACCATTTCCGCTCCGGTAAGGCAGTCAATTTTTTTACCCAGCAGGCCAATGTATCTAAACCCGAACGCAGCGGGGTCATTCACTATGTGAACAAAAACCGCATGAAAATTATCCTAAATTCCAAGGATTTACCCGATTGGTTGGACCTTGGGCAGTTAGGCGTTGACTTGATGTTTGATGAAACTACCTACCTGGAAATGGAAAAAGCCCTGCATAAAGTTTCCAAGGCCCAGGGCGACCGGCTGGCAGATTTGAGGTCCATTTTGCTTGGCAAAAGCCCGGCTCGTTTTGGCGATCTACCTCCCGTTGATTTACCCCAACTCAACACTTCCCAACAAGAGGCAATCCGCCATATTCTGGGAGCTGATGATGCGGCCATTGTACACGGACCTCCAGGTACCGGAAAAACGACTACACTGGTACAAGCAGTAAAGTTGTTGTGTGAAACCGAAAGCACCGTATTAGTTTGCGCGCCCAGCAATACCGCAGTGGATTTATTGACGGAAAAGCTGGCGGAACAAGGCCTCAATGTGGTGCGTATAGGCAACCTTTCCAGAGTAGATGAATTCATCATTCCACATACGCTGGATATGCGATTATCGGCTCATCCAGATAGCAAAAACATCAAAAAAGTAAAGATTGATGCTGCGGATACGCGTCGCAAGGCGCAACGCTTTAAACGCAAATTTGGCCCGGAAGGTTACCAGGAAAGAAGACGCCTGTTTAAAGAAGCCTCAGAATTGATGGCTTGGGCCAATCAATTGGAAGACCGCCTGATTGATCAGATACTTGATGGCGCGCAGGTGATAACCTGTACGCTTGTAGGAGCGGCCAATAAAATTTTGAACAAACGCAAATTTCGCACCGTTGTCATCGATGAAGCGGCACAAGCCTTGGAACCCGCCACCTGGATTCCCATACTTAGAGCCTCACGTGTAGTCCTGACCGGTGATCCATTTCAATTGCCGCCAACGGTTAAATCCAATGAGGCCCAGCGCGGAGGATTTGGCGTAAGCCTCATTGAAAAGACGCTGGAACGTTTTGACGTTACCTCCTTATTGAATATTCAATACCGAATGCACGAAGTGATCATGGGTTTTTCCAACCAGCAATTTTATGAAGGAAAACTACAGGCTGCGGATCTGGTAAAAGACCAAAGACTCCCTATTCCTGACAATATTCCAGTGGTATTTATCGACACAGCTGGTTGTGGATTTGAAGAGAAAATTCGGGAAGCATTCCAAAGCCGATATAATCCCGATGAATTCCAGATGCTTTGTGAACATTTATACCTGCTGGTGGAAGCTTATGGGGATACAATACCTCCCTCGATTGCCATTATTTCTCCTTATCGGGAACAGGTGGTTTTAATGAAACAATTTATAGAAACAGAGGAAAGACTTAAAGAACTACCCATCACCATCAACACCATTGACGGTTTTCAAGGGCAGGAGCGAGAAATCGTCTATATTTCTCTGGTGCGCTCCAATAGCAAAGGAGAAATTGGCTTTCTCAAGGATCAGCGCCGCATGAATGTAGCCATGACCCGTGCCCGCAAACAACTCATCGTAGTAGGAGATAGCGCCACCATTGGCAATCATACCTTTTATGCTGACTTTTTAGAATATTGCGAAAATCATGGCGAGTATAAGACGGCTTGGGAGTATATGCAGTGATTAGAGAGGGGAAGAAATAATATAAAAGTGTATTAATATTAATTTTAAAGTTTAACTACTATTATTTGCATAAACAATAACATTAGAATATCTTGACTATCGTTAGTTAACTAAAAAACGCTCTTCACATGAAAAAACTTGTCTTGTCTTGTCTTGTCTTGTCTGATGCCACAAATACTCAACGCTCAATATAACGTTGGGAGCAATGAAATACCCTTAACTTCAGCCCAGCAGACCAAATTGTCTGCTTACTTCAATGATTATTCCGTTATAAATCTTGTTACGAAAGACCTAAATGGCTACTTAAAGAATCAAACCTCTCCTGCAGATATCGTTCTGATAGCCGGTGATAGTACCTGGCAAATAGAGTTGGAAGAAAATGAAATTCGTTCCAGCGATATGTTGATTATGCGGTCAACATCCTCCGGAGATTTTATACAACAAAAAGGGGTATGCAATACCTATAAGGGAACAGTAAATGGAGACACTAACCAAATAGCTCGTTTATTTATTAATGAAAAGTTAGTGAGTGGTTATTTTTTTAGTCACGGGAAACAATTTGAAATCGATCCAGCACAAAAATATTTACAAGAACCTATTGACCCTAGTTTACAGGAAACATACATTGTTTTTGAGAATATTAACCGTACTGACACATCTGATTTTATCTGTTTAACTGATATTGATACGATTATAGGTTCAGGGCCTTTTAATGAAAATTTAGATTGGCGAACTGACTGTGCCGCGCTAACAGATTTAAGCTGGAATAATAATCCCCGGTATCTTGAATTGGCGATTGAAACCGATTGGGAGTTTTTTGAAACCTATGCAGGAAGTGACACGTAGGGCATCTACCGAAAACCAACCGCAAAAACCGGTTTTTTGAAACCTATGCAGGAAGTGACACCCTTAGTCAAGAAGAAAAAACACAAGGGGTTATTGATGAAATAGAAAAACGAGTTAATAATATCGAAGGTTTATATGCTCAATATGATTTGCATGTTATTTTAGTGTTTGTACAACTTTGGGATGTGCCCGCTGAAACGGATGATCCTTATTCATCATTCAGCGTGGATACACTTTGGGACCAGGTGTTCAATTATTGGAATGCCAATATGAGTTTTGTTCATAGAGATCTTGTCCATTTTTTCACAGGAAAAGGCAACCCGATTGATGCTTACGGAGTAGTAAATAGCAAAGGAAAAGGTAGCATATGTGGATCACATGATGTTGTTCTTGCTACTCATGATAATGGAGAATGGTGGCGTTATTCCTATTCAGTATCATCAGAAAAGCAATCGATAGGTAAACCTCACTGGCGGTCAGCTGCTCATGAAATTGGCCACCTATTTGATCTTTACCATATCTGCCAATGTGGCATCATGGATAGTGGGGCGGATTGTAGCGCTAATTGCGGGGAAGCTACACTTACATTATTTTCCGGAGAAGCAGATAAGCTTATGTGTAAATACCTAAATGTGTTAAATGGCCCTTATAACCGGCCTAATGATGTATGTCTTGTAGAACCTCCTCCGGTAGATTATACCTTTAATCTGATTTTAGAGTCCGATGAGGTTATCATTGGCAATTTTGGAGAAATAATTTGTTCAGGCGAAACGATAACAGCTTCTTTTTACAATCAATTTGATCCATATACAAACATAAGCTGGAGCTATAGTAGTAACCTAACGCTGATCAATAATCCAGCAGCCAATATTAAAGAATTTCAAACAGGAGCTGCCGGTGATGCCTATATCAGTGTCACTTTTGATTATCAGGGACAAACAGTAACCTATGAAAGACTATTCCATATTGGCCCCCCTACAGCATTAATGGGCCCTTATGGCATACAAATTACACCAAACGTTTCGCCGGTTTACTGGGATATTTTCTATTACGAAGTGCCTTATGCTTCTATTTATACTTATAAAGTTGATGGATTTAATCAATTGGGGCAAGCGATTTTTTCAGAAACAGGTACGACTACAGATTTGAGCCCTTTTTATACTATACCCAATGACATCTGTGTGAAGGTAATTATACGGGCAGGGAATGATTGTGGGCTTTCCAGTCAAAATTCACTATTGACCATTTGCCCGCCCGGTTATTCCGGAGTGATTCCACTTAGTGCAGCAGAAAATAGCGAGGCCACAAAAAGAAATTATCAATCTCCAAAAGCGAAGCCTGTAGAAAAATTGGTTGTATACCCTAACCCAACTTCCGGATGGCTTACCATACAGGCACCTGGCCAACAATTTGTGGAAGCTTATGAATTATTTAATGTAAAAGGCCAAAAAGTTGCATCAGGAACCTCCAATAAACCATCTGTCCGGATTAAAACACCCAATATATCAGGAGTTTACTGGCTAAGAATTCAAACTACGGAAGGGATTTCTTTACAAAAAGTAGTACTAGAGTAATATCATCGCATTCAAAATATGTTTGAAGAGAGGCCTTGACCTTACAATGGGACCTCTTCAAACATTCTTTTATATACATCAAAATACTATGAAACGTTTCATTAAAATAATAATATACCTATTTTCTCTACTCTTAATCAATAATATTTCAGCACAACCCCCGGAAATTGCCTGGCAATTGTCCTTGGGAGATACCTTTGATGATTTTGCCTTTAAAATGATTACTACTAAGGATAAAGGTCTACTGATCCTTTCTTCTACAGTACCACTTACCGATACGCTTCACGGCTTTGATGGCGGGGATATCAAATTATACAAGCTAGATAAAGACCGGAAGGTAGAGTGGTCAAAAGTATGGCGTGGCCACAATACGGAAAAACCTATCGATGCATGTCAGACGGAGGATGGTTTTTTGGTAGTCGCCTATTCTAATTCTTCTGATCTGGATTTTTCGGAGAACTACGGTTTAAATGATATCTGGATTCTAAAATTAACAAGTACTGGAGACTTATTATGGAAAAAAAACTATGGCGGTTCGGGCCATGATTCTCCCCAGAGAGTAATCGCAACCTCTGAACAGCATTTTATCGTAGTAGCAAATACAAATTCGATTGACCATGACATCCAAAACCTTTATGGGGGAGGTGACACTTGGTTGTTTGAGATAGATGATATGGGTGAAATCTTGAGATCAAAAAATTTTGGTGGCTCGAATAATGATCATCTGAGTGATGCCTTGTTACTCGACAACGGAAATTTGATACTGGTAGGTGGCTCAGCCAGTAACGATTTAGATGTACCTCAAAATTCGGGGGAAACTGACGGCTGGGTGTTGGAATTGGATGAAGATTGGAATGTTATTACTTCAAGAACTTACGGAGGCTCAAAAGTTGATTTCTTATCTTCAGTTGAGATAGCAACCGACGGTTTCATCATCGGCGGAACCTCCTATTCCGAAAATGCAGGTATGCCGAGTAATTCCGAATTATCCAATAGCAATGTATGGCTCCTGAAATTAAATGACTTTAGAAGTAAGGTTTGGAGTAAACTTTATGGCGGTTCGAAGTTAGAATATACTAGTAAAATCGAATATTTTAATGATCAAATAATTCTTTTTGGCAATACAATTTCCAATGATGGAGATATTAGTTATCTAACGGGATTAAGTGGGAGTTTTTGGCTTTTATTATTGGATAGAAACGGAAATATTATCTGGGAAAAAACATTAGGCGGTTCTGAAGGAGAATCGGGCAGGGATTTATTGATTACTGAACTTGGTGAAATCCTATTACTAGGAGAATCAGAATCCAAAGACGGAGACCTACCTCTCACACCAAATATACCCTACAATAAAAATATTTGGCTGGTAGGTTTAACCTCCATTTTTCCGGATACGTTGGCCAATAGTTGTAATGATTTCATTCTGGCCCCAAATCCTATAACACTTGATCAGTCCTTACAATTTCACTTTCCGGAGGCTGTTTCCCTTCCCGTTCAGTTGGATTACTTTGATACGATGGGCAAAAAAATTGGAGCTACCCAGCAGGCTGAATTAATCGGCCAAAATCCAGAAATTGACCTTCCCAGACAATTGGCCTCCGGAACTTATTTTCTTCAATTGACTACGTCCCAAAACGTTTGTATTCAAAAACTTGTAGTCATTGATTATTAAAATCGGGAAACTAAATGAAAAGTTTTTCTTTTTGGGCAGCAACGAAACCTCTGGCGGAGTTGACCGATAAATTATAAATGTAGTGAAGAGAGAAATGGTGGCCCGTTCAAAAATTTCTTCCATCCATTCCACCACTTTCCCCCAAACAAAAAGGCCCTTCCGCAATGCGAAAGGGCCTTTTTTGATCAGCAACAATTATCTTAGTACGACCAGAGGTCATGTTCAAAGTTAAAGATTTGCTGTTCGATTTTTTCAGATTCCAATAGAAGATCTACACCTGATAAGTATTCCTGGAGTCGGCGGTCAAAGACGTTAGACTCTTTATAAACATAGCTGGCGAAGAAGCGCATTTCCAATAAGTCTTCCCAGGTAATAGGGGAGGCATCATTGCCAAAATTAAATACTCTTTCGCGAGCCAATACTTTCCTTGCTTCGGGATAATAAACCCAAAACATTGGTTTTTCATACTTGAAATTACCATTGTCGTCTTTAACGTCGATCAATGGAGCAATTCCCAGAATGCGCACCTGCAAAGTAGAAGTTTCCTCATCAAAAAACCAGACCTCCTTGATACGAAAACGCTTTACATCCTCAGGATTGAGTTCGTTCCGTACAATTTGGATTTGCTCTTCGTATGTTTCCGGGTCAAAAGTAATAACGGTATCAATGGTAGCACCCATTGCCGATACTTCGTCCGGTTGAAGTTTAGCTGTAAATTTATCATCTTCTGTACTGTATACAGTAATCTCGTCATTTTCTGCTGCATCCATTAAGATGGTGAAGAAGGGGCGGTCTTCATAGGCAAAGGGGAGATTCATCTTCTCGCGTACATCGATAACCCTCCAAATTCTTTTTTCCCAGAAGATGTCTGCTTCGCGTACATGGTCATAGGGGAGGATACGCTTTTCAACGATCGTTCTTTTTTCAACGATATCATCTAAAGGTTGATCCGAGTTATCTAAATCCTCGGCTTCGGTTAAGATGATATTATCAGGACCCTGAGCATTAGATGGGGCTGCAAAGAACAAGATCAATAAGCTTAATCCTAGCAGTTTCAAAGTGATCTTCATGATTGGACTTTTGTTTATTAAAGTGTAAAAGTGCACCCATTAAACGAATTTACCAAGCGCACTATTACACTTTAACAGAAAAAATTTAGCGTATTTTAAATACCAGGGAATTAATCTTCCGTCCGGCTACGTCACCGGGGCATTTTGCCTTTACGTTTTCGAAGTAATAAGTATCACCTGGCTTAGCCGCGTCAGCTAACCTGTTTGATTTAGAGTTATATTTACCACCGGAGTTAACACTCTCGATTGGGTCATCGCGCTTAGGTACACGTACCAACGTGAAACCCTGAATATCGCATCTTGCATCGAAGTCAAAGTTGTCCAACCAGGCAATCAAACCTTGTTGAGCTTTAAATTCTCCGTTACCCATTGATCCGTCTTCTTTATTACCCAAACGGGCAGTTGGATCAGGGATACGCTTGACACGGAAATCAAAATTGGTTGTTGGCAATCCACCACCACTAATGGTGATCTTAGCATCTCCTGGCTTTGAAGCCGTAACCGAGTATTTACCAGAAGCTCTATTAGTAGCTTTGATGCTTATTCCAGAGCCACTAACATTGATATCGTTACTGGAAGCACCAGCCACAGAAACAGACACAGGGTTTTCAACACCAATATAGAATACATTCATCTTATCGGCTGATACTGTGGCAGAACGTGTTCCTACCTCGTATTCGTAGGTGTCTTCCCCATCAGTAACCTCTCCGGTTAATGGGTTGCGAACCTTAACGGCCAGTTTCAGTGATTGTTTACCGGTAGATGTAGTATTGGTTGTATATTCTGCTTTTCCATCTTCGCCAACAGTCAGGTTGCTACCATTAACAGAGATACTGATATCATCAGGATTGATCTGAGTACTGTAGGTACCGATAGAAATCTGAGCTTTGAAAGGCTCTCCTTTAATTACGTAGGCTTTTTCAGCCTGTACTACAGGGAAGAAGGCATCAAACTCAACCACACGACCACCGGCCAATTCTGCCATGTTATTGATCAGGGTTGCTTCAGAACTCTTGGCATCCGATTGCATCTGGCTCAACAAAGGCAGTACAGCTGCAAGGGGCATTTGACGGAATTTGAAATCCTCCCAACTAGTCTTGTCTTTACTTCCCTTCCAGGTCTCGTCATCAATTCCAAAAGGCAGGTTGTTACCAATATTCTGGGTCCGATTTTCGATTTCTTTTTCCTGCAAGCCGAAAGTTTTACCATGTTGGTTCAACAACTCGGTATAGACTTTAACCAATTCATCCTTGGTCTTGAGGATCTCTTCCTTCAATTTTCCACCTTCGCCATCCATGACCAGCATACGGGTGGTTACATCTTTATTCTTTTTACCTTTTGCCACTTTTTTGCCATGACTCATGATGTAATCTCCTTCATCCACTTCGCCATTTTTGTTACCGGCGGCGTCGATTAATTTATCACGTACATCATTGACGTAGCTGTCAAATGATGCTACGACACCACGAACCTGATCTACAGCGGGCTCAATGGGTTTGTATTTTGCTTTGGATTCGTCACTTAGCAGTTTTTTCAGTCCTGAAACGGTCTGATCCAGCTGTGACTCAACAGTTGCAATACTTGCTTTATTCCCTTCATCAAGGGTAAAGAAAGCATTCATTACCTCGGCAGATACGTTCAGGGCCAAAAGGGCCGTCAGTACGAGGTACATCAGGTTAATCATCAACTGCCGCGGTTCCTTAGGTATTGACATGATTTTGAATTTTTGCTTTAAAAAATATAATTACCTAAAAAAGGAACTTAGCTTCTGTTGGCATTACCCATAGCGGAAATGACGTTTCCGTAAACGTTGTTCAACGTACTATAAGCATTATTCAATTGACCAATGTTTTGGTTCAATGCCGTCAGATTTTCTTTGTACTCTTTTGTATCTTCCAAAGAATCACTCAAATCGGCCATAGCCTGATTCAACTTGGAATAAAAGTTACTCATCGTCTTGATCTGGTCGCTGGTTCCGGAGAAATCCACTTCCTGCAAGGCTTTGAGTGAGGACAAGCTTTTTGACATCGTCTGTAGTTCGTTGAGCATTCCACCCAGTTGCTGTTCTACTACTTCGCCATTAAGTGCTGGAGGACCTGCACTTACTTCACCTGCTGTTAATGGTGCAATGTTAGAGCTGTAATCGTCCAATCCTGGATACAACTTTTCCCAGTAGTAATCCTTTTCTGGTCCGATTACACCAAGGAATAAGAAAATAAGGGCTTCAACAGACAACCCAATAATCAGCATGGTACTCGCACCTTCCCAGCTTTCAAGTTTGAAAAGGGCGCCCATCAATACTATGGAAGCACCAACACCAATAAGTAGGTTTTTTAAGTACTTGAATCCTTTTGATTTTAAAAAACTCATTTTGCTAAATCTTTTTAGTGGTTAGCTAATCTATTTTTAAATAAAGCAGGTTTTTCCTTTTTGGAAATGCTGCGAAGAACTTCTCGGGCGTTTAACCCACCTATATAATGCGTGGGCAAAAAAAAGTAACACTTCCCGATAAAAAAAAATAAAAAAAAATTCCTCCTTGCTACATTCTGCCTGTCTGGCCTAATTTCGATTTGAAAATCAAGGATTTATAGGTATCGACATTGTCGAAACAATCTGATGATTACAACCAACTATAAGAGGAAACAGATAACACAGATAGGAGAGGAGTAAAATAACAAAGAAGGATACTGCCTAAACAGTATCCTTCTTTTATTATGTAGATTGTTTTAGAAGTCGTTGATAGAACGTCCAAGGAAGGTAAGGGCACAACGGAAACCTACATAAGATTTGGTTGTATCCTGATATTCCCAGTGACGAACACCGGTTTGCAGGTAGTGCATAATATCTTTCCAAGATCCACCTCTGATTACTTTGCGCTTGTAAGCTTCAGGATCATCATCCTTTGCATCATAGCGAATATCAGGATTCAAATCGTGGATGAAAGAGTAAGCATTTTCATAGAAGGCAGAACTGGTCCACTCGGAAACATTACCTGACATATTGTACAGGCCATAGTCATTGGGATAATAGGCGTCTGCTCTTACGGTGTACTGACCACCATCTTCCGGATAATTACCACGACCCGGTTTGAAGTTTGCCAGCAAACAACCTTTGGCATTGCGGATATAATAACCACCCCAAGGGAATGGGGCCAGATCATGGCCTCCGCGGGCAGCATATTCCCATTCGTGCTCGGTAGGTAAACGGAAGTCTTCCGAATTTACCCCGTCACCACGGGTTTGCTGATAAGTATTCCAAAGCTTTGTACGCCAGTAACTAAAGGCGTTGGCAGTATGCCAGTCGATACCCACAACTGGGTAGTCGTCAAAGGCAGGGTGCCAAAAATAGTTACGGGCCATCGGCTCGTTGTAGGAATAAGAGAAATCACGAATCCAAACTAAGGTGTCCGGATAAATGTTTACTTTCTTTCGCTGGATAAATGCGCTTCGAGGAGAGTTACCCCGGTCGGCAGCGGCTTTCTTCCAGTCGTACCATTCGTACTCATATACCAACTTACTAACGTCCAGTTCTCGCTTACCCGCGAAACGGTCGTCACCCTGATAGTACATATCTTCCAGGGTTTCGTCAGTCCAGTCAATTTCGTACTCCCAATCAATGATTTCTTCGCCTGACTCTGTCTCGAGGTAATGGTCGAGATAGGTGTGTGCGATGGAGTCTCTTACCCAATTTACAAACTGACGGTACTCATTATTAGTGATTTCCGTCTCGTCCATGTAAAAGCCCTGGATAGAAATTGATTTCTGTCGCTGAACGAAGGTGTTGCTAATGTCCTGGTCGCTGGGACCAATGTGTAACGTTCCGGAGGGAACATACACCATGCCATAGGGATTAATGCCTTTCCATGCAGGACGATCCAACACTCCAACCAATTGGCCGTTCTCACGTCTGCCGCACGAAGCGATCACAAGCACCAGTAATACCAGTGCAATCTTTGATAATTTTTTCATGTTAACACCCGAGTTTTCCTTCAGAATAAAGTATGATCTTTTTTAGCGCTCGTAAATATAGGCCGTTTAACAGTTTTACAAAAATTAATTTTTCATTTTTGTAGGAAAGGTGCCAAAGTTTAACATACCTACGCTTATTAAGCACTATTTGTCTAACCTTCTAATATAATAGTTTTAAAGCCCGCCGATTGACATTTCAAAAGTGCAGGTTTCACGATTTTCATCGATCAAATTCCATCTAGGAATCTTCACAACAGCCTTCTCATAATGGTGTAGGAGTAGTTTGCTAGAGCGACCGAGGATTGTAGATAATCTTTGGCGGCCGTCCGGCTCCGAAGATCTTGTTAAGGTTGTAATTCAACATGACTTCGTGGGAACCGCTATTTACTGTACGCAAACCTGATAAAGTCAAGTCGTATGCGTATGCTAGTGTTATATTTTCACTCAGTTTAAGTCCTGCCAACAGGACGAGAGCATCGATACTGTTGGAATTATAACCTCTAAACGATGCCCCAAAAAATATATTGTCGTTGTACCGAACAATTGTGGAAAAATCTGTTTGTGTTTGAATGAGGTCTGAACGAACCAGAATAGAGGGATGTATGGATACACTGGAATTGAGATCAAAGTGCATGCCCAAGGTAAAAAAGTAATTTCTGGTCATCTTTAATTTTAGCTTCCCTAAATCCGCACTGGGCTCAGTAATGTTACTAATGGAAAGGCCACTCTCCAATTTTTCAGATTGGTAATATAGGCCCACACCAAACGTGGTAACACTCCCATTGACTTCTTCCGTAGGTAATAAATCATCATTGTGTAGGGGAGGCACACCTGGTTCACCATATTCTCCGTCCGGAGTTAATATTTTACTGCCATCCAACGAACGCTGGACAATGCCGGCCCTGGCTCCTAAAGAAAGAATTCCAGCACCTAGTTCTCTTTGAAAATTATAGGAAAGATTAATTGATGTTAACCGCTGAGCACCCAACTGATCATTTTCCAGGTTGATACCAATGCCGCTGCTTGCTACATACAAAGGTAAATGGGCATTGATGTTTTGGGTGACAGGACTTCCCTCCAGACCAACCCACTGACTGCGGTATACACCAGTAATGCTTAGGGAGTTATCCAATCCTGCGTATGCCGGGTTCCAGCTGAAATGATTCAGCATATACATGCTATAATGAGAGGGCTGTTGTGCCATCACTAGGGTGGTTGTCAAAGTCAGCGCGATTAGGTAGTAGTATCTCATAAACCTGAATTTTTAGTAAAATAAGTGTTTCCGGGCAAAAAGAAAATACCCAATAGCATTTTTTGTCGCTCAGCCTTCATTAAAGCAAGATGCATAGGAGCATGGGGCGTAAACATCTCTTCGGAAAATAACGCCCTAATTAAAAGACTGTAAAACAATAGAAATTGTTGCCTGCAAATATCGCTTTTTGGCAAAATTGTCAGGTTCTAATTGTGTCTAATGCTGCTTCAACAGTTTTTACCGGCAATTGGCAGGCGTAGTTTTTACAGATATATATCAAGGTATCATTTTCCTGATAACGGCCAGCCAAAAGCGGGTATTCATCAGATGCCTGCATTGAGGCCATGATTACACGGTTGGGTAGGTAATGAGCATTAAGTTGTGCAGCAAAAGGAAGGGCCTGCTCGCCTAATACGGCCAGCTCTTCGGGAGGAAAGGCCTCCATTAACATCGCACCAGCCCAGCGGGAAAAGGAAGTGGGGTATTTCTCTACAGCACCTTTTAGGCCAGTCAACATGCTATGCGCGAGTTGCCGATAGGATTCCTGGTCCGTAAGTATCCCAAGACGGAACAGATTGTATACCATGGTTGAGTTGCCAGAGGGTAAAGCTGAATCGTATAAATCCTTCCGACGGAGAATGATGTCACTTTGGGCTTGACCGGTAAAATAGAAGAGCTGACTCTGCTCATCGAAGAATTGTGCTAAAACGTGATTTGTCAGCTGCACGGCAATTTTTATACGAGCTGGATCAAAATCTAGTTCATATACGTCCAAAATGGCAGCAATAAGAAAAGCATAGTCATCTAGAAAAGCATCGTACTGTGCATGACCTTCTTTATAAGTATGGTAGAAGTACAAATTTTCCCCTTTCCGAAACTTATCGAGTATAAATTGCAGGTTGTGCTGCGCAATTTTTTGATAATCCTTATTTCCTAATGCGGAAGCAGCCTGAGCATAGGCCGAACACTGTAGTGCATTCCAATTGAGCAAAATTTTATCATCTAAGCCTGGCCGGATGCGTTTGCTCCTTGCCTCAAGCAACCTTTTTTTATTTCGGGTAAAACGCTCCAATAATTTGGAAAGCCCTATGTCTCCCTCCGACAGCGCAAAAGCCTCTTCACTCTGAGGACGCCACAAAATATTTTTTCCCTCCCAATTGCCCTGTTCCGTCACCTGATAAAAGGAATTAAATAAATCGGCATCACCACTGAGTATTTCGTCGATTTCTGCTTTATCCCAAACATAAAACTTGCCCTCCACTCCTTCAGAATCCGCGTCTAAAGCAGCATAAAAGCCACCTTCCGGACTTGTCATTTCCCGGGCGATAAATGCCAACGTTTCTTCGATGGTTCTTTTATATAAAGGATCTTTGGTCAGTTTATAAGTATTGGCCATAAGACTGATAAGGAGCGCATTATCGTACAGCATTTTCTCAAAATGCGGAACCAACCAGGCATCATCCGTTGCATAACGCGCAAAACCTCCTCCGATCTGATCGTAAATACCGCCCCGAATCATTTTTTTTAGAGAAAACTCCAAATGTTCTAATGCTTCCTGATTGCCGGTAAGGGCATGAAAATCAAGCAAAAATTGTAAGGTCATGCTGGAAGGAAATTTCGGAGCTCCTCCAAATCCACCTTCCCGACGGTCAAATCGGGATTGCATATTTTTAAAAATTGCCTGCATTTCGACAGGAGTGAACGAAGTATTTGTTGCTTCAGAACCAACTACGGTATTTACAAAGGTCTCATCAGAACCTCTAATGATGTTTACCAATTTATCTGCTTGTTCCTCAATGACCTCTCGCTTTTGCTGAAATGCACCTGCCATATTTTGTAACACCTGTGGCCAGGAAGGCCGGTTGTAGGCCGCCTCAGGTGGGTAATAGGTACCTGCATAAAACGGCCGCCCATCGGGTGTGAGAAAACAATTCAAAGGCCAGCCACCTGCCCCGGAAATGATCTGACAGGCTTCCATGTAAATTTGATCTACATCTGGCCGTTCTTCCCGATCCACCTTGATGTTGATAAAATGTTTGTTCATGAAAGCCGCTGTCTGTTCATTTTCAAAAGATTCCCGTTCCATTACATGACACCAATGGCAGGTAGAATAGCCAATACTGACCAGAATGGGTTTGTCTTCCTGTTTAGCTTTTTCAAAAGCTTCTGGCTTCCAGGCGAACCAATTGACCGGATTGTTGGCGTGTTGTAATAGATAAGGACTACTTTCGAATTGAAGGCGATTCATAGGCGAAGTTGAAGAAAGTTATGGGAGAAAATCCAGTGACGGATATCTTTTGAATACAACGCCGAGGTAGGAATTAAGTTCTGAAAACCAATATTTTCATCCACTAAAACCTGGGCTAGCTAATCGCGTAAGCCGTCAATCGGCATTTTACTTTCAGGATTTGGCGGATTTCTTCTACTTCCACTTCATAAGGTTTGTAAACGACATCATTGTCTGAGATCAGACGCAGAGAATTTACTTCATTTCCCTCGCGTATTTGTTGGATGCGTTTGGCAACAACAACATCAGTAACGATGACATAGACGTGATTATCGCGTAAAGGAGTACCACGTTCTACATCTTCACATACCACAATGTCGCCATTGGTAATAGTGGGCATCATACTATCTCCACTGATCTCAAAAGCGATTAAGCTGCCGTCCATATTTGGAATGGAAAATTTCTGCAAATTTTGAAGATAGTCACCATCGTTATGTTCCAAAGCATACCCAGCCACCGCTCTGGCAGGTACCAGGGTGATATTTTCCCGGCGGCCCATTTTCTTCTCCTCCATGGATCGGGTAGGGATACCAACCGGAATACCGGATGATTCTAAAAACATTTCTTCACTATTGCCAAAAAGATAGTTGGCATTGACACCATAATGTTCAAACAAAGACGAGAGCTGATCAACAGTTATGTTGCGCTGGCCTTTGAGAATACTATTAATGACGTGGTTGTAAGTGCCGAGTTTTTTGGCAATATCCGATTTCCCACGAATCAGATTGTGTGCTTCGAGTGTAGAATAAACGACCTTAAATCGTTGATTTACAATATTGTTGGAAAAATCACTCATTTAATGAAAACAAATTTGTTTAAAAGTTTGGTTTTAAAAACTTATTGTTTTAAATTTGTTGTGTCAACTTATCAAATCAATCGTAACATTGCAACTTAGTCCGTAAAGATACAAAAAGTTGCCCAAAATCAGTAAGTATGAAACCAGAATATTCAAACAATCGTCAAATGGGAAGTCGTGGGCAAGGCAATAATCCTATGACAGGTAAGGGTAACAAAATGCAATACCGCGGAGAATATAGCTCCTTTCCGGATCTGGATATTGCCTTGATAATACGCAGGCTATTAGCTGGCCTGTGGCGTTTATTTGTTGCCCTTAAATTTCATATCCACCAATTTGTTTTTGGTTCGAGAGGTGGTTATAGACTGCCCTGGTTCAGAATAGGATTGGCGGTATTGACTTTATTTATTCTTACAAAAAAGGATGTTCAGTTTTCCATCAATATGAAAGCCCCTTTGGCTGGATTTATGGGCGGCAATGAAAATGCTAACGATGCAAGTGTAGATCAACTAGGCGTAGCTCAAACAATTAGTTTTAAAGAATCAAGTGCTGTTCCAAAAGCAATCCATTTACCGGATGATGAAATTATAAAAGGTTATATCAATCGGTTTGACCGGGTAGCCCGTGCTGAAATGGAGAAATTTGGTATCCCTGCCAGTATTCAAATAGGACAAGCTATTTTAGAGAGCCGTGCCGGTAAAAGTCCATCAGCCAGAGATCATAACAATCACTTTGGAGCCCCTCTTGGAGGGAAGGCCTTTGATAGTGCATGGGCTAACTGGCGGGCACACAGCTTGCTTATTGTACAGGAACACAATGAATTACTTGAGCTTGGACAGTCCTATAAAAAATGGGCAAAAGGGCTGGTAAAAGCTGGATTAGGACAAGGGAAAAATTATGATCAACGGCTTATTGATATCATTGAAAAATTTCAATTGTACAACCTGGATGAGACACTTTAGCTTTTGATGTACATTTTCGATTGATACAAAATTCCAGGATTTGTCAAAGAGCCATTTTCAGAGCATGTTTGGAGAAAGCTTCAGCGCAACGATATGGTTGGCCTCCAAACATGCTTTCAGCTTTAGTTGGATGAAAATATAGTTTCTCATGTCATTAGGCCATCTTGTTTCCCAGGGTGGCCTTTTTTATGAAGAAGAAAATTTGGCAACCAACAAAGTGTATTGTGATTTGTTAAATTGTGGAATACGATACATCCATAATCAATCAACTGGTCAACTATGAATGCCAATACCCAAGTTCATTCCGTATATTCTCCGGGAATACGAGCCCTTCTTCCCCTTTTATATGCAGCGTGGTCGGATCGTGTATTGACACCTACTGAAGTAAATGCCCTTCGACAAAAAGCAGGAAAGCTGACTTTTCTAAGTTCTGATGATAAAAAAATGCTTTTGGGGTGGAGTAATCCGATGCATCCCCCGCCACGGCAACTTTTTAAGTTTTGGGAAATAGAATTGCGAGAAGCTGCCAATCTGTTGGGGGATAATGCCAAGTACACGTTGGTTGACCTGGGGCTTAAAATGGCGACCGAAGTTGTTGAAGAAAAGAGCCAGTGGGATGAAGCCGTGGTAAGAGGCCAATTGGCGCAGCTAGAGGCAGCATTGAAACTGGTTAATTCCGACACCTACCGGGCAATTTTTCCCGAAAAGACGGAAGCGATAGTCTTGGCAGAGGAACGCTCCAAAGCTAGCTTTCCCGTAGCGGAAATGCGACGGGCATTGGATGATGACTATGTCGAAATCAGAGACAAGGTTAGGACAATCCTCAAAGACCCGATTTTTCGTTTTCGAACCATGCGCAAAAAATCGGAATACCGTGCCCAGGTATTGGCGTGGTGTAAATTGCTGGCAGAACAAGGATTGGGAAACCTTTCCTATCCGCAGGCTTATGGTGGCAAGGATGATATGGGGTTATATGCGGCAGTATTCGAAACACTAGGCTATCACGATCTCAGCCTTGCAATTAAATTTGGCGTTCAATTTGGGCTTTTTGGAGGAAGTGTCCTTTGGTTGGGCACAGAAAGACACCACAAAAAATACCTGGCTAAAACAGGTACCCTGGAATTGGCGGGCTGTTTTGCCATGACGGAAACCGGTCACGGGTCCAATGTGCGCGGATTGGAAACCACGGCTATTTACAATCATGATTCCAGAGAATTCATTGTTAATACACCCAACCGGGAAGCAGGTAAAGAATATATAGGCAATGCGCTGCACGGCCAAATGGCAACAGTATTTGCCCAATTAATTGTTGGCGGAGAAAGCCAGGGCGTTCATGCCATTTTAGTTCCCTTACGTGGTGAAAATGGAAATTTGTTGCCGGGAATAGAAGTGGAAGATTGTGGTTACAAACTGGGACTGAATGGGGTTGATAATGGACGAATCTGGTTTCATCAAGTGCGGGTGCCAAAAGAAAATTTGTTGAACCGCTTTGGAGATCTTGACGAAAATGGAACGTATCAAAGCCCAATAGAAAGTCCTTCACGTCGGTTTTTTACGATGTTGGGCACCTTGGTAGGAGGGAGAGTTTGTGTCCCTCGCACCGGTTTGAGTGCGGCCAAATCAGCATTGACCATTGCTGTGAAATATGCCCTTAAACGTCGGCAGTTTTCCGGCAGTAACGTTGGTGGACAAGAGATGTTATTGCTTGATTACCAAAGTCATCAACGGCGACTAATGCCTTATCTCGCTAAAGCCTATGCCCTGGATTTCGCCTTGACCTACCTGACCAAGCGCTACACTAATCGTTCGGATAAAGACATTCGGGAAATTGAGACGTTGGCTGCGGGCATGAAAGCTTATGCTACCTGGTTTACCACTGCCGCTATTCAGGAATGCCGTGAAGCTTGTGGCGGGAAAGGATATCTATTTGAAAACCGCTTTGCAGACCTTAAGGCCGATTCCGATATATTTACCACTTTTGAAGGCGATAACACCGTACTGATGCAATTGGTGGCTCGTGGCGTTTTATCTGAATTTCGCAAAGAGTTTCACGAAGAAGGAACCTGGGCCATGTTGCGTTATGTAGGAGATCGGGTCAGTACGGCCATTAGTGAACTTAATCCCATTGCCATTCGAAATACGGATAAGGATCATTTGCTCAGTCCGGAATTTCAACTCAGTGCTTTTCAATTCCGGGAGAAACAGTTGTTGTATTCTCTCTCTCAACGTATCCGAGGTTTGGTCAAAGGTGGGATGAATGCATTTGATGCCGCATTAACTTGCCAGACCCACATGCTTGCTCTGGCAGAGGCTTTTATAGAACGAATCGTGCTGGAACAATTCCAAATATCAATTGCTCATATTGAGAATGATGATTTGCGACCCATTTTGAACAAATTAAGTAGTTTATATGCCCTTCACAGCATTGAATTGCATAAAGGGTGGTATCTTGAGAAAGATTATCTGGCTGGCGTGAAAACCAAAGCGATCAGAAAGCTGGTTGATGAACTTTGTCTTGACCTCCGCCAGGATGCTACTGCTCTGGTTGAAGCTTTTGCCATTCCGGATGAGCTTCTGGCAGCAGAAATTATTGTGGGTCCAGAATATATTTTACCCGAATAAAAGCCAGGTTAAAAGCTTGTTTGGAGGTCAGGTTCTGTAGTGAAAAGTGATCTTTTGCAACCAAAGTAGCTTACCTCGATCTTGTATCGGAGTTGACCTCCAAACATGAACTAAGCCTTGGGTAGGGTAGGGCCAATTCGCAACCTTAAGGCATTCATTTTGTCTTTAGAATTGTTGTCCAGAGGCATACTTAGGAAAAAGACCTCTAACAACAGGTTAAAATAAGTGTATAGCAAACCCATTTCCTTGACCAATCACAGGATTTGTCAAAGAATTGAAAATCTTTAATTCCTATGAAAAATCTGGCAACTAATATTTTGGTTGGTTTATTGAGTACAATATGCTCTTTTTATCTATTTACTCAATATTATCAGCCTATTCCTCCTGAATCCTTCAAAGAAGATTTACCGGTGCAATTTGTAAAACAGGACAACCAGCCCCTGGTAAATACCCGGCCTTTGCATAAATCTGAAATCGTGTTGCCGGATTTTCGGGAAGTTTCAAAAAAAGCGACCAATTCTGTGGTCAACATTACTGTTTTTAGTGCTACGGGCTACCGTGTCGCGAGTGGTTCGGGCGTCATCATTTCTTCTGATGGTTTCATTGTGACCAATAATCACGTCGTAGAAGACGGATCTCGATTGGAGGTTGCCCTTCCTGATAAACGGCAGCTGAATGCTAAAGTTATAGGAAGAGATCCCAGTACTGATTTGGCGGTAATTCAAATTGATACCAGGGGCCTGAGTCCAATCAGCTTTGGTAATTCCGACCAGGTAGATATTGGAGAATGGGTGCTTGCAGTAGGTAATCCCTTTAACCTGACCTCTACCGTTACAGCGGGAATTGTTAGTGCAAAAGCCAGGAATATCCGGATTCTTCGCTCTTCCTATTCTATTGAATCCTTTATTCAAACCGATGCTGTTGTTAACCCGGGAAATAGTGGCGGTGCTTTGGTTAATACCAATGGTGAATTAATTGGAATTAATACGGCAATAATCAGTGAGTCAGGTGGTTATGAAGGTTATTCTTTTGCTATTCCTTCCAATCTGGTGCGGAAAGTGATTGCTGACTTGAGGGAATATGGTGAAGTTAGGCGTGCCGTCCTAGGGGTCATTATTGAAGATGTTACTGGTGAACTGGCTGATGCTCTGGACTTGCCGGCTGTCTCTGGCGTATATATCAATAAAGTGAGTCAAAATAGCAGCGCCGATAATGCAGGTCTGAAAGTGGGTGATGTGATTATTGGGATCAATGGAATCACGACCCCCTCTGTACCGGAATTGCAGGAACAAGTTGCTTTGTTTCGCCCTGGGGATAGCATTTCGGTGGACTTTATTCGCTCCGGAAGAAAAATTCGCAAAGAAAATATCCGTTTGAAAAGCTTGGAGAGTGTCATTCCTTCTGGTGACCAATAGTAAATAAATAAAGAGTCTTTATAAAACAGCCAATTAAGAGCAATTTTGATTGGCTGTTTTTATTTTCAGAATACAACTTCTAAGCAAAAAATAAAAAAAACTACCCAAAATTGTGACTTTGTAATTATTTTAAGTCAAAAGAATAACTTTTGTTCAATTGTCTGAAATTGGTAAAGCCGCTTCTAACAATAACATCATGTTTCTTTCTGGCAAATCGCTCCTGTTAGGGTGTCATTACCAGAAAGGCGTTTTGAATAAAGCGGTTGTAATTGATTAATTAATTGGGCAACAGAGCTGACAAGATTTGCTTACTAGAATAAGCATCAAGACTATAAGTAAGGGGGAACGGTTGTCAGGGAAGGAATGGGTAACTATTCCGGAGTCTGGCAACTTTTTTTTTGCAACCACACATTTTCTGACCCCTAATTTCCTACTTAGACGGTACTTTACAGTCGTAATAACTACCGTATCCTTACACTTATCCTGCCATTTCCTAAATTCTTTCCTGAATAATTGGTATTGCGTTCTGGATATTTTAAATTTGTGGAGGTGCAGAGATTTCTATTTCTGTTTCTACACATACAATCAATCCACTACTTTGTTTTTTTGTGCAATATCCGGTTAGTTACAACTGGCCATCCTAACTGAACAAAGGTAGGCTATACCTATTTATCCCCCCACCTGATAATTCGTACGATATTTTCATTTGTCTGCTGAATTTGGTTGTTAATTATCCAAATGGATCAATCACTAATACATCTCCTATGAAGACAAGATTTACCTTTTTTGTACCTCTTTTAATTTTTGTACTCACACTTTTTTCTCTTAGCTTATCTGCTGAGGGAAGCCAGCAAGACGATCCCTGCTGTAGTATTCCTCATGATACGGAAATCTGGTGCTCGGATCTACCCTGGAATTTTAACCCCAATAATACTTATCAGCTGGCCAGTTTATTTGGTTCGCCAGGCGGAGGGTGGGGATGCCCGTCCTATTACTGGACTGAGCTTGAGCCCGAAGTCAACCTTAACAGTTGTGATGTAGGCACCATTATTCGTAATTTTCAAGGCACTTCAGGTGGATGGGGTGGTGGCACCTATTATTGCCAGCAAGTAATTTGGGTTTTAGGCACCCACGATTACCAGATTAAGTTTCCTATGGATGCCATGGGTATTTGTGAATTGCCCGATATCGATGGTGTAGAATACGATGAAGAGGGGTGTGATTTATTGGCTGTAGGTAGTAGTGATATGGTTTTTAACACCGGTAGTAGCGCGTGTTATAAGATTTTTCGGACCTATACCGTTGTCAATTGGTGTGAATACGATGGCATTTCACCTGCGATGGTCATCAGCCGTGATGAAGACTGCGATGGCCTGCCAGGAGATGAAGACGTTATTCTCAACCGTAAACCCAACGGTACCCTTTACATTGACCGGGATTATAACCCATTTAATTACAACCCAGGTGCGGGAGAAATAAACCCCTCTTGTGGACATGACGGCAATATTGGTTATTGGCGTTCAGTTTCGGTAGGGCATTCAAATACCTATTTTAGTAATCGCGGTTATTATAAATACGTTCAACACATCAAAGTAAAAGATAATATTAAACCGCTGATAACCTATACTGCTCCAGATCCATTCTGTAGCCATAGTAACAATCAATTGGTCGGATGTCCTGGTGCCGTAGATATTCCATTTAGTGTCACAGAAGAATGTTCTGATCAGGTGGAGGTGAAAGTTTTCTTTTTTGCTTTTAACGAACCTGTACCGCTTATTCCAGACAATAATATAGCAGGATCGGTATTGAGTGGTAGTTATCCCAATTATTTGATACAGGGCAGTTACCCACTTGGGCAGCATAGCTTTGATATTCATGTGAAAGATGGTTGTGGTAATTCCAACTCAATAGCCATTCCTTTTGAGGTGGTAGATTGCCATGCTCCTTCCCCTGTGTGCATTGTGAGTCTTTCATCGGCCTATTCGCCATTGCCACCTAATACGGATGCTGACGGAGATGGAGATATAGATTTGGGCTCAAAAGCTATCTGGGCCAGTGATTTTGTGACCAGCGGATTGGGGGATTGCTCAGGACCCGTAAATTTATCCATCAATATTCAGGGGGAAACACCCGACATGTCTCAGACTGGTCTGGTACTTACCTGTGATGATGGCGATTTGGTAGTCGTAGAGGTCTACGCGTGGGATAGTGCGGACAATCCATATTCCGTACAGCCGGATGGATCAGTTGGAGGCCCAAATTATGATTATTGCCTGACCTTTATTTCTTTCCATAATGTAGATGAACTCTGCGAAACGGTACCGCCTGAACCAGTCAATGTATCTGGTTATGTACATACCCTTTCGGATACCACCATGGCCGATGCTGAAATATGGCTGAGGGGTGGAATGGATACGATGATGTTAACCACTGAAGCAGGAACCTATGAATTTTTGGATTTACCTGGAGGAGAAGATTATCAGCTTCGACCTGTTCGTGATGGAGATGATGGCAATGGCGTGACAACCCAGGATTTGATAAAATTACTGCGCCATATTTTGCACATTGATACCTTAGACAGTCCCTATTTGTTGATTGCTGCTGATATTGACAGCTCAGGAGTAGTGGATCAGGAAGATTATAATCAATTGCGACGGTTGGTTACCCATCAGGATACTTCCTTTATGCACAACACTAGTTGGCGTTTTGTACCGATGGATTACGAATTTTCTGACGCGGAAAATCCATTTGTTGATACCATACCCGATTATATTTCTCTGGAAGCAGTAGCCGAAGATATGGACAGTCTGGCTTTCATGGCTATTAAAATTGGCGATCTCAATATGGATGTTATCCCTCAGCAGGATGAAGAATTGGCCCTTAGAAATGGAGCACCCACCTTTGCACTTACGGTAGAGGATATTGAATTGCAGCCAGGCACTACCTATGTTTTAGACTTCAATAGCACGGATTTGCCGATAACTTCCGGTTTCCAATTTACATTGAGGTTGAACCCAGAAGTAGCAAACATTGTCGGGATTGAAGGCGGAGCGGCTGGAGTAGAAAGCTTTGGAACAAATAGGTTGTCAGATGGCATCATTACCAGTAGCTGGAATCAATTGGATGGCTTACCATATCAGGAAAATGACCGATTGGTTTTCCGGTTGATTATTGAAAGCAACGGGTACAGTCGTTTAAGTGAAATTATGCAATTGGCTTCCGGCCTTACGCGGGCTGAAGCATACGGATTGGAGGGAAACATCAAGCCCCTAGCCATTAGTTTTATGGCAACAGGCGCAACAGATTCGACCTTTGACCTGCTTCAAAACCGGCCCAATCCATTCAAGGAAGAAACCATTATTGGATTTAGCCTGCCGAGCATGTCAAAGGCCAGGTTAAGTATCTATGATCAATACGGGCGATTGCTGAAGGAAGTTAATCAGGTTTTTCCCCGTGGATATAATGAAATTCCAATTCGGGCTGAGGAACTTCAATCTGGCGTACTTTTCTATCTGCTCGAAACGGAGGATCAGCGTTTGAGCAGAAGAATGCTTCTCATACAATAGCATAATAGTGTTGTTTTGTAGGAGGCAGGGCCTCCTACAAACTTGAGTCATCATCCCAAATTTTATTATGGTTATAGAGATCAGGTAATTTTGCTGAAAGTCACCTCAAATTTAGGAGGCAATGGAATTGCCTCCTAAATCTTGTAGGTGCTAACTTCAAATTGTCTAAACATGACCATTGGGACAGTTTTTTGCTGTTATCAAACACCCCACCAGTCTCCTACCGCCTAATCAGTCACTAAACATGCACACAGCGCGGCCTCGCTCTGCCATAGCGGCTACGCCAAGGCGAAGGCGGATTTCGGCCTTGGAGCATCGTGGAAAAAATGGACGAAAGATTATTTAAAGCTCCAAAGCTTAAACCTACCTCCAAAGATCAAACAAAAACCTTGACTGCATAATGCCGATCTTTAATCTATTACTTTTGCAACCCCTCTAGCGGCAAACCGAAACGCCAAAAACCACTTACGCCCATTCAGGCCGATAGGAGGCGAGTGTCATTTTTTGACGATCCTTTGCAACCCATGCTCCTACGCTGCCTTCGCGAAGCTACGGCGAAGCAAGGCGCTGAGTCCTTCGCCCAAGGCTACGGCCGCCGGAGAAAGCTTCGGCGCAAGCATATAGTTGGCCTCTAAACATGAACTAAAAAAGTCTGATTCGCTTTTTATTACAAAATCTTATCTTTGCGCCGTGGCAAGAGTTTTATCTATAGACTACGGCACCAAACGCACCGGTCTTGCAGTTACCGATCCTTTGCAAATTATTGCGAATGGATTAGATACCATTCCTACAGGAGAATTATTTTCCTTTCTGGAAAACTATCTCGGCATGGAAGAAGTATCTACGATTGTAGTAGGAGAACCTTTTTATCCTGATGGTAATCCGGCGCAATTGCACCATCAGGTGGTCGGTTTGGTTCGAAAACTTAAAAAGCTTTATCCCGCAGTAGAGGTTGTTACCTGGGATGAGCGGTTTACTTCCGTGGATGCCAAAGCCATCATTCTTCAAAGTGGGGCAAAAAGAAAGAAGCGTCGCGAAAAGGGGTTGGTAGATAAAATAGCTGCAGTGTTAATTTTACAAGATTATTTAGAACAAAATCGTTACTGATCGATGTTATTACCGATTTTGGGATATGGTTATCCCGTATTGAAAAAAATGACCGAAGAGGTAAGCCCGGATTACCCGGACCTCAAAGAGCTGATAGAAAATATGTTGGAAACCATGTATAATGCTTCAGGCGTTGGGTTGGCAGCTCCCCAAATTGGACTTTCTCTGCGGCTATTTGTCATTGATACCAAACAGGTGATGGAGGAAGGTAAAGAGGAAGAAGGTTACAAACAAGCATTTATCAATGCACATATTTTGGAAGATGGTGGCGAAATTTGGGCTTACGAAGAAGGCTGCCTGAGTATTCCTGATGTACGTGGAGATGTAGAACGCCCTACCCAGATTCGCATGCGTTATCAGGATGAAAATTTTGAGACCCACGAAAAGGTGTTCACTGGCATGAATGCCCGGGTTATCCAGCATGAGTATGACCACATCGAAGGTATTCTGTTCACAGAGCACCTCAAGCCTATAAAAAGAAGGCTGGTAAAACGCAAACTGGAGAATATCCGCAAAGGAAAAGTTAGCGTGGATTACAAGATGAAATTTTTTGGCAAGTAGGTTATTTTCTTCCGAAATCCGCCGGTATTTCTCCCCAATTGTCGGTATCCCACTTTAATATTTTATTGGTGTAGGTATTGTTCTTTAGCCAGGCCTCAGCACGTGTAATGAGCTGGTAGAGTTGAGCGGTGGAGGCTGTTTTTTTTAGGTTGGTATTGGCCTTCTTTTTGCGAACCCAAGCCATAGCTGTCCGGGAGTCAGTATAGATTGGGGTGTCCTTTCCCTGTTTTTTGAGCATAGCCAGAGCGTGTACGATTGCGAGAAATTCACCAATATTATTAGTACCTAGGCTAAATTTCTGATGAAAAATCTGACTTCCATCACTGGTGTTTACTCCCTGATATTCCATCACACCCGGATTGCCGGAGCAGGCAGCGTCTACTGCAAGGCTATTCCAGACGATTTTCCCCCTTTCTGAATCAGGCAAATGGCTGACCTTGGGTTTCGATTTATCGGATTTCTGGATGGCATCCTGATAATTTCCCTGAAAGGCAGCTTGGGCTTCTGCTTCGGTCTTAAAAGATTTATAGCGGGCATTGGGATAACCCTTGATTTGTAACTGACATTCCGTCCAAGAATTATAGATACCCGGATTGTTGCCTTCCCAGACGACATAATATTTTTTGCCTTTAGCCATAAATTCTGCTTTGTCTGCAAATGTAGTAAACTTGCGGAATTAACAATTGATAGAAACGCCCACACACCAAAACGGTTTGAAAATTAATCAATACTTTTGTAGGAAAAATAAAAGATGAGATTGGTAGATACCCATACGCACCTTTATGCGAAAGCTTTTAACAATGATAGGGAGGCAATGATACAACGCGCTTTGGACCAGAATGTAGAACAATTTTTTTTACCCAATATTGACAGCGAGTCGATTGAAGGTATGTTGGAATTGGAAGCGGCCTATCCGGATCGTTGTTTTGCCATGATGGGATTGCACCCTTGCTCCGTAAAGGAAAATTTTGAGGAAGAGTTAACAATTATGCGTCAATGGCTAGATCGACGGAAATTTTGTGCAGTAGGAGAGATAGGTATTGACCTGTATTGGGATAAAACGTTTTTTGAACAGCAGAAGACCGCCTTTTTAACCCAGATAGAATGGGCTATGGAGCTGGATATTCCGATTGTGATTCATTCCAGAAACTCCACGGAAGTCATTATTGACCTATTAAAAGGAGTACAGGATGACCGCCTCCGGGGTATTTTCCATTGTTTTGGAGGAACGGAAGCAGAGGCCAATGCTATTATTGATCTGGGTTTTTTGTTGGGAATTGGAGGGGTATTAACTTATAAGAACAGTGGATTGGACCAGGCACTCAAAGATATAGATTTGAAAAATATTGTTTTGGAAACAGATTCGCCTTATCTGGCACCGGTTCCTTTTAGGGGCAAACGCAATGAAAGTGCCTATGTACGTACTGTGGCTGAAAAACTGGCAGAGGTCAAAGGTATTGAACTTGAAGCGGTTGCAAAGATTACAACTCAAAATGCCAAACGTATATTTGCAGGCATCTTGTTGCCTAATTAAAAAGACTGGGTAAGGACAATGACAGAAAAAAAGTGAATATTGCAGCGTAATCGGCACGAAAAATTTTGATTTGTTACATCTTTTTACAATTTTTGTGACCGCTGGTATGATTTAAAAGTTCTTAATATCTATATTTGTTTGTGCATCGGCTTAAAAAGATAGGCTGATGTGAAAAATTAAAAATCCAGCTGGAAACTCGAGTGGCTTAAATTTCTTATTTTAGCCAAAACTTTTGGGAAAGACCAAAAGTAAGGTGAATAAGCCGGAATTAGCCCGGAAGTGAAAAAAGAAAAGTCAGCTTGCCTTAATAAAGGCTAGCCAACTATGGAGAGGTGCTCGAGTGGCTGAAGAGGCACGCCTGGAAAGCGTGTATACCTTTACCGGTATCGAGGGTTCGAATCCCTCTCTCTCCGCTTTATTAAAATCTTTAACTGGTTTTAGTTATCAATCAAACAATCGTAAAACCTAATTTACTATGCGTAAAAGTTTAGCATTACTGCTTGTTCTCGTATTGGCAGTTTTCACCGTAAATATCCTGCATGCGCAGGATGCAGCAGCCGGTGAAGCAACGACCTCTGGTTATCAATTGCTGAAGAAGTATTTCATCGATGGTGACTGGCGATTCATGAGCTTTGTATTGATTTGTCTGATTCTCGGATTGGCTTTCTGTATTGAACGGATCATCACCCTCAACATTGCCACTACCAATACGGACAAACTTTTGGAGCGCATCGACGAAAATCTCAAAAATGGAGACATCAACGGCGCCATGGAAGTTTGTAAATCTACTCCTGGCCCAACCGCCAGCGTACTTTTCGAAGGCCTCAAGACTGCTGGTGACGGCCCCGAAGCCGTTGAAAAAGCTATTGTAGCTTACGGTAGCGTTCAAATGGGCTTATTGGAACGCGGCTTGGTTTGGATTTCTCTGTTTATCGCCATTGCCCCGATGCTCGGGTTTATGGGTACGGTAATCGGTATGATCCAGGCATTCGACAAAATCGAAGCTGTAGGTGACCTTTCTCCTTCAGTTGTTGCCGGTGGTATTAAGGTAGCCCTACTGACGACCGTATTTGGTCTGATTGTAGCCATTATCCTTCAAATCTTTTACAATTACATCGTCAACAAAATTGACGGTATTGTGAACAAAATGGAAGATGCATCTATCACATTGGTAGACATCATGGCTGAAAATAACGTATTTAAAAAATAAGGGAAACCAACACTGCTATGTATAAAACATTAACGAAGAATGGTCAGACCTTCGCATTCATCTTGGGGGCAGTGATCACGGTTATCTTTTTGGCTATGGTTTTACCAAAGTCAGGAGATCTCGACCTCTTGGATAAAGAAGAACAATACAAAACAGGCATGTTTGATTTCGGCCTGTATGGAGCCATATTCCTGACATTTGTAGCAATGGCCGGAATGGTAATTTTTGGGGTTGTTCAGGTTCTGAGTAATTTAAAAACATCGATGAAAGGCCTTATTGGCGTTGGAATTTTGCTTGCAATCTTCCTAGTTGCTTACATAACTTCCCCAGAGGAAGGTACGGGAGCAGTTGCCGGGGCAGTCGAAAAATTTGAAAACTCTCAAAACACACAGCTATCCACTGGTAATTTCAAATTTATTAGTGGCGGTATTACAACCTCATTGGCATTGTTGGCTATCGCAGGCATCGCCTTTGTTGTTTCAGAAATCCGGAACTTCTTTAAATAAATCCAGCTATGGCTAAAAAGAGTGCAAAAGATAGAATGACCAATGAGATCAATGCTGGCTCTATGGCTGATATTGCGTTTCTATTGCTCATATTTTT
>BQJU01000032.1 GCA_021604865.1 Saprospiraceae bacterium | reverse complement strand
TAAACCTCCTAAACCTATTCACCCCTACAGCTCCTCTTTTCCACCCCCCTCCTAATACCTAAAACCTACCGCCTAAACCCCACTACCTCATCTTCCCATCCATCCCCCATCTACAACCATTACCGTACCTGTCATATAATTGGAAGCAGCAGAAGCCAAAAAGACAATTGGCCCTTTGAAATCGTTGGGTTCTCCCCATCGATTGGCAGGGATGCGGCCTAAAATAGAGGTACTTCTTTCCGGATCGTTTCGTAAAGCTTTTGTATTATCGGTAGCTATATATCCGGGAGCAATCGCATTGACCTGCACTCCTTTGGAAGCCCATTCATTTGAGAGTGCCATGGTCAACTGGCCAATAGCGCCTTTTGAGGCGGCATATCCGGGAACCGTAATGCCTCCTTGGAAGGTAAGCAGGGAGGCTGTGAAAATTATTTTGCCACTGCCTCTTACCAGCATGTCTTTACCAATTTCACGGCTCAAAATAAAAGGGGCATTCTGATTGACTTCAATGACTTTGTCCCAGTATTCATCGGGATGTTCTGCTGCGGGTTCACGCAGGATAGTGCCGGCATTATTTACCAGAATATCCGGAGTGGAATTTTCGGATTTAAATTGTTCAATAAATTGATAAAGCGATTGCCGATCATTAAAATCACATTGATAGGCCTGAAATTTTCGACCTAATGCAGTGACTGCTTTTTCTATTTCGGATCCATGTAGTTCCAAAGTTGCAGAAACACCAATAATATCGGCTCCGGCTTCTGCTAAAGCCTCTGCCATTGCGAAGCCGATTCCACGTTTACAACCGGTGATTAATGCGGTTTTACCGTCGAGTTTGAATGTATCTAAAATCATAAGTTTGTATTGGAATTCTATATTATTGTACGTTAAGAGCATGTTTGGAGGTCGGCTTTGGAAGCGAAAAGCGTCAATTTTTTGATGAGACTAGGCTTTTTTGATGAGACTAGGCTTTTTTTGAAGTTCATACCCTGAGGTACGGACTAAAAAAGTAACGAAGTATCATCATAAAAGTGATCCTTTGCAGCCCAAAGGTTGGCCTCCAAACATACTCTAAGTGATTTGCAAAGATGTTCTTTTTATTTTACGGCCAACACGACCACCGGATTGTTTGACCAGGTTAGCCATCACTATACGATCACAATGATTGTTGAAAATGTTGAGCGTGGTTCTTGCGATCATCGCATCTCTGATAGAATTTTGTTGATAAAGAGACCCTGGATTGGTGCCAGGTTCTACCTGATACCAGCCACCCCATTCATCTACGACGAGTGCTACCTTTTTCATTTATTACATCAGTTTTTAGCAGCTTTATTTTTTAAAAAATCCTTCAATTGGCAATACCTGAGGCGTTGGATCCCATCCACAACCGAGTTGGCATTTAGCTGGGCCCCAGCTTCCGTGGTATGTGTATGATCTTCCAGAAAGAATTGTGCATCCACGGTTTCTTGTCCAATTGTTTCATACTTTTTGGCTACAATCTCATTGAGATCAATAAACCACGCTCCAGCCTGCATAGCTGCTTGTTTAGCCCATTTTCCATAATCGGCTGATGCTCTGATCACGGTAGCTTTTTCCCATCTGTTCCTTGGAATCATAGAAAGTACTACCGGAATGGCTCCCTTTGTTTTGCTGTCAGCAATATATTTTCGCATATACCAACCGTAGGTGTGGACCTTTTCTTTTTTTCCGGTTCCTTCCATTATGACTTCCTGAAACTTTTCTCCATCACCTTTAAGTGATCCCCTTGCCTTCCCGGTATTTATAGGTCCACCATCATTATGTCCAAACTGCATCAGTACAAAATCACCTGGCTGAAGGAGTGTTAATAAATTGTCCCACAACCCTTCCGTGATAAAGGTTTTGCTGCTTCTTCCGCCACGTGCCAGGTTCACTACCTGTATTTTAGTGGTGTCAAAGGAGTCGCCAAGGAAATCCCCCCAGCCCCACATTCCATCTTCGCCTTTGCCTTTTCCCTTTTTTACTGTTGAATCTCCGATGATAAATATGGTTTTTTTATTCGATTGTTTTTCTACTGGAAAATAAGGAGAAGGCACCCGTTCAGTTGCTGCAATCTGATTTAATTTAACCACTATTTCCGGCCGCAATTTACTCAGGTCACGCTGTTCTCCCGGATCAGTTTCCAGGTCATATAATTCCCACTCACTTTCCAAAGAGAATCGCAATCCTTTCCATTTACCCCATCGAACGGCTTGTTGGAATCCATTTTCGTGAAATTCCCAATAAAAAGCCCTGCCTACCTTCTTTTCATTTTTAGTTTTCAGTCCCAATTCCTGGCAAACGCTATGGCCATCAATATCAACAGGAAAAACAGCGCCCGCCAATTCCGCCAAGGTAGGAAGTACATCGACAAAATGCCATGGATAATCGCTCACCAAGCCCGCTGGTATCACACCAGGTTGCCGAACAATCATCGGTGTTCTGATCCCACCTTCATAGAGATCGCGTTTACGACCCCGCAATGGTCCGGAACTGTCAAACCTACCTTCCCACAATTGAGCTGCACCATTATCAGAACAGAAAAAAACAATTGTCTGCTCATCAATTTTCAAGTCTTTCAAAACCTGAAAAATGCGACCTACATCTGCGTCCATGCGACTGACCATGGCTGCGTAAATCCTTTCTTCCTCTTTCCAGTGTAAACTATCGGCGTAAATCCCCAAATCCGGAATTTGGTATTCGTCATGGGGAATAGTATAAGGCAAATAAAGGAAAAAAGTAGTATCCTGATATCTGTTGATAAAATCGATTGCGTAATCCGAGAACAGATCGTGGACATATTCCTTTTGTGCACCCTTTTGATTATTTTCTAAGGTGATTTTTACAGTGTCCTTCCAAATATAAGGAGGAAAATACGAATGTGCCCGACGTTGATTGAGAAATCCAAAAAATTCATCAAACCCTTGATCCGATGGATGGCCTGAAGTGTTTGGCTCCCCAAGTCCCCATTTGCCGGTCATGCCGGTGATATAACCGGCAGGTTTTAATACTTCTGCAATCGTAGTATCGGAATCTTGCAGGGGTATTCTCCCGGCTGCTCCACCTAAACCAACAACGCCACCTACGCCGGTATTACCACGAACAGTAGTATGCCCAGTATGTTTTCCAGTCAATAAAACCGACCGGGAGGGTGCACAAACTGTGGAACCGGCATAACATTGCGTAAAACGAATGCCTTCAGTGGCCATCCTGTCGAGATGGGGTGTTTTAATGACCTTCTGGCCGTATGATCCCAGGTCACCATAACCCAGGTCGTCGGCCATGATAAAGATAATATTGGGTTTGCCTGCTTTTGGTGAGGCAATAACACTTTTAGCTTCTTCCTGTACTTTACAAGCAGCAAAAAATAACATCGCCAGTAAAACCAGCCAGTAGAATGATTTGTTAGTTATCGCCATCCTTCTTGTTTTTCAAGAGCAACAAGATCCGGTTTTTGATTTGCGATGGACAGGGACTCCTGATAGAGTGCATTGAGGTCTCCAAGGTCTATATTTGCTCCTTTGCGAATAAAAATAGGCATTTTATAAAGAGGGGCATGCACCTCAATATAGTGGCCACCTTCCAGGGTGCTTTCTTTGTCCCAGGCATCCACCCATTGCTCACCTTCCGGCAGGTACAGGCGGTGTTTTTCTTTTCCCGATTCCCATATAGCCGAAACCAAGATGTCTGGACCAAATAAATAGGTTTGCCAATCCTTCCAAGCTTCTGACTGTTCCGGGTATTGCAGAAACAAAGGACGGGCAATAGGGGTTCCTGTTTTATGGGCTTCTTTTGCCAATCCTCTAATGTAGGGGACCAATTGCATTCTCACCTTTGAGTACAATCGCCAGGTAGCGATCAACTCGGGATCATAATGGGGTGCTTCCGGGTTGTTCCAAAACCCTAGGTTATTGGTAGGGCCGGTTTCCATAATTGGAGAAAAACATCCAAAAGCCAGCCACCTTTTACAGGTTTCTTGAGAAAAGTCGCCCCAATAACCACCAATATCAGATCCCCAAACCGGGTATCCCATAACAGAACAGCGTTGCAAGGCAATAATTGCAGAGCGTAAACCTTCTGGTTTTCCGTTGGTATCACCGGCCCACATGCTACCATATTGTGCACTTCCCGTGTACTGAGCCCGTGGGAACAAAACAAAATTATCGCCGAGTACATCCCGAACGGCTTCGTAAGTGGCTTTGACATATTGTCTTGGGTAATCATTGAAATTTTCCCGGTAGGTGGTTCCTGCATGCGTATTAAGATGAAGGGAATCCATTAGTTTTTCACCATCGGCCCGGTCGAGTTTAAATCCTTTTATGCCCAGTTTTGCCAACTTTCCGGGGCCGTTTTTACCCCACCATTTTACAGCTTCGGGGTTGGTGAAGTCCATGAGTATTTGCCGTGAATTCTTCCATGGTTTACTCTCCAGGTGATACCCTTTTTCTTCGGCATAGTCGGCCATTTCTCCCATAACAAATGGCCCGATCCATAACATAAGCTCTATTTCTTTTGATTGCAGCCATTTGATCATTTTTTCGGGCTGGGGGAGGCGCAAAGTGTCGAATTCGTAATCGTCAAAACCTCTTTGGCCAGGCCCCCAAGGGCGGTCAATCCAGTGAGCAGTGCAGGGAATATCATAGGCTTTCATCATCAATACATCTTCAACGATGTCACTATTAAAAGGCGCTTTTACTTCTGTACTATCATAATACTTTTTATTGTTAAAATGCTCGTCTCTCCACCTCCACGGACCAAATGCCCATTCGGGAGGCACCAAAGATGGTCCCGTTTCGAGTGCATGCTGCTGAACAATTGCTAAAGGAGATTTTCCAAGATAAAACCGACAGGACAGTTCGGGACCTTCAAACCCTATTTGCACCGAATTTGCCGCCGCCTTACAAAAATCGAATACACCCGGCCAGGTTCCGTTGACAAAAAAACCATAATTGCTGGAAGAAATATAAAAAGGACTATAGGCAGAAACGGTTGGTTTGAGGTGCATCTCGATCCGTTCTCCTCGGAGATCCATAGCCGTTTGTATACTATCTTTCCACGATTCATTCTGATGACCGTCGACAACGCGTTCAAAAATACCGGTAAAATATTCTGCATCGGTGGCTGCAAGGTTGAGGTGCCAGTGATCAGGAGTATTGCTGCCAATCAAGCGGAGTTGGATATCCAAGTCGGTATCAGCTGCATTGACCTTCATTTCAACTTTTCCAGCATCGGCTACATCCCAGATCAGGATGGTTGCACCGCCCTCACTTTGCTTTTTCTCTGGCTGACCTTTCACCCAGGTCGTTTGTCCATTTTTTTCAAAACCGATGCTTCCTATCGAAATTGATACTGGCTTGATGGTCACCATTCCTCCGGCAGGGTTGGCTATTTCGATGATTGGAAAATCTCCTTCCCCAATTGAAACTTTAAAAAGATCGGAATTGTCAGCGCAAGATGTAATTAAGATCAAAAAAAGGAAAAACAAACTTCCAGTCTTCAAAAAACAAATACTGTTTTTCATTAAAGTAATTTTAAAATTTATTAGAGCAAGTTTTGGAGCCCCAATTAGTCTCCAAATGTATCTTAGGTAGCGTTTTTATTGACTCATTTTATATACTTCACTTCCTGCTAAGAGGAAAGCGCCAAGACCATAGTCTTCAAAGTCAGGTACTTTGCGGTAGGTAACCGGCTGGCCATCTTTGGGTTCTTTTCCAGTGCTCTGAACGTATCCAAGAAAACCGTTTTTATGTAGGGCATCTTTGATCAATGCATTCCAGGCCTTCGTTAAGACCGGACTATATTTTTTTTCTTTTAGAATGCCATTATTGATTCCCCAGGCCATTGCATACACAAACATGGCTGTTCCTGAAGTTTCCTTACCACCAAAATGAGTTGGATCATGTAAACTCACATTCCAAAATCCATCTGGTCGTTGCACCTTTGCAATAGCCTTAACCATGTTCTTTAGATCTTTGGTGTACTCCTTTCTGTGGGGAGCATCTTTGGGTATAATTTCCAAGACCCGGGCCAATGCCATAACCACCCAACCATTTCCCCGCGACCAATAGGAATCCTCTCCATTGGGTTCCTTATAGGGTGGATCAAAATCACCATCCCGCCACCATAGCCTGTCTTTTTTGTTGTAAAGGCCGTTATCACCATGCTCCTTTTTTGTAAAGCGATACATTTGGTACATCCTTTCAAAATAAGCCTCATCTTTATAGATGACACCTAGTTTGGCGAATACTGGCATGGCCATCTGAATCGCATCAATCCAACTCCAATCATCGATCTTTGAAGTATTCATCATACTATCTATGGAAGCCTTGATGTGTTTGATCCTTTCTGGTTGTTTATCAATCAGATACAGGTCGATATAGGTTTGGCCGGCACATTGGTTATCCGCATTTCTGGAGTAGGTCTCTCCATCCCGAAGGTCCCATTTGTGGAAATCGGCCCAGCTAACCGCATAATCATAATAGACCTGTTGTTTGTCGATTTTGTATAGTGCCATTAACCCCTCATAATAGACCGCCCTGGTCCAAATGTTACTTGCCCGGGATTTATTGGTGACAATTCTTTTTCCAACATCAGGCCATTTTTCCATAAAATAGGCATTGGCCAGTCTCATTTTTTCCATTGTTTGTGCTTTCCCAGGAAGAGGTTGAGCTTGGAGGCTTACCGCAGAAGTGATTATGGAAAATCCCACTAACCATAAGGAGATAATCAGAGGGTTCCTATTTGTAATTATCTTTCCCATAAAGTGTTGTTTTTCATTGTTATAAAGTCGATTTGTTAGGGCATCAATTTTAAACCCTCCCATTTTATTTTCCATTTACCATTGTCAGGGAAACCGGGGTTTTCTTTTTCCGGAGCATGGTCCCAGCCTACTGCCATCATACTCACAGCGGTCAATAAGCCACCATTTCCTGGCAAATAAAGCCGCAACCTCTTATCTTGATAGTTGTGTCCATTGGGCAGATAGGTATTCTTTGGCACATCCAGCAATAATGCGTTTATGGCAAGTTCCGGTTTCCCCAAACGGGCAGCAGTCATTGCTAGCATAGGGTAATCCCACCCCCAAGTACTGGGCCAATCCCAGTGGTTAAAAATTTCTTCAAATGTATTGCCCATAACAGTGGTATCAATCATTGGGCTAATTGGTAGCATGCCGTATGCACCAGTGACAATTGGATGGTCTTCGCGTAAACTGTCTACAGTGTAAGCAGTAAAGGCATTTGCACAGGGTAAGTATAAATTGTTGGCTTGGGGCAGTGGTGCCAAATTATCAATTACGTTTTGCCAGGTTTGGTTGGGGGGAAATCCCAGTCTTTCTCTCCATTTTTGTGCTACGGTCAAGCCGTAATGCCAATAAGCCAATTCAAATGGAGGATCATTTGTTTCTGTAGCATGAAAAATTTCCTGGGCGGGGATGAGGGGTTGGCACAAGTGATACTTGCCATCGGTTGTATCGTATTGAGCAAAAGAAGCCATGAAATCAGCGGTCTCAAAGACGACTTCTTTAAACCTTTCGAGCGTTTCAGTATCCATTTTTTGCCGGTAAAACAATTCTGCAAAATAAATGGGGTGGGGTTGCTGCCACGCTAAAAACTCTCCTACACTTGAGGGACTGATTTTACCCTCAGGGCTGGTCATTTTCTGCCATCTCACTCCTGAAAAACCCTGCCATTGGGCGGTACCCCTGGCTTCCTGCATAACATCTTTATACCAGTCCATACTTTTTTCCAAGAGACCGATCCTTCCCCACAAAGCGAAATGGACCCCGTGCCACCAGTGCATTTCCAGATGGAATTTTCCGTACCAGCTATTACAGGTTAGTCCGGTTTCCTGAGGAGGGTAGGAGCCTGCACATTGTATTTTTGTCAGGTATTGGGATAATACGACACGTCTTTCCAGTTCTTTCGCCCGTGGATCCGTGCATGCCGAAAAGTCAATAGCTCCACCTGTTTCCCAAAATTTTTCGAAGCCTTGTTCACTATTTTTTCGGGTAGATTCAAATCCTGCTTGTTGTTCCTGTTTTTCATTGTCACTAAAAAGAACACTGCATTCTATTTGGCCAGATTTTATCGATGGGGTGAGTTCAAAGAAATGCGGCTCAACCTCCTTAAAGCTGGCGTCACCACTCCAGCTCGCACCTACATAATAGGTTGATTGGTCTAGCGTTCTTTTGAGCCATGCCCTTTTTTTGCCCTGCTGAACAATTTCAGTTTTGTGTTTTTCAGGATGATCCCAATCGTATCCCGGGCAAACATGGCAGTCATTTCCATAAGGGAAGCGAAATTTTACTTTCAATTTTCCCTGCTTAATTAGGTCTGATTGTATGCGAAAAGAGATTTGATCCTTCTCCTGGTGGGCGTACAATTCGACCTGGACAGGAACGCCCTCAATTTCGTAATTGCTGACAATTTTACCTGACCACATATCCAGTTTCTGGTTGAACTGTGTGATATCTTCTATGCCAGCTTCCGCTCCATCGCTTTTTAGCAATACCAGGCCAACTAACCCAAGATGCAGGCGGTGAGGATTCGTTCTCAGCCAGTTTGTTGCTTCTTTTGCTCTTCCTTCCTTGCGTTGAACAGCTACCGGAAAATGGTGGTCATTACAGGTCTCGAAATCCACGGCCACATCTTCAATCTGATAATTTCCGGTATTCGGAAAACTATGCCAACCCCATTCGGATTGCGTCCCCAGTGGTATGCCGTTTTGGTAATATTCAGGGAAAGTCTGTAGTCCGGTAATATCCGGGGTAAAAGCAAAACCGCCATTGCCTACAGATAAAGCCGCCAGGGTATCTGCTTCTGAAATGATTACATTATGCCTTGACACCAAACTATGGCGATCGATCGGATCGACAGGTTTCTCCTGGTCGAAAGAGAAGAATAAAAGGCAAATCAAGAATAGTGGTATTTTTATTTCCATTTTTTATGTTCTAATAACTAATTTATCATCATCAAAGTGATCCCCATCAAACCAATTACTACATCGTTTGCCAAGGTTTCAACTCTAAGTGTTTTCAATGTTTTATCAGGATTCAATGGCAAGTCCAACACAGTAGCTGCCCCCCCGTCAATTCCGGTATCAGAAAATCCTTTTATGCTCGTGTAGTCTCTAAAATCCCTGGTCACCAACCCTGTTTTTAAATGCACTCTGGGCGGCACCGGCAAATCCGAATAAAAGGCAAATCCATCGAGGTAATAATCCTGCTCAATCGGCCACCAGGTTTCGGGATTGCGCAAAGGGAGTACGGTAGTTGAGCCATCGGTATAGCTAATTTCCACTAGCCCATTGTCGATTCTGCTTTGCATCGGATTGGTGGAGCCGGCCATTAACAAATACAAGTGATTTGCTTTGCCGGTTAGAGGAATGGTGACTTGATCCGGGAAGTTGTGCCATTTGGAGGTAAATACAATATTTTCCTGCTCACCCGGGCCTGGTGTCCGGAAAGGGATGTTTTGGGATAGCTTAAATCGTTCATCCTGTCCGGCAAGTTCGCGCAAACCAGCATCATTAATTTCTACCTCTACCAGTGGGTAACACCAATTTCCAATTCCTTGTATCGGTAGTTGGACGGTGGGCCCCGTTGGCCGTGGAGAGAGGTATTTCTGTTTAAATATTTCGTTTACTTTTTCATTAAAAAAAGCAGTTAGGTCAATGTTTTTCCACTTTTTAGATGGCTGGTTTTTAATTTCCCAGTTGACAACTTTTTTTTCTGTCCAGTTGTGATTATCCCATTTAAATCGAACGAGATTGCTTCCACTAACCAGGTTTGGGGAAATTAGCCTTATCTCTTCGGAAGTTTCATAAGCAGCTATTGACACATCCTGTAAAGCTTCACGATTGCCCTTGCCCAGAAAAAGGGTGCCTTGGACTGGAAAGTCAGTGTTGTTACGAATCCGAAAGTTCAGCGATTGTGATGCTTGTTGTTGGAGTGGTTCAATTTCAATGGGATTGTTCACCACAAAACACATCGGCTCCCACCAGGAAAGTGCTCCTTGTTGCATCTTGGCAAAAACAGTTTTCCAACCAGTGGAGGTCCCAACACTGGCCGCTAATTTCCCAGATTCTATTTTGTGTGTTTTGAAGACGTGCTGCGGGTCGTGAATAGTCGTGATTTCCGCATGACCGCAATTTATTGCTAATTGCCCGTTAATGATGGTTGAAGGAGGAATCTCTAATGTTTCAACAGCATCACCATTCCAAATAATCTCAATGTCATATTGTTCCTTTGCGGTTGTTGTAATGGCGATCATGGGATAACCAATGGCCCCTTCGACATTCGTCCATTTCACTATGTTTCCATTCACCTTGACACTTTGTACCGATGCGGACCTGGCTGGAATCAATAAATTGAGGTCCATTCTTTTGCTGAAGTCAGGCTTGATAGAATATCGGTCTATTTGTCCTTTGTGTTCAAAATGGAAGGAAATATCCGGGACCTCCAGAGTGGCATATTCCCAATCTAGAGGTAATCCAGGCCGGATTGTCAGTACTTTATTTAAAGCATCCGGAGTAATTCCAAACAGTCCTTCTACCAAAGAACGGGCGGTCATGCCAACCGGATCGGCAAAATCGCGGTATAATTCACCGCGGATGGCATCGTAAAATGATAATTGCTGGATTGACCCTGGACTTGCTCCGAGGTACATACTTTCCATCAAGGCACTTTTCCACAAATGGAAGGCTGTCTCTTTTCTTCCTCCCTGCCAATAGGCCAGGGCGGTATGCATTACTTCTGCTAAAGCAACGTTGTTTACAGACCAGGTATAAGGTAACCAGTTGGTGGTGGAAAGGGTATAATAATCATCCCTTGGAAGCCCTTTAGCGCTTATAGGAATATGAGGGATTTCATGGTCGATATATTGAAGTAGCTGGAAGGTTTGAAAAGGGTCGGATACTTCTGAATCTATAGTGTGGTAAATGGTCCAAAGTCCAGGAGAAGTATGCAGTTGTTGTAAACCAAGTAAATCCTTGAATTCGGCGAAACAGCCTTTGTCGGGTAGCCACAATTCCCGATTTAAAGCCAATTTTATTTTTGCCGCCTCAAGAAGGTAAGGTTCGGGGTTTTTACCAATGAGCTGGGCCAATTGAGCCATTCGGGTATTGGCGTAATGGTGGTAGGCAGAAGCATGTGTCACCCCACCTCCACTATATTGCACGGCATCACTGGCCCAAAAGCTGCAATAGGCATCATAAAGGGCATCCCCGTCTGTGTCAAAACATCGTTTTTCCCAGGCCAGGTGGCGTTGTAGAACAGGCCACATTTCCCGAACAAAATCGAGGTCTCCGGTCCAGTTGAAATGGCGAAGTACCTGATCGATAAACACCTGGTTCATGTCATAATGATGGGCGCGCAGCCGTTCTCCATCCGGATATCTACTTATGTAACCTTTTGTGAAAATAGCTGTTCCAATTTCTTCCTTTTGTCGAGCAAAATTCCTGGAAATATCCGGAGTGTTTGGTCCTGATTCCGGTTGGCTTAGCTGGGATTTGGCATAAGCCCTGATATGCATTTGGGCACGATCATGCCAGCCCATTGGATCGGCAACGTATGCCCCTCTCCAGCCATTGAGTTGCTGTCTCCAGGCAATGGCACCATGATGATAGGCGGGGGTTTCCCAGATTGCATCTGCTGCAATACTCAAAGCCCCTCCTAGAGGATTGATATAAATATCAGGAGTGACCAATTTCACTCGGTTAGCTATATCCCGCCGTTGCTGATCAGCCTGTTTAAAGGTTTCCTCTAACTCTGAATAAATAAAGGAAGAGTCATCATTGGCATTATGAATGAGGAAATATTGCCAATCTCTCGCGGCCTTTAATTTACCGGCAATGGCAGGTGTTTTTGATCTGGAAGACGCAAAACACAAGGCTGGGGAGTTTTGAACAGAGGCGTCTACTTGTTTCATGTGTCTACCAGGTGGAATAATGCCCTTAATTTGTTTGGCGCCTCCCTGATAATTTTTGTCTTGTGAATTATATTTTAAACGGAAAGTATGGTCTTCCAATTCATAAATATTGCCAGCGCAATTTTCAGCAGTCAAATAAAAAACTGATTCCGGATCAGCTCCGATATCGCCCTCACGATTGAATCTTTCATCGGAAACACCTCCATACATCCAAAATAAGGTTACCCCTGGTATCGCCTGATCAAATTTGCAGCGAAAGATGATCCCTTCCGCCTGATGCATGGCTAAAACTTCTATGCTTAAAGTTCCGCTGCCCAACAAAGCATCTTTGATCTCATAACTCATGGTACCCGGATGGTAGCGAGCGAGGATGCTGTCTGCATCTATCAACCATTTGCTGGCAGAAGCTGTCATCAGGCCCAGCCGCACCGTACCCCCCATTCTGGGCATATAAAGGGCAAATTCTGGCAGATCGCCGGTCTCTACCCGAAAACCAGTATTGGCCCCGTATAAAGCGCGATTGAATCTGCGTTCTCCATTGCGAATGACAATAGCTTCCTCTTCAGGCTGGTAACGAATAGATCGTTCTATGCCGTGCCAGTATTTATGATTCCCTTGGTTCTGCCCCTGAATGGAGGTTGCAAAACCCAAAAGAAAAATAGCCAGGCCAGCTAATGATAAGTAGGAAAAACGCAATTGAAACATAAGTATTACTTCAGATTTTTTAATGAATCAATCCATTATTGATACAGGCGTAAGGGTCACCGGACCAATCAAGCCTGAAGACAATACCTTCCAACCAGATGTATCAAATAAGCCATATTTGCCTAGGTTCTCTCTTCTCCGGGCTGGAAAGTTTACATTATAAAACTTTTTCCAGGGCACCCCTCTCCGGTCCAGATCAGCAATGCGGTTGGCCATCAGATTGGACACTTCTATTTCTAGGGTATTGCTTTCTTGTGTTAATTCTTTAGGGATAAAGATCTGATAGTCAGGGCCAATCAAAGTGCCAATTAACTCACCATTGAGGTGCACGGAAGCACTTTCGTGAACTTCTCCCAAATTCAAAAGCCAACCAGAATGATCCCCTTCAGGCATTGGGAAGGAGATGCTGTAGCGAGCAGTACCAGAGAAATTTTTGAAAGCTTCTCCTGGTAAATCTGTCCAGGAACTGAGTGTAATACCTGCTAATGCTTCGGGTTTTTCGGGACCACCATCAATGAAAGCCAGGTTCCAGGTATCGTCTAGGGAAATGGGGGGTCCCGTTTTTTCATAATAAGTCCAGGGTGTTCCTTTAGAAGCAGTTTGGAAAGTTTGTAAAATGATGGAACTGCCTTGTGATAGTTGAAGATAAACTTCTATTCCTCCGTCCGTTGAAAGCCGGGTTTTTGCAAAGCCTTTCGTTCCACTCAGAGGGTCATACAGGGCAATCGCCTTGGTAGCTGTCTGTAGGGGAATCCATCCGTCAATTGTTTTCTCTGACCAATTGGTGATAAAATAGAAGGGCCCATTTTCATTTGTACGACGGGTATAGGCGAGGCCATTATTGACCAATTCCTCTTTTTTAACTTTGGCCTGTACCAATAATTGATCCAGGTTGTCACCAATTAAAAAAACGCCGGTTCCCATTTTAGCCTCCTTCATTCCGTTGGCTATCTCTACCGGTTTGAGCTGATCCAAAATGGCCTGGTATTGGCGTTTGCGTTCTTCTAAATTGCCTAGCCCGGGAACACTGGTTGGCAATGCTCTATGCACCAGAATTGTAGCTCCGCCTTTGGCCAGCTCCATTAGTTTTTCAAAGGAAGGAAGCGGAATGTACTGGCATTCTGGTATTACCAAGGTCTGGTAAGCCGTTCCACCGGTTTCCAGATTCCCATTGTTGATAGCGAGTTGTTGAATTTGACGATCAGAAATAAAATCATAAGCATAACCTTGCTTTTGAAGAAGGTTAGCATTGGTTTCAACATTGGTACCTTCCAATGTCGGGCCATGTCCATCGAAATGCTCGAGGACTTCAGGGCCTGGTGAGGCAAATCGATCATAAGCCGGGAAATAGAGCAGAACATCATTGTCGGGTATTCCGGACTGTAGGAAGGATTGGGTGCGGGTAACATACTGGTTCAATGCCGGAAAATCTTGCCAAAGGGGATTTCTCGGATTAGCATGTATAGCAGCATAAAACAGCCGACCAGGCCATTCCTCACCAGGTGGAGAATAGCAGGTACCATGGTAGAAAACATGGTTGACTCCATTGACAAGGTATCGGTCCAGATTTTCTTTTAAATCAGAAAGATTAGACAAAAAGTGTTCATCTAGCCAAGTTGCAGATTCTGAGGCAACCAGTTTTTTACCGGAAACGTGAGCGGCTGAGGTCGCAAATTTGATGCGCAAAATATCCGTGCCTTCGGTTTCCGGAATGTCGGAAGCGGCATAGAGGTCAAGAATGTTGGCCGGTGATCCATGTGCCTGATTCCGGACGATCGCCCCACGCTTTCTTGCCCATTCTCCCCATTCGCTGGTAAAGGTTTCTAAAATCAGATCGGAAATAGTTTCCCGATAATCGGATAGTACCCGCTTATTCTTCTCTTTAGTATCATCTCCAAACAAGGCTGGCCAATGCTGTTGTAAATCATAACCGTGCCTTTTTTGAAATGCTTCAATTATTTTTGGCGTCCAGTTGGATTGTCCTCGTGCATCGTCAACCTCGTAGCTGTCATTAAAAAAAGCCCTTAAAGTGCTGATATCATTACCTGCAAATGCACTGTCAAATCGGGTCAGGTAATTCCGAATGGCATCGGTTGAAAAGTGGTCGATTACATTGCCTTCTCCACCTGGAGCCGCACGCTCTACCATTTTCCCATGCCAACCCTGAAAAATGGCATATAGGGTCCAGTTTCCCTTTGGCGCTTTCCAGTTTAATTGTCCATTTTTATCTACTTTTTCCTTGAGATCTAGCGTTTCGCCCTGATCAGAATAAGCCATTAAGGATTGGAGCGGTAGCATTTTTTTAAACCTTACCTGGTCAAGGGCCAGCGCCTGAAGATCTTTGTTATTGGCAACCGGTTCAACTAGATCTTCGACTTTCAATGGCTTTTGATTGGCCCTTTTCTCTACTTGTTTTACCGCAGGGGTTACACTTTCTTCTTTGTAGATTCCACGTAGTTGATAAACCTGATTGGGAACTGCCCTGACAAAGGACTCCTGTTGGAAAACAATTGCTTCTTTCAGGCTCTCTCCTTCGGTTAATTGATATTTTTTCTGTGCCATATATTTACAGGCATCGGTCTCCGTCACCCACGGTCCGCCAAAAGGCCATCCCGTTCCATTGGCCATATCAATGCCGAGCCCAAGCCGTTCAGCTTCCTGCAATGTAAAGACCAGCATCTCCATCCATTCCGGCGATAAATAGTCAATAAATTGGTCTTCTTCACCGATTACACCATAGATTGGCGTTAATTCCAGACCGCCCAATCCCGCTTTCTGATAGGCTTCCAATTCTGCGGTGATACCCGCTTTGGTAACGCTATTTCCCTGCCACCACCAGCGGGTCCATGGCTTTGTTTCATGGGTGATCTCCGGCCAATCAATTTGATCCGTTACGGACTCCTGGCAAGAAACCAGTGAGAGTGAGCCAATCAAAAGCAAAAAGCAAAAAAGAGGTGGTGTAATTATTTTCATTCTACTAAAGTCATGTTGTTAAGATGAAGAATAGCTATTTACTTTTTTGTATTTCCACTGCATAGATCTGGCTTTCCCCTTCAAAATTGGCGCGAAAAATGATCCATTTGCCATCCGGTGAAAAGTGAACATTTGGCTCCAGACGATACTCGTGGTGTTTCATATTGACCAGTTTTGTTGATTTGAGTCGGTTTTTTTTCGGCTTGAAGAGATAAATCCACATGCCATCTTCTGCCTTGGCTACTTGGGTAGGATTGCCACCATCACCACAAAAAAGTTTTTGATCAGGAGAAATATTGAAATGAATGGACCATTCGTTTCGATCCATTTGATAACGCGTTTTCTTGCCATTTTTAATTTTATACCCTGCTAGATAGAAGGTTTCTCCCCTTGGAATTTGTAGATCATACCAAATAGTTTTTCCATCCCAGCTCCAGAATTCATGGCCGGCAATTTCCCTGTGGACACTGCGTTCGTGGACTTTTTTTATAGCCTTGGTTTGGATGTCAATATTCCAAATACGATCCACCTCGTGCCAGGGACCTTCATGGCAAAACATGAGTATATCGGGATCAGTGGTCGAGAATTGAATATGCCCCAGCCAGGTGTTTTCAGTATGGATCTTTTGTAGCTCTCCGGTTTCAATGTCAACGGTGAATAAGGTATGTGGGATTTTGGCCTCGAAGATCCGGTTGAAAAAATCGCCTTTGGCCGGATATTTTTCAAGAATGGCTCGTTTTTCTGGTCCTGCCCACGTACCTGCCAATTTAGTCTCATCGGCATTTAGTGTGGTTATATGTGCTTTGAAATCATCCGTAAAAACGTAGACCAATCGAGTGCTTTGTTTGTCAATATGGGTAGCAAAGACACTGTCCTGAATTTGGTAGAAGACCTCTCTGCGGTTTTTTCCTACGATCTCACCGGATTTCCGGTCGGGATGATGGGTCAATTGCACCGACTCCATTGTTTCAAGATTTAGGGAAAAGAGCTGGCGATTGTCATCCTCTGTTGATCCATAATAAATCATTAAATCACCTATGCCATCCTTTGCTTTAAGAAAAGGATTATTGTGGAAATAAAAACTGCGATTGCTGGTGTTGCCCTCAGAAATTCGCTTCAGTTTGTGTCCTGTGTCTTTATCGATCCACTCCTTTGGCATGGGCGTTTGACTGCCGGTTTCAAGTATGGGAACCTGACCGGGTAATGAATTAAAAATCAGAAAAATGATAAGAGCTGATAAAGATATTTTTAGCTTGTTCATTATACTCCTCTTATGGGCCTGCTATGGAGGCATTAATTAATTTTATCTTTTACCTGTAGCCATCATTGTCGGATTTGAATTGGCTACTAGAGGGTCCAACGAGACTTTCCAATGTCCGTTTTTACCTGTAGTTGTTTTCTTGATTTGCCCATTGAAACGGACCTGTATTGTTTCACCGGGATCAGCTTGTCCCCAGATGGGCACTGGCTGTCCTCGTTGAAGGACCATATTGTCATCAATTACATCAGGGAGCCAAATCGCTGCCTTGCAATCGATAAGAACCACCCAAAGTGCAAAAAAAAGGAAAGGTATACTGTTGAATCTCATTGTGCTGGATTTTCTAACGTGCTTGCCGGTTAAACCAAATGAAACGTGACCTCCAAATTTCAATCCAGGTGAAAAACCTCGGTGAGTGAAGCCACCAGTGGGGAATGATCAGGATTGGTTTCCATGATGTCAGCCATATAGGTCCACCATTTTTTTACAATAGGATTGTTTGGGATACTACGCTCGTTGTATTCATCGTCCAGTTTCTGAAAGGCAAAAAGAGTTAATGTTTCTTCATCCAAAAATATGGAATAGTCGTGGATACCTGCTTCCGAAAGAATAGCTGTTAATTCCGGCCAAATTTCATCATGCCGCTTTTTATATTCAGCTTCAAAGCCGGGCTTGAGTTTCATTTTGAAAGCATTCCGATGCATTGTATTTCCAATAATTTTGAGAACCGTTGTGGCTGGCTAGTGTCGGGAATCCCGACGAAATGTCGAGATAAGCTATTCACCTTCCGTATACTGACGAAGCTTTTGCAGAAAAGCAGATTGGAAGCAAAATCGCTAGCCTATCGAAATCGGACGGTTATTAATTCCACATGCTTAAACATGAGCCATCCCAAATTTCTTAGCCTTTTTAATTGCCAAAAAATTCGGAATGACTCATGTAACCAACTCGTAAATTTTTCCTATAAATAGCCCGGATTCTGTTGATACAGACCTTCCTTCACATCCAGCTGATCCTGTGGGATAGGATAGATAATGGAATTGTTGGACACCTGCAGCATTTTTCCGGAATTGTCCTCATTAGTAATATAATTATTCATGACGTCAATGACCATACCTGTTCTGACCAAGTCGTCCCAGCGAAGGTTTTCTCCTGCAAATTCTCTTCTTCTTTCTTCCATCAATGTTTCCAGCGTGACATTAGAAACCATGCCTAGTCCTGCTCTATCTCGCACGGCATTAACGATATCGTCAACCTCACTTTGATTACCAGAAGCACCCTGCAGAATACATTCGGCTTTCAACATTAAAACATCGGTAAAGCGTAAAACCGGGTAGTTGAGAGACCAGTCAAAACGATCGCCACCGGCCTTGGTTGTGTTCATAAATTTGTCATAAAATTTAGCATCAATGTTGTCACCACTATCTCCAACGTATCCAATTAGAAAGGTAGGCTCTACCCGAAGATCACCTTCTTCATAAGAATTCAGGAGATCTTCCGAGACTCTTTTACTACCATCTCCTGGGTTTCCACCAGGGAAAGGAAGGTTGATACGTGCCCAGCCCTCGTCATAATATTCCGTAGGGAAGTAACCACCAGCACCGATACCGCCACCGATAAACTGTAAGTCCCATACTATTTCGGAATTCCCTTCATTATCATAATCAAAGATTGCTGAAAAATCATCGGCCATGGAAAATTTTTGGCTTCCAATAATGTCATTCAGCAGATCAAGTGCCTGTTGATACTCGTTGGTGCTCAGACAGGGCCCATCTGGATGAAGTTTTGGCCCAGACCTGGTAAGGTAGACGCGGGCTAAGATACCTTTGGCTGCCAATGAAGTGGCTCTCCCTTTATCTGCTCCACCATACGATTCTGGCAGATTATTAATGGCAAATTCCAGGTCAGAAATAATAAGGTCGTATACTTCAGCAACGGAACTTCTTCCTATTGAAAGGGCTTCCGTTGGGGTAACAAACGTATCGAAAATGGGAACTTTTCCAAACCATTTAACCAGATCAAAATAGAAATAGGCACGTAGGAATTTTGCTTCCGCTTCAAACCGAACACTTAGGTTGGGATCCTCAATTACGCCCTTTTTTTCTATCAGTTGATCCAATACGGTATTCGCCCTCATAATGCCGTTAAAGGTGACATTCCAGACATTTTTAATCGTCCCTAAGGTAGAGATTGAGGTCAGAAAATTATTGATTGCATTCCAGTCCCGGACACCGGACTGGCCAGGGGCGTAAATATTATCAGACCTGGATTCGTCCATAATTACATACAGGCTGGGATAGTCTGCGTTGTTTTGTACACCAAAACTTGCGTAAATACCACTTACAGCTTGTTCAAAATCATCAGCATTATTGTAAAAACCGTTGCTTCCCGCGTCTGAGATAGGCGTAAGGTTTAAATCATCCTCACAGGCACTCAGCATGACAAGGGACAGTATTATTGGAATTATTTTTTTCATCATTATTTTAATTTAGAGTTGATCAAAAGGTGACATTCAGCCCAAAAATGATGGACTTAGCCAAAGGAAACGCACCGTAGTCATCCCCACTGTTATTCACTGCTTCAGGGTTGAAACCACCGGCATATTTGTCTTTGCCAAAATAATTTTCGGCGGTGGCATAAATTCTTGCACCACTAATGAGTTTATTTTTGACCAGACTGCCGAGGTTATACCCCAGCGTAATATTTCTTATCCTCCAGTAGTCATTATGATACAACCAATCGGTGTTTTTAATCCGCCCGAAACTTGAAGATGCTTTTCCGCGATCTCCGGCTCCAGGGTTTTCTGGTGATCTCCAACGATCGCGGTGGAATCCCAGTGTGTTGTCTGTAAAACCCTGACCTGTCCGGTCCATGGCGCGGCCATAAGTCGAATAGATCTTACCGCCCCATTGTCCCTGGAGTAAAAAGCTGAGGTCAAAACCTTTAAAACTAAAAGAATTGGTAATCCCCCAGATATAATCCGGATTTGGATGCCCTGAAAGTATGCGGTCATCAGGAGAAATAACACCATCGCCATTTGCGTCGAAGTATTTTGGATCTCCTTCTGCCTGGTTTCCGTAAAGCGGAGCCCCACCATCAACATCTGCTTGTGTAAGAATGCCAATCTGCTGGACCACGTAAATGCTATACATCGGTTGTCCAACCATCAGGATATTATGAGGAATGTCAAAAGCACCACCTAAAATAGGCGTGTTTTCAGGACCTAATTGTATTACTTCATTGGAGTTATGACTAAAGTTAATGCTGGTATTCCAGCTCAACTTTCCGGTTAGATTCCGGGTAGACAATTCCACTTCCCAGCCTTTGTTCAACACTTCACCTATGTTGGTAAGCGCTGAGGAAAAGCCAATGGCCGTTGGCACTGGAATATTCAAAAGCAAGTCCGTGTTTCTTTTTGTGTAATAATCAAAAGAAGCAAAAATTCTGTTATTGAATAATCCAAAGTCCAGACCAATGTCTATTGTTTCAGACTCTTCCCAGCTTAAGTTAGGGTTGGCAAAATTACTAGGAACCTGACCCGGAGCAAGGGAGCCACCAAAAGAGTAATTGTCAAAATCCAGAATGGAAACATGAGAATAATCTCCAATACCGTTATTTCCTGAAATTCCCCAGCTACCCCTCACTTTTAAGCTGCTGATAAAGTCAACATCCTGCATAAATGCTTCTTCTGAAATTCTCCAACCTGCAGAAACTGATGGGAATACCCCCCACTTGGTCTCGGGGCCAAAACGTGAAGAACCGTCTCGGCGAATGGAGGCCGTAAGTAGATAGCGGTCTTTAAGGTTATATTGCAGCCTGCCAAAATAGGAGACCAGGGTATTTTTTGTTTCCCGGGTAAAGGTAGAACCTGCGTTGATGTTGGCAGCATTAAGTGTTGTAATAACCTCAGAGTTAAACCCACCTGAAACACGAATATCAAAGTTGTCAAATTTGGTGGTGTTGTAGGAGGTACCTACAATAGCAGCTAAATTATGAACGCCTCCAAAAGTTTTGTTTAATGACAAGGTATTTTCATTCACGAAAACCTGGCGACGATATCCACTATACCTTCCTTCGGCAGTACGGTTGCGGGTAACCCATGCAGGGGTATAAGATTTGGTGTTTTGATCAACATTGTCAAGATTGAAAGAGGTGCGAAAATTCAACCCTTCAATAATGCTATACTGTGCATAAACAGTACCAATCGTTCGGAAGATTTTCCGGTCGCCGATAGAGTTTTCAACAACCCTTACCGGACTGGACCTAGAATTACCCCAGGTGTAAATATCATTTTCTCCGACATTGACATCCAATCCAATTGTATCTTCGGAAACGGGCACCATTCCAACGGTAATGTGCATTTGCTGATCCTTTCCTTCAACACCCGGATCACTGGCGATGGAGTAGGAGGGAGCAATATTGATTCCCAATTTTAATTTATTACTGGCATTTACTTCGACATTGGCTCTGGCGGAATATTGTTTGTAACCTAAACCAATGGCGATGCCTTCAGAATCCAGGTAATCACCGGAAACGTAATACTGTACATATTCGTTTCCACCGGAAGCAGAAAGGCTATAGTTTTGGACAGCACCTTTTCTAAACATTTCATCCTGCCAATCGATAAACATAAGACCAGGATGTCCGGGCATTGCCCAGCGCTCATCCTTGATCAGGCCACGATTGAAGGACCCCAGAATAGCTAAGCGCTCAGCAGAGGTCTGATTGCGAGACCTGTCCGCACCGGAAGCTTCCCAGGAGTCATCTATCATTTCTGAGGCTCGGTCAATCCATTCTTCAGCATTCAGAATGTCAAGTTTTTTGGCGGTTTCATTCCAGCCGTAACTAGCATTCAAACTTATCTTTGCTTTACCAGTCTTCCCGGTTTTTGTTGTAATTAATACAACTCCGTTTGAAGCACGGGAACCGTAAATAGCTGCCGCCGCCGCATCTTTTAGCACTTCAATGGATGCAATGTCATTTGGATTGATATTGTCTAGTGGATTTCCCGAAGTAAAGTCACCACTTCCATTTTGTTCTGACACTTCCAATGGAAATCCGTCCACAACATAAAGCGGTTGATTGTTTGCGTTGATTGAACCAGTTCCTCTAATCTGAACCCGGAAGCCAGCCCCTGGTGTACCGCTCGTTTGCTGGACTCGTACACCCGCTAATTGCCCTACCAATGCCTGATCTACACGAGAAATTGGGCGTTCTTCCAAGCTTTCAGCTTCAAACCTGGAAATGGCCCCGGTAACATCTGCTTTTTTCTGGGTACCATAACCAATAACAACCACCTCATCCAGAATTGCACCTGAACTAAGGCTTACATTTATGACTGATTGACCGTCAACCTGAACTTCCTGGCGGCCATATCCGGTATAAGAGTATTCTAAAACATTAACATCTTCTGGTACATCAAGTGAATAACGTCCGTCATAATCGGTAATAGTGCCGGTTGAAGTCCCTTTGGCCAGAATACTAACACCAATGAGAGGTTCCTTGGTATCTGCATCCGTAACCGTTCCTGAAACAGTCCGTTGACTCCAACCAATCTGTAGTGAAAAGATTAATACTCCAAAGACTATAAGAGGCTTTGAGCATCGCTTGGATAGTAGAAAAATGGGCTTCATAAACCTAGTTTTTAGTTTTGTAAGATTTAGAAAGAAAGTTAAGAGCTAGTTTAGAGGTCAATCTAACATGTGTGCTGAGTCCTTCGTTATAGGCTTCGGCCGTGTGCCGGTATCGTAGTCTTACACTTGCGCCATAGCTGGTTATAGTGTAGGAGCATGGCGAAGACGCCCAACGAAAGCTTCAGTGCAGAAGTATAGGTTGCAAACTTGCTCTGAATAGTGAAGTGTATTATTTAGGACAGATGTTAATTTGCTGGCTTTTGCAAACGATAATGAGCCTTCAAGGAGTTAACTCCAATTTTGCTCTTTATAATATCAGCCCTAATATTTTCCTGTTTTCAATAATTAATTTGGGATTGGCCAGCTCAGCAATATTATATTTTTGATAAAGATAGGAAGATGGAATTTTAAAACTATTCTGCACTATTCTGTATGGAGGTGAAAAACTGTTCTATACAGTACTGGTGTACTGGGACATCGTGCTTTAAAATTCTGTGCATAGGCACGGTAAGAATTCGCTGACCCCTTAGGGAGTAGCATTCAATATTTTTTGACTTACGTTGTTACGTTCCGGATGGATACCGGTTGGAAAGGTTTCAAAAAAAACAATCAATCATTTTAGTCGATAAATAGCCATTATTTCGAGAAGGATCTGGTCGAAATTAATGCCCAGGTCAATCAGCTTTCCACTATTGATGTCAAAAACCCATCCATGGACGGTTAAATTATTGTCTCGGATAGCTCTTTGTACATCAGCAGTTTTAATAACATTGACACATTGTTCTTGTACATTTAACTCTACCAGGCGTTTGTATTTTTTATCTTCATCAGTGATTTTGTCCAACTCTCCCTGGTGTAAACGATAAACGTCCCGAATCTCTCTGAGCCAGGGGTTGAGGATGCCCAGGTCGGCAGATTGCATGGCTGCTTTCACACCGCCACAGTAATAATGACCGCAAACGATGACGTGTTTAACTTGTAGGTGTTTGACCGCATAATTGATTACGGACATCGCACCCAGGTCTATATTGATGACCATATTGGCGATGTTTCTATGCACAAATACTTCTCCTGGCTGAGCGCCCATGAGGTCTTCGGCCGTTACCCGGCTATCAGAACAGCCAATATACAGCACTTTTGGGGTTTGACCTTTGGATAGGTTTTCAAAATAATCCTTGTCAAGCTTCAATTTGTTATTGATCCACGCCTGGTTGTTCTTAAAGATTTGTTTGATGTCCATAAACCGGATTTCTTTTACGTGTTAAGGATGAATTTGAGATATTGATTGACCTCAAAATAGGAAAAATCTTGAGTTTCAATCCTTTTTTGGCAGAACATTGGCGTAAATTTAACGGAAGTAGGAAAGGGCTTTGCTCTACTTATTTGGACAAAATAAAACTGATTCTAGAGCATATAAAAGGCGATGGAGCGGTTACTTTACCGAGCTATTTCAGATAAATCACCGCTCCATTCTCCTATTTCAGCAAGACTAATTATTGATTATTATTGTCCTTCTTTTTTTTCTCTTTTGCCTTTTCTTTCTTCATCTGCTCTTTTTTCATTTGTTTTTCCTCAACGTTCTTCGCTGGTGTTTTTCCATCTTTCATCTTTTCCTTTCTCGCCGGCTTTTCATATTTCATGCCTTCGTCAGGAAACAAGACGCCATCGATCAAATAGATTACACCATTGGAAGCAGTAATATTGGCACCTACAATATGAGCGGTATTACCGGAACGGTCTGTCAATACAAACTGACCATCTTTGAGTTGAATACTGATTTTTTCTCCAGCTACAGTTTTGTAACTCTTTACATCTTCACCCCAATCTGTTTTATCAAGCAGGTCAACAAATTTCTCTTTGTTATCTACCAGGTGATACCGCATCAAACGGCTTATTTCTTCCTGATTCTCTGATTGCATCATATTGTTGAGCCTATCAGCAGGCACATAGGTAAAGGCCTCGTCGGTAGGAATGAAAATGGTATAATTGTCGTCTTTTTTAAATTCTTCGGTAAGACCTGCCGTTTGAATAGCTTTGGCTGCAATGGTGGTATTCTTCAAAGAATTGGCCATTTCTACGATGTCTTTGACCTCCGCAACCTCTAATTTATTAACATCGCTTCTTTTTTTCGTTTCTTTTTCTTTGACCATTACATCTTTCGCTTTTTTCTCTTCTTTGGTCATTGATTTTTTTGTCTCCGGATCATCAACATCGACACCACGGCTGGTAAATTCATCATCGGAATAATATCCACCAGCGCGAGCATAATCTTCCATTTCAATAGGTATCACCACTTCATCAATGATATGAACGATTCCATTGGAAGCCTGAATATCTGCTTTTTCGACTTCAGAAGCTTCCCCAAGGTGGTCTATAATCTCTACTTTGTCACCATCAATGGTTAGGGTTAAAGGATGACCAGAGAGGCTCTGCATTTGCAGAGTACCTCCATTTTCTTCAATGGCCATCCGCAGACCAGCTTCGGTATAGATTCCCTTTACAATGTGTGAAGATAAAAGCTCTTTGAGGTGTGCTTCCATACCAAATTGCATCAGGGTATTCAATCGGATTTTGGACAAATCCTTAAATCCCGAATTTTTGGGAGCAAACAGCGTGTAAGGCCCCGCTTCCTGAAGAGTTTCTGTAAGCCCCGCTTGCTTCACCGCTGTAATTAAAGTAGAAAGGTCTTCATTTTCGGTTACCACGGCAGCAATATCTTGAGCCTTGACTGTAGCGAATCCCATGCCTAGGCACAGGGCAATTAAAAAAAGGAATGACTTGAACGTTTTCATAATTTTATTTTGCTTTAGTTCTAAAAAAAATAATAAGAAATTTACATGTTGTACATGATCATGTCTGGGGTGGGTTCGTCGTGAAATTGACAGGTGAAAAAATAATTCCTCCATAGGCATAGGTGCATCCTACATTCAGGAGAATGGATCGTAAGGGGTCAATGTATACTGGGGGAAAGAGAATGGTTATGTAAGACCTGAGGTATTGATTTGCAATCAAAACAAGCTATAAACTTGTTTTATTTCCTATTGAACTGTATAGACGCGTTCATGTTTGGTGAGAGGCGTGGATTTCTTTTATGGAGGAGAAGATTTAACATATTTTGGTTTTGTGTAAACGGTTAGTTTCCTGCTTTAAACCGTATGCGCTCCACTCCTTCTGTCATCTCGATGGCAAATAAAGCCGAGTCAATCCTATTCCAGGAAAGTTGGGTCTTGATTTTCTGGGTAGCCAGGTCTGCAATATCTAATACCCGCATTTCGGCATCATTTTTCTTATAGGGTAGGGGAGCGACATTTACATTATCCAAAGAACCTCCCTGGCGGTTTTTGAGCTGTTTGTGGTAAGTATTGATATTGGGATCAGGGCGATCTACGCCAAAATGCAAGGTTTCTGGATTTTGATACATATCTACTTCTTCAATGGCGCCCTCAAAGAGGCACAGCAGTACGTTTTCCGAAAGCTTTTCTCGCCGGAGCAGTTTATTTTTGAGCAGGACCTGAAAGTTGTCGCCACTTCTATGGATGGCATATTGCTCATCTTCTTTTGTCAGATGCACCAGCCACTTTTCCTGAGGGATTTCAGTAACCAAAGTCAATTGATCATCAGGAATCTCAGTTGGAAAATCAGGCACCAAAGCAACCCGGATTTGCTCATCCGTACTGTCCGCATTTTTGAGGATAGCTATGGAGTTTTGACGGAGCGAAAACTTACTTTGTGTTTGATAAGCATCAATTTTAAGGTCGGGATAACCGGCAACGGCTTCTGAGCGCATCAAAAAACCACTCAGAAAGGCAAAGGGGTTTTCGGCTGGATTGAGCTTTGCGTCATCATGATGGTGACCGTGATCCTGTTGTAGATCATCAGCAACTACTCTGCCAACACTAAATGCACCATCTAAGAGACATTCTACCCATTCATTGTCTACCACAAAAAAGCGGAGCGATTCCACGGGCAACATACGTGTGTCGGGAACCAGATAACTAAAAGGTACGCCTTCCAGCAAACTCAGATTCTGAAACCATTTGCGCACATTTTCGGGAATGGCCAACGCGGTATCCGTTTTATCAAATAAACCCTGAGCAGGCAAATGTGCATGGGTGAGCTGCAATTCAGCGGTTTTGTTCTCATGGGCATGGCTGCGTTTCCAATTGTATAAACTCACAGATACGGCCTTGCTTTGCAGGATCAGCATACGCCCGAGTTCCCAAGCCGAGGCATAGGAAACATCAAACATGCCAGTATTGCCGTCAAAACGCAGGAGCGCATCGGAACCCATGACCGGTAAGGCGTCCGCATGATTGGGGTTGATTCCCGTAGCTAAGGGCCCATGAAACCAGGAAACACTCTTGTCACCATTACGCATTAAATGACGTAGGGGGACAAAACCGGTGGATAAAAAGCCATCAGCGAGTGGGTTATTGACTGCTGGAAGTCGCAAATTATGATCACCGGACAACGTGGTTTCGGAATTCAAATGTTCCAGAATTCGCGGCAGGCTTTTTTGGGGATTAATACAGGCAAATTGCCAACTGTAAAGGCTGACAAGCCTTACGGTATCCTGATCATTTGTGGTTTTATAATCAAAATCATTGCCCACATACCGATCTTCCATAGCCACCAGATGTACCTGACTGATACCCTCTTGTGAGGGCAGGCGATTAGCGATGACCACGGCATATTCACTCCCTGTTTTGTCGTCGTGTACATCAAATCCCTGACGGACATGGGCCAGGTATTCCAGGTCGGCTTTGCTGGGAACGATTTTATCTAATAGCCCTCTTTTTACATCAATCACCGTCACCTGATCTGTATCTGTCTGACCAGGTTCGAGGGTAATCAAAGGGAAACGTTTTTCGCCAGCTGTTGTCTTTAAATCCTTCAGGCTAATGACCTCCGATGGTGGTATTTCCTCCACCCCGTCAAATACCAGCAGGGCCAGCCAGGGCATGTTATCGCTACTACCATCCGCGTATCGTTCCCAGGGGAGGGTACTGCGGTTGAGGATGATATGAGGCAGTACGTTTTCATGATCTCCCAGGCTGCCATTGGGCGGGAAAACCGAATGTACTTCCTGCGGCTTCAATTGAAAGCGCGTACCAGATATCTGGAAATATTTACGCTGAGTTCCTCCGGTGATACGTTGGGTGCCCTTGGTACTTAGGCTCGGCTTGACCTCAAGGTAATAAAGACCATCGCTTAAAGCCGGCCGGTGGTAGGCGATAAACTGGATTTTAGCAGCCAAAGGTGGTAAAGGCGTTTGATCAGGCATCAGGGTTCAGGGTTTAAACCGGTTCTGGACCAGCAAATTGGGGTGACAGAATCAATTCATCTACATAGGTGTCACTCAGTTGTATATCGGTATCTGTGGAGAAGCCCATGGCATTCATTAAATCATTGCGCTTGTTGTTTTCCCCCAAAGCATTTTTCAACTGATCCTTCCAATCGGTAGGATGTGCTGGGGAAAAGCCAGGTAAACCTCTTGGTTGCAAGTAGTTATTCAGATCTTTGGTGGCAAACTGAAATTTATGCCGGTCAATGGCATCGGGACTATTGCCGGGCGCTCTCTCCTGGGTAATTAACTTGATGCGATAGCCCATGAGTGTGTTATCAAATTTCCGGCCATTTAGATTTGGTTTCACCGAAGTACCCCATAAGGCCGTCGGCACCTTTTTGGCAATGGGTTCAAAATGGAAAGCACCATTTAAGGCCACGTCCGGGACATTATCACTAGCTGACTTCCGTTTGATATATACCTCCAGACCGGTGTCTACCTGATCACTTTTCAAATCCATTGGCGCAATGCCAAAAGCGGTATTTGCTGTGTCAAGCGCTAAAGGCCCTTGTTTGATCGGAATCACCGAATTGGTCTCAAATTCAAAGTTTTTGGTATCGATTATCCAGTCGACGCCACTATTGGCCTCAGGCTGTTGTTTGATACCGCTAATGACCGAAATACTGACAATGTCCTGGTCGGAGGCCGGTAAAAAGGAGGCCCGGAAGGTGTTCCAATCAATGGGCTGGGGCGTATTGGATGCACCAGCACCAAAGGTGACATCAAAGGTAATGATCCACAATTTGATGTGTGCTTTGCCGCTGAAATCCGGTCCCCAGATATGTAGATCAGCACCTAGTCCTACGGAGATAGTGTGGGTGCCAAAAAAATGGAAGGTATACGAAACCCCCATATCCACGTATACGTGTGCATCGTAGTGGTAGGGCTTCCAGGCAATGAGAAAATCCGCTCCGGCAATAAACCAGGCACGTAAATTGCCATCCACCCATAGGGCTTCCAGGCGTCCCCCGGCCATCAGGGCTGAGGCAGTGAGGGCAAAGTAGGCTTCTCCTTTCAAACTTAGTTGCGGCGTCACTTGCCAGTTGAAACCCAACCTCGGTACCTTGGGATAATGAGCGGGCACTTGATAACTGGGATGATAACCACCCAGGCTAATCACAAAATCTCCTTTATGCGGCCCATTAAACCAACTGTAAAAGGCAAAACCACCCGTTAGATGGCATTTGCGCGAAAAAAGGAAGGATGCAGTCGTTAGTTGTGCTTCCAAACCCAGAAAACCCTCATCGGGCAGGAAACTGGCCTTGATGGCCATCTGCACTTCTACCAGTGGTTCTACGATCGATGCTGCTTCGGTTGTTGGCGCAACCATGGTGGAAAGCCCTAATAAATACAGCTCAAACTGGTTGCCAAAGGAGATGGTCAGTAAGGCAAAAGAGTCCACCAGTTTAAAGGAATTAAACTTGATGCCTACGGCCAAAAAGTACTGTCCCGTTTCGGGTGGTATATAGGTGCGAATTTTGGTCAGTTCACCCATTAAGGCATTGCGCTGTCCGGCACCCGGTGGAATGGGTGCAGCCCCATTGACGGCCTCAGAGATGAGTGGAAAATTGGCCACCTTGGTGATGTCCGGCACCCGCAATCGCCGGTTGTAGCCAAATCCTGCCGCCAAACCGGTCACAAAAAAGAAAGGAGGTCCGCCCAGCGGAAAATCCAACACGGCATAGATGAATAAAGACCGGTGCCCATCTGTCATCACCGCATAAGAACCAATGGCCGCCAGGGAAAGGGCTTCGGTTTTGATGATGGCCGTACCGTCATATTCGTTCTCGGCAAAGCGCAAAAAGGCGCCGCCGATTTCCAATGGTCCCTTTTTGAAATCGATACCCAAGCCTTTCAGGTCAAAAGTGGGTTCAAATTTCTTGAGGGGTGAGCCTACCGACAAGCCTTGCAAGGCAATGGTCAGTCCGGCAGCAGTAAGGGAGGCATCCAGTAAAAATGACAAAATGCCCTTATCGTATTGTATGCCAATTCGTTCGAAATAAATCGGTCCGATCTTCTTTTGCACAGTAATCCACTTGGCCTTATCCGGCGAGGTGGGGGGCATAGCATTGGGGTCCGGTACCGGAGTGCCGCCTGCGGGTGGCGTATTGCTGCCAGAAATGGGCAAGTCAATCGTTTGGGTAAAGCCCCCCAGGTTGAGTTTACCATCCACGCTTAGCCCCTTGTTGAGGTCGCGGGCAGGGAGTGGGGTGATATTAGCGGGCAATAAGTTATTGCTGGTCCAGGTATTGACCTCCGTCACCGGAATAGGTGCACTGGCCAGTACAAATTGCAGATCGTCGACACCTACGCTTTTATCAGGTGGGAAGAGTTTGCCCACCAAAGGCAGGTTGGACAAATTCACGCCGGCATTGATGTCGAGCGCAAAGAGGAATTTGGTGGTCTCGTTGGGCTTTTTATCAAAGACCAGAATGATGTCTTTCAGGTCGACAGAGAGATCGATGGGGATGTGGTCGATTTGGTCGGAGAGGGCGGAGATTAGGGTGCCTAGGTTGAAATCCAATTCCCAGCCTTCCTGTACAAAACTAGCAGCAAAAAGCGTGGCTTCTACTCCCTGAATGAAATGAAGGTCAAAGTACAGTGAACCCAATGATTCTAGCGGACCAATGACAATTTGTCCGTCAAAATCTTTTAGGTAACTACCATCCTGCTGCTTGCTAAGGATGATTTTTAGTTTTATAACGACCTCTTTGCCTTCGATGGTGAAATCTCCCTCGCAACCAAAAGTGAAATTTTTAGTTTCTGTATTGAAAGAAATACTAAGATTCTTGACAATCAAACCCTTTAATGGCTCCGGCAATGGTTTTTGCGCACCGAACTTTGCCGTAATCTTGTCAAGCAGCGTTCCAATTGGAATGGCTTGCCCAGGGCCGGTACTGCCGGAAAATTTCCAGCCTGTACCAGAACCATGAAAAGCGGATATGAGAATTTCAATTTCGTCAAACTTCAATAAGCCGGTTAAAGTCCCGCTTGCTGAACTTTGTGGCTGAGTTCGGTAGGTAAAATTGCCAGACAGTGCTTCGACTTTAAAAACATGATTTCCTACGTCTATCTCTAAAACGTCCTTAATGGTCAGGTATAATTCGTAGTTATGTCCTTTTGGATTACCGTTAATCCCCAGTCCTGTACAACTAATGGCAGGCATGGGAATGGGTTTGCCTATAATGCCTTCCAAAACTGCTTTCATGCTAATTTCTTCTCCAGGAGCCAAAAAACACTGAAACTGCAAGGAAGGCAATAAAATGATACCAATAATATCCTTATTCGCAATGCTTACTTTTGTTCTCAATTCTACACTTAACAATGGATCAACCAATGGATTCAATAGTAGAATATGAGCACTAAATTCTTTAAAATGCGCCCATTCGCCCAAGGATTTCCAACTGGCTTCCTTATCCTGTATAGCAACTTCCAACCCTACATAGGATAAAAACATTGGACTTAATCCAGCGGCAATTTCAAAAGAGGTAAAAGTAAGTGCCTGATCAAAGGAGGGAATTCCTTCTGTGGGAAAACTACTCGATGCATCTTCCCCTTTTAAATAAGCTGGAATTTGAGCAAGATTGATGGAGATATTGGGCGTGACAAAGAGTTTTAGGTTGAGATTACTGTCCAGTTTGATCTGGACAATAGAATGTGTTAATAACGTTTCGTCTGTAATCGCCAGGTCAGTTTGTAGTGCTAAAAAAGAAGGCTCCTTCAGCGCATCTGATAACAACCAGGTGTCATTCAGGGATAGCTTGAGAACTGTTTTAGGGGCTTCATTAAAAATGGAAAAAATAGCCTCAAATCCAATGCTTAGATTGCTTACAGCAGCAATGTCCAGAAAACCACCTTGAAATTCACCCTGGATAGCGATCTCCTGAGCAAGATCATCAGCAAGAAGGTTAACCTGACCAATAAGGATTTGATCTTTTTTGAAAAATTTCAATAAGAGATCAGCCACTCCTGTCTCCGGGAATTTTTCTATGGAAAGCTGGAGTGAGGTGTCTGTTAATTGAAGCTTTTGTTTTAATTCTGCGTAGGTCATAAGCTTAGGCGATCAGGGTATTGAATTTTATTTTCAGAACTTTTTTACAGGAGGCATAGACAGATTCTCCACCAATATTCCCAAGTAGGATCAATCCATTTTGCCATATTATTTTTTCAGAAAAATCCTCCTCCTTATAAAGTTTTAAATACTCGACAGTTGCTTCATTTATAAACTTTACCGCCTCATTATTTAGAAACCCACTGAGCGGTTTTCGTATATAATCAGCTGAGGCACTCTTTTTAGGTGGTTTAACGTATTCTTTAAAAGCCTCGGAAACATCAATTCCAATTTCTGTGACAAATTGATCCTGGCCACTTTTATGATTTCTTCGTTCTAAAGCATTATTTTTAATACCAGGATCATCTTGATCATAATAGCAAAATGGACCATCAATATTCGGGTTACCTGAATCAGAATACATCCCTGCACACATATAACATGGTTCTAAGGTTGAATAAAGCCTGTTTTTATGGGAATTGGCTATATTAACTCCAATGGTATTATCATCCTTAAAATAATTGTGGACCAGGTTTATCTCTCCATGTAATGTGGAATGTTTATAATTTGTATTTACCCCCCAGGAAATGATTCTATTTTGCGGATCTACCAATACAGATCCAATATTATGTCCACCGGGTATGCTAATTTTTTTATTAATCATCCGTTGATGAACGATAGCCCAGGCTAAATGCATGAAAATTAGATCAACAAGTTTATTTTTTCCTGAAAAATCGGGCTCTTTAAATTGAGGGAGAGTAAATTCAGGTTCATCTCCATAGGTCAGGTGTGTTAAAGGCTCTATTTGCTTAATTAAATATGGATTAAAAGAATCAACAAGGTTTTTCGCTTCCTTTGTGGGGATTTTCTTTAAAATATCATGAACCTGAAGGATTTGACCTGGACCAGCAGGAGGGATTAATTGAAAAATGGGTTCAAGGCCAAATTTATCATCCAAAGCTAGTTTAGCGTCCGAGTTATCAATTGGAGGAATAGTTTTCGCCTGAGTAATATTATCAAATCCCTCTTGAAGTTCCCAGGTGGGATTATCCTTGCCACCCCAGTGGAATGTTTTAAATTCAGGTTTAATTTTAGGTTTTTGAACAAAATATACAATAGGTAGATGAGCCGTCATAGCCATCATGCCTAGGTCTCGCTCTGTAGGAGGCACACTGCTTACAATAAATTCTCCCAACCCACTATAATCCCCTTCAATAGCCTTGTAATTTTGTACTAGATTGATAATGCCGGATCTATCATCAAATAGTTCAGGCCGGGCGTCATGTCTGGCCATACTTAAAATTTCCCCTTTCTTATTCATGGCAAAGGCAATATCGCCTAATTTATTTTTAGCATGCATACTTAAATAAATGGCTACTTCCCGGAGTCTGATTGGCATCTTCTAAAATTTAAATCGAACTACCTGATTAAAAAACATTATTATTTCTTTGCTTCACCTTCTCTGACTTATTCTATGGGCCCCTTCGCCGGCTCAGCAAACACCACCCCCCGCTGATCGCGCAAAGCCCGAAAAGCCTCCTTCGTCAACGGTGCAATCTCTCCCTGCTCATCAATGTCAAACCAGTCCGGTACCTTTTCGGCTTTGGTTTTTCCCATCTCCATGGTATTTGGGTCAAATTCGTCGTAGACTTCTTCGGGCTTTAGGTTTTTAGCATAATCGGCATCGCTGATGTGCAGGATACTTTTGGCGTTTTTATCACGTATAACGTACATGTTATGTATTTTTTTTGTTGGCAATTAATAATTGAATTTGTTCTTTTAGGCTTTCAATGATCCCCTGTTGTTCCTTCACAGCTTCTACGAGCAAGGGCAACACATGATCATAGCTCATGCCGGTGGCATAGCCGTTGTCTTCAAATTGTACGGCTTCGGGAATCACTTTTCCGGCTTCTTCGGCAATAAAGCCCAGGTCTTCGGTTCCTGAATCTTTCCATTTAAAGCGGACACCATTGAGTTTTAATACTTTTTCCAAGGCATTGGCCACCGTAGAGACATCTTCCTTCAGACGAATAGAACTGGCCCGGCCATAGTGGTTGTTCCCGGCAGCCCAAAAATCCCAGCCTGAATTGTGACTGTTTTTGGCTTGAACAGATGCAAAGCTGGGTGAATTATTATCTGCCTGGATGGCATGAGAATTACCTAGGTTTATTGCTGCTATAGCAGGATATCCTATCCCCTTATTTTGGGCATAAATGGCCTTTGAATTGCCCTCGCTAAGGGCCATAATGGTGACAATGCCCGTACCATTGTTTCTTGCTATGATGGAATTACCGGCGCCGGAATCCAAATCCATGCGGTTCAATCTGGAATGATAACCTGGGTCGATATAATAACTCGTATCCTCCCGATCATACAAAATACTCGCATGGACCACATTCAATACAGACGTCGTATTGGCATCGATGTAAAAACTAATGTCATCATCGTAGTAGCGATGGGCACGTATGCTACCATATACATCCAGTTTATAGGTAGGTTCTATATTACCTATGCCCACATTCCCGTTTTCCAGCAAAGTCAACACTGTCCTTCCATTGTAATTGCGAATGCCAGCATGGGGGTTGTTGTCGCTGGCGCCACTAAATCCAATGTCCAGAAAACGGGCATCGGCGGCTGAGGTCCCGATCGACCAATTTTTGAAGCTGGTCTTATTGGCATCATTATAGGCTGAAAATTTTAAAGTGGGACCATGGCTGGTATTGTTACCATCGGTACTGAATAAATCAATTTGTGGATAGGCTCCTGAAATAGCCAAGCCAGGTCGATCATGAACATCATTCATGAATCTGCCTCCGGCCGTGCTTCCCTTGATGTGCAGGTGTTTTTCGGGTTCAGGTGTACCAATACCTACAAACTCAAATCCCTGAGCGTTGCTATGGAATAATAGTGGGGATTTCTCCACCACCTCCACAAATTGTCCATTCCAATAACCGGGTATATCTTCATAGTGCAGATAGAGGTTGGTATGACCTACCGGCAAAGAGGATTTGATATTGGAGATATCCACCTCCAAATTAGCTCCGGCCTTTAAGGTGACGTCTTGTTCCAGCATAAAAACTTCGCCGGGATTGACCACTGCTGGCGACCACTGAATATCTGCCTGGCCTGGTACCTTTATTGCAGTGGGGCGTATTTCAATATTCGCCACTTGACTTTTGGTCCCTAGTGCCCAGTCTTTATGTTCTCCATCGTTTTGTACATCAAAAGAAATAATGAATTTGGTTGGAGAATCTGCATCCTTGCCTTTTAAAGGGAAATTGGATTTATCCGGATTGGCCGGGTCGAGTTGTAGCGCATTGGTCAGGTGTAGTTTGAGCTGATTGGCTGTGCCGGAACTATCGTTGACCGCATCGTTAAGTACAATATTGCTCCCATGGAAACCTATATGTAGTGGAATGTTTTTTTTGCCGTTGTGATTGACGATGTTGAGGTGTGCCAGTCGCCGCCCTTTAATCCAAGTGGTCGATTCTTCATAGGCCATACTTCCGTAAAAAAGCTCTACCCGGGTGCCACGAGTGCCATGTACACCATTGGCTCTGAAGTTGGAAAAAGTGATGGTTTCGGTACTGCCCACTTCAATTTTTGGGGTATGATTGGCCAATACATAGATGATGACACTCTGATCCGCTTGTGGGATCAATCGCATGCGCCACTTCTGATTGTTGACAACACTGATCGTCCCAAAACAATCATCGTGCAAAGTACCCGGCCGAAAATGCAGCGCAAAGTGGTGAGTATTTTCACTGGGTTCAAAATGCGCCACTTCTGAAAACTGGATATTTTGCCGGCCTTTGTTTTTGATGTTGAGGTGCATTTGATATCCAGCCGGATCTTCATCGATATACAAGACGGGCTGCTTCTGGTTGTCTAGTAAATCGAATTCGATTGGATGAGATTGATGGAAAGTAGCTAAAGCTACCTGATCTTTTATGCCAATTTCCTGGATTTCGGCAGCGGTCAATGCCCTGTCGTACATTCGAAACTGGGCCAGTTTACCCTGGAAAAAGTTGTGCGGATTGGTGTGGCCTCTTGCGCCAATAAGTAACTTACTGTCATTAGCACCGATATTGCCGGTTTGGGCGCGTTCAAAAACCTTGACGCCATCTTTATACAAATATTGTTTTTGACCATCGTAAACCACCACAACATGATACCATATTCCAATATGTACGGGAAAAGTATTGGCACCATCCCAATCCCAATGTGGTTGGAAGGCATATCGGAGCATGCCACCCTGGATTCCTGCTTCAAACAAATCCTCTTTATTAAAAAGAATATGTTCTGCATCCGTTTTCGCAGCATTGAACCAGATACTGACGGACAATGGTTTGGCTGCCGGATTGTAGACATTATGACAATCTAAGTAGTCGCCCTGTCCGTCAAAGCTAATAGCGGCGCCAAATGTTTCATCCGGGATCAGCATGGTATTGCCCTGCATGCTGCCTATATTGCCATCTTGCAAAGCATTGTGAATAACCTTATCCTCAGCATGTTCATTTAGTGGTAAATGAAAAATGAGGTTTTCCGATATTGCCATAGTTATTGTTGAGTTTAGGTGGTTATTTTTGATTGTTCTGTAACTGACCAGCCGCTTGTTGTTGAATCTTTGCTATCAATTGGTGAACGCGCACAAAGGGCATTTGTCCTAGAGCATCCATGATCAAGTTGGTTTCCTCAATGCTTAATGTAAATTTGAGGTTCTGAGGTTTTTCTTCTTTTTGTAAATCAGCCATGTTATATTTTTTATAACTTTTAATTGTAATTTATTCTGAAATCTTTTTGAGTTTCAGCCAGCCTTCCCGGATCAGGTTTGTTCCGTGCAAATCTGCTTGTAAAGAAGCTTGTCCCAGGCTGACTTGTGCCAATACATCATCTATTTGGGTGCGTTTTGGCTCCCATTGCTCTCCTAATTGCGTAGCAGCTCGTTGATCAATTTCAACCACAGTAGCCCTGGCATCATCCAACGGGATGATCCATTGGATACTGTCTTGCCCCAACAGGTCCCAAATGGCATCTGCTTCCTGTGCAAATGTTTCTACAAAAGCACTTTTCCGCACCACACCCGGTACCGAAATTTCATCCCACCCACCATTCGTATTGGCCAACCACGACCATTGATAGTCCGTCTCTGCCGGAAGCGCAATTTGCACCTGCTGGCTATCACTCAGCAAGGGTGCCGTTAGGAAAGTAATTTCTATGCGTTGCAATGCTTTAGCATATTGATCTGGTGGAATGCGAATGGCTTTGGTCGGTAAAATGCCGGAAGTGGCATGAACCAATCCTCTGGGATCAAGCAAGAGACTTAACATTTTTGGTGTATCAGATACGGCCTGGCATAGCGTGAATCGACTCGTTGAACGGGTAATAATGTTCGGATCATCAACAATATCACTTTGAGGCGCAAAAAATTGCAGGTCTTTATAACCATCCCCTTCCTCCAGCCAATAGCCCACCAGGCCATCGTTGAGTTGTTTGTACTCACCCAGGCGAATGGGGAATTCTACATCCGTAAATGCTTCACTTTGCCGCGTATTGCGCAACAGGTCATGGCGGAAAACATTCCAATCGTGATTGATGGCTGGCAATCCCGCCAATTCAAGATCCATGCTGGCACGTACCAGCGCTAAAGGCCGGCTCATGAGCATGGCAATATCCGTATGTTGCGCAAAATTTGCCGGATCAATATTGGCTAATGAGGAATCGATTACGGTGATAAAATGCTGCAAAAATTGAGGGTTATTTTGTTGCCGGCCCCTTAAATAGTCTAGCATTTGCCGCAAATACATATTGTCAGCCTCCTGAAGGTCAAAAGCTTGTCCAAATTTTGGGCCAGGAGGATGTCTGAGCAGGAAATTGGTGTCTTCATCGGGACTTACACTACATAAGGCGGCACCATCCGTTTGATAAATCATCAAACTATGGTCCAGGTTGTTAACTAAAATCCATCCACATATCGGGCTGGTGGCCGGGTGTTCATTCATTTCCTGATCACCATCACTCGCGGAGAGCCAGCGGAAATTGAGGCGCGCGGGCTGGACCAATCGCGGACGCAAATGAACCATATCGGCCCGGCCAGGTACTTCCATCTGATGGGGTTTGAATAAATCTCCACTATACAATGCTTTGCTACGTCCAAAGGTATCCATCAGTTGCAATTGATTCACCCGCATTACACCCGATCTGATGGGATTAAAATCCGCATTTGGATCAGGAGCAGAATGGATGTCTTTACCCAGGGCATTGCCTACATAATCTGCAAAGTATCGGTAGTTCGGAAAACCGATGGGATCATCAATAGGCGTTTGCATCACTAGACGATGCATAAGCAATGCATCATTAAATCCGCCTAACGTCTGAGAAAGTGACTGATGATTACTGGCCTGGAGATAGTTGTATGCCCTTAAGAGGTTGTTGACCGGATCTTCCGTAATGGTGGCTTCATTCACCTGAATGTAATTATTGAGTATATTTTTCACCTCCTGACTGGTAAAATCATAGTTTCGATTTTCCACCTCAATCTCTTGCTGTATATACCAGGGGGTAACCACTTGTTTTTTAAGGTAAGCCTCCAGTCGGTCTTTGAGTTGGAGATCAGCATAGGGCGTTAATACAGAGGAGCCGCTGTATTCGTAAGCCACATTGGTGATGGAAAATTTGCCGGGTTTTACATTCAGGTCCACGGCATTTTCCTTCATTTCATAGTTTTCTGTCACAAAATCCCGATGATAAGTACGCAAGCTATCGTTCAGATTACTCTTATTGCTAAGCGGCGACATGATCACCTGCCATTCCAGCATAAAAGGATGCCAGGGCTGATGTCCCCAAGTTTCAAAGGCAAAATGGTCGTCTGGGTATTGGGCTTTGAGGGCGTCCAGTTTGGCCGATAACGGGCCAAACGCCTCATTGATCAAGCTGTTGATATCTGTCTGTGGCCAGCTGATGCAATGCAGTTTGCCATCCATCCGGTGATTGCCGTCAAAGCCGTGCCGGGGAGAAGGTTTTATCGCTTCACCAGTAAACAAGGCCACGGGTTCTTTTGCCTGCCAGTAGCGGGAAGCAGCAGAGGCTTGCAACACGTATTGTTGGCGTACATAATGGCGCATATCACGTTGAATGGCCTGTTCTTCCAACTCGAAATCATAAACGTGGATGTGTGCCAAGTTGCCGGCTAGAAAATCCTGCCCATTGGACCGACTCATCAGTGTGAAAGAAGCCTCTATAGGCTGAGCAAGGCTCAGATGTAAATGGACCCAATCTCCTTTAGGAATGGCATTCCAGTTGATTGCAGGCACTTGTTGTCCATTGACAAACAGCTTTTTCCAGGCTGTTCCAGTGTCCCCGTTTGACAGAAAAGCATTTAACCCACCACCGGCATCCAATAAACAACCACTTGTACTTTCGGCCGGAATAAATGTCCAAAAGGAAATCGACTTTATAGCTTGTAATAATGGAAGATTTAGCTGTGCATTCGTTCCATTAAATTCGGCTACCCGAAGAAATGTAATATCATCAACAAAGTTGACCTCTCCAGATAGCTGGCCACTATTTTCACGTCCTGAAAAGTCGGGGACACTTCCATCTTCTGATTGTTCGCCTAGTTTTAAGGCCAATAATAAACCACCTTCCCGATTAAAGGTTTTCAGCTGTTCGATGAGCTGATTGATGGCTGTGGCCACTTGCTGGGCCAGGCTTGTAGAAACCCCTTCGACAACAGTAGCTTCGGAGACTCGTTTTTCTTCATCTTCCTGCCAGTTTAATTTTCCGGTACTTGCTGATTTTTCGGAAAGAGGAGACAAGTCATTTTGTTCGATAAAATATTTGACCTCATCGGGAGGAATAAATTCTTCATGGGTTCCATCTGGCGGATACACACATTTGAGGTATTTGTACCAGTCGGAAAACAAGTGGTGTTTCAGACTTTGAATTTCTTTTTGAGCCTGATCATATCGCCCCTGCAACAGGTTGAGTTGATTGAGGGCATGCCCTAAGGCTTCAGGAAGGGTAATCTGTTGTTGTTCCGCTACATTGTCGGCTTTGGCGGCCGAATGCGGGTCATTTTGTGGGCGGATCACCCAACGTGTACCTCCGGGGATGGCATTAAAGCCCTTTTCATGCCGGGCCTCTTCAAATTTGGCACCGGTATCCAGGCGGTGGTTTTCCAATTTACTTGCAAGCAGGATGGCTTCCAGTTGATCCTCTACCTGCTCATGTGTGAATTCTCCTGCCAATTGATGGGAAAGGTAGGCTGAAAGTGCCTCGGAACCTGTATTGGCAATGGTCACCTGAAAATCATGGTTATTAAAGCCAGGATGCTCGATTTGTTCCGGTATGGTTTCTGGAAATTTTAAGTGTGAAAAACATAACGTTTGCAGATCAAAATAGGGCCCCAATAAACGACTCATAAAGGATAACGCACGCTCATCTGGTTCTTTCTTCCATTGAGCTTTGGGCATTATAGCAATCGTGTGCTCATCGATAAGTGCAATCCAATTGTTAGCAATCCAATCGTCCAGTAGCGTGGTGGCTGTGGGATTGGCCGTTAAAAATGCTTGTTTATCAATTTGTATATCCAAACGCCATGCACTCGACTGTTCCATTAACTCATGCATATCAAACAAGGTAGTTGGAGCATTGGGTAGGGTCAGGAGGCTTTGTTGTAACTGTTTCAAATAATCCTCTTCCGGATTATTATACCAGCCTGTCACCTCATAGGAGGTATTTGCTAAGGTATAAGGATTGATTTCTCCATCGTGAAACCCAAAAACGGAGTGGCAATTGGGATAAAAAGCGGCAAAGGTTGGTTCTCCATAACCCACTGCCGTAAGGTGATCCAGGTATTCATTATTATTAGCCGTTGCATTTTTCCATGCTGCCCAGGGCATCTTCCTGCCTAAAAACCGGAAAGGCTGATCATTGGGTGATATTTTGGGATAAGGATAGGAAATACTACCGGAATATTGCCCCATCCCATCCGAGTAGAGGTAATCACTTTCGACCACCCAGGTCTTTTCTTTTTGACCATTTCTAATTCGTGAAATCAGCCATCGGTTGGGGACTGTTGGAAAGTGGCTGCTGTCTTTTCCATCCAGCGTTTTGGTCAATGCGTCAGGCAATGCCCAATGTAAATGTATGCCTGCTTTGAGGTGTAAATTCTCGTTATGAAAGGGTTTTGTCAGTATTTCTTCACTTAAAAAAGGAGCATCCGATTGATGATCCTGCCCATTACGGAGATAGGGTAGGCGGGTAAAATCGGCTTTGGGGCCTGCCACCAGCTGGTCATGCGATAAAAACAAGGCATCCAGATGAACAGGCACCAGAACTAAATTGGGCATAGGTGTTAGGTTGTTGTGTTCTTTTGCTTAGCCTGTTAGAATTTTATAACACAATAAATCTTCTAATCAGGGGAAATTGCGCTGAAAAGTAGGTTAATAAATTGAAAAGTCCAAATTAATTTTGGTCCTAATAAAGGAAGTGAAAATCAAAATTTGAAGGGAAATTATAGCGTAAAGCGCTTAAAATTACCCAAATATTTCGTCAAATCCCCAGATGCGACACAAAACAAACCTATACGGACGATCTGAATACCCATATTTTAGCAAGGTTTCGAATATTTGAGCCAAAGTAAATATCGATTTTAAGCTCAATCAATTCAAGCCAATGAATTATTCTACCAAAAGCACTTTTAAGCACTTCCTATCTCTTTGCGTTTTTCTTCTGTCGATCTCGATTCCATTGTCCCTCATCAGGGCACAGTGCCCTACAGTACTGGCTTTGATGATCGATGCTTGTGGCAATGAAAGTTTTAATGAGTTTCTCATAATTGACTCAGGAAATAGTGGTTTTAATACCGATGATTTTTTCTTAAACTTTGATATCAACCGGAACGTCAATGGCCCGGAGAATAATGATGTGAATACTAATGTAGATAACTGGCCTGCTGACCAAACCCCGTGTGGTGTTACTTTTGGCAATCCGGGAGTGATTACGGGATGTTCTAATGTAATCTCCATAGGGGCTAACTTCGATGTGCCGCCCAATGTATGGGTTGTTTTTCAAATTAGTAATGGAGCTGATGAACCTTATGACTTTAGCAGCATCTGCGGAACGGGTGAGTGTATATATGTATTGGCTAATAGTTGTACACGCTCTGGGGGTGGACTTTCCAATGCAACCGGTGCTGCTCCACGAAGTACCGAAGTTGGACTTACATCGGGATGCTCCAATATTTACACACATGATCGCACTCTATTGACGCAAGCCGAAGGCGCATACTGGATACCTGCCACCGATACTTATGGTGTAAATACCTGCGGAGCTCCCCCCATAGGAACGGCTCCACCGGCCGTCACCTTCAATAACCCGGGGAATGTTTCCGTCTGTAATAGTTATACCCTTCCTCCTATCACTGGTTCTGGCCTTAGCGGAAACGAAGCCTATTTTACAGGCCCTGGAGGGACAGGTCTCTTGTACATGGCTGGACAAACGATCACTGGTAATACGACTATTTATATCACTGATATTACGCAAAGTTGTGTACAAGAAGAGTCTTTTACAATTACCATCACACCGCCAGCTACACCTGTTTTCAGTATCACGACCACTTATTGTGCTGGCGAGGTAGCGGATGTTTTGCCAAATACCTCCAATAATGCCATCACCGGGGGCTGGTCGCCAGCAATAATTGACAATATGAATTCTGGGACCTATACGTTTACGCCAGGACCAGGGGAATGTGCTAATCCTGTTACTCTTAACGTAACGATTACTTCGGCAATTACGCCTACTTTTAGTATTACAGATACTTATTGTCAAGGAGCCACTATTCCTGCTCTACCGGGGGCTTCCGATAATGGAGTCAATGGTACCTGGTCGCCAGCAGTTGTAGATAATATGAACTCGGGTAGTTACACCTTCACACCCAATGCAGGACAATGTGCCGGACCCTTTACCTTGAATGTCACGATTACTTCTGGAATAACGCCCACTTTCACTATCCAAAATACGTACTGTCAAGGAGATGTTGTCGCTCCTCTACCTACCGTTTCTGACAATGCTGTAAACGGTAACTGGAACCCAGGAACGATTGATAATGTGAATTCCGGTAGCTATACCTTTACGCCCAATCCGGGTGAATGTGCATCCACATTCGTTTTAAACGTAACCATTACCCCAGGAGCAACGCCTGTTTTTAGCCTTACAGATGTTTATTGTGCAGGAGATGTTGCCGATGCATTACCCAATATTTCCGACAATGGAATAAGTGGCAATTGGAACCCCGGGACTATCGATAATATGAACTCGGGTAGTTACACCTTCACACCCAATGCAGGACAATGTGCCGGACCCTTTACTTTGAATGTGACGATTACTCCTGGAACTACGCCCACTTTCAATATCCAAAATACCTACTGTCAGGGAGATGTTGTTGCTCCTCTACCTACCGTTTCTGATAATGGTATCAATGGTAGCTGGAATCCGGGAGGGATTGACAATATGAATTCCGGCAGTTATACGTTTACACCCAATCCCGGTCAGTGTGCTAGTCCCTTTACCTTGAATGTGACGATTACTCCTGGAACTATGTCTACGTTCACCATCCAAAATACGTACTGTCAAGGAGATGTTGTTGCTCCTCTACCTACCGTTTCTGATAATGGTATCAATGGTAGCTGGAATCCGGGAGGGATTGACAATGTGAATTCCGGCAGTTATACGTTTACGCCCAATCCCGGTCAGTGTGCTAGTCCCTTTACCTTGAATGTGACGATTACTCCTGGAATTACGCCTACGTTCACCATCCAAAATATGTACTGTCAGGGAGATGTTGTTACGCCTTTACCCACCGTTTCTGATAATGGTATCAATGGTAGCTGGAATCCGGGAGGGATTGACAATGTGAATTCCGGCAGTTATACGTTTACGCCCAATCCCGGTCAGTGTGCTAGTCCCTTTACCTTGAATGTGACGATTATTCCTGGAACTATGCCTACGTTCACCATCCAAAATATGTACTGTCAAGGAGATGTTGTTGCTCCTCTACCCACCGTTTCTGATAATGGCATAAATGGTAGCTGGAATCCGGGAGGGATTGACAATGTGAATTCCGGCAGTTATACGTTTACGCCCAATCCCGGTCAGTGTGCTAGTCAGTATATTCTCAATGTGACCATTTTCCCGGCAGCTACACCTGTCTTTAATATTCCAGCTATTTTTTGCCAGGGAGCAACTATTTCAAATCTGCCAGGCACTTCCGATAATGGAGTCAACGGTAGCTGGTCACCTTCAGTAGTTGATAATATGAACTCGGGTGTTTATACCTTTACGCCAGATCCAGGATTATGTGCTCAAGTGTTTACCCACAATATAACTATTGCTCCCCAGCCTGTGGCCACAACTACAACGCTTTTCGCGTGCGAAGAGAGCAACGGTGTAGCAACATTTGACCTCACACAAAGCAACAATGTCATAAATGGTGGAACAGGTAATGACGTGACCTGGTATTTGGATAATACAGCAATGAACGAAATAAATAATCCGGAGGACTTTACTACTTCATCAGTTACCCTTTTTGTCCAGGTGAATAATGGGACTTGTACATCTGAAATTGTCCCGGTTGAAATCACCGTCAATTTATCACCTATTCTGGATCTTAATATAGCAGCAACCATTGATTGTAATGGCAGTGAATCTGGGGCCTTGAACCTGGAAATAATTGGACAGATGCCATTTCAATACAATTGGTCCGATAATACGCTGGATGGAGAGGAAGATCCTGTTGGGCTTGCAGCAGGTACTTATAGTGTGACCGTTTCAGATGGGAATAACTGTGAAGCTTCAACCAGCATTACCATAGATGAACCTGGCCAATTGGACCTGAACTGCAGCGCAGATATGCCGCCTACCGGACCCGGGTTATCGGATGGAAAAGCTTCTTTCGAGATTAGTGACGGTACCGCACCCTACAGCTATACACTCAGCGGTCCCGTTAATTCTGCCGAACAGAACCTGATAGAAGGCAACTATACACTTGACAACCTTTTAGCAGGAAATTATACGGTGTTGTTTACAGATGCTAATGGCTGTAGCATTAGTTGTAGTTTTACTATCCAGGACGCCGATTGTGATCTGATGTTGTCCCTGACTCCAAATAACAGTAGTTGTAATGACACCAATGATGGAAGTATATCCAGTGTGGTAACCGGAGGCACACCTGATTATCAGTATGACTGGTCAAATGATATTTATGATGGACAAAGCAATATTAGCGATCTCAATCCTGGCCTTTATTCCCTTACGGTTACTGATGATAGTGGTTGTATGGATAGCGAATCTATCACTATTTCAGAACCCAGTTCGCTCGTATTAGATTGCCATGAAAATGGAATTTCTGAAGGAAATGGATCTGGTAGTTATTCCTTTTCTTTTAGTGGGAGCACCCCACCTTACCAATTGGAATTGAATGGTCCTTTTAGTCACTCTTTGGTAGAAAACATAGCTGGCACCTGGGATTCTCCGGTGTTGTCTCCCGGTGATTACACTTTTACCCTTTTTGATGCCAATCAATGTGAAGAGACTTGTACGTTCACGATTAGCTGTGGCCTCAGTCTTGGAATAACAGGAAACGATCCAGCCTGTGCAGGTGGTCTTGATGGCAGTATTGATCTAATGATTACCGGAAATCAGCCGATCACATCCATTGACTGGAATGAGGATAGCCTGGATGGACAAGAAGATCCGCAAAATATATCTGCCGGCACTTATACTGTGATCGTCGTGGATGAGATTGGTTGTACACAAACCATATCCATTACATTAAATGATGGCATTGCATTTGAATTTGATTGCATGGTTGATTCTCAGCCTGGTGGTCCATCAGCAACCGATGGCAGTATTAATGTGGTAGTGAACAATGGCCCGACTGGCCCTTATACCATTTCTTATGACAATAGTGAAGGTGTAAATGGGACGATCCCGGGTAATCTGGGAAATAATATAATCAATAATCTACCTTCCGGAATATATGAGATCAGCATTTCTAACGGAAACTGTACTGCGGAATGTATTGTAATGCTAAGTGCAACCTCCTGTACATTTACTTTGGTTGAAACGACCACCTCACCTTCTTGTAATGGTAGCCTGGACGGAAGTTTGATTGTAACTCCGGAAGGAGGAGATGGTAACTATACTTTCGATTGGTCGGATGACCAATTTGACGGCCTAAGTAATTTGAGTGAACTTGGAGCCAGTATTTACCAACTGACCGTAACAGATGGTCTTGGCTGTATCAGTATGACGAGTATTGAACTAACGGAACCATCGGTACTTGAAATAGATTGCTCAGATACAACTGATCCAAATTCCCAGGGGAGTAGTGATGGTAGTTTGATTTTAGAGGTAATGGGCGGTACACCTCCCTATACAGTAACCTGGTCAGGGCCGGTCAATGGAACCGATAATTCGATTACTGAAGGTACCTTAGCGATCAATAACCTCAGTGAAGGTGCTTATGTGGTTATGGTTGAAGATGATAATGGTTGTACAGTGAGTTGTAACTTCAATCTTAATGCTCCTGGGTGTGATCTTAGTCTGGAAATTAACGGAACAAATCCGGACTGTGCAGGAGATGCCAACGGCAGCATAGACCTTATAATTAATGGTAGTCAAAACATTGTATCCATCGATTGGAATGATGATAGTCTGGATGGAACGGAAGATCCACAAAATCTTGCTGCCGGCACCTATTCCGTAACTGTGACAGATGAAGTTGGTTGTATACAGACAATCCCAGTCGTGCTTCAGGAACCTGCTAACATTGTACTGACTTGTAATATATCGCAACAACCAACAGGTGAGGGAGTATCAGATGGAATAATAAACGTTGTGATCAGTGATGGCCCCACAGGTTCATATACCATTGCTTATGATAATGCGATGGGCGTTTCTGGAAGCATAACCGGCACCCTTGGAGACAATCCGATTTCCGGTCTCCCGGAAGGAAACTTCACAATTGAGGTTACCTTGGGAGAATGTATGGAGAGCTGTCAGCTGAATCTGGAAGCTGAAGGATGTATTATACCGGCTGAATCTTCCTATTTTGAGACCCTTTGTCCTGGTGAAACAGTAACAGTTGGGGGTGTAAATTTTGATGAATCAAATACAAATGATCAGGTTATATTGCCGGGAGCAGCAAATAATGGGTGTGATTCTATTATCAATGTGCAGATATCTTTCTACGATACAGCTGTCTTTACTTTTGAGGCAGATTTATGTACTGGAGAAAGTTTGCAATTGGGAGGCATGCAATTTGATGAAGATAACCCCAGCGGGATCGTAGTGCTGGCTGGAGCATCAAGCAATGGTTGCGACTCTACCATTACCGTAAATGTATTCTTTCTCCCACCTGCCGAATCAATGCTCGATACTGTTTTATGTTTTAATGCAAGTCTGGAGGTAGGAAACACCGTTTTTAACCGTTCCAACCCTAGTGGTACGGTAGCCTTGGAAAATGCAGCAGCAAATGGTTGTGATTCTATTATTTTGGTAAATACTTCTTATGAACCAGAGAATATGGCAACGCTAGTAGGAGATACAGTACTGTGTGAGGGAGAAGTAACGAGCCTCCGACTTTTCACCAATGGTGGGTTTACCTATGACTATATAATCCAGCCTTCCGTTGGCTTGGAAATTTTAGGCACAGAAGTAACAGGCAGCCAAACTGTCGATGTAACGCCCACTACAAGCAGTTCCTTTGTATTGTCAAACATTGTGGCGGCTAATGGGTGTCCAGTTATTGTAGATAGTCCTGAAGTGGAAATTACTGTTAGCCATCTTAATGTACTTGCCGAGGTTTCAAGCGATTATAATGGCTTTGGGGTTAGCTGTGCGGAGGCAGAAGATGGTACTGCCATAGTCATGGCCTCTCAGGGGCTTACTCCATATACCTACAATTGGAGTAATGGCAATCAATCAGCTGAAATAGCCGGCTTAGGTATTGGAAATTATTTCGTCACTGTTACTGATGGTATTGGTTGTGTCCAGGAAGCTAACGTTTCCCTAAACGGCCCACTTCCCATACTGGTTGAAGCAACAGGACATGGTGCCGGTTGCCTTGAAAATAGTGATGGACAAATTTTGATCAATAATATAAGTGGTGGTGGTGATAGCTTTGAGTACAGTCTGGATGGTACCTTCTTTACATCGATTACCAACTTTCCTCAATCAATTCCTGAAATAAGCCCCGGCAATTATACTCTTTTTGTACAAGATGCTAACGATTGTAGTCAGTCTGTTGATATTATAGTCGACAGTGGGGCCGAACTTTCACTGGATTTGGGCCCCGATGCGGAGATCAGACTAGGAGATAGTATCCTGTTGCAAGCTCAGATGAATTTTTTACCAGATTCTTGGCAATGGAAGCCGGAGACTTACCTCAGTCAGCCAGACACTTTTATTACTTATGCCACACCAATGGAAAGTATGGTTTACGAACTGGAGGTTATAAATGAAAATGGATGTAAAGTTTCTGATCAAATCAGGATAATCGTTTCGAAAAAGGTGGATGTATTTGTTCCTAACTCTTTCTCGCCTAATGGAGATGGTGTAAATGATAAGCTTCAGATTTTTGCAGGAAAAGGAGTAGAACACATTGAACAATTCCAGATTTTTGATCGCTGGGGCAATCAGCTTTATGTAGAAGGTCCTTTCTTCCCGAATGGAGCTAGCCATGGTTGGGACGGCAGGCGTAATGGAGAGGATATGAATTCGGGTGTCTACGTCTTTTTTGTGGAAGTGGTACTCATTGGTGGTGAAGCGATGATTGTAAAGGGTGATGTGTCGCTGATGCGATAGGTGGGTCTTGTAAAAGAATAAAGCGGTACCGAAATGCTCCGATACCGCTTTACTTTTTTAAGAATGGTCATCCACAATCTCTTCTTTTTCTCTAAACTCCGGGTGGCACAGGTTGGTTTTAATTTTCCTGCGAAAACAATTATGGTCTCGTTTTTTGTACAACCAATTTTTTAGTTTCCTGCTCTCCGGTTGTCGATCGGACAGTTACCAGGTAAATGCCGTCGTTCAAATCATTCAGATCAAAACGTTCGCTTTGAGATTGTGTCTCATCAATCTGGCGATAATGAACAGTTTGGCCCAGGTTATTGCTAATAAGTATCTCAACGGATTGGCCTTGGTAATCTTTTAGTTCTACATTCAATTCATCCGTTGCCGGATTAGGATAGCATTGGAACCCTTGACTTTGATCAGTCGAAGAATTTACAACGAGGCCATCAATTGAAGGAGTGCTGAGCGCCACTACTGAATTGATAGAAACATTGTAGAAGATTGCAGTATTGGTATTAGCATTAGCTCCTTCAGAAAATAATCCAACTTCAAGACAGCTCGCAAATGACAAATTAAGGCCAAAAATATGTTGCCAATTACTGCCATCAACGGAGGCATAACCAATAAAAGAACTTCCTGTTCTTACGAGCCGCAACCAGGAAGCACCGGGCCGAAAGAACATATTGCTTTGAGCAAATCCATTAGGAGTGGTTCTGAGATCTCTTCGGAGCATGTTACTCAATTGAGTTTTGATCGCAATTTTTCTGGCACCTGGACTGCTATTCTCTCTGGCCATGATTCCTGCGAAACCGAGCCCTTCGATATCGCTTACGTGGGCGATAATTTCAAAATCACCACATTGGTTGGTATGGGCAAAATGTTGAATGTCGCCGGTCGGTTGTGAGGTTCCGGTTGACTGAACAGTAAAGGACTGATCGCAGTAATCATATTCAGCATTTCCATTGGCTGACCCGATATCATTGTGGTTCCATCCTGGAGGCAGGGCAGTGCCCTTTTCCACAAAAACCATAGCAGTACAGGAAGAGGTATTTCCGGAACCATCCCTTACAACTACTTCAACCGGAACAGTTGTGTTGTAATCATCACAGGTAACCAGATTTGGAGTGATGCTAACCAGTGAATAAGAACAGTCCAGAGTATTACCGTAATTTTCAAAATTGACAACCTCTGAGGCTGTTAACAAAGAAAAATTGGTCTGTAGGGTAACTTCATTGTTCAAACAGGTGAATGAAGGCTGAGGTTCTACAACGATGCCTATAAATTTAGCTTCACCAACACACATAGAACCAGTAGAAGAACGGGGCTCCACCTGATAGGCAATACGCACGGATTCACTGGTATTATTTACAAAAGTTTGAGAAATGCCTCCAATGACATTATCTCCTAGTGCAATTGTACCTCCGGTGATCGGGCCATATCCATCTATTGCTCCCTGTGCACATACACCGCCTGCACTGGACTCCAGGTCATAGCGAATAGCTGTGATAATTAATTGATCTGCGCCAGGTACGGAGAAGGAAACATCCGTGGTTTCTCCACTGCATACAGTAGCTCCACTCGGGCAACCACCTTCAGGTGCACCATTGTAATTGATTGCAACCTCAGGCAGCAAATCTGCTATAATTGTAAACGGACCAACAGCATCGCTGGATGCTCCGGAGGTATTCTTAACAAAGGCTTCAAACGTATAAGTGCCGGCAGCAACATCGGCGGCTGACTGCTTTAAACGAAACCACTCACCACGAGAACGCTGGTCAGTTCGGTATTCACTTACATTGACCAATGGAGGCAGTTCATCGCCGGGTCCAAAGGAGGCACCAGCTGGTGCTTGCAATACCCGCCAATACACTTCCAAACCCTCACCCGGATCATTGACAGAGATGCGGGCACCAAAGCCGGTAGCACCCAAACAGGCATTTGCTTCCTGAATATCAATGGTTGGCGCGTCCGGAGTTTCTACATCAATAGCAGAAAACTGAAATTGTACCCTATAACAAGTAATGCTGCAATCAGGAGTAGGGTCGTGATCAATGAGGACGGTATAAGTACCTGCTTCAAGTACAGCGAGGTTACCTCCACTATAATTTTGTTCATTAACTAGTTCTGTTCCATCTTTATTTGGTCCAGTCCATACTTTGATAGACTTAATTGCCTCACAAGAGGTGAATTCACTAATATTGAATACTTCCAGTGTAAAGCCTACGGGAACCGTAAAGTAGAAGCCATCACGTTCATCATCGGGTGCACTTCCTATCAAAACATAGTTAGTTCCATCGAGAACTGGGGCGGGAAAGGTAATTTCAGAAGGCGTATTGACATTACCTCCCAGGTCTCCGCTTTCTCCTTCATTGTAAACTTGGACATCATTTTCCAGGGCACAGTCTTGTGCTTGTAATCCCGCATTTCCTCCATATAGGAAAGCGGCCAATAGTAGTAAAGTGTAAAATCTGAATTTCATCATTACTTAATTATTTTTTAATGATTCAAATAAATGCAAGGGCTAAAACAAAGCATACCTTTCCTTGCTTTGCTGATAACAGCAAGGTAGCCTGAGGGGCGTTGGTAGCTTTTAAAAGGCAGGCACTAGCCAAACTTATCTGGCAGGAGCAGACCGCTTAAAATCAAACCAACTTTTTAAACTTCACTACATTATGGTTATAAAAGGACGGGGGGGATTCTGGTTATACCCTTTCTTTTTTAACACAGATGAAAGGGTCAGAGCTTAACAATCCTTATATACGCATCAAATGCATAAAAGATTCATTAATGTTGTTTAAATAGGGTATGTACGGTTCCTTCTATATTTAAGAAGTAAATGCCATTTTCCAAATTAGAAGTATTTATCTCAAGCCTGTAACCATTAAAGGACACCTTCACGTCATTAATAAGTGATCTTCCAACCATATCAAAAAGCGCAATAGTAATAGGAGGGTTATTGCTCATTTCAATAATGACCTTTTCTCTAAACGGATTGGGGTAGACGTGAATAATCTGTTTATCTGCATTGTTAGAAGAAATAGAGGTCGCAGGGGAATATTCAAACGCTCCCAGATCAGGATTAACATCACGAGCTAAACCCCTGTAGTCATCAGCTGGGGCAAAAGCAGGAAGCGCAGCACCAATAGCAGGGGAAATGGACCGCAATGTGAAATCCAAAGACTCCGGATTGGTGAACAGCGGATCAGCAAAAATTGTATTGTTATCTACTGCATCTACCCTGGTATCAATAGTTCCATGGACGAGGTTATTATCAATGGTGTAATTGCTGGATGAATTACTGGCAGCAATTCCGAAACCGCCTTGCGCGATATCGTTTACAACTATATTATTGATAATGGTAATGTCTTCGCTTGCCTGCATGCTAATGCCGTGGTTGTTTCCGTTTCCGGTATAAGAATCGTAATAACTGGTATTGTTAATGAAATCTATAGCTCTCCCGCTGTTAGTATGCAGCCCACTGAATCCATTGTGGTGAGTGAGGTTGTTCTCAATACGTATTCTGCCATATTCCCAGCCACGTTCTACATCGTTTCGTTGCATAGAAATTCCTTTTCCTTCATCAATAATAGGTGTGATAATGGTTTTGGAGGGTGCCCAGGAATAGATTTCATTATAGTTGTGATGGATATGATTTCTCAAAATCCAGATTTTGGTGTCCGTGTCTGTATTCATATCATCACAAGCTTCAAAAACGAGGGCATGTGTTCCGGAATAAGAACGACGGGAACAATCATGGACTTCGTTACCTATGACTTTAATATAGCCACTGCTATTAAATCGCAAACCTGTACCAGGTGTATGATGAATGTGGTTGTTTATTACCTCAATATGATGAGAAAGTTGTCCAACGAGACCTTTGGTATCATAATAACTTGGCCGCTCAATATCTGTCAACGGTTCAAATGTAAGTGTTTCTACAACTTCTGGCGGTGTACCCGGAGTGACTCTAAAAAGAATAACATCACTACCCAATTCACGATAGGCAAATTGATAAGCCAGGGCGGAATCCAGTGGAATACTATTTACTTCCCCTTCAATTTCAAATCCTGTTATCCGAATATAAGAACAGTTTCGAATATGTAAGATATAGAGGCCATCTCCTTTTAATTTAACTGCGTGGTCTTGATAAGGCCTAATTACAATATAAGCATGCTCGTTGCCATGTTTATTGTTAATGGAAACGGTTTTTTCATTTTTCCAAATATCACCGTTACCATAAGTGTCGTTATAATAAACCCCTGCCATAACATTGAGGGTATCTCCGGCATCCAAGTCATCCAGTGCATAGTTGATAGTCTGGAATGGAGTAGTAGGGGACAATCCGAACCCATTGGCATCCGTACCCAAATTTTGGCTTACATAATAACTGGTTTGCGCCATTAGGTTGGCCACACAAAAATATATAACCAGAAAGGTCAAATGTTTATTCATAATTATCGCGGTTACAGTTGCTTTTCCTGTATTTTAGAATTATGTATTGACGAAATTGTTTTCATGGAAACAGTTGCGAACTTGTTTGGAGGCCAACCTTTGATTCACTCTATTTTCACTATCCTTACTGGTAGTAAAGCTGGTAAATCCCTAATCTTCAGGATATACATTCCTTTATTAAGTATGGTAGTACTTAGTTTTTGGGTACTTCCGCCATTCAGCGTATAGGTCTGTAACAACTGGCCTTTTGTGCTAAATAAATCCATTATTACTGGGCTATCTTTAAGTGTTGTAAGATCAACTGTTACTTCAGATTGCCCCCTAATTAGGGATGGATAAACCGATAATATATTGGTGGTTTTCTTAAATTCAACCGAGGCAACTTCACTATAACTCGTAGTTCCGTCAAAATCTACTTGACGGAGGCGGTAATAATTTTGGCCTGAGAAAGGCTGTCTATCTTTCCATTCGTAGTCCAGTAAAACATTGGAGAATCCAGCCCCTTGCATACGACCAATTTCTGCAAAAGCTCTTCCATTTTTACTACGCTCTATAACCATGTAGTTGTTGTTGATTTCCAGTGCAGTTTGCCATTTGATCATCACCTCCTTCTCCATTGGAATAGCAGTAAAGTGGACCAATTCTATAGGTAATACGGCCGATTCACACACATTCTGGATGGTAATCGATACCCCTGGAAGGGTAGTAGTCAAGGTTACGGGGTCTGATGAAAGGACATTTGCGCCAAGGGTAAGACTTCCGGAACCGTTTGTCGAACCTACAGAATTAGCTCCATCAAAGTATTCGTAAGCTGATTCAGCAATATCAATTATGCAAATACCCCCGGCGTCTATGGTTGTTTTTGTAACATCGTTTAGGTCTATGCCATTATTGGTCCCGGTTAAAGTAGTGCCATCATCCGAAAAATTCTGGGGATTATTGCCATATTTATAAAACCCATTGTTAATAATATTCGTAGCGCCTGCATCAGTTCGAAGTGGAGAATTTATAGTTGACATCAACAAGCCACTATTATTAAAAAAACCGACACCATTGACTTTGATTCTGCCATCTCCCGTATCCAATATTGCTCCATTATTGTTATTTAATATTCCAGTTTCATTAATTTGAGCTCTGCTGAACTGCTTTCCCCCTACTAAATTCAATGTATTGTTATTGTTCAATGTACCGTTGTTAACCAGTAATGTCCGTTGATCATTGGCACCTCCATCAATATTAAGCGTACCATTGTTGTTGAGAATACCACCAGATCCTATATTTATTCCATCCTCATCGGTTACAGAAACAGTAATTAAGCCATTGTTAGTAATCAATGCATTTGAATTGTTAGCAAGTATTCCGTTTTGGCCTGATGAGGCTGCAATATTGAAGCTAAAACCCAATCCAAAAGTGAGTTGGCCGGCATTGACCTGTACCGCTTCGTCAGCAATACCTTGTCCGTTGATATTCATATTGATATTCAAAGTGACAAGTTTTCCACCCCCGCCTTTTACAAATATCCTTGAAATTTGGGGAGTACCCGTAGCAGAAGAAATGGTTGCATTAATATTGGTAAATACGGCTTCATCATTTACGCCTGGAACGCCATTGTCCCAGTTAGCAGGGGTGCTCCAGTTACCGTCTCCTGCCCCTCCTGTCCAATTAGTGGTGATGGAAAATCCAAAAGGCAAAAAGGTGGCTATAAATAAACAAATGGTAAATAGAATTTTCATGTTTTTTCTTTTACATAAGCATGGAAGAAGTATAAAAAAAACGAGGAGGATGCCCTAGTGACACCTCCTCGTTGGAACGCAAAGATTACCTCACGACTACAAATCTGCCAACCAAACTCTTTTCTGTTCCACGGCTTCTGATGATATAGGTGCCAGGGTTAAATGCACTAATATTAATTACCCGTTTTGCTCCGGTAGGACTCAAGGTAGATTTTATCTTTTGACCGCCCATATCAAAAACATCGAAGACTATTTCATTAGCTTGCAGTAATTCCGGGATTTCCAGCGTAAGCTCATGTTGCCCTACCATTAAAGAAGGGTACAATTTTAGCTGAATAACTGCTTCCGGAGTAAATACACCGCTTACCACTAATGCTTCCGGGCAGAAGTTCTGTACTGTAATAAAAACGCCTTCAAGACTGGTAGACAAAATGGCCGGATCAGCAGTCAACGAATTGGCGGGAAGGGTCAGGCTTCCGGTAGCATCAGTAGCACTGATGAATGCATCTTCTTCAAACCAATCGTAAATGGCTTCAGCAATATCAATTGTACAGGCGCCTCCCGCGTCAATAGTGGTCTGACTTGCATTATTCAGACTGATCCCGTTATCGGTCGTATTGCCCGATCCACTAGCAAAACCGTTGCTGTTGAGGTAATTAAAAAAACCATTATTTACGGCAGTACCAGCATTGAATCCACCGGATCCATCACGGGTAGTTTTGATGAGGCCGTTATTGGTAAAACTACCCGTAGCATTTACATTAAACCGGCCATCGGTCAAGTCGAGAATTGCATTAATTTCATTGGTAGCGACGCCCTTTACAAATAGCCTTGACGCTTCATCTCCTCCGCTCAGGGTAAGTGTGCCCGAATTGGTCAGGATGCCAAGATCGTTTACAAAAATGGCCCGACCTACAGTATCCAGTCCACCATCAAGGCGAACATCCAAGCCGGTATTAATGAAAGTCCCTGCTTCCATTGAGGTGCCAACAGCGATACAAGATTCTCCTGATCCGGCATCATCTTTAACGACAAGATCAAGTGACCCGGCATTGGTAAAGACACCATCACCCTTTACTTCAATACAATCGTCGCTTGGTTTGCTGATAGTTATTACACCTGTTTCTGAATTTGTCAGATTGCCACCTGTAGTCAGCCAAATACCGTCCCGTGTTGGTTCAGTGAAGTTAATATTGCCATTATTAATGACTGTTCCGCCCACCTTAATTCCATCCCTCAGGAGGTTGCCACCTACAATATTCCCGTTATTGGTCAGGGTGGAATTTTCATTAGAAAAATTTATTCCGATCTGACCACCATCAAGCATGAGGGTAGTCCCTTCAGCAATGATCATATTTGCCATTTCAGCGCTGTTGAATACAGCAACTGCATTTTTACTTTCTGGAGCATTAATAAAAATGGTGCGTGGGTTTCCGGGAGTTCCCAAGGTAAGATTGCAGCTGTCATTTAATATTAAAGCATGCTCATCAATTACTCCATTGCCTATAGTCATGTCAAGATCGAGTGTTACATTGGTATTTCCTGCTATTTTAACCTGTGCAGGAACATTTGACATGGTCCCGGTCACTACCACATCTATTTCGAATGTAACCAGGGAATCGGCAGGAGGAACCAGATCAGTATTCCAGTTTAATGGATCATTCCAAGAGGTGCCGTCACCTCCTCCATCCCAGCTTATTTGTGCAAAACTGATTGTTAAAGTTGTCGTCAAAAAAAGTATAAGTGTAAAAATTTTCTTTTTCATATCATTTGTTATTTAAGACATTACGATAAAAGAATTGTGAATGTATTGGGCAATACTATACCTGGACAACTCGGGTAATTTGGAAGTCCTGATATATACTGCTATGACTTTGGCGAAGTGGATAATCAAGTGAAGTAATAGGTTGGCTTTAAAGAACCAGCTATTTTCACTTGCACATGACTCTTGTGCGGCAACACTAATTAATCATCGACTTTTGTAGCTTTTGCCTTTTTTCTGGCACGGAATTGCTCCTTGGTCAGAACGGCTTTTATCTTTCCCCAATTCTCTTTGTTAAAGGCTTTAATAGCATCTTTCTCTTCCCCATCTTTCTTCATTTTTCTAGTACCTTTCAATTTTTCAATATACAGTTCTGTCAACCTTTCTTTTTGTTCTGCTGTAAGGGCTATGTCGGGATTCACAGATGTGATCTGGGTATTCAGTTCTTCAACTTTGTCGGTGGCCTTTTGTTGTAGTTTTGCCGATTGGGCAAACCCGGCTCCGGAAATGAAAATAATGGCCAGGAGGGTAAAAGTTAGTTTCTTCAACTGCATAATAATTAAAATTTTATTGGTTAAATGCTCAATTGTATTCCATCGCGATTAGTGCGATATCTTCTGCAGGTAAAGATCTTATCTTATGTTTTATTTGTAGTTCCTTTATCGTCTGTATAGGTACGATATTTGTCTTTTTGGCTTATAACCTATTGGTTTTTGTAGATTTCTTGTCTTTTTATTCTGTTTTGCATGGTCCAATTACTCCATTTGCAAAACCACCATTTCGCTGGTGGCATATCCAAGGCGTTCAGCGATTACATACAGGTATTTTCCGGGAATAGATTCGAATGATTGATGGTAGATTTGCCAGCCATCATTTAGATCAGGATTTTGCTGTGGGGCATCCAGAATGAGGTAGGCAATGGAGGAGCCGGGAGTTGAACATTTAATTTGAAGAGATTGCTGCTTTTGCTGAACTAAGGGCAATGCGGTTTGGGGCTGTTCGCCATCCGGCCACATCATATCTATTAGGGTAGCTTCAGGTATCAAGCCCAGGTCAGGAGCCTCACTCATATGCTGGAGCAATAACCCGCGCATGTGCTCCAATTCCAGGTGATAAGTGGGATCAATAGCAAGATTATTAAGATTATGGGGGTCGGCTATGCAGTCGTATAATTCTTCGGTTACCTTTGTGTCAAACCATTGTTGCTGTAAAATATTTAATCGCCCCTGAGCTTTTAATTCAAGCATATCGCCCATCATTGGAATCTTTTTCCGATAGCTCAGGTCCTTATATTTGGGTAGTTCAGGAAAGAAGTTACGGACATAAAGGAATTGCTTATCCCGAACCATCCGGCTGCGATCTGTGAATTCATCAAAACGATCAGAACTACCAAATAAATGGGTTCTTTCACTGGCAGCATAATTCCCGCTAAATGCCAGCCCTTCCATATAATCGGGAGGTTTAATCCCCGCAAGACTTAATACAGTAGGCGCAAGATCAACAAAAGAAATAAGCCTTTCGGTATAACCTTTCTGTTTACCATTTAGTCCTTTGATCATAAAGGGAACCCGTAGTCCTGAGTCGTAAATTTCCCGCTTTTGTCGGGGTAAAGGTCCTCCATGATCGCTATAGAAAAAAATTATGGTATTGTCGTATAAACCATCGGCTTTCAGGGCTGCCAGTATTTTGTCTACTTGCTCGTCCATCAGCTCTACATTGCTATAATGCCGGGCAATATCTATCCGTGAAAGCTCAGTATCAGGTAAGTAAGGTGGCACCACAACCTCCTCTGGTTTCACGGTAAGCGGTAAGTCTTTGTGCACCCACAAGCGACTCTCATGTGTTAGTCCTATATTAAATACCGAAAAAAAAGGGCGACCATCAGGACGATTCCGCCAATGGGCATTAGGTCCATTTTCATCCCATGCCGTAACTGGTGCGGCAAATTGATAATCTGTTTTTTGATTATTGGTACAAAAGTAACCTGCTGCCCGCAGGTATTCTGTAAAACATTTGACTTCCGAAGGTGGCACAACAGCATATTCTCGGATGGGATCTCCGGCGATATCGGTTATGGGTATACTTTTTTTGTACTCGCGCCTGCCCCAGGACATGATATCTTTGCCGGTGCGCATGTGCATGGTGCCAAGACTGGTAGGATGCATACCCGTGATGATAGCGGATCGGCTTGGTGCACAAACTCCCACTGTTGTGAAGGCATTTTTATAAATGATACTCTCTCTCGCCAGTGCATCCAGATGGGGCGTTTTGGCTGTAGAATCACCATACATGGATAGGGTAGGACTGATATCTTCACAAACCACCCACAGAATGTTGGGCGTAGATTGAGCGATTAAAAAGTGGGATAAGAAAATGAAGAATAATTGAAGGATTTTCATGGTATTTTGATCTTAATGATTTCTGTTTCTCCGGGGGAAACGCTAAACTCACCTTTAACGACCTGATTACCCATCACAAATGTATACTCATATAAACCATAAAACCCACGTCCCTTAATGCTACCAGTTGAATCGGTTTCGGCAATGATATTGGTTTTCCATTCATCATGAACGAGCGAAAAGAAAGCTTCTCCCATCGGGGCCAACTCCCAGTTTTCTGAAAATATGGCAGCTTTTTCGTGTTTGGGTTCGTAGTATCCCCAAAATAGGAGTTCAAAAACAGAAGGGTGGCTGAAAGCAGCGGTAATAAAATCAAGGGTATACTGCTTTCGGATTTCCGGGTCCTTAATCTCGAGTGTTAATTCTGAAATAGCAATTTTTTTATCCAACTCACTGTAATAATCGAGTATTTCCAGTACCCGTTCTGGTGGTGTTAGATCAGTACCAATATGACACTGAATGCCGATCCCATCTACCAGTCCACCGGTATGTTGATCTATGCGTTTGATGAAATCGTAATACCATGCCTGCTTTTGGCTATCGTGGCCTCCTTTGCTGATGATCCCGTATTCATTGGTATAACGAAGTACCTGTGGTTCTTTTTGTTTCAATTTTCTGAAACCTTCATATAGAATCTCCTCAGAACCGGTAATACGCTGCAAATCCTGGTTGGTGTAAGCTTCATTAACCACATCCCAACGACTGATTTTATTTCTTGTGGTATTTAGCACTGCATCCAGATGTTGGTTCAAAAGTTTTGTGATCTTCTTTGGATTGTCTTGGTGCCTTTTGTATATCGGAGGTAAATAGCGGAACCCTGGCCAAATTAATACATGTCCCTTAATGTCAATATCATTTTCCTCTAAAACCTGAAGGGCTCTGGTCACCAAGACTGCCTGGTTGTCGTTTTTGTTCCAGCGTTTTATTTTTAAATCATTTTCAAAAACAGCAAGATTAAAAGCCTGTCGAAAATGCTCAATATGTTTGGGGTCATTAATGAGGTCCTGTGCACTGACGGCTGCTCCCCAGGAAAAGTAATGTTTTTTCTGTTTTACCTGTACGGCTACCTTTCTCAGAGGATTCCCTTTTTTATCCATGAAATTCAGCTGGAAATCTCCTTTCCTGTGTTTTTCTATCCGCTCCTTTGCAGCTTTACGCCAGGGCGCATCGGGTTCCTGACCTGCATAAGAAATCTGAGTTTTGGGGAGGCTATTAATATCTGTTTCAGCAGGATAAATCAATAGTTGTAAATCTCGAAGCAATAATTCCTGAGGAGGGTACCCAAACTGTATGACCAGGGCCAGATCATCTGCCTTTATGGCTTGGGTAGTTTGTATTGGGAAATAATAAGTCCGCCAATCTGAAGCTAAACTAACAGACCGCTCTAGGCTTTCTTTATGGGAATCTGATTGGCGAAGTAGCCACAGACATTTGGCTTCACCCGTCTCCAAACTGGAAGATACGGTCCTGGCCTGAAAACTCAAAAGTAATACTTGTTCTTTGAGGAGCTTCTGCTTTTTGAGGGGAAAGTTAAGTGCCAGGTTGTAAATAAAAGGCGGTTGTGTGAGTGTCTTCAGACTCAGTACTACGGAGGAATCAGGGGTTGCAGACACCACGGTAGCAACACCCATGCCCTGTTTTTCGTAGTGGATGTTTTTCAGAGCCTGACTGCGGATCAAATCCTGCCCACCTATAGGGATGGTCTGGCTGTGGAGGGGCAGACTACAAATCAACAACAACTGAATGAAGAAGGTCTTAGTTGCAATTTTCAAAAAGAAGCTTTCCATGTATTCAATAATTTGAGCAGATGTTTGCTTTCCTGGGGAAACTGATCGAGCAGATTGTTCTCTTCTGAAATGTCGATAGCCGGCCGATATAGCTCAATGATGTTTTGCTCATAAAAATGGATCAGCTTCCACGGGCCGGAACGAATTGCTGAGGCAGGAGATTCGCCGGTATTACGAGGACGAGCTTTGGATTCATGCCAAAATACAGTTCGATCCGCCCATTTTTCGGTATGCTGAATAACTTTCAAAAAACTTTGCCCATCAATTTCTGGTGCAACAGGTTTCTTGATTACCCAATCCAATAATGTGGGAAAAACGTCCATTAACAGCACAATGGATTGACTTTCACGGCCAGCGACTACGGTTGAGGGATGATAGACAAAAAGCGGCACCCGAATGCCTCCTTCGTACAACCAGCCCTTTCCTGCACGAAATGGATAGTTGGAAGTAGCCAATTGCCTCTGGTTGTATCCATCATTTGACAAGCCACCGTGGTCAGAAGTGAAAATGATGATCGTATTGTCGGCAATACCCTGCTTTTTCAATTGGGTAAGAAGTCGGCCAACATTCTGATCCATCGTTTCCACCATAGCGGCATAGTTGGCATTGTCCTGCCGCATTTTGGTTCGGCCAGTTCCTTCTTTCACGTATTCGGGGCGGTCTCCAAAGTCGTGTTTGCTGATCTCCTCCTTGTTTCTTTTGATGTCTGGATATTTTGCTTCCAATGGCTGGTGAACCGCGTAAAAAGAAAGGACCGCCATAAAAGGTTGATCCTGGTGATCGGCAGCAATAAAGTTGAGTACTTCGTCTGTAAGCACATCGGTAAGATAATCTCCCTCTTTGCATTTTTCATCCAAACCTTCGATGGGAGCTTTCTTTACATTTTTATTATTCCCTTTTGGCTTATTAAATGGATAATGATAACTAATGGGAGACCCCGCCTTGCCAGCCGCTACAGAAATATCAAAACCAAAACTAGAGGGACTGCTCGCGCCATCTCCAAGATGCCATTTTCCAAAAAAGGCCGTTTGGTAGCCAGCTTTGTTAAACTGCTGTACAAAGTTTCGATTTTCAGGCACCATATTCATTTCAAAACCATCATCAGGCACTTCACCATTAATGATGGGATAAGTGCCAGTCAGAAAGGAATACCTGGAAGGTACGCAGCGTGGATAGTTGCTATAGGCTTGCTCAAATTGCAACGACTGGGCCGCCAGGCTATCGATATTTGGCGTTTGATAGATCACCGAGCCGTTACAACTGAGGTCGTGATAACCCAGATCATCTACCAGAATTACTAGTATATTAGGCTTCGATTGTGCTAATAAAAACCCCCAACTGGCTAGAAATAACCCTAATGCCAAGATCCGGCTATTCATAACAATTAATGTTTTTTCTCTGCCTTTGCCCGTTGTTTGGCCATTTTTTTCATGTCCATTTTCTCGGGTATGAGGTATTGCTTTTTCCAAGTTTTGAGCTCAGTCAACATTTTTTTTACACGTTCGGGTTCTTCCTGGGCAAGGTTTTTTTCTTCACTAATATCCTCTTTTAGGTTGTAAAGCTCAATGCGGTCATCCTTAAAAAAATGCAGGAGTTTATAATCTCCGGAACGAACAACTGAACATTTGCTATCACCAGTGCTATGTGGACGGGCTTTTTGTGAGTGCCAATATACAGTTCTGTTTTCCCAACTTTCCTTGCCATTCATTACAGGTAGATAACTTTTCCCATCAATACCTTCTACTTTTTTAGCTATAGCTAAATCGAGTAGGGTAGGAAAGACATCCATTCCAAGAATGATGTTTTTTTCGTCAACACCAGGAGCTATTTTTCCTTCCCAATGCAGTATCAATGGCACTCTTATGCCGCCTTCGTATAGGTGCCCTTTGCCGGCTCGAAGGGGCGCATTGGTGGTCGCCAGATGTCGTAGCCTTTCTCCATCATTGGATAACCCACCATGGTCGGAAGAAAGCACGATGATTGTATTGTCTGATAAATCCAGGCTCTGAAGTGCTGCCAGTAACCTGCCCACATTTTCGTCTACATTTTCAACCATACCTGCATAATCAGCATCGTCCTGACGCATCTTTCGGCGGCCTGTACCCTCCTTAATGTATTCTGGTGTATCTCCGAAGTCGAAGGCATCTATTTCTTTCTGGTTACGCTTTTTGTCTAGGTCTTTAGCTTCAAGTGGAGTGTGGACAGCATAGAATGACAGCATAGCAAAAAATGGCTTGTCCTTTTCTGATTTTTTGATAAAATCAATAGTAGCTGTGGTAAGCAGATCAGATAAATAATCACCTTCTTTACCAGCCTTTTCTACATCCGGGACGGGAGCTTTATCGCCTTTTTCGGCATTCCCCCTGGTATTGAAAGGATAAAAACGACTACCCACTCCACCGGTAGATCCGGCGGCAAAACTTTGGTTAAAGCCAAATCCTGTTGGTTCATTTTCACCTTCACCCAGGTGCCATTTACCCACATAATAGGTCTGGTATCCTGCCTTATTTAACAAGTTTACAAAGTTCTGTTCCGGCTTTATATCTGCCAAATTTCCATGGTCTTCATTTACTGGGTAAGTACCCGTAATTAAACCATAACGCGACGGTGTACAGCGGGGGTAACTGCTATAAGCTTGCTTAAAAGTAAGGGATTGTTTGGCCAGTCTGTCGATATTGGGAGTCTGGTAAATTTTAGACCCCGTACAACTGAGATCGTGATACCCGAGATCATCTATTTGGATAAACACAATATTTGGTTGGGACTGGGCAGTAAGGTTGGCCACAAAAGCCAGCGAGATGAACGTAAGCAAAAAGTATCTCATATTGGTTAGTGCTTATTTTTTAATTGTTGATTTAAGTGGGCTTGTAGCTTTTTCTTCAAAAGAGTAGCCACTTCACGGTAGGTCTTGTCAGTAGCATAATTACGGGTTTCATTAGGATCCTCCTGATAATCGTACAGTTCTACTCCAATAATATTTTCTTCTTTGTAGGTTTTATCGCTTCGGTAATTGTTGTCATGCCATTCCGTATACCGGTATCTGTCGGTACGGATGGAGTACCCCATAATCGATTTGCGTCTAGGATATTGGCTGATGGCGTAGTCTCTGTCGATGATCGTTTTATCGTCGTTATCTAAAAGAGGGACTAGGGATTTACCATCCAAATACCCAGGATCCTTAACTCCTGCCAATTCGAACAAAGTAGGAAATACATCCACCAATTCTACTGGCTGTTCGGCGACAACTACATCTTTGGCAATACCTGGGCCTGCAAATATTAATGGAATACGGGTAGCTTGTTCGAAATTGGAATGTTTACACCACAGTGTGTGGTCGCCAAGATGAAAGCCGTGATCTCCCCACATCACTATGACCGTATTGTCCATCAGTTTTTCAGCCTCCAAGGCATCCAACAGTTTACCGATCTGAGCGTCGATATAAGAAACACAAGCCATATATCCATGCACCAGTTCCCGTTGTTTGGCTTCTGGCAGGCGATCTCCAACATTAGTAGATTTATCAATATCCGAGTATGCCTTTAGCTCCCCAAAAGAATGATAGGCGATTTTTGGCGTACCCTCTGCTGTTTCTTGAAAGGCCGCCAAGTCAATATCCTCCCGCTTGTACAAGTCCCAGTATTTTTGTGGAGCCACAAAAGGTAGATGTGGTTTTTGGTAACCTACTGCAAGGAAGAAAGGTTTACCGGTTTCTTTTAGCTGTTGTAATTTTTCAATAGCCGCGATTGTATAAAGACCGTCCTGATAGGCTTCATCAGGCACATCAGCACTTTCTGTACTGGGTTTTAGTTGGTCAAAAACGTAATTGCGTTGTTTCCCGTTTCCTTTTATTCCTTTAGTCTTTGCCTCTTTTACCAAAGCCTCCATTTTAGCCTTAGTGTCTTCATTTTGGTAATAACTAAAAGCAGGTTCTCCATACTTTGTATCAAAATTATCGGGAATAATATGTGGAATACTCCAGCTCTTGCCATCATGGCCGGGAGCGGATGAGCCTTTATGATAGATTTTTCCAATACCAGTTGTTTCATACCCTTGTGTAATCAGATACTCCGGCATTGACTTCAACTTTGGAGCGGATTCCCGAAAGTCTGTGTGCAAATCCCAAACCTTGGTATGATCGGGATACATGCCGGTCATGATACTGGCCCGGGAAGGCCCGCAGACGGCCTGTTGAACATGTGCATTGTGAAAACTAACCCCCATCTTAGCCAGCCGGTCGAAATTAGGGGTATGCATCTGCTCATTGCCATAGGAAGCCAGTAAAGGTTTGAGGTCATCTACTGCAATAAAAAGTATGTTCTTCTGCTGGCTCTCTTGGGCTGCAGCACTTGTTGCAAACAGGAGGCAACAAAATAACAATAACGGAAAAGTGGTAATTTTCATGGTTAAATTTTGTTTAGAACCCGTAATTATTTGTTCCCCTGAATGATAGATCGAACGTTCTCATCCTGATCAGGGTTATTGATAATATTGCCAAAATCCTTGTCACTTATTTCCCGAAACGATTCCAGGGGCTTTTCATTGCCATAATGTACCATTAACGATTTGAGTTGATTTTTCAAATCGGCGGCAATTTCCTGATATTCTTCCTGATCAATCAGGTTGACCATTTGTTTGGGATCTTTCTCCAGGTCGTACAATTCCCATTTGTCAATATTGTAGTAAAAGTGGGCCAGAGTGTAGCGCTCTGTCCGAATTCCATAATGTGGTTGCACATGATGCCAGAATGGAAATTCATAATAATGGTAGTACATGGATTGCCGCCAGTTTTTCGGCGTTTTTCCCACCAGCATCGGAGCAAAGCTTTTGCCATGCATTTCTACTTCTGGCTTAATCCCAGCGATGTCAAGAAGGGTAGGAGCAAAATCAATATTGGTGATAATATCTTCATTGACGCTGGCTGGCTTTACCATCTTGGGGTACCTCACAATAAAAGGCATGCGAAGAGATTCTTCATAGATAAACCGTTTGTCGAAAAACCCATGGTCTCCCAGGTAAAACCCCTGATCGGAAGTCAATACAATCATTGTATTTTCGGCCAGGCCATTAGCTTCCAAATAGTCCAGTATACGGCCAATATTGTCATCTACAGATTTTACGCAGGCCAGGTAATCCTTGATATATCGCTGGTAGCGCCATTTTTTGCTTTCCTCATCGTTCATTCCTTCAGGTTTAACGATCTCTCCGGGCTTGGCACCGTAAAAATCCCATTGAATCTTCTCCTTTCGGTTAAGTCCTTCGGGGGTATTGAGTTTCATATCCCGGCGGCTGAGGTAATCCATTGTCATCTCGGTGTCGCCAGCAGTCAGCTCTCTGCCTTCGTAATTGTCATTAAAGGTAGAAGGGTAGGGCATTTCTATATTCTCCCAGAGCTTTTCATATTTGGTATCTGGTTCCCAGGGACGATGGGGAGCTTTGTATTGCAAAACCATCAAAAATGGCTGTTTTTCATCTCGTTCTGTAGACAACCAATTGATGGCAAAGTCGGTAGTCAGGTTTGTTGCATAACCCTTTTCTTTGATGATTTTACCATTTTCATTGTAACCGGGATCCCAATACATTCCCTGTTGTCCGGCATTGGCATGGTATTTAAAGTCGTCAAAACCAACGGGTTCTGAGCCCAGGTGCCATTTGCCAAACAAGCTAGTTTGGTAGCCATTTTTTTGGAAAGCCTGTGGGAAAGTCCATTTTGAAGCATCAAACTGGCCGCCCCCTTCATTTTTATAATAACCATTAACATGACTGTAATTGCCTGTAAGTATAGCAGCCCGGCTGGGCCCACAAATGGCATTGGTACAAAGCACGTCCTGGAAAAGCATACCTTGTTGAGCCAGTTTGTCAATATTTGGAGTAGGTGCAATGTCTTTATAGATGCCTCCATAGGCACTAATTGCCTGTGTAGTAAGGTCATCGGCCATGATATATAAAACATTCGGTCGTTGGCGTTTTGATTCTTGCTCCGTAATATTATCAGTCCATTTTAACCGGAAGCCGGTAACCATGGCCATCAGAATGAATAATCCAATGTAGCCAATAAAATTCCATTTGAGTTTAGTCTTGCTGAGCATCTGTTAAAGGTTAATTTTGATTTTTTCAGAAACGGTTAACGTCGTTTGCTTTAGGTCTTTATCTGCAGAAGAAGGACCGGTCATGATCAGGAAATCACCAGGTTCTACCACGTAGTTCATATCTATATCATAAAATGCCAGTAATTCGGGGGTAATGTTAAAGGTGACCGTTTTAGTCTCCCCTGATTTGAGGTAGACCCTTTGATAACCTTTCAATTCCTTTACCGGGCGAGTCGCAGAGCTGACCTTATCCCGGATGTAGAACTGGACGATTTCTTCGCCGCTTCTTTTTCCTGTATTGGTTACATTTACAGAAACAGATACCGGAACATCCCCATCCATGGACGAGGATGATAATTCCGGTACTGAAAAACCATATGTAGTGAAACTTAATCCGTACCCAAACGGGTATAAGGGTGTCTTTTTTTCAGTGTGATACTTGTGCTTGTAAGTCGATGGTTTGTGGTTGTATACCATTTGCAACTGACCAACGCTACGTGGTACAGTTACAGGTAATTTACCGCTTGGGTTAACCTCACCAAACAATACTTCAGCTGCGGCCTGACCACCAAAACTTCCTGGCTCCCAGGTTTCCACAATGGCGGCGGTATTTTGAGCTAACCAAGGTTCTGCGATGGGGCTGCCATTCACATACACAACAATGATTGGTTTGCCAATAGCATGAATCGCTTTTGCCAACTGTAACTGCTTGCCTGAAAGCTGGAGGGTTGCCCGGTCGATATTCTCACCAGTTGTTTTGTTTTTCCAGTCATGACGGAAGGAATTTTCGCCAAGCACCAAAATGGTAATATCTGCTGCTTTGGCCAACTGGCTGGCTTGTTGAATGTCTTTTTCCTTAAGCAATTTTGAGTGTTCTCCAACATCATAATAACTCACCTTGTAACCTTTTGATTTGCCCAGGGCTTCTATGCCTTCGTAGACCGTTGTCACCCTGTCTTCGGGTTGGGGAGAAGCCCAGTCACCAAGTGTCGTTTGATTATTGGCATTAGGGCCTGTAACAAAAATGGACTTATTGCCACCCTCTAGCGGAAGGATGCCATTGTTTTTCAATAATGTAATGGCTTTCCGAGCAGCCTCTAATGCAGTAGCCTGATGAGCAGGTGTGAAAATTTGCGCCTCTACATTTTCTAGGTCAACAATTGGGTTTTCAAATAACCCCAGACGGAATTTTGCTTCCAATATTTTGGCACAAGCTTCTTCAATCCTTCCTAAGTCCAATGCTCCGGTTTGCACAAGTTCTACTATATATTCCTGAAATTGCGGCCCGTGCATATGCATATCTAACCCGGCGCTGACGGATAGGAGTGAAGCTTCTTTGAAATCTTTGGCTGCGTGATGAAGGGTAGCAATCCGGGAAACATCATTCCAATCGCTTACATAGAATCCTGGGAAGCCCCATTGATCTCTCAACAAATCTGTCATCAGGTGTTTATCCATGTGGCATGGGATGCCATTGACTTCATTATGAGCCGCCATTATGGTAAAGACTTTTGCCTCTTTTATGGCTCTGCGATAGGGCGGTAAATATACCTCAAGGAGTGTTCGCTCTGATACATCCGTTGGAGCAGCATTCAGGCCGTTGATTGATTGGCTACCGGCAATGAGATGTTTGGCACAGGCAATAACCTTATCCTCACCCGTAAAATCATCCGTTTGTAAGCCTTTGATCGTCGCAATACCCATATTGCCTACCAGAAATGGATCTTCACCAAACGTTTCGCCACTCCGGCCCCATCGCGGGTCGCGAAGTACATCAATATTGGGGGTAAATGCCCAATGCGTTCCAGATGCCCTCATTTCCAGAGCGGTCTGGCGGCTTGCTTTATACATCAGGGTATCATCCCAGCTGGCGGCCATGGTAATCGGACTAGGGTAGATTGTCGCTCCATGGTAAAGACCGTTGCCGTGGATGGCATCAATGCCGATGAGTAATGGGATTTTCAAGCGGGATTGCATGGCCAATTTCTGAAGATGATTGGCTTCTTCAGCCGTGACAACATGCAGGAAAGATCCAATCCTACCTTCCGTTACCATTTTGGCTACGTCTTTACTGTAAAGACCTGGATAAAACCCCTGGGCATCACTCTTTTTCATTTCCTCCTCGGTGAGGTCTTTTTCTGCTATCTTCATATGCTCTAAACCTACATACTGGCACATCTGGGCTACCTTTTCCTCAAGGGTCATCCGAGACATCAAATCCTTTACCCGATTCTCAATAGGTTGAAGTGGATTCAGGTAAGAAGCTTTGCCTTCCTGTGGGGGCTGAAAAGCCATCATTCCTGCCGCCAGAGACAATACTATCAGGGTCAAGATATGGATCTTGAAATTTTTCATATTGATTTTACTTTGTATTGGATCAAAAATTAAGCGCCTATTGGTATTTTCATTCTGGAGTCGAAAATTTGCCTAGTAATGGAAGCTCCAACTTGCTCTAATATCCAGGATTTTGATCAGCCGGAGTAATAGCCTGATTGCCTGATATCTCTACCAACGGAATAGGCAATAACATGTTTTTTTCACTCTCAGGATAAATAAAATCCTTGCCCGAATCAAATGTCGGATGGTTGTTATGTGGTTCTACCACTTCTTCCAGAAAGTAGGCATAACCCCTGCGGCGTGTATCAAACCACTCGTGACCTTCTGCCAGCAATTCGAATTGCCGTTCCTTCAATATACTGGTCCGGAATTCATCCTTGCTTAATCCCGACCAATCTGCTGGCTGTTCGGTATCACTCTGCCCGTCTCCGTCAGTATCACGGGCACGTGCCAGGACTTGATTGACATATTGGTAGGCCTGATCTGGACCATTGAGTTCATTCTCTATTTCTGCCAGCATCAACAAGAGGTCTGCATAACGAAAATGAATAAAATTGCGTGAGGTGGTGATCCCGTTAAATGTAGGATCAAGCCACTTTCGGATGGCAGTATAGCCATTGTTACCTGTGGTATTTTCAGGGTAAATTTTCTGATTGCCCCCACCTGATTTTTCATAACTTCCATAAATAAAAGTAGCATCAATGCGCGGGTCATCAGGATAGCGACTGATATGCGTATCAAATACCTCTTTATTGGGACGGATGCGGCCAAACGTAACCACATTTTCAGGTACAAACGTACTATTGGAAGGAGTATATAAACGGATCATGTCCGAGTTGCGAATGCCTCCCGTATGACCATATTGTATTTCATAAATGGACTCCACTGTATTTTCATTGCCCGGTTCAAACAACGCTGCAAAAGTTGCGGTCAAGGCATAGGGACCATTTTGATAGACATTAAAAGCTTCAGCATAGGCATTTTGCCAAAGGGAGGCATTGCTGGCATCTTCCCCGGCCAGTGTCATATACACTTTAGCGAGATAGGCACTGGCCGTAAAAGGTGTAGGCCGTTCCAGCCGATAGGTTCCTGGTTCAGGCAACAAGCTTTTTGCACGCTCGAGATCAGCAATCACTAAATCATAAATCGCAGCCTTACTACTCCTTGGAATATGTAGATCGTCAGCAGTGGTAGGGGTCGTCCGAATTGGAACCCCACCAAATAACCGTACCAGGTCAAAATAGGTGAGTGCCCGAATGAAATATGCCTGCCCAAGGGCGGTCTCCCGATTGCTGAAAGTGCCCTCGGTTTCTTCCATGTTTTTAATGATGACATTGGCCGTGTTGATAGTAGAATACATATCTGGCCAAAGACGCACCAGCCAGGTATTGCTGGGAGTGGTGTTGAGGCTGGTGGCGTCAGTGCTGGCACCTTGTGAGGACCAGAATTTGCCTGATACAGGAGCAATAAAGCTATGCCATGCGGAGCCATAATACCCTCCAGAAGAGAATTGGGAATACATACCATTAACTGCGGACTCTATCCCATCTTCAGAAGAGAATATCTGATCTTCATTATAAAATGTTTGAGGATCTTCATCCAGTAAACCACTGCAGGCTGCATGAAGAAATAGAATCCCAAGCAGGAAGAAGAAGAACTGTTTATTAGATTTCATGTCCGATAATTTTTTAGTGAATTTGTCCAGAACAACTCCTGATTAAAAGGTTGCATTCAAGCCAAAAGTGATGGATTTTTGATTTGGAAAAGAACTCCAGTCAACCCCTCTTCTGGAAGGGTCAAAGGAATAACTATCCACTTCCGGGTCGAAGCCAGAATAATCGGTGAATAACAGTAGGTTTTGTCCTGAAACAAACAAGCTGATTTTCTGAAATCCGGGAATCACGCCAGCGGGTATTTCATAGCCAAGGCTGACATAGGAAAGCCGAAGGAAACTGGCATCTTCCACCATGCGATCGGTAAAGTCGCCAGCGTTGTTATAACCAATCCGAGGATAAGTTCCATTGGGATTAGTTTCACTCCAGGCATTCTGATATGCTTCTCTTCTTACATTATTTGAACTGCCATCGAGGTAGGCTTCGCGGGCAAGGTTGCCATTAGCAACATCATTGCCATAGACCCCATTGAAAAAAGCATTGAGGGTGAATCCCCCGTAAGAGAGTGTCGTCCCAAATCCGTAGAAAAAATCAGGATTAGGATCTCCTATGATCACAAGGTCCTGGTCAGTAATATTGCCATCACCGTTTTGATCAATATAAAGGACATCACCCAATTGTGTTTCTACTCCCTGTACAGAAGGAGCTTTACCCTGCTCTTCTGGATTAGAGACAATTCCATTGGTTTCGAAACCCCAAAACAAGGCTGCAGGCTGGCCTTCAATGAAAATATTAGCCGGCACTTTGAAATAGGTGCCCCCGGAGATATTTGAACCCAGAAATGCACTGTAAGTATTTACACCAAATTGTGTAGGTGGTAACCCGAGGCTGGTAATTTCGTTGCGGTTAAATGAGAGGTTTCCACTAATTTCCCACTTTAGCTTTTTACTACGCACTATATTGGCCGTTAAGCCAAATTCAATTCCTTTATTGATCAGGTCTCCCTGGTTGACCGTAAAGGTAGTGAAACCGGCAGAGGGACCAATATTCAACTCCTGAAGCAGATCATAAGTTCTTTTGTAATAAACATCGATATTTCCGGTAAAACGGTCATTCATAATCCCCCAATCAAATCCTGCATTAAACTGATTGGTTGTTTCCCAAATCAGTCCGGGATTGGCGAGATTTGTAGGAACAATGGAAGTGATGCCATTGCCATTTGCGTCTGAAAGCAGGTTTTCGGTTGGCCCAAAACGGGTGAGTGTCTGATAAGGGCGGATTGCCTGACTACCGGTAAGCCCCCAACCAAGGCGCAGCTTAGCCTCGCTAAAGGTATTCTGATTGGCCATAAATTTTTCGTTGATTATTCGCCAGGCAACTGCAAGTGAAGGGAAAAAGGAAAATTTGTTATTTTCCGTAAACTTGCTCGTTCCATCTGTGCGGAAAGAAGCAGTAAGCAGGTAGCGGTTTTTATACGAATAATTGACTCTACCCAGGAAGGACAATAACGATTCCTTACGAGTATCGTAGACTAAAGGCTGGAATACCTGTCCAAATGAAATACCTTCGTAACGCAAGTCCTTGTTTGAAAAATCAGAAGCAGAAAACGAGGTCTGCTCCAAATTGGTAGCGTCATAAACAACCCCTGCAGTGCCATCTAACCGGTGACCTCTACGAAAGCGCTTCTTAAACATGATGGTGTTGTCAATATTGTAGCGGAAGCGATCAAGTGTGCTGATGCCGGCTTCTCCATTCGATTGTTTGCCCCGGAAAAGGCTGGTACCATACCATACCTGACGCTGCTTATTGCGATAATCTGCGCCAATCTGTACCCTGTAAGTGAATACCTCCGAAATCTTGTAGTCAAGCTTGATAGAGGCCAATGTCCGCAACTCATCGGAATCATCATCATAATCCTGAATCCATGCTCTGGGCCCATCAATTGCCTGATCTATATCGGTATCAACATTATTTTCTATATAACCAAGGAGGGGTGCGCCTAATACGATCTGACGAACAATGCTGTTGTTTGCACCACCAAGGTTTTCAGTGCCTTTACTGGCTTCGTTTTTTGTATAAGATGCGGAAATGCGGGTACTTAATTCCAGTCGCTTGCCCAATTGCTGGGAGTAATTGATAAGCAGGTCACCAACAGTTGCCTGTGCATTGGGTACTACTCCTTTATTTGACATATAACCTCCTGCAATGTAATATTTGGATTCTTTTGTTCCACCACGAACGGTCAGGCGGTGGTTTTGACTTAAAGAAGAAGAAAAAATATCATCGTACCAGTTGATAGGTGTGAGCCGAGGTAGTGAATCAGCATTGGCCAACATAAATTCTTCACTAGTATTAAATTCAGCAATGGACCCATCTGCATAAGTATAAAAATCTGGAGTAAAGCCCCGTAACTCCCGGTCGTCATTTTGATACTGTACATATTCCTGAGCATCCAGCATATCATACAGCCGGGTGGGTTCTCCAACACGGGTGACTAGGTTATACTGGAAAGTAGGCTTTCCTTCAATTCCTTTTTTAGTAGTGATGAGTATGACACCATTTGCTCCCCTGGAGCCATAGATTGCGGTAGCCGAAGCATCTTTTAATACCTCTATGCTTTCAATGTCTTGAGGGCTTATGCCCGTGAGGCCATTTTGTGGAGAGAGGTAGGAATTGCCTCCAGATAGCGGGTCACTTGCATCCTCAGTAGTAGAATTGACAATGATTCCATCAATTACATATAGTGGCTCGTTATCGCCCCGCAGGCTGTTGGCGCCTCTGATCCGGATAGAATTTGGTCCACCGGGTTCGGAGCTGTTAGACTGTACATATACCCCCTTGGCCCGACCTTTTAGGTACCCTTGAAAATCATTGTATTGGGATACTTCTTCACTGATCGGGTTGAGGCTTTCTATAGCACCGGTAATGTCGCTCTTTTGTACCGACCCGTAGCCAATTACAACTACCTCATCCAAAACCTTGGAGTTTTCTTCCAGTGTGACGTTGATGGTAGACTGGTTGCCTATGAATACTTCTTTACTTTGGTATCCTATGTACCGAAAAACCAAAATAGAGTCTCCTGGCTCAGTAGTAAGGGAATAGGTTCCGTCAATGTCAGAAATTGTTCCCCGGTCAGCATCCTTAATTAATATGGTAGCTCCGATCAACGGATTTTTTTGCCCATCAATGAGGGTCCCACTGATGGTTTTTTGTGCACTGGCAGATAAGAAGAGGGCCAGGAAAGTAATGGAGAAGAGGTAATGTTTCAGACTCATAATTGTATCGTTTTATGATGCTGCTAAACTAGATATACTTGTTTGCACGGGAGTCTGATATACATCATAAAAGGTTCATAAATCGTCAAAATGCCTGATTTATGCCTGGTTTAATGGGGTTTTACCTAGGATTATTCGTTTTTAGCCTCCAGATTCTTCAAAAAATCACTGGGAGAAATGCCGAATATTTTTTTGAAAGAGGTACTGAAATATTTAGGGTTGGAAAAGCCAGATTTGTAGGCAACTTCTTTAATAGGACTATCTTGTTCTATTAGCAGTTTCCTGGCGTAACGCAATCGCGCATGAATAATAAAATCCTGAGGAGAAAGATCAACTAGATTTTTGAGTTTCATATAAAGGGCCGTTCTGCTCATCCCCACCTGTTTACACAGATCGTGGATTGAAAACGATTCATTGCTTAATTGGCTGAGCACAAATTTTTCAAGCCCATTGATAAAATCTGCATCCCGCTTATTGCGGTATTTTTCTGCGTTTTCAATTTCTACCTGGTGAAGGTATTTTTTCCTTAACTTTTCCTGCCAGGCTAGGGTATTGGTCATTTTGGCCAACAACAGATTAAAGTCAATCGGTTTTTCCATGTACTCTGTAATCCCGTTTTCTATGCTTTCCATCTTTTGGACAGAATTATTAAGCACCGTAAGCATGAAAATTGGGATATGATTGAGGTTGATATCTTTTTGCAACTCCTGGCACATGGTCATGCCATCCATTTCGGGCATGATTAGGTCCGTAAGAATCAGGTCAGGGAAAACCTGTTTTACCATCTCCAGGCCTTCTTTACCGTTGCGTGCTTCAAAAACCTGAAAATAGACCCCAATTTTATCCAATAAAACTTGTCTAAGTTCATCGTTATCCTCTACCAGCAATATTTTGGCGTCACTAAATTCCTCAATCTGAGTATTTTCGTACAGATCTTTGGGAACGGGTTTGTTTTGGGGCAACATTGCAGATTTGTGGTATCTGGATTCTTGGGTCTTCAACAGGACGGTGAAGGTGGTGCCTACATTTTCAATACTTGAAAAAGAGATACTTCCGCGGTCTTGCTCAACCAAATTCTTGACCATCATGAGTCCAAGACCAGTTCCCGGCATTTGGCTGTTGATGGCGTTTCTACCTCTGTAGTAGCGTTTAAGAATAAACTTTTGCTGGTCTTTAGGTATTCCAATACCATCATCTGAAAAAGACAGTCTCAAATTACCTCCCTGGACAGAAGATAGTTTAATCGTGATTTTTCCATTTTGTTTAGAGTACTTAATGGCATTAGAAACCAGGTTGAAAAGGATTTTATCAAATACTTCCTGAGTGTAATAAAAGACCTGTTTCTCGTAACGGCCTATGATCTCAATGGAAATACTGCGGTCCTCTAATAAAGGCATAAAACTATTTACCAATTTTTCGATATGTCCAGGGAGGTTTATCTTGCTAATTGCTCCATTATGTCGACCTCCAACCGTGACTTTATGGAAGTTAAGCAACTGGTCAAACAAGGAATTGAGCCTTTTAATGGTGCCTTTGACTTTTTGTTCTGTATCGGGCTGGGTATTTTGATCATTAGGGAGTTTTTCCAATGACGAGAGTAGAATGGTCAGTGGTGTCTTCAACTCATGAGTAATGTTGCTAAAAAAGGCGATTTGCTGTTCGGCATTACGCTTGTTAATGTATAAACCGGTAATGTAGACCAAACCAACTAGAACCAATATACCCAATAATAAATAGATAAAGTAAGCAGTAGTGGTGGCCCACCAGGGCGGCAAAATGTTAATGGAGAGTTGCCGTTCGGGGCCCCAGTGCCCATCACGGTTGGCTGCTTTTACCCGAAAGGTGTACGCTCCGGGAGGCAAGTTGGTGAAATTGGTTTGGTTTTCGGAATTTGCTTCACTCCATTCATCATTAAAGCCTTCCAACTGCCAGCTGTATTTTATTTTAGAAGGCGTGCTATGCAGTATGCCTAGAAATTTGAGGGTAAAGGCATTTTCTGAAGCTTTTAATTTGATGTTCTTGACCACATTGATGTGTTCAGAAAGGGAAGAAGCACCTGGTTCCACAGTTTTATTAAACAAACGAAATTCTTCAAACACAATTTTTGGGGTGATCATCTGATAGCTGATTTCCTTAGGGTCGAACATGGTCAACCCATCTACCCCTCCAAACAGGAGACGGCCGTCAGAAAGTCGGGTATAACTTCCATAGTTGAATTCCATACTTGCCAGGCCATCGGATTTATCAAAAACCTTGACGGTAGTATCCCCTGGCATCATATTGATTCGGGCAAGTCCCCGGGTTGTACTTACCCATATATTCTCTTTATCCATTGGCAATATTCCCTGTACAATATCCGACGGCAAGCCATCATTTACATCCAGTCCAGTTGCCTTTTCAGTTTGCAGATTATAAAAGATTAATCCGGCACCATTTGTGCCAATAATCAGGTTGCCTTCGACATCTTCATGGAGGCAATTGATCGTTGTAAATTCGCGACCTTCTGTCCCGGGGCGCAACTTTTTAATATCGGTAACTTTGTTTTTTGATATACGTTGTACGCCATTTCTGCCTGCAATTAAGATAGAACCATCCCGGGACGCAATAATGTCTTTTAAATTCAGGTATGGGAGACTTTGAATTGCACCGCTGGGTGAAATCTGTTGCAGTTTTTCGTCGATTCCTCCAAACCAGATATTCCCTTCAATATCTTTGAGAATGGTATAAACCTTGTCCAGTTTTAGTTTTCGGTTTGGCTGTTCATTGCTGCCATAGTGTGCATAAGAATAATCAGCCTTATTAATTCGAAAAGCACCATTGCCATAGGTGCCCGCCCAGATATATTCGCCATCTTCTTCCAGCGCCATAATAATCACGGAAGAAGTGGGTTTACCTTTGCTGGTGAAGTTGGAAAGATGTCTCCAGTTGCCACTCTCCTTTAGCCAGATACTAATGCCTTGTTTGGTCCCAAACCAAATATTTCCCTTTGTATCTTCAAGAATGGAACGGGTGAAGTTGTGGGCAATACTATTGGATGTATTGATTTGATGAACAATATTTTGAAAATTATTTTTGGCAGGATTTAAGAAATTAATACCCCCGCCATAAGTAGCTACCCATAAAATGGATTCTTGATCGAGAAGCAGATCATAAATACCATTGCTAGAAATAGAATTGGGGTTGTTTACATCGTTGGTATATGCGGTCAGAAATTCATATTTTGAGTTTAGGTAAATCAGCCCGACACCGTCTGTAGCCAGGTATATATTTCCCTCAGCATTGGAAAGGATTTTAGTGATAGGGAAGTATTGGGTTTCAAAAATGGGAAGTTTTATATGTTGTAAAGAAAGAAAAGTGCTATCCGCCAGGAACAAACCGTTGCTTTTAGTACCAAGAAGGAAGTGTTGGCCATATTTTTGAATACATGTGACAATTGCTGTGGTTTTGAGATCCTTTGTGGATAGAGTAGTAATCGTTTCAACTGGTAAATGGTTGATATCAATACTATAGAGACCTTTGGAAGACCCAACCAACAAGTTTGTGCCTTCAAAATACAAACTTTCTGTACCAGGAATATTACTGACTTGTTGAAATTGATCACTTGGATGCTCGGTCCCCGGCCTATATTTCCAAACGCCATTAAAACAACCTATCCAAATATTGCCCTCGGCATCAGCTGTAATTTCTTTAACTAGATTTGGGGTGAGGCCGTCAGTAGGTTTTAACCAGTCAAACGTATCTTTTTGTGCATTATATAGGGCTATACCTCCCTCGGCGCCAATCCATATTTTATGCTGAGCATCAATGTAAATCGTATTGATCCGGTTGCCGAAATTCTCAGGGAGGCCACGATACTTATTGTACAGGAAAGCCTCCTGGGAATTATAACGGATGATGCCCTCTTCAGTACAGGCCCAGATATTGCCAAGAGTGTCCTGAGCAAGTCCATATATAATGCTTTGGTGGATACCCTGACCGGAATTAACCTTTTCAAATACTGCTATATTTTGGGCAAAGCTGGTCCCTCCCAGAAGCAAGAGTCCAATAGCCGAAAACAGCAACCATCGCATTTTTCCTAGCAACTTCATTTTAGTCCCTCATTATTAATACTGTTAATATACAAAACTTTGAAGATTGCCTGAAATTTAGAATAAAAAGTGGGTAGAAGCACTACATTTGATCTCAATTTTGATTGTGCAGAAGATAGATCTCCGATCACTTTCCGCTCGTATGATAGGTGGGCGAAAAAGAGCCGTTCGCAGGTATGGATAAAGTCAATGTTATCGTCAACACCCACTTTGTGGGCATAGCGGTTTTATCCCTATCGACAAATATTGCTTGTGAATGACTGTATTATTTGTCCTGCACCAATAACTTTTGAATAGCCTTTCTTTCACCATCATCCAATTGAAGGAGGTAACCGCCTTTCGCTAAGGAGGAAATATCTATGGAAAAAGTCTGTGTTCCAATGAATACCTGTTTCCGCTGATGTATTAATTGTCGGCCCAATAAGTCAAATATTTTTATGTCTACCCAGCCATTTCCCTTTGAAGGGTAGCAGATGTTGATTTCATTAGTTCCTACAGGATTGGGATAGGCCATTATATCAAAACGTTTCTCCAACAATACCTCTTCCGTAGCATCCAGCAATCCCTCGTTTATGTATAGTTTTGTAATTCGTGTGGTTTGGTTATTGAGTCCTGCCAACAGTAGATCAAGATCAAGGTCTCCGTCTACATCCGCGAAAGCAACAGAACCATCATCAACACCTTCAAAGGGAGTATTCACTGCCAATGTGAAAACCCCGGAGCCATTGTTGGTATAAAGTGCTGCAATATTGTCCACCAGGCCTTTCCTGCCGGTAATGAGCAGATCAGGGGCCTCGTCCCCATCCACATCAGCAAAAGCAATTGAACTACTATAAACACCCTCAAAAGGAGTTCCCGGCACTTCAGCAAAAGTCCCTTCACCATCGTTGGCATACAATTTTGCAGTATAGTTGTGGTCAACGTTTTGCCCCGTGAGGAACACATCAGTGTCATTATCTCCATCTATATCGGCAAAGGCGATAGCGCCAAATTCTACTTCATGAAAAGCAGACTCCGGCACTTCAGTATACGCTCCCGCACCGTCGTTGGTGTACAGTTTTGCCGTGGGCGTGTAGGTCTCCGCTTTTCTCCCGGTGAGGAGGACATCTAGATCGCCATCTCCGTCTATGTCGGCAAAGCCAATCGAGCCTCCGAAAATTCCTACAAAAGGGGTGTCTGACACTTCAGTGTATTCCCCCGAACCATCATTGGTATACAATTTTGAAATTGGCACCATTGAGTTATCTTGTCCTGTAATCAGGACGTCAAGATCGTCATCCCCATCCACATCAGCAAAAGCAATTGAACTACTGTAAACACCCACAAAAGGAGTCCCCATCTCTTCGGTGTACGCCCCCGAACCATTGTTGGTATATAACTTTGCCTTCCGAATTCCGGAAATATTTTGCCCGGTAATGAGCACATCCAGGTCGCCATCTCCATCGACATCTGCGAAAGCGATTGAACTATCGTGCACTCCTTCAAACGGCGTGCCCGTTACTTCAGTATAGATCCCTGAACCATCGTTGGTGTATAGTTTTGCAATCGGAATATAGGAAGCATTTCTACCTGTAACCAGCACGTCTTGATCATTATCTCCGTCCACATCCGCAAAGGCAATAGAAGCAAATTCTACTCCCTCAAATGGCTGGTTTGAAGGCGATTCAATAAATGTTTGAGCGGACAATAACGGTCCGGAGAGAAGGAGAAAGAGCAGTAGTTTAGACTTCATTTGTTAGTTGTTTTTTTTTGGTACAGGTTCCCTTAAAAAACACACAGCACCTACAACCTATCTGAATTTTTACACATAAACAATGCATGATTGGTGACAAGTGGCCAATTTGTCGGACGGCAAATAAAAATAATTCCCATTTAGATTTGGTTCCAATACTGGGGGGGGGTATTTAACATTGGGTGGAACACTCGGGGCCAGCGAGGACGCCCTAAGTAGGTGAACTTGAATGATGTTCTAATAAAAAAGCCACCTGCATGGGATTTAGACAAGTGGCTTTGGAACTAATACTTCTATAAGTTTAATTGCCGACACCCATGCTATCAGGTAAAACGGTAATTAATTTCTCAAAAGGACTAAAAACAGCTCTCTTGTCTTCATCATAAAGATAACCATAAAATACCTGTGAAACGGGTTCTTGTAACTCTATAGTTCCTTCCAAAGTCCGATCATAAAATACCTTTGCCTTGTGATTCGCATTAAGCACAATACTATCTTTTAAAGATAATGGCTTGATATCGTATTTAAACCAAGAATAATCCTGATCAATAAGGCTATCAGGAATTGGCAATTGAACTGTAAAATTTACCTTATTTTCCCAATGGGCTAGAGTATCCTTTTGTAACTTAATAATCGGATCAAAAATGTTCTCTATCCTACTTTCACCAGATGTTGAATATTTATAGAACTTCCCGTAGATAGTTTTGTCATTTATACAATAGTTCAGAGAACTGACTTTCCCATCTTTTGTATATTCAAAACATGCACCGTGGCGAAGTCCATTTTTATAAGTATATTTTGATTCGATAATTCCCGAGGGGAAATAGGTTAATTTTTCTCCATCAGGTTTTCCATGCTTTAGACGGAACTTAGCCTTTAGAACTCCGGTTTTATAGTAATTCTTATAACTGTAATTCTCAGATTTTTCATCAATTATACAAGTCATAATCTTAATACTACCATCTTTATACGTTTCAATTATTGCACAATCATCTTGCTGACAGTTCATTAAGAAAAGAAAGAAAATAACCAGAAGTTTGTTATTCAAAATAAAAGTGTTTTTGTTTGAAAATTCACTAAACCTTCTTCAAAATGGAATTAATCCTGATTCTCAATTGGCCTTACCCAAAAAATGGTATCTCCCGCAAACGGAATCCTTCGAGTTGTATCTACTTTTCTGGTTTCTCCATTTTCCTTTTGATATTCCTTGTAAGCTTTTCTAGCATTATTGACTGCTTTACTAGCACTATCTGTACTTTTCGAGAATTGAGTACCTCCACTATATACTTTCCCAGAAGCTTTACTTCCCATGCTACCGCCAGGCGCAAGAATATTTCCCTCAACAATTTCTGTAGTTCCATTTTCAGAATTGGGAGTTTCATTTGTTCCCGCGGCATTCAAAGAATTATCGCCGGTAAATTGCTCATTACCCCCTGGAACCGTATCCTCTGAATCATGAAAATCTTCTGCTGCGGGAGTACCTTCCTCACGCATAATACTTTCTTCAATATAATTTCCTAACTCATTAAACTTTCCCCACAAATACGAAGCTCCTTCGGATATTTTCGTTCCAGCCTCAACACCTACTCGAATACCTCCATCGCCATTCAGATCGGAGAAAACCAGGCGGGGACCCTACAAAAATATAAAGATTTAAATTGAGGGACCACTACACCACAACTCGGGAGCGAAAGTCCCACTTCGGCGTTACCAACGCCGAATTGCGGTATCCTACTCAATTGGTCTAGCATACTTTTGAAGAGGTAGCTCAAATATATCACCTACTATAATACGGTTTTTTGAGGTCCATACATAAATACTATCAGCACTTACTTCAGTAACTTTTAGTACGAATTTTAAGTCGAAAGAATCTAACTGCTTTTCGAGCAATACTCCTTGCATTCTAAATTTATCCTCAAACTCATAAATTTCCATATTATAAGGAAAAATTCTTTCTGTAGCTGCTTTGCCATAATACCGTTTTTCTAGGGAAAAAACTAAACCTAAAGTATCTCCTATTCTCCATCTTTCTTCATTCTTGAGAATGACCTTTAGCAACTCTCTCTTTTGTTTTTCTTCTTCTTTCTGTTCACGATCAAGTTTTAATTGATGATAGTTTCTAATAATTTCTTCATATTCTTCAATTGAATGTTCTTGCCCATTAAGCCAGTCATGAAACTTGTATATCATAAAAAGCATTTCATCCCTAAAATTATTGCCCTCTAAAGATTCTTTAAAATCACTGATATCATCCTCGATAGGGAATTCTTCATTGAAAGCTTCTTGATATTCGACGGAAAAATTTTCAAACATATCAGGTACAGAGTCAGCACGAGTCATCCTAAAATCATTCAGTTCTTTCTCACTAATTTTACTTTCTAAAGTAGTAAAGAACTGAGCTAGTCTGTCAGACTTTTCACAGTAACACAGTGACACTAACAACAAGGCTATAATTAAATGTTTATATTTTAGCATGACTTTAAAGTTCAATTCTAAAACAATATGAATTTATAATGACTTAAGTTGAATAAGTTTTGGATTCTAAGTAATACACCTATTGAACTCGTTTTTAATTGGTTCCACGTAAATCGGGGTAGGTACATGTCGCCCTTTTACCAAATTTATTCATATCTCGGAACGATACTTTATCACCCCGAAATTTATTTCCATCGTTCCTATAATCCTCTTTCAGTAAATTATAAAATTTCTTATGATCAAAATGTAATATAGAAGTATTACCTTTTGTGGTAAGAAACATATCCAATTGTCCAGTAACCCCCTCATAATAATCTCCCTTAAGTCGACCTCCATAATCATCATATTGAGCCTTACTAAAGCGATGACGTGTAGAAAGAGGATGATTATGAATACTAATTTCTGCTCTCCACCCAATCGTAGATTCATCACGATCCATGTCTACACCCTCTTTCGTACCAGATGATATTGGACCTGCCAAATATCCCTTAAATATTTCGCCATTTTCATCTTCAAAGTGTCTAGAAAAAAAACCTTGAGCGGACTCCGTATCAGCATTTTGGTGCTTATCGATGAAATCCTGCATTTTCCCATCTACTTGACTTCTTGTTAGTAATTCAGAGCTATTTTCATAGAAATTATCAAAATCATAATTTGAGTCATCATTTGAATCTATTTTTACACTCTGATCCAGAACCCTTTTCTCTTCGGAAGAACCATGACTTGTCAGAAAATAACCGTCTGCTGTATAATACTTCTGTAGCCCCCATAAATCAATATTAGCAATCGGCTCATTTTCAGCATAATTATAAGTACTCACGTGCGGAAACTGCTCACTAATCGGGTCCACCCCAGTAAACCTCCCAATAGCCGGATCATACCACCTGGCCCCATAATCCAGCCACTCCAACTCCAAGTCATCATTCAATTCCTTGCCATTATACAGGTAACACTTTTCTCCTGCACCTTTTCCCCGGATACATTTGCTAAACTAATCTTTTTTAGTTGAAGGTGAATTCTGTTAAAAGAAAAATTCTCTACGACTTGATTGATACTTATATTCGCGATGCTAAGACTCGGCAGGCTTATGCTTGATAAAATCAAAGCCACCTGTCCGGGACTTGGACAGCTGGCTTTGTGCTACGCTAATCTGGAGATTTGAGGACTTTTCGTTGCGGTTTAGAAAATCTCTATCATTCTATAAGCTCCATAAAACCTTTAAATTCAGGTGGATATGCCTCTCGTTTCAGAAAGGACATGTGAATCAATATTTTATTAAAATCTTCCCCCTCCTGAATGTACAAGCATTCATTATAAGGATGCTTAAGTTCAGTATTCAGAATTATCTTATTCTGAAATACGGCAGTGGAGAAAAAAGTAAGTGTATCTATTACTTGTTTATCGACCCACACTACAGTATTATTTACAATAAAGACTGCCAATTCTTTAGAAAATTTATAACCAAATGGATTTCCTCCATTCGAGAACCAAAATTCTATAGAATCCTTTCTAGGGCTAATTCCTAACCGAATAAAGTCAATATTTTGGCAGCTATATCGTACACTACATGTATCAACTAAAACCCTGTACATGGCATCAAAATCTGCCGAGTTAAAATCGTATAACGCGACTTGTAAAGAGTCGTATAATATAGGCTCTCTTTGCTCACTATATTTTCCCCTAGTTCCACATGCATTGATTAGAAAGTAGACCAGAAGAACCAATACTAGACGGGGGTTAATGTTGGTTCGGGGCAAGTTGCTTGTAGGGATGATTTTTTCCATTGCGTCGAATATGAAATGTGGGTAAAATTTTTTGATGAGCAAATCGCACTTGAGTTAGTAAAGCAGCTTTTTGTTTGTCGGATCCTGACGGGTTTGATGTGCCTACTCTACCTATTTGAATGTCTGGATCTCCATGATTATGAGTTATATCAACTAACTTTATATCGGAATCATTATCCTGAAGATTAAGTACATAGTCAGTCCCTCCTTCAGTTCTCTTTGTATCGTAACTTGTATAAAAGTGTGTCTCTTTATTACCTTTTCCTGTCTCAATCTTAATCTTGTCAAACTCAATATCAGAGCCCTCCGTAATAAAGTCGAAAATCTTTTCGGCGTTCTCTCCTGACTCGGTCGAAAAAACTTGTCTACTATCATTCGCATCTAGATTGTCAAAGGATCCCTTATCAATTTCTATGAAACTTCTACTTTTTAATTCTCCAGTTTTCTTGTTGTAACGGGCATTTCCCTTAACTAGGCGGTCAGGTCCTTCATCCGTTTCAGTGCCTTCTACTTGGCTTATCCTCCCTTCACTGTTAATTGTATAGTCTGTCAACCCAAGAGGGTCTATTCTTAATAAAGGATTGTTCTGTACATAGTTGTATGGATTTAACCAATTCCTATTCTCTGCCAAGGGATCCACCGCATTCCACCTCCCAATCGCCGGATCATACCACCTTGCGCCATAATCCAACCAATCCAACTCCAAGTCCTCATTCAACTCTTTTCCATTATACTGGTAAGCCAGTTCCTTTTGAGGATGCACTGTCCAAGGCCCTTCAAACTCCATCCCAAATGGATAATAATGATGCTCCTGAATGATTTCATTCACTTCAGGATTGACCGAAACCCGAATACCTCCATCACCATTCAGATCAGAGAAAACCAGACGGGTATTA
>BQJU01000031.1 GCA_021604865.1 Saprospiraceae bacterium | reverse complement strand
CCGACCTAGCGGTTTCCCTTCGGCGGGACAGGCTGTTACTTTTTTCGTCCGTACCTTTTATTTTGCTCTTTTTGCCACTGGCAAAAGCGAACGCTAATACTTCAAATGCTTTTTGATGCTTTGGCATCAAGCCAACCCAGTTATCAAAAAATTGACGCTTTTCGCCTCCCATCGGCCGCCATGCGTCTACGCTGAGTCCTTCGCCAAAGGCTACGGCCGCCGGAGAAAGCTTCGAGCGCAAGCGTAAGGCTTGCCGAGGTTCTTCGCCAGGAGGCTTCGACCTCCGGTGAACGGCGATGCAAAGCCGACCTCCAAACATGAAGCTCTTAAAGAAAAAGAGATCGCTGTGAAAGATAGGATGCTTTTACAAGAATTGACACAAATTTATAATAAAACTTTGTACTCAAATTTTCATTCGTACTTTTTGGGAGGGTAAGATGTTGATTGTCAGTGTGTGGTGGGGCTTTTGTCGGGATCACTTAGGTTTTGGTAAACTCCCTGATAATCAGGAGGAAATGAATTGAAAAATACTCCGGTCTTGGATTTGAAATTTAATTGTATAAGAATGGAGAAAGCAAGTATTGATTTCACAGATGATTTATTTAAACTAACTCACTGTAAAAAAAATGTTTTTGACAAAATGGGGTTGGTTCTGGAAACCGAATGTTGTGGTTAGCTTAACAAAGTCTATAAATTTTCCAGCTCTTTAAAATGAAAAATAATTGGCTGACAATAAAACGTAAACCTAAACATGAATTCTAAAGATTTCTTTGGCAAATTTTCTTTTCAAGATATCGGGTGTTTCCCATCCAATTGTCAAGCTTATTTATTGGTTAAAAAAGAGAGACAAGCCTGGGAGTTCAATCCCTTAAAAGAAATCAAAAGACAAATTAAAACAAACACTAAGTTCAAAATTAGGTTTGGACAGTATTGAAGACTGGGACGAAGAGTATTATTTATTCTGTAATATTATGGTGAAAGAATTATTGCCAAACTCATTTGCCTTCTCGTATCGTCAAGAAAGCTTACGAATAATGAGGACATATATGATGTTTCCAACCCTCCTGTGGACTATAAATGAAATAACTTACGGACTATATCAGTGGTCTATTTCTCCTTTAAAAGGAGTTTTTTTGATTATCTTTAGTAGTTTAACTGGGGGAATGCTATTATTGAATATTTGGAATAGGATGTATAAAAACAGGCAAAGGATGGTGACAAATATCTTAGCATCATTTATTTATCTCGATAAAACCTCTGAGGAAAAAAGGATTGAAAAGAATATTTGAAATAACGTACCTTTTTAGGTCATCAAATCAGCAAACTCAATAATGTTTCCCTCTGAAATTGCTTTTAGCTCAGTGAAAACTGAATAGCCTCGCTTGCGCCAAGAGGAGGAAATACCTTGGAGTTGGGCTACCATACTGTATTGGTGCCTCGACCTAATCTGGAAATTGGCCTATATTAAGCTGCCCACAATTTGGACAAGAGCAACTTAATTGTTGGTAATCCATCAATACAAGTATTCAGATATTATTTCCATTATTGCAAATCGCTCTAAATAGTTACGAAAAAATATTCATTCCACAGAAAAGAAAACGCAAACAAAAATTAATACAAGAGGAAAAATCGAAAAACACAGAGATCAGTAGAATTAAAGTGGAGCATTCCCTCGATGGATTAAAGAGATTTGGGGTTTTATCTGACCACTTACGAATGAGAAGTGTGGTTTGATAGAATCAAATTATCGAAATATTGGTATAAGAATAATCAAATTTATTTCCCATATTCGTACAATAAGTTAATAGATAATTCTATTATATAGTTCTAAAACCACACATCTTGAAACCTAAACACTCAGTTGGCCTGGACACATCTTTTTTGGTAAAAGGGGATCTCTCTGGAATTCAATCCTTTATTTTCAATGTTAAATCTACTGGTGCAGCAAGGTCGCTAAAAGGCCGCTCCTTCTTTTTGAAGATACTCTTGGAGTTAGGGATACAGATGGTATTTGATGGTGCTAAAGTTGCAGCGACGGATGAGATAGAAAAAGCTAAAATTTCTACTTCTGGCGGCAATTTTATTCTCCAACTACCACTTGACCCTTCGGCTGTAATTGATGACATTCAAAAGCGGCTCAACTATGCCCTACAGTTTACGGGCTTAAATTTTATTCTGGTAAGTACTCCCTTAGAAAAAGAAAAAAAAGGAGGCTATCAGAGCGCACTAAAGGCACTCAATGCTCAAGCCCGGGAGCGTAAGTATAATCTACTCCTCGGTGATCATAATTTTTTTGAGCCTTTTCCTAGAGGAAACTTTCAAAATGTGCTTGCCAATTCCAAGTGGGAGAAAATTACAGATCAATTAAAAGATAAAGAAAAGACGCATTTCAAGATAGAAGCTTCCCAAAGTGGAAAAGCAACTTCTCATTTGGATATTAATAAGGAAATGATTTCGCTGGCAGGTTATCATATTACCTTCGGTAAGGAAGGAGTGCCTTTGAGTAGATTTCTGGAAAGTGTATTTCCTGTAAAGGATACTCAGACCATACTTTTTGAACAACTGGCCAAGTCGGACTGGTACGATTGGAGGAGTAAAAAAACTGTACTGTATGGTGGTGATGCAGGAGTAGAAAAACTGGGCATTCTTGCAATGGATGTTGACAATCTCGGCGTTGCTATAGAAGCTGTAACTGATGATATAGAACATCGCATATTTGATCAGGAGTTGCAGGTTTTCTTTAACGATAAACTGCGAGAAATTATCAAAAAGGGGACTTACAAAAACAAAGTAGGCAGATCATTGCCGAAGTATGAAAATAAAATATATCCCGTAACAGCAGGTGGAGATGATACCATGTTTGTGGGTAAATGGAACACCTTACTCGACTTAGCGGGGGATATTCGCACAGCTTTTTTGGACCAATTTGGAGAAAGAAGACTTAGTATCTCTGCGGCCTTAGTCATTGTGAAACCGAATTTTCCGGTTGTTCGATTTGCCGAATTGGCCGAAGACGCACTGAAAGCAGCAAAATACACCTACGAAGGACAGAAAGGAAATCTCCATTTGTTAGGAGAAGTGCTAGATTGGGAAATATTCAATAAGGAGGTCTTAAAGACCAGAAGAGATTTTGCTACACATGCTCGCAGCTTAATAAGCAGTGGATTATTAGCAAAAGCTCGCCAAACGGCGGCTAAGATAAGTGATCAAAAAGGAATCACTTTATCTGATCTTTGGAAGATGGGCTACTACTTTAGAGATATTGGAAATAATGGTAAAGCGCTATTGAAGAGACATAGAAACTACCTCGAACAATCCCTTAATGAACAAAATAAGTTGAAGGGGCAAACCCTTCGGTTGGTTTTTCCAGTAGCTGCCCGCTTGGCAGAATTTGACGCAAGAAATAAATAACATACATTTATGGCAGAGATTAAGCAAAATCATGCGCTCTTGGAAAAGTATTTCGGAGAACGCACATTCGAAGACATTCTCAATCTAAATGAGGATTCAGATCCTAAGTTGGTTAAGGAGATCATTGGTAGTTTTGATAACATGATGAAACATTATGCTTCAAAAATTACCTATACTCAGTTAAGGAATATTCTTCTGTTGGTAAAAAAAGAAGAGTATGAAACTAGTTTGAGTAAGCTTTATATGATGCTCCCTAGATTAGCTTATATAGAAGGCCGCCCTCAGAAAGACGGAGAAGCAAAGAACCTCATTTCATTCATACGTGCGATGGCAAGCGCCGTTGAAGACGGACAGTATCAGGGATTCAAAGAGGCAATGAATACCATTGTAGCATTTCACAAACTTCATGGCTAAATCTCAATATCATGGCTAAATTATTATATAAATTACACATCACAGGAGACCTTGTTTTGGAGTCGGGCCTACATATAGGTGGGTCAGAAGCAGACTTAGATATAGGTGGGATTGATAAAGAGGTAATCAAAGTAAAACAAGGAACTCAAAAGGTTCCATATATTCCCGGGAGCTCTCTAAAAGGGAAATTGAGAAGCCTCCTCGCCAGACACTTTGGGTATTCAGAATTGAAAGATGATCGTGGGGCTGTGCTAGATTTATTCGGTACAGGTAACTCTGGGAAAAAGAATTCAGCAAAAGTTCCCTCACGCTTGATTGTTCGGGATACTTATCTCAAGGATACGGCCATCTTTGAATTGGAAGATAAAGCTGAGAATACGATTGACAGGCTTACAGGCAGTGCGAACCCCCGTCATCTGGAGCGAGTCGTAAAGGGTGCGATATTTGGAGTTGATCTAATTCTGGACATCTATGCTGCAAATGGACAAAATGACAGTCAGAACGAGTTATTACAAACCATTGACCTGGGATTTCAACTCTTAAAGAAAGACTACCTTGGTGGCGGTGGTACCAGAGGTTCTGGCAGTGTAGACATCCAAAACTTGGAGGTTAAGAAGATAAAATTCAATGATAACGGAAGCTTGGATTTGTCAGAAACAGTAAGTTATCAATTCAAATCTAATACCACCAATTAATGAAAATTGCCCGAATTCCTTTGCAGCCTCATAGCCGTTTTCATTTTGGCATGATGAAACTAGATCACGATTTGGCTTTATCGGATAGTTCCTTTTTTGCACATTCCGATACGCTCTTTTCTGGTTTGGTGAATAGCTACAGCAAGCTTAGCGGTGCTGGTCAAACCCTCATTGATTATTTTGAACGAGAAGAGATCAAAGTATCATCTTTGTTGTACTATATCACTGATAAAACAGAGCAGCCTACCTACGTTCATTTTGTTCCCAAGCCCTTGTTTTTGGAAGCTAGCAGCGACAAACAGAAGGATGGCCAACACAAAAAGAGAAATCGCATCAAGTTTGTTTCTTTAGGTGTGGTGGAAAAAGGTTTTCAAGCAGATCACTGGTTAGAGGAAGATCAATTCTCCATTCTACAAGACACTTTTGTAATAACGCAGGAAGAAAAAACCGCTTTAGGCCTTTCGCCGGAAGAAGTGAAAAAAATTTCAGTTGCTCAAAAGGTTTTTAGCCCTAAAAGCCCGCAAAGAGCCCATAGCCATAATGCTTCCATCTACTATCAAACTGACTTGCAGATAGGAGACCAAAGTAAAGTGAACGTAGGCTGGTATTGTGCTTATGAGGCAGAAGGAGAGGCAGAGACTGCTTTTAAAAATGCGTTAAACGTATTAGCCTATACAGGAATAGGGGGAGAAGTATACAATACTGGCAGAACAATTCCTGAAAAACCTGATTTTACAAGCCTAAATTTTACTCCCATAACCAGCCCGCGAGCTTGGATGAATATTGCACTGCTCAACCCGCAAAATGTGGAAGAGTTTCAGCAAGTAAGTTTTTATCAAACTGTCTTTAGAGGGGGGCGTATGGGTACGAATGACCCCGATGGCAAAGCCAATGTTGTCAGTATGATAGCGGAGGGGGCATTGGTTACATCCAATGACGTAAGCGGGCGACTTGTAGAACTTGGACTTGATGAGCAGGATCGTATTATTTACCGAAATGGTAAAACACTCTTAATTCCGATTCCTTATGACGTATAAACATTATCCTTTTGACATTAAGATCACAACGCTTAGCCCCATACACATAGGGAACGGCGAGACGCTAAGCTCTACTGGCGAATACCTTACAACTGCCGACGCTATCTATTTTCTAAAGCATGAGGAACTAATGGCCCTACTGAAAAAGGAAGGATTGTTTGATGATTATCTGGAAAAGATTGTCCACGAAAGAGAGCATTTTGATTTTTATCAAACTTTGAAGGATTGGTCCATTAATCCTATCGGACTAGAAGAACGTCGGCTTCCGCTCAGTCAGCCGGGGCTTAATCCAGCAAGCAATAATATCCTGCATCTACACATCAAAACAGGGAAGCAAGTCTATGTGCCAGGGAGTACCTTTAAGGGACTCATCCGACATGCTGTACTGGCAGATCAACTTTTGAATAATAAGCAAATGCTACAAGAAATTGATGCTCAAATAAAAAGATTGATTGAAGAGGGCAAAGGCCTTTGGCAAATCAAACAGTATTGGGAACGTAAAGAACGCGAGCTGCTTGAAGTTGACCTGTTCAAAATGATAAGATGTACAGACAGTGAAACTGTTTCGGATAGTGCCGTGTGTGTGCAGCAGATTCGTCGACAAAGTATGACGGGGCAGGCATCGGAGAGTCTCGATTGGCTGGAAGAATGTATTGCAAAGGAGCAACAGCTTGCATTTATATTGACCTATTATTTACCAGAGCAATCTCGTGTAAAAAACGATGCTTTTTTACAGCATAAAAACCCGTCAAAGTTATTTGAGTTACTCAATGCCTGGTCAGCAACCGTCATCCAACAAGAAATAGAGCTAGTTGAAGCCTCCAAACTTGGGGAGGATGACAGAAAAAGTATGATAAAGCAGTTAGAGCAGCTTAAACAGGACATTTTTAATGCAAATGGTGCTTATGCCATTGCACGTATTGGCAAGGGAAAAACCGTGTTTTTTCAGACTATTATGCCCCTTTTGACGACTACCACACGTCAGCTGCTGATCGACTTGATTAAAAAAGAACCAACGCAGGTTTTTCCTGCATCACGGGTGTTGACAGTACAGGATGGCCTTATGAAAGGGTGGATCAAAATGGTGCACCATAAGCCTGAAAGAAAATTGTTTGATAACCTAGTAAGCGAATTGAAGCTTGGAACAGTACTCAAAGCTTATTGGGTAAAAGCCAAAACGGTAGAGCTTTTAGTAAATGGAGAGTACTACGGAAATCTGCAGTTGATTAATAAATACAAGGAAAAATTTGAACAGGGAGAGCAAATTACTGTCATTCTGCATCAACTGACCAAAAGCAATACAATCAGCCAAGTAAAACTTAATCAATGAAATGTAATACAATAATAGCAACCGTAGCCTTTTTACTGCTGTTGGCACCAATGACCTTTGCTCAAAATGTAACGAAAGAGGCATTCGAAGCCTACCAAACCAAGATGGAAAAGGAACTTCAACAATTGAAAAATAATGTTGCTAAGAAGGATTTGGCTTTGGAGACCTCTAAAATTTATTATGACAAGGCCGTTGAACATTTGACGCTCAATGAGCAGCTTAATGGATGGTACGTAGGGTTGTACACAGCTATTTTCGCTTTTGTGGGGTTTGTTGTTGGCTTTATCGGGTTCAATTTTTTTAATACCCAAAATAGAATAAAGAAATATAAGGAAGAAACACAAAAGGAATTATACCAACAGTTATCACTATGGGTGGGAGCAAATGAGGCAGCTGTAAAACTACTCTTAAAAGAACAAGAGAAAAAAGAAGCACTGAAAGAAAATACCAGTATCCTAGTAATTTCGCATACTTCAGATAAAGAACAGCGACCTTATAAAGACTTGAAAGGGCATGGCTTTAAAAAAATACTAACTCCAATTAAGCTAGGCAATAGCTTTGACATCAATACCATTGGCGATATTTCAGATATTGATGTACTCATTTTGGATAACCAACACAAGGAGGAAGATGGCAATTGGAATTTTTCAAATGAGGAAATGAAGGAAAAACTAAAAGCACTGATGCAAAAAGTGAATGAGGCTGGGTTGCACTTCGTTTACTATGGAGAAAACAACAACTGGGATGGAAGAATAAAAGCACTAAAGGAATGGACAGATGGCGAAGAGAAGGTCATTGCTACTACCATCACCACCTTACGTAGAAACCTGTTAGAACTAATCTTTCCTACCATATGAGTAAGCCTGTCCCTATACTTAGTCTGCGATTATTAGATATTCCAATCCCTGCAAGGCCAGGGGATAAACAACTCTTGCTTACTGGCGCCAAAGACCTGCTACGAACATACAAAGATCGTTGCGAAGTAGCAGGTGTGGATATTAATTTGTTCCATAATAAGGAGGTGATCTATTCGGGCATACAACTCAGTAAGTACCAAAGTGGTTCTGAGTGGACAGCAATAGGAGAAGAATGCGTCCGGGCATTGGAGCTTTGGTATCTGCTTTTTAAGGAAACGCACCCCGTACAATTGGAACATGTTGTAGAGATAAGGGAGTATTATACACCCGCTTTTTTGCCCTATCACCGCTTTTATCAGGCTAACGCCCTGTTGATTAGCGATGTATTGGCGAGGGAATTGAATGAGATCGAAGATAACTTCAGAAGAATGGACCGGGTGGAACGATATATCTATGGCAACCTCATGACGTTCTTTCAATATATCGGATTTGAGTTTAACAAGGATTTCCATTTTCTCAAAGTACAAGTAGCGGATATAGGTATGTATGATAAAGCCCTACCTGTTTTTCATAGCCAGAAAAAAACAGCCCTGCGGGTTCATTTCAAATGCAACTTCCGGTTACCACAAAACTTGAGGCTGGGGCAGTCTACTGCTTTAGGATTTGGCAATATAATAACTGTGTCAGGAAAAAAAATTAAAAATCAAAAATACCAAAACGATGAGCGAAAAATGTCTAATTTTTAATGCCAATGCAGGATTTGGCCATTTGGGGAGGGTGGAAACAATATCTAATAAATTGAAAATCAGTTATGTATAAAATAGTGCTGTCAGAGTGGGTAAGGAATTGATAAGCCGTTAAGACATTAAACCTTGAAGGCCCCGAAGGGGTTACTTGTCAGAGTGGGTAAGGAATTGATAAGCCGTTAAGACTCTTCTTCTTTTGCCCTGGCGGAAGCGCCTTTTGGGTCAGAGTGGGTAAGGAATTGATAAGCCGTTAAGACAAATTTCGTTTTTTGCCGAAACCATTTGGGCGTCAGAGTGGGTAAGGAATTGATAAGCCGTTAAGACCGTGGAGTGGTTTTTCCACTAGCTCGTAACTGGTCAGAGTGGGTAAGGAATTGATAAGCCGTTAAGACGAAACAGAAAAAACCTGCTATAATACATAGCAGGGTCAGAGTGGGTAAGGAATTGATAAGCCGTTAAGACCGTTACAAGTAAGCACCGGCCGCGCTAAAAAGGGTCAGAGTGGGTAAGGAATTGATAAGCCGTTAAGACCTATTACTACTATGTAGTACTCTTTCCCATAAACGGGTCAGAGTGGGTAAGGAATTGATAAGCCGTTAAGACAAAAACAAAAAACCTGCTATAATACATAGCAGTCAGAGTGGGTAAGGAATTGATAAGCCGTTAAGACTTTAAATAAAGGAAAAGAAAGTTACTCCTTCTTGTCAGAGTGGGTAAGGAATTGATAAGCCGTTAAGACTCTCACACTCTCACGTTACTTCAGGAAGAGGAAAGTCAGAGTGGGTAAGGAATTGATAAGCCGTTAAGACTTTCCTTCCTACCATGGCCACCAACGGTAGCCTGTCAGAGTGGGTAAGGAATTGATAAGCCGTTAAGACCTTTTTGGTGTCAGCCATTGATAGCGGCCTTTTTGTCAGAGTGGGTAAGGAATTGATAAGCCGTTAAGACACTGTCCATTTGAGTCACCGGAGCCGGAGCGTCCGTCAGAGTGGGTAAGGAATTGATAAGCCGTTAAGACGACCCTGCACCCCTTACTTGGGACACTCCTTCCGTCAGAGTGGGTAAGGAATTGATAAGCCGTTAAGACCTCAAGATTATGTAAATAAGGATTTGAATTCAATTGTCAGAGTGGGTAAGGAATTGATAAGCCGTTAAGACAAGTTGACTGAAGGACTAGATAGTAAAGAAGGTGTCAGAGTGGGTAAGGAATTGATAAGCCGTTAAGACCTGGTTTTTAACCGCGATCCTTTAATTCGAAAGTCAGAGTGGGTAAGGAATTGATAAGCCGTTAAGACCCTTTCAGTTTACTCCATGCGTAGTAGCAAGTCAGAGTGGGTAAGGAATTGATAAGCCGTTAAGACCCAATATGAAAACTTGACCAAAATACTCACCAAGTCAGAGTGGGTAAGGAATTGATAAGCCGTTAAGACTCATAGTGAAAATTTGTTTCATGTGTGCCGTATTGGTCAGAGTGGGTAAGGAATTGATAAGCCGAATATTAGCTAAAACCACGAATTATGAGAAAACTATATCTCAAGGAGGTAGAGCAGTTGGCTAAGCAGTTTTGTGCTTGTGAAAACCTAAAGGATTTGGAGCGATTGAATTTTGCTATCAACAGGATTAGGCTCCTATCACTCAATCCACAGTACGATGTGTTTAAAGTACCAAAACCTAATGGTAAAACACGCTTAATTGAAGCTCCTGAGGTGGAGTTGAAAGAGGTTCAAAAGCAGTTTAGTAATTGGCTTCAATGTGTGTACTTTTTATTGCAACCTAAATCGGTATTTGGTTACATCCAGCGTGTAAAAGATGTGCTACCAGCAAAGAATATTCTGGAGCATGCTCGCCAGCATTTGGGAGCAATTTATTTATTGAATGTGGATTTTCAAGACTTTTTTCATCAAGTGAGCCATACAGACCTTGTCCGATTACTGCAACGGCCGCCTTTTCGATGGACAAAAAAAGCTGCGGCTATCCTCGCCAAGTTGTTTACACGCAATGGTCGTTTACCCATGGGTGCGCCCACCTCTCCAGTCTTATCAAATTTTGCTGCAATACAATTGGATTTGGATATGGAAAAATGGGCACAGAAACAGGGTATAAACTATACCCGTTTCGTTGATGATCTAAGTTTTTCCACGAAAGATCAAGCACTCACAACTGCCCACCTAGATCAGGTTAAGACTATTTGTGCAAAACATCAGTTTGTCATCAATCCACAGAAAATAAAATGGTATCCTCCGGGAGTATCGAAGAAAGTAACGGGTTTAGTTATCAATGAAACGGTTGATATAGATCCTTCTTTTTATCAAGAGTTGAATAGAAACCTTAATCGCTTGCAAGGACTATCAGATGTAAATGCCATTGTCAACCAAAGCCGTCAAAATGACTTATATCAGGACTTCAAGAAAGAAGTACAGGGAATGATCAATTTCATTGGAATGATCGAAGGATATGGTAGCCAACTCTTCTTTGATTATCGTCAAAAGCTAAAGGAAGCGCTCCACGTATCACCCGAATGTTTAAGTGTCCGCTGGACTAATTCACAGTACTTTTAGTTATGCAATTGATTATAGATACCGCCAACACCAGTATTACAGTGCGGAATAAATGCTTCTATATCCAGAATATGGAGGTACAAAGGCAGATCAGTCCAAGTAGACTAAGTAGTATCTGTATTACTGTAAACTGTACCATCAACGCTGCTGCTATCAAGCTAGCTGCCCACCAGCAAATACCACTTTTGTTTTATAATAATTTTGGAACCATTCAGGCTCGTATGTGCAGCCCTTATTTTACCAATCTAGCAAGCCTGCGTAAAAAACAATATCTGTTTAGCCAATCTCCTGTTGCTAGTAGATGGATATTGGATTTACTGATCCTAAAGGCAGAAGAACAAATCCGAAATATTAGAAGAGAATATAAGCGTAAGGGGAAATCTTCAATAGCATCTGAGGAGGCTATCAATCGCATTGTCAAAATAATATCACAAATGACTCAGGTCGAGAGTAGCTCTATTGGTGAGTTAAGACCCACTATTCTTGGTTGGGAAGGAACCATCAGCCGTTTCTATTTTGATGCGTTACGGCCATTAATGCCCACCGAATTTCAATTTAATTCAAGAAACCGGCAGCCAGCGCTCGATTTTTTTAATGCGACTCTTAACTATCTTTATGGCATGACCTATGGCGTAGTAGAAAGTGGCTTGCTGGCTAAGGGATTGGATCCGGGCGTAGGAGTATTGCATGTGGATGCTTATCAAAAACCTACTTTGGCTTATGACTTGATAGAACCATTTCGGCCAATAATAGATCGCATTCTACTTCAACTTATTGCGGAACAAAAACTTGCTCCCTCACATTTTATCCCGAAGCAACAAGGATATTGGATGAGCAAAACAGGCAAACGCCTAATCATTAAAAACTTTGCGAATTTCCTTCAGCAACGACTGGAATACCGAGGAGTGGTTCGCCGTTTAAAAGATCATATTTATGGAGAGGCGAATCAACTAGGAGACCTTATTGAAGAAACAACAGAATTACTATGATCTACTTGGTTTTTTATGACATTAGTTCAGACCAGATACGTCAAAAGGTAGCAAAGCGTCTAATCGCAGATGGTTTCGAACGACTTCAGCTATCTGTTTTGGTGGGGTTATTTAACCCCGCCCGAAGGCCAGGCTTATGGCAGCAGCTACAAGCGTGGATTCAAGCAGATCAATCGGGGAAGCTTTATATTATGGCTTGCACTAAGCAGCAATTTTCAAATATGGAAACATTGGGAAATGATGAAATAGATTTATCATACCTCCTTGGCGATAAAAGTGTTATCTTTATCTAGTTCTTTGATAAAATGAAAAGCACCTTTTTTTAAGCAAATGCAGGATTTGGCCGTTTGATGAGAGTGGAAACAATATCTAATAAATTGATTTTCAATTTTTTGTAAAAAAGTACCGTCAGAGTGAGTAAGGAAATTATAAGCCGTTAAGACTATGGCTTTTGCACCTTTGCCGAATAACAAGCACATGTCAGAGTGAGTAAGGAAATTATAAGCCGTTAAGACAGTTGTCGATTCGCCTAGTCGTTGCCTCGGCTTACGTCAGAGTGAGTAAGGAAATTATAAGCCGTTAAGACTTCCAATCCAAACTGGTCCAGCACCATATTGAGTCAGAGTGAGTAAGGAAATTATAAGCCGTTAAGACCTCAATCTTAATCAGCTCCGGTAACACGAAAGTCAGAGTGAGTAAGGAAATTATAAGCCGTTAAGACAACGGTCTTCTTGATCCCTATCATGAGGGATACTTGTCAGAGTGAGTAAGGAAATTATAAGCCGTTAAGACATGCCCTACCGATGACCACCAGGTTTTTTACCTGGTCAGAGTGAGTAAGGAAATTATAAGCCGTTAAGACAAAGGTTCTTTTTGAAGCCCTTAAGAGGGATTTCTTGTCAGAGTGAGTAAGGAAATTATAAGCCGTTAAGACAACGCCAATGTCGGTGCAGTCCCACACGGTACTGTCAGAGTGAGTAAGGAAATTATAAGCCGTTAAGACCTCATAGTGAATTTGTTTCATGGGTGCTGTATTGGTCAGAGTGGGTATGGAAATTATAAGCCGCACGCATTGCGTTCAAAACTGGAAAGGCGAGAGAAAATGCCCTCTGGTAAAGAGGTCTCTTGATTGAACTTAACCAATCCTCTGAACCTGAACCCGATCTAGCCATTCTGAAATACTGCGACGATCTATATACCAAATCCCACCCTAAGCCTAGTGATGTATTGTTAATCATTGAAGTAGCCGATACATTTCTGGAAAAAGATCGGGCCATCAAATTACCGCTTTATGCCGCTGCCGAGATCAGAGAGGTGTGGATCATCAATCTTGAGGAGCAGCAAATCGAAGTCAGTACTGAACCAGGTGAAAAAGGCTTCTCCAATCTTCACATTTACCGAAAAGGAGAAATAGTAGAGCATGCCTTAATTGGGGAATTGATTGTAAGTGAGGTTTTGATTTTTAAGGATTATGGTATGTCTCAAGAAGGTATTTTGCATAATGAATGGCTGCCAGGATATCGTCTTTCTCCAGTTCCGGCTGGTCTTGTAGAATCTCTGGTATGGTCATTTCTGCACCTAATAAGTCCAGGATAACTGCTACTGGCCAACGCATGCCTCTGATGGAGGGTTTGCCATGACAGATTTCAGGGTGTATTGTAATTCTTTGCAGAAGGTCCATTTCAATAAAATCTTAGTTTGTACTTTAAACATTTCTGAGGTAAGAAAAAGTTTCGCTTCCTTAGGGCGTTATCTACCATAGCGTAAATAAGCTCTATCCAGGTAAAATGCTGTAAGCTTTACTATTATCCAAAAATTGACAATAGTTTTTATCATCCTTATGTGGGAAGAGTAACCTATTTTGTAAAGTAACTCTTAATTTTAAAGTAAAAATCTACCTAAAAATTACCATTAAAAATGAGCATTGAGGCTGAAAAGTCCAAACTAATTGAGACCCTGACGCAGTATGGACGAAGATTGGGCGTAATGTATATTTCGCTAATAATCTTCAACAAAATCCAATACCTTCAATTGTCGTTTTTCCCAATAGTCATCATCCTGAAATTTAAAAGCCGAGGGCTCATATTTTCCAATAATATCCACCTTTGCCTTTTGCGGGACTTCCAAGGCCAAGAGATAATAAGTAGCATTGACGAACATACGGCGAACCTCTTCATCCACCATATCCGTGGCCGCTCCAATAGTAGACGTCAATGATTGGCCTGTTTTCCCTCCGGGTATCTGGTATGGTTTTGTCCACACAATGGGAGGCATGGTTTCGTTTGGATTATATGACGTGTCTTGTTGCCGTTTGTTTGCAATGATTTTATCGGATTCTCTCATGCCGTAGAATGTATCTTGTTCATCAAAGGGGCCTTCTCTGTCGATAGTTTGGCCCAGGACGATCGTTTGGGCATCTCCACCAATGGGCTGGCGAATACCGTATACATCGGATGGACCCCAGATGGCCCCATCATTAATGCCGTTCACTATTGGATGGTGCTCTGCCCCCGGGGCGATGATGCCTCGGGTACTTTGGTGTTTGTGATGACCGTGGTGGTTATACCAGGTTTCCCCCAATACTCGTTTGCCAAAACCCAGATGCCAGGCTGTGTTTTCGCCTTTGTAGTTGTATGCATAATGCTTAAAGGGGTGCTGACTATCCTGATCAAAATTGAAGGCATGGGTAGCGGTTCGTATGGCCACTAAGGGTTTGCCGGCTGACAAGTAGTTTTCAATGTGTTGCATTTGTTCACTTGGCAAGGCTCGAAAACGGGTGAACAAAATCATCAAATCAGCATCTTTTAATTGCGCTAAGCCAGGGATGTTATAGCTGTAATTGGGATCTATCAGGCCTGGCTTTTGAGGGTCTTGGGCAAATAAGACGGTACAATCAAAGCCATGATGGTACGTCAAAATTTTTGCCAACTGGGGTAGGGCTTCTTCGGAACGATACTCTTCATCTCCACTTACCAATACGATATGTTTGTCTTTGGCATTATCTTTTGCTTGGTAAGTCACCCATTGCATCGGTTCTGCTGTCGATTTTTCGTCGGCGGAATGGCCAATTCTTTCCGGTTGTTTATTTTGACAACCTAACAATAATAAGGGCAGGAATAGATAAATTTTCATGTTACCAATTGTTGAAATGGACTGGGTTATGTAATTCTATTATTTTAATTCGTCAAATTGTCCAGCCTTTCTGTGTCGCTATCAAAATGTGGATGCTGTTTTAACAATTCACTTGCGGTATAAAATCCGACTTTATCTGCAATTGCTGTACGCACCGTTTTTACTTTTTCCGGCCGAATCACGGTGGCCTTATTTCCAAATGAATTGCGGACAAATGTTAATACTGCAGCTATTTCCTCGTCATTCATTAAGCCTTCAAAGGGAGTCATGGGTACTTTGCCCTGGTATTCCTGATGTAATACTTCCATCGGCCCATAAATGCCTTTTAAAGTTAATTTTATCAGCCGTTCTTCATCTTCTGTTACCCATTTGGACTGTCGTAAAGGGGGATAGCCGGCTGCTGCCAAACCCTGTCCTTGCTTCTGGTGACAAGTACCGCAATAGGCTTCTCTTTCGTAGAGTTCTTTTCCTTTGATAAACAGGTCCCGGTTTTTTCCTTTTAGGTGGGTTTGAATCTGGACTTCCTCTACTTCCAGATTTTCTCCATTCAGGTGTGCGATGGCTCTTTTAAAGGGGCCTGCTGACCATTTATCCAATCCATGTTCACCCGCTTCGTTCACAATCTTTAAGCCATTTTCCTGATCCAACCAGGAAGCAGCCACCAATGCCTCCAGACGGACTCGTCCATGAATATCTCCGGCGGCCGCCATTAATAATTCTGCCTGATGGTCGATTTGATGCCCTGTATAACGCAGCACACGAACTGCAGCTGCTCGGGCTTTATAATTCTTTGCTGCTAATAACTTTTGTAATATCCCGGCATCAACTTGATTCAACCCCCAGCTGACCCAAAGTGCTTCCAGTAGATGGTGTTCGTATTGATTATCCGTTGAGTCTAATTGTGCTACCCATGTTTTTAATGCTGCCAAAACCTCATCGCTATTTCTACCTCGCAATTCCCGCCGGCTTCGATAGCGACTTCGGTATTCGGGCAATTTTAGATTATCCAATAAAGTAGGAATGGAAGCACCTGCCACTTCAGCAGGTTTAACAAGGGGCCTGGAAGGATAAGTAATCCTGTAAATGCGACCATGCAGATGATCGCGTAATGGATCACGGGCGTTGTGCTGCATATGACCAATCAATACATTATGCCAATCCACTAGATAGAGCGAACCATCTGGGGCGAATTCCATATCAACAGGTCGGAAATTTTGGTCATCCCCTTTCACCAGATCTTGCCGGAATTGTAGTTTAAATCCTGTACCCTCATCCAGGACTTGATGTTGTTTCATACCCAAAAAACCAATCGTATTATTGATGAGCAAATCCCCTTGCACGTCATCGGGGAAATGTCTGCTCGATACAAACTCCAGGCCGGAGGTGGGGCGTACCATGTGTGCTTCACCCAACAAGATGGGAGACTGGTCATTGGATTGTCCATAGCGAGGTTTAATGGAGCCGGGCAGCATCCACCGAATGTTTGCATTGGACGTTTCGGCATAAATGTTTTGTCCCCAGTCGTCAAAAGCAATGCCCCAGGGGTTGGGAATGGACACCTGAGCGGTGCGCTCTAAGTGTCTTCTTTGCGGGTTATAGCGAAAAAAACCACCATTGGTCGCCCTGACCGGACCGTAAGGCGTTTCTACATTACTGTGTAAAAATACCCCTTCTCCCATATAGATAGCCCCGGAAGGATCGCTACAAAAGGCACTAATTACATGGTGCGTGTCATGGTCGTCGAAACCACTTAAAACGATTTCTACTTTGTCGGCTTTATCATCGCCATTAGTATCCGTGTACAACTTTAGATTGGTGCCTTGGGAAATATAAACTCCTTCCGGAGCAAATTCAAAGCCAGCAGGAATATGTAAGTTTTCCACAAAAATAGTCTGTTTGTCCGCCTTATGGTCTCCATCTGTATCTTCGAGAATGAGCAGTTTGTCGTTGGGTTTTGGATCACCTGGTCGGTAATGAGGATAAGTGGGCATAACGGCCACCCAAAGTCGCCCTTTATTGTCAAAAGATAGTTGAACGGGGTTTGCCAGATCCGGGAAATCCCTTTCGGAAGCAAACAATTCAATTTTATAACCTGGTGCCGTTTTTAAGGTTGCCAAAGCTTGATCACCATATAAATACCGTGTGGATCCTCTTCCATTATCGCCGATTTGATAATTTGTGTGTACAATAGGCAATGCATGTGTTTGAGCATCGGCCGAAGCAACATCCATCTTTTCACCTTTTGCTGCCATCCAAATCGCGGTATCCCGGATGGCGGCCATTTCCCGCTTCTTCTTGGTTTCATCAGGATAATTTTCAGGACCGAAAGGATTGAAGCGCCGGCCGTAAATATGAACGCCGTTGGGGCTTTTATAGTCGTCAAGCCAAAACCAGTTTTTTTCTAAAACGGCATCCATTACCATTTGGCGATGCTTTTCTGCTGAGGGAGTCGTTTCCCCGAATATCTGATCGGCAATAAATTTCGAAAATTGCTGATAACCGGAATTATTGAGTTGACAACCGTCGATAGTCAATTGTTGCCCACCAGCAAACCATTTTTTGCTTGGATTAAAAACATCGACAAAGGGGATATTGTATTTGGAAGCTAGTTCTTGCATGGCCTCTGTATACATGGCCAAATTTTCATTTTCATGTTTACCATCAGGTAAATCGTAGCTATCTGATAGGTCCTGAAAGGCAATAGGCGAAACCAGCACCAATTGCGGCGCAGATTTGCCGTTGTATTCCTGAATGGAATTGTGTTGAATAAATGCTTCTAATTCTCCTTTAAAACTGGATAGTCCTTTGACTCCTGCAAAGGATTCGTTGTATCCAAAAAAGGCTAAAATGATATCTGCCTGCAAGCGGGTAAGCCATTGATCGGGTGTCTCAAAATGTCCCTGACTATTGGAGAAATTGGCCAATTCGGTTTGAAATCGTTCTGCACCGGGGAAGGCCCAGGGAGAGAAGCGACCTGCATGGGGTCGAAACCCGGGCGTATTACCTCCATCACACATATTTCGGATAAACAACTGATGATTGGGATAGCGCAGGTGCATTTCGGTTTCAAAATGCCCAAAATTGAGCATGCGAGAACAGAGATTATTGCCAATCAGAACAATGTGATTCCCTTTTAAAAGTGGAATGTGATGAGAGCTGGTTTGGGTTTTAGTAGAGCAGCGAATGCAGCATAGCGCAATGATAAGTAATAGAAAGTAAAAGGGGTAGGGATTTTTCCGGTTCATTTATTTGCCTTTATGAAAGTATGATTAAGATTCATCCTTCTAATTGCAAATATCCGACTTTTATCCCTACTTTTTTGTGGTGTTAGAATGGACTTGTTACGCAAGGCAGGGCGGTGGGAAAAAAGATCCCTTTTAGCGTTTGTTTGGAGGCCAACCTTTGGCTGTATAAGGTCATTTTTCGCTACAAAAGTCGACCTCCAAACAATCCGCTACATCTTCGACAAACTATTTTTTTCAAACTCCAGACTCGCTGACATGAAAGGTCCTATACCTTTGGGGTCATTGTCCCGGATCGGCTCACCGATATAGTAGTCATAAGAGCCGTTGCGATAGGGATCTCCTCCTAAGCCAGCTACGGCACAACAATTAGTCAGATGGATCTCACCATCGTCATCCACCTTGATAAAGGTTTTTAAAATACCATCATAACTTTTTTGTGCAATGGCCCGGTATTCCTCACCAAGATACCCCTCGTTCACACCTTTTATCATGGCATAAGTAAACATACAAGAACCGGTAGATTCGAGGTAATTACCCTCCTCGTCCGGCAAGTTAAGCACCTGCCACCAAGTATTGGTTTGCGGATCTTGTACTTTCACGATAGCCTCTAAGGTACGGTTGAGGATGGCGATGAGTTCTGCCCGCTTCGGATGACTTTCTGGGAAAAAATCCAGTGCATCCACCAGGCCCATGCAGTACCAACCAATGGCTCGACTCCAGAAGTGGGAGGAGCAGCCTGTTTCGGGATTAGACCAACTTTGTACCCGACTTTCGTCCCAACCGTGGTAGAGCAAGCCGGTTTCAGCATCTTTGGTGTGTTTTTCCGCAAGGATAAATTGATGAGCAATGTGATCGAACAGCTCTGGTTGGTTGAATTCTTTTGCATATTCGGCTTGGAATGGCTCCCCCATAAAGAGGCCGTCGAGCCATATTTGCCAGGGATAGCGCAGCTTGTGCCAATAGCCTCCGTCAGTGGTTTGTGGCTGCCAGGTCAACTGGTGTTTGAGGGTGTTAATAGCCATTTTGTACCGCTCTTCGCCCGTTCGCTCATACATTGCAAATAGGTAGGGCCCAGGGGCAATATTATCAATATTAAACGAAGCGATATCGTAGTCACGGATACTGCCATCCGCTAAAATCATAGTATCGCCATAGCCACGTGCATATTCATAATAAAGGGGATTTTTCTTTTCCTCTGAAATCTTGTTCAGGCTGTTCATCACCAATCCGATCGTATAGGTCCATTGAGGTTCTTTTTGAAAATCATTCATCCAGGCTTCAGGTGCACGTTTCATAATGGATAGTGCCATACGTTCTGACCATGGTTTGTCTACCGAAATATTAACTGTTATGGCTTTTACCTTTTCGGCATTGAGTGTTTCGGGTTCACTCGTACATTGGACAAAGCAGGTAGCAATTGCCAGGAAACCGACGAATTTGATAATGGCTGATAGGTTTAAAGAAAAATTCATTTATTGGCTTTTTTGTTTTTATGAAATAAAACTCCTGGAGCAACATCCTTTTGAAAAAGAGGACTTCTAGAATGCTCTTTGTTTGGGCATTGAAGTCGGCCATCACATAGAGAGAGGAGCCACAACAAGCTATTTTGATTATTAGAGTATGTTTAAATTTTATTCTCCTGATACCCAGTATAAAATGAACCTGACTTCAAATTAGCTTAGTCACTTATCCCGATAAACTCCTTCGCTAATTCTTCCTCAGAACCATTACCTCCTGACTATCAGCTCGGTAAGATTTTAAACATCCTCTTAATTTTGACTTACCATCGTCGACGAAAAACTATTAGTCAAATATAAAAAGGAAAATAGGGCAATCAGTCTTCAATTTTCACCAATGAAGGAGTCATTTTTCACATTTACCACTAGAGAGGTTGAACGCTACCCGCCGCCAAATACCATTTTCTCTCATTTTGGTAGATGGCTGATTCGGTAAATCAATTGGTAAATATTGGATATTGAATAGGCGTTTCAACAAATACCATTGTTTATCAGGAAAGAGAATTGGATTTTAAGCGCACGTTCGGAGTTTGCGACAATTGAAAGCTGGTTCTATAGGAATCTTACGCCAATTCTGGGGCAAAAGTCAGCTTAAGCACACTAGGTAGGAGCCATCTGAATGAATATTATATTGTGTAAACTAGATAGGCGGAGATAGGAATTAGTGCTTATTTGGAGGACATGCTCTTATGCTGCCCCCCTTAGTAAGCCATTTTTTGCGAGTACATTGAGCAGAACAATCGGCTGAAACATCAGTAATACGTTACATAATAATCCATTCACCATCGCTTTTTGCGCTTCGATAAATGGCGTCAATTAATTGAACGGGTTTCATGGCCTCTTCTCCTGAAACAAAAGGGGGAACATTCTGCTCAATTGCCGAAATCACGTTTTCAAAATTGCGTAGATGGCCAGTGATATTAATGACTTTGGGGTCGTTTGCCCCCATACCGACTTGATTACCTATCATTAAATTTTTATGCACATAGATGTCTTGTTCCTTTTTTTCAACAAAATCCCAAACTCTAAAAGATTCATCACTTAAAATCACTGAACCGTGGCTTCCACACAATTGGATTTCAGCCGGGTGCCCTGTCGAAGACCAGCAAGAAGTAGCAGCTTGAATTGTTCCTTTTGCTCCATTTTCAAATTCTAAAATGGCGACTGCAGTATCTTCTACTTCGATATTTTTATGTGTGAGCAAGGCCATTGAGGCAGAGATTCGTTTTACTTTTCCCACCAAATACAATAATAGATCAACGGTATGAATCGCCTGATTCATCAAAGCACCACCGCCATCTAAAGCTATTGTTCCTCGCCATGCTGCGGAATCATAATACGCTTGAGTTCTATGCCACTTGATCTGAGCATCACAAAGTGTAAGTGTTCCAAATCGTTGATTTTCAACGGCTAGTTTAAATTGCTCCATTGCAGGGTTAAATCGTCGATTGAAGATGCCGGATAATACAACCTGCTCCTTTTTTGCAACATCAATCATTTGCTGAACCCTTGCAGGCGTTACTTCCAAAGGTTTCTCACAAATGATGTGTTTTTTTGCTCGTGCAGCAGCAATAGCAGGTTCTAAATGGGCGCCTGAAGGCGTGGCAATGGTAACAATGTCAATAGATGGATCTCCTAAAAAATCATCCAGATCAGAAAATGATTTGCAGTTGAACTGCTCCCCCAATCGTTTTGCTTTCTCAGGATTCCTGGCATAGATAGCTCCCAATTTTACATTTTCACCCATAGCCTGGATGGCTTGAGCATGAAATTCAGCAATCATCCCACCACCAATTATTCCGAATGTGTACATGTTTTTTTGAGTTTAGGCGAATAATTTAATAAAGTTTTAAAACCTCAGTGCTTATTTGGAGGTTGGATTTGCATCGCCGATCCCCGGAGGTCGAAGCCTTCTGGCGAAGAACCTCGGCAAGCCTTACGCTTGCGCTCGAAGCTTTCTCCAGCGGCCGTAGCCTTTGGTGCAGACGCCCGGAGAAAGCTTCAGCGCAAGCGTAAATTTGACCTCGAAATAGGTACTCAATGATTAGAGATAAACGCATTGTATAAAGATTCGATCTTTGCAGATGTTGGATAATTCCCGTCAATGATCACCACCTGATTTTTGAAAGTGACGGATTCTCCCTTTTTAAGCGTGAAATTAAATTGCTCCTTTCCTTCTGTATATACATTGCTTCCAAATGAGTTGACGCCATATAATCCGTAGTCGCGTGCCATCCAATGAGGAGGGTGGTTGAGGTTTTCAGGGTGGTCGAATATACAAATTGAAATGCTATCTTCCTTGACCATCCCAGCTAATTGCATCCACTTGGCTCGTTTTCCCCAAACGTCAGGATAACCTTCCAATCCATTGCTGTTGCGAAAATGTCCAGACACCCCTGTCTTATCTACAATAGCACTGTCTGAAGGTACAAGGTTGTCGTTGAGAAGGATGGCGGGATCGTCGGAAGGAACCTCCAGTTCCCGCCTCACCCTCATTGCAAACATGCCTTCCTTGGAGTCCTGGAAGAAGACATCAACTTCGGGAGCTGAGAGGGTAGTCAGGTGAGTGATCCTACGCATATTTGCATCGCCACTAAAACCATAATGCGTTTGTTCGATGAGTAAAAGTTCGTCAGTATCACTACGCCATTGCTTTTCCACTTCTAATGTACCGGTATCTCCCGATTCCACTTTTAGGAATTTTACGTGATTGATTCTCCCATAGTGTGCATCAGGGTCTTTGGGTATGACAGCACTGTTCCAAAAATCAATCCCATTCACATCACCATGGTTAAACCAAAGTCCATAGTGATGAGGATGATCGGTTCGTTCACCAGCATTAGTGGCAAAAGGAAATCCCCGGGTAATCCTTTTCTCGCTTGCTGTGCGTAAAGGGAAAAGAACCGGCTTTCTCAACAGGCTATCTGCATATAAATACGAGGAAAAATATTTCCCATCTAAAAAGATATCAAGTTGGTCCAGCGAATCATTTTTAACCAGGGAAACATAATCTGACTGATGGTTACTATCCTGTTTGGGGTTCTGGCAGGTTGATAGCATTGATAGACTAATTAAGCTGAAAATTATTATTTTGGTAAGGTCAGTAAACATATTATTGAGGATTAGTTGTCCTAGAAATTTCTTAAAACACCATTTATTTCCACTTGAATGCAAAATAGGAACATGGCTCGTCAGTTGCATTTCGAACGCCGTGGTGCAATTGAGCATCCATAAAATAAAAATCGCCTGCTGTCCCCTTGTATTCTTTACCATCAATGGTCATTTCTGTTGCACCCGATAGTACCAAAATAATTTCCGATTCTTCATGTGCATGCGGTCTATGACTTGGTCCTTTTCTGTTTAATTGAGTAACATGCATTTCGAATCGCTCGCACATGGCCGTAGATCGGTCAAAATAGGCCCTTCCACCGCCACGAGCACTTTGTCTGAAAGTCAAAGAATCCGCATTTAGCATAAGTGATCCACCTGAGGTTTGTCCTCGTTCTAATTTCATTTTCTTTTTGGATCTATACCGCATGACATAATAGGTAAGGTTGCTATCGCCTACATTTTTAAGGGAATGCATTTGTTGGGGCATTAATAAAACAACTCCGGCGGGGCCCAAAATTGCACTTCGACCCTCAATGGTAACTTCCATAAGTCCCTCTTTGACGATGATGCATTCTTCAATATCCTCGTTGGCATGTGCGGTGCTGGGTTTAGCCCCTGGAAATTGAGTAGTGGCGTGAATTTCCAGGTATTCAAAATGAGGAGATTCACCTTCCAGAATTTTTCTAGACTCTCTTAATTCACCAACCTCTACAGGGTGATCCGCCCACTTATATACACCAGAATTTACTGGCTCCAATTGTGCCATCTGACTTGTTTTTTTGTCCCATTCCGGATATTGCTCTAATACTTTTGCAGGAGAATTTATGTACCATCTGTAACCATTTCGGCGTTCATAACCTATTTCAGCCAAAGCGCTTTTCTTGATGCCATCGCGATCACAGAAGAATGGTTTGGCGGTTTCTAAATCGTAAAAACGCGCCCACATCGGAGCTGCATTTTTATCCTCAACGATAATTTTATCCTTTTTCCCGTCCTGGTCGATCTCTGTATCTACTCTGATGCCTTCAATTTTGTGGTTTTTAAACCAATTTACTGCGCCATGTACAGCAGCTATAATTTCTTCGGAAGGATCATCTATATCCATCAACAGCAGGGTTATACCAGCAGATTCTGCACCACTAAACGATTCAAGTTCGTATTTGCGGGCTTTGGCTGGAGCAAGTGTTGTTGCATCATGTTGGGCGCACCATACAGTAGGTTGATCCTCTATAATGATTTGGGTGTTGAGGATACATTGCACTCCCTTGTCAAATGCTATTTGGGCCTTCGCCTTTATGTCGCTTTTTATTTTTAATGAAGTATATGCTTCGTCTCCGGTAGCTATTTCATCAAGAAATACCATGATGTTAACCATAGCATTGTCGTTGTAAGTGATATGACCAGAATAGGCTACACCTTCTCCTTCACGAACCGGGAAAAACTGTGGCCATCCACCATTTTCGTATTGTGAAATGAAAATATAGTTCAAGCCTTTTTCAAAGGCCTGCTGATAGCGGCTGTCCTTGAAATGCGAATGCACCTTAGCCAGAAATCTTAATTCTGTTATTGTTGCATCATTGTCAAACATGGCGCCAATTTCGGCCTTTCCTTTAAGGAAATTTTCCTTCTCGGATTCAGAAAACAGATGATGAAACGGTTTGTTTTTTGCCCATCCACCAATGTCTTTTTGACTAAGTAGTATATTTTCCGCCACTAATTTCGCCTCCTCTGAACCATACCAGTTAGCAGGCATTTGGGTTGCTACCTTTTTCCAATCCATATTAAGGTAACTATCAGGAATGTCCTGGCTCTGGTTAGGTGTTGAAAAACAAGTTGTTAGGGCTGCTGCTATTATAATTAAGTAAATGGATTTCATCGTTTATATTTAAAGGTTAAAACCAAAGGTTTGATAAAACATGCTCTGAGCTGATTTATAACTTTATAGCCCCCTCAGAAACATTTTCTCCTATTACCGTATTCTTGGGGAAATCCATTTTCGGTGAGGAAATCAATTCTATTTTTTCACAGGCTGCTCCGTTGATCTTTACCGCCTCTGATGAGGTTGAATTAAATTCAATATTTTCTAGTTTGACATTTTTACAATTAAAAACATCAAATACGGTATTGTTTTTAATATGCATTTTAATGTTATTAATATTGACCCCGTTTGCATCAATAATGGAAAACCCATTATCGGCTTCAGCAAGTAGATGGCTAATTTCCACGTTTTCAAGGTTCATTTCAGGCAACCCTTGCAGGAATACGGCTTGATATGCTCCCATAATCGTTATGTCTTTTATTGAGATATTCTTGAACTGAGGGGTCTCTTCAGTAACCGGTACATGCTGTTCCGTATTTTGAGTGCCTCCCTGTTCCAACATTTCAGAAACCGATAGACCTCCATAATACAAGTTGAAAGAAATAGCATTTGTAGGAATATCGGTCATCCTGATATCGGAGATAAAGATGTTTTCAACGACACCGCCACGCCCTCGTTTGCTTTTAAAACGAAGGCCTACATCGGTGCCTATAAATGTACAGTTGGAAACGTGCATATTTTTTACACCACCCGACATTTCACTACCAACAGTTACCCCACCATGACCGTGAAAAACAGTATTGTTTCTGATGATCAGGTTTTCGCAGGGAATACCGCGTAACCGACCATCTTTATCTTTCCCTGATTTTATACAAATGGCATCGTCACCCACGTCAAAACTTGAATCTTCAACGATTACATTTTTGCAGGATTCCACATCGAGCCCATCTCCATTTTGCGAATACCAGGGATTGCGGACCGTCACATTCCGAACGATTAAGTCTTCCACCATCAATGGATGTAGGCACCAGGCTGGAGAATTTTGAAAAGTAGGGCCATTAAACATTACCCTTTTACTGTTTTGAATGCTAACCATTACTGGGCGAAGAAAGTCGCGGATAGCTTCAAATTGTGCTTTTGTTTTTAAATCTACCCGAACATTTAACTCTGCATTTTCGGAGGCTTTTTCCATCTGCTCAGATGGATACCAAATGTCCTTTTTATCATTGAGAACGCCTCCAGAAGCGACCAGTTTTTTCCATTGACCTTCGGTAAGTTTACTCTTTTTTACCTGTCGCCAGACTTCGCCTGAACCATCCCAAATGCCATTTCCTGTAAATGCCACATTTTCTAGGTTTTCTCCATATATGGGCGACATACAACGCCAGGTGCTTAATCCTTCAAAACTTGTTTCAATCAGCGGGTATAAATCTTTGTCGGTAGAAAATTTAATCAATGCCCCTGTCTCTGTAAATAATTCAAGATTGCTTTTTAAAATAATGGGACCTGTTGACCAGATACCAGCAGGAATGACTACTTTTCCACCTCCCATTTTTGAGACGGCCTCAATGGCGTCAGCAAATGCCTGGGTGTTTAAAACCTGCCCTCCACTAACCGCGCCAAAATCTTTTAAATTTACCGTGTTGTCTGGAATGGATGGTTCCTTCACAAGGTCCATTTCAAACTCTATATTTTTATAAACTTCAGACGATTCGGATTGATCTGAGGCAATGGGTTGGGAGCAGCTAGTCATAAAGATTGCGCAAACTGCCAGTAATGTCGGAACCGATTTAGTGGTCATATTTGGTTGTAGTTATTTTTCAATTTTGAATTGATAGGCCCCGCTATTTATGGAATAAACGGTGTAATTTTCTTCCTTGCCTTTATATTTAACGTCCTTCACCTGAGCTAGTGGTTTTCCATTTTCTGTAATCAGAGCAGCATCCGTGGTTGGAAGGTAAACGGTGGCAGACGTATTTGGTGGGATGGTAATATTCCACTCAAATTGGTTCGTATCAGTATGCCAGTCGCTTAAAATCTCACCACGCAGTGAATGATAGGACGCTTTCACGTGGGTCAAATCACCTATGATGTGGGGTTTCATAATAATATGCTTAAATCCGGGCTGACTAGCATCGGGTTTTATGCCTGCCAGATCAGCATACAACCAGATCACAAAATCTCCAATAAGCATTACATGGTTACCTGAGTTCATAGAAGGGTCGGCGGTGTTGCCATTCCACAGCTCCCAAATGGTGGTTGCCCCTTGGGAAATCATATATCCAAATCCCGGGTAATCAGGTTGTGTGGCGATGGTATAAGCCAAATCGGGCCTGCCATTATCAGAAAGCACACGATAAAGATACTGCCCACCTACAAGTCCCGTACTGACATGGCTGTTTGATTTTTCAACAATATTTTTCACTAGATTATTAAAAACCCTGGTGCGTTGATCTTCTGGAACCATCCCGAAGGCGAGTGGCAATACATAGGAAGTCTGTGTTCCATTGTCATATTGACCCAATTCGGCATTATAATAATCTCTGTTGAATGCTTTTTTTAGTGTTGCTGCAAGCGTTGCATATTGATTGGCGTCCTCTTGATAACCTAGCAGGGTAGCAAACTTTTCCATCAGCTTGGCATCATGGTATAAGAATGTGGTAGCCAATACTGCTTTACCTGTTATACGACTGGGATCATTGGTGTGGATCAATTCTAAATCCTCTGGTGGAACACACCAATCTCCATATTTATCACACTCCGTAATTCCATTTTTAATATAAGTACTCATGAGGGCCATCCACCGCTTAGAACTCTCATAATTGTTTGCAATAACTTCTTTGTCGGCATACTGTTCATACAGGGCATTAGTAATGGTAATACTCGCACTTGGCCATACAACATTGTCCCCTTTACCCGACCAATAATTCGGGGCAATGTTAGGTATGCTCCCATTATCCTGCTGCACATCGCGGATGTCTTGCAACCATTTTGGATAGAATGCAGCCACATCAAACATGTAAGCTTCTCCGCGCATCACTTCTGTACGATCGCCCAACCAACCTTGTCGTTCATCGCGTTGTGGGCAATCCATTGGAATTGATTTATAATTGCCTCGCACACCCCAGGTTGCATTTTTATAAATATGATTAAGCAGCGTATTTGAAGAATAAAAGGTCCCTGTTATACGCAGGTCATCGTTTACCACAACACCCTCAATTGTTTGCAGATCAGGTTGGCCAGGGTAACCCCTAACTTCGACGTAACGAAAGCCATGTGTCGTAAATCGTGGTTCCCATATTTCTATCCCATTACCTTTTAAAGTATAGACATCCGTAACTTCAGCAGCACGCATGTTAACCAGTGAAAGTTTGCCATCAGGCAGCAAGGTCTCTGCATGTCGCAAAGTGACCGTTGTACCCGCAGAACCGGATACTTTTAAACGGCACCAGCCTACGATGTTTTGCCCCAGATCGAAGATGAATCTTCCAGGCTCTGGTTCCGTAATAGCAATAGGTTTAAGTCTTTCAGTAACCCGAATGGGCTCTATCATTTGTGCCTGAAGTTTACCTTCGGGTACAATGGCTGCCTCTGCTTGTTGCCAGGCCGCATCGTTGTAGCCAATACTGGTCCAGTTGCCAAGCTCTTTACGAGCATCGTATTCTTCACCATCATAATCGTTATTGGCAATGATCGGACCGTTGTCGGTCAGCTTCCAACTTTCATCGCTTACGATCTCTTTTATGGTATTGTCATCGTATTCAATGCGTAGGTGCAATCTAAGTTTCGGAAAACCTAAAGTTGGCATAGAGGCATAAGTTTCACTTCGGGGAGCAAAAAAACGGCCATTTCCGAGAAGCACACCGATGGCATTATTTCCGCGGCGTAATTGATTCGTCACATCGGCAGTGACATAAAAAATGCGCTTCGGATATTCTGAAAGCCCAGGAGAGAGCACTTCATCACCTATTTTTTTTCCATTCAGATAAAGTTCTGACCAACCTAAACCCGAATAAAAAACAGTGGCCCGTTTTATATTTGGAGCTGCTTCAAATTCCTTGCGCAAGTAGCTTGCAGGCAAACGACGATTTTCTGCTATTAGAACCTCTCCCAAGGGTTTAGGACCGACGGGACCAAGATTTAGGGCCGATTGCCAGGCAGAATCATCGAAACCGGGTTTATCCCAGCCATCAACTTCCACATCAGAAACTTTCCATTGTTCATCGGTGGGGATAATTATTTGATCCCCATCCATGAAAGTGATTTTAATCAAAGCTACGACACCACCGGAAGGAACTGTTTTTCCAGGAGTGGTTCCGGTTAATGTAACCACATTTTCCCCTTCCACCAATCGGAAAGCAATCGAGGGATTTTTAATTCTGTTATGGTTGTTGCGGGTTCCAAATTTAGCGCCATTCAATCCTCCATTACAAGAATAATCGCCAGTATACAATAGCTCTGCTCGCTTCACTTCTTTGTTGGCAGGAATGTCTACAATACGCCTGTAAAAACGCTCCACGGGTTCAGTTGGTGGGGAGCTGCGATCACCCGGAAAAACAATCCAGTTGGTGCCGCGTAGGTACGCAGGGTCAACCTTTCCTTCCAGCCCAATCCATTTTCCCTTCCATTCTTCCTCTGTCATTAAACCCATTGTCCAGGTTGCAGCCTTGCTCCAGGCAGAAACTTTACCCTCCTGATCCCAGGCCCGAATTTTCCAAAAAACCTGTACTGCAGATTTTAGTTGATTGCCGGCATAACGAATATGTGCAGTTTCATCCGATAACACTTTTTGACTGTCCCATAAATCACCTTTATCCGCATCGAGCAAATCAGCGGAGGATGCCACCAGAATCTGATAGGCAGATTGTTTAAGGTTCCGTTTGGAGCCTTCCAGTTCCCACGATAGGCGAGGGGAGGGCATATCTATTCCCATCGGGTTAGAGCGGTATTCGCAGCGAAGGTTTGATGGTGTGAGTGTACCTGTTGCCTTGCAAGTTGTTACAAACAACAATAGGTAAGTTATGCAAGCGATTTGATGGAAATTCATTCTTCTTCTTTTATGCTAGCAATAGCGGTCAGTTATGGATTAACGGTGACAATGACTCTTTTGTAACGAGTAAGAGCTGGCGTGCCTTGGTCGGTAACTGCACAGATAATATGCATGGTGCCTAATCTAGCTTTTTTCGGTACGGTGAACCAAGCATTTGCTTTATCTGCCTCTTGTATTTTAAGTGGAGCACCGGTTCTCGCAGTAGAAAAAGTGAAGGAGCCAGGTTCGCTATAATAAAACCAGTTGTAAGTGAGTTTGTCACCATCAGGATCGGTAGAACCTTCGGCACTTAGATTGACACGATCTCCAATTTTTGCAGTGAGCTGTGGGGCGTGGTTGAGCTTGGGAACAGGTGGGTGGTTGGCTTCCTTGTAAGGTTTAATGGTCCAGTCCATGCGAGCAGCAAAATCATTTTGATAGGCTGTCCGCCAACGCCATATTGTCGCTTTGTTATTGGTATGCCAGCTGCTGTCTATCCCGAATACTTCATCTTGGGCATTATTCCAAAGTGGGCGGGTTTCTGGTTGTAAGAACCATTTTTCCGTTCGTGGTTGGTAAAATTCGTAGCGACCTCCCCAGCTTCCCCAATCGGGATGGTCGGCTTCTCCCAAACCATTGTTGATGAGATACATAAAACTAGGAGAATCTCCTTCCATCAAAAATTTTGTATGTGGGTACTGTTCGCCAAGTGGTCCCTTGCTACGGATATTTTCATCGAGCCATGGGTTGTCAACTATTGCAAAATCTCCTCCAGCAAAACGGCCATGAAATTTGTCGCCGCTGATCCCCGTCCACGTCGCATTATGATAACCTCCATAGGTATGAAACCCAGGACTTGCAATATAGAAGAGCTCTGGGAATGTACTTCTTATCCAGGGTCCGCTATCGTCTTGATCAGAGATGGTGTACACCCTGAGTTTGGATACAAATTCTTTCAAACCTTCAGGTGAACGTGTTTCGCGAACTTTCCAGAGTGCCTGAGCTAGACAATTAGGACCACCCCAAACCAATACCCAAACGGGGCGGGTATCTTCGCGATCCACTGCTTGTATGATTAAATCAGAACCTGGTGAATCCATCCCCTCACCAACTGCATTCATCCCATAATCTGTTCGTCCTTCCCTCACTACTGACAATAAATAATCAGCAGTAGGGTAGCCCTGTTCATGTTGTTCAAGATTATCCCTCACTTTTCCATAGGCTTCAAGGATTTCATGAATACGCCAGGTCGCAATATGGGTTTGTTGGTGAATAGAGGTCGTAGCCACCAAACCTTCTACATCCCATTGATTGGAATAGGTCAAAAACCTAACCAAAGACATGGCATCATCGGGCTCGTTTTCGATATCTGTAAGGACAATGATTCTTGGTTTTTCTTGAGCAAAGACACTGAAATTTAAAGTGCAAAAAACAATTAGTAGGATAGCGTTTAGAGGCCGGTTTAAGGATCTAAATGTTGACCTCCAAACATGCTCTAAAACAGATAGTACTAAAAAGTTATTCATGATTATGTATATTAAATGGTATGTTTAATTTGGGTTTACACGTTTTATGTTAGTCAATTAGTTTATCATTAACCATCACATTTCTGAGTGTCAATCCTTTGATCACATCTTTGTCATAATCACTGTTGTTGGTGGTGATTTTCAGGTTGTCGAAAGTGAAATTAGAGAGGTGGTCGTATTCGGTAATTGCAATATCAAAAAACACTTCGCATTCAAGTTCAATATTTCTTAAAGTGATGTTCTCGGAATAAGACAAGGGGACATCTGATCTTCCTTTTAGGTCAAAAAACTGTGTCCAGGGTTTCACATAAATCATGCTGTTTGCCCGACCCTTAATATTCTCTACGGTAATAAACTCATATTTCTGTGGGGTATCAGGTCTCATTTTAAGCCACAAGAGTCTTTTTGCTTGGTTGACCGTACAATTTCTCATCACAATGTTCTTATTGTGTAAGGATTCACTACCGCAGGTAAGCGCAGCATGGCAAAACCCAAAGTTGCAATCTTCAATAATGATATTGGTATTTTCACCATTATTAGTATCCGTATCAGCCCAAGGGCCTTTACCGCCCTTCAAGGCAATAGCATCATCATTTACAGCCATATAACAACCTTTGATGAGTACGTTGGAACATACATCCAGATCAATGGCATCTGTACTTGGCGCTTTTATGGGTTCGTGTGGCGAGGAAATGTGTAAGTCAAGTATTTTGACATTGTTGCATTGGTAATAATGACTGCTCCAAAATCCTGAATTAATAAGGCTTACATCTTGCACCTGTACATTATCTGAATTCCAAATGAATACTAGGCGGGGTCTCGAAACTTCCAGATTTGTGCATTGGGGATTTTCCTCTCTTCTCTGCCAGAAAGCTTTCCAATATTTTAGCCCATTCCCATTAATTGTCCCTTTTCCCGAAATAGTAAACCCATCAACATGATAGGCATTTACCAGGGCTGAGAAATAGTCTATGCTTTGCCCTTCTATTCTTGAGGGGATATTAGGATAGTCCTCTATATTGTCGGAACCCTTTAAAACGGCTCCTTCCGTTAAATACAAGTGGGTATTTGGTTTGAAAAATAGAGCTCCACTTAGATAAGTTCCTTTCGGAATAACAATGACGCCACCGCCTTGATCATGCGCTTCGTCAATCGTTTTTTGAATAACGGCAGTTTGTAAAACCGTGCTATCTTTCACAACCCCAAAGTCTGTGATTTTATAAGGAGTACCGAGGTCTTCAAGTTTTACTTTTGTTACATCTGAAAACCACTTCGGGATTTCAGTGCCATCAGGGAAAAGAACATTTTCCTCTTCCTGTGTACAGGCAAATTGTAGCACGCCCAAAGCAAAAAAGACAAAGTAGCAGATGTATTTCATTTATTTAATATTTATATTTTTTACGTCTTCATGGATTAGCCAGGGACGCAAGTCCTTTAATGCTGAAGTGATCGTGCAATTAATAAAGGATACTTCATCCGTATGCCGGACAAAGAAGGCAAAAGCATTGGTGTCGCCAAACTTATTTCCTTCGGGGTATTTACCATCGTATTCCATCACACTTTGATTGGTAACACTGACCCCTCCCTTCAACTCCAGTTCACAATTTTCAAAAGTGATATTTTGAATATTGTGCCCGGCTATACCCGTAATAATTGAAGGGAACTGTTGCGTAAAGCGGCGGCCTTTTATATGCTTAAAATGTACATTAGAAATGGTGCCAATACGTGGTTTTCGGTTTGGTACCGTTCTTTTTCTATCCGCAAGTAGGATAAAAAAGGCTTGTCCACAATTATCAATGGTGCAATTGCTGATATTGATATTGTCGATCACCGCCCCGTCCATTGATTCAATCACGATTGCCGTTTGGGCATACGCATTGATCAGCGTCAAATCGGAAAATTCAAAATTCTGAAAACTTCCTAATCCATCCGTTCCGAGTTTAATACAGTTGCCGGGAATCACGTTCAACTTATCCATTGTACAACGCCTTACCACAACATCTTTGCAGCCATACTCGCTTCCGCTTTTGAAGCAGATACCATCATCTTCCGACTGAATAAAACAATCTTCGATTAGGACATGGTGACAGTCAACAATGTCAATCCCATCGCGGTTGGGTGTCAATTTACCAGTATTTACCCTGATATTTTGAATGGTAATGGAATCCGATTCTATATAGACCTGAATCCAGCATGCTGGATAAAGCAGCGTGATATTGGAGACTAAAATATTTTTGGACCCCACAAATGCTAAAATAGAAGGTCGATCCTTTTCTGTCCCGAGGTTCTTAACATTCATCCATTTTTCATGATCTCCCTGCCCATTTATAACGCCACCTCCAGTGATGGTCACGTTCTCTACCTTGTTTCCATAAATCAATCTTCGTTGGCAATCTTGCAACATCCGGTTTGGGTATTGGGTCTCGATAAGATGATGTGGGTAATGGTTTTCATCATCGGATTTAATGCCCAAAACGATCGCTGTTGAGTCTATATGTAAGGTCATATTATTGACTAACAGCAGTTGCCCGGTTAAGAATTTCCCTTTTGTCAATAACACGGTTCCTCCTGTTTTTTTACAGGCATCAATTGCTTTTTGGATGGCACTTTGATCATTTGTTGCACCATCCCCTTTGGCGCCAAAATCGTACACGTCGTAAATGGGGCTCGTTTCTTGAGCTAGAAGATTTGACGTAGACAGAATGAAAAATATCAATAATAAATATCTGAACATATCTCAATTTTAAAAATCGCCGGACTTTTTCCTATCAACCTTAGATAACTCCCTTTCTTTATCAATAGAAAGAAGTTTAGCGACTGTGTTTAGCAATTATTTAGATTGCTCTCAATGGTATCATCTCTACATTTGTCAGATTCGCCGAATCAAAACAACCCAGTCCTTGTCCGGATGATTAGGCGGTGTTCCTAGCGACTTTACGCCAGTTCCCTTAATGATTTTCACAGAACCATTTTGCAAAGTGCCACCATTTCGTGGATCGAGCCATTTGACGGAGTATTCGACTTCAGATTCCTCGGTTGCTTTAGGATTTTTTAAGTCCAGTTGACGCTCTCCTCCTTTTTTTAGTAAGATCACGTAGGTATCACCTTGTTTTGCAAAACAAAAGTCACCTGCGCCTGAAGGAAAATACGAGGATATCAACTCATTTTGTGCTGACATTTCCGTCACTGGCAGATTATTTTCTTCAAAAAAATTGATGCATATCCTGCCCATATCCCAAAACAAATCCCTACTGCGATAATCCTGGCAGGTCAGATCGGAATGTGGGTGCTTATACCCAAAGTACCATTCTGTACCCCAGCCTCCCGCAAGCATGGCCCCCCAGAGCCCATTGGTTCTGGCATTAAAATGTTCAGGATCTTCAGTATCTGTGATCAATGCATGGCTGGCATCACCTGGCTCATCACAAGCCACTGCCCAGATTTTTCCGGCTGCTTTTGCTTCATCAATAACTCGCTCTACATGGTCGTTAACCAAGCTAAAGTCTTGTTTATGTGTTTGCAAGGAGGCACCTGTCAATCTGGACTGATCGCCGTACATTGAATCAAACCAATCTCCATTATGAATCACCATGTGATGATGGTAAGGGTCAATATCATAAATATACTGAGCAAGAACCTGGCGCTCTGTAGCATCTAATGGAATCGTTTCATGACTATCAAATCCCTTCCATTCGCCAACCTCCTCGCAAAGGTTCCAGTTCAAAGCCAGGTGATGACCAAATCTGGCTATTAACTCGCGATAGTATAGTTTGGTATTCGCCCCAATTCCTCCAACATCCAATAAACCTTGATTTTCGGCTTCCAGGGTTTTAAAATGAAGAAACAGGCCCAACTTTTGAGCATGAGCAAAAACCATTTCCCATTGGTCCAGCTTTGAGCAATCAAACCGATTATAGGTGTCATAGTCAATGAAGGGGAATACATTCTCATCGTCACCTTCGATGTTGTTTGTTAGAAATGAAACAGCATTAAGCCCTTTGGATGCCAGGTAATTTAGTGCTCCGATTATTTCCTTGCCTCGCCCTCCTGACCATTGGACATCTCCTTCTCTCCAATCCTTCAAATGGGGCTCCCAGGTTTTTACCAGATCATCCCGATGGCCGTCAGCTGCAAAATCACCATCAAATCCAATATAAGCAAGAAAATTCTCTGGCGCATCCGTACCACATTTATAAAAGTATTGACCAGTTTCCGCAAATTGTAAATACCTTTTACCTACATATTGGAGCCTTCCATGCGCCCTGAAATCCTTACCTGTTTTATCAGAAGCATCAATGGATATCTTGCCAATGACGCCATCCATAAATCCCCCACTCGGAACCCGCTCAGTGCGCGCTCTCACAGCCACCCAATTACCTTTTTTAAAGTCAACCGAATAGTCCCAAATTCCCATTTCATCAGGAGAAAAATGTACTCTCCACTTGTTTCCTGAAATGGCAGAGGTCATCCCTGCATTGCCATCTGCTGCAAAATAACCGGGAACTTTATATGACTTTCCAGATTTCTGATGAGTGAAAGTGACGTTCAATCGATAGTTGAAAAAGGGGTTGTATTCGTCGGTTTCCGAACATTCAGGACCGTTGAATGTCAAGGTCAAGGTATGCCATTTCTTTAATTCACCTGACACCGTTACATTTTCGATTTCACGATTGTCTAAGGATTGGGCCCCCAGTCCTATTATTCCCAAAATGAAGACACTTAGCGTTAATATTCTACTATAATATCTTTTCATCATAAAAGATTTTGTAGTGTACCAAAAGCGTTGATATTAGGGTGTGATTTTGGTGATCAGCTATCAACGCTTTTACGGCACTACCAAAGATTTAATACTATATAGTAATAGCGAGTTCCAAACAAGTTCTTAGTCCCTAGCCTGCATGACCAATATGGCGTCTTCCCAACCTTTTGGAGGAACCAAGTCCCGGATCTCATTCTGTTTAAAGTTGTCTGCCTGCTCCTCTTTACCATTGCGGGGATCAAACCAATGGGCAATGGCTGCTTTGTCCATCGTATTTTTAATCTTTGCCTGGGAATTATTGGAAAAGTACACTAAAGCCATTTGGCGAGAGGGTAGGGCGACAGCGACTTTTAAGCTTTCACCTTCACCAGCTGGCCCCTCCACGATCTTTTGATCAGGTATCCACTCAGACCATAGATGTTTTATTAAAAATGTTTTAACTACTCTTGCAAAATTAATTCCTGCAGGAAATGCCAGTGCCTGTTTCCAAGTGTAGTCACAGTTGTAATCTCCGCCCGTGCCTCGCATGGCCCAAATCGGCCCTGCCCCATAGGTATGCCCCGCGCCACCGGCGAAGAATGTATGGTAAATTTGCCGGCGCACCTTCACAGGAGTTACCCAGCCACATTCATGACGATAAGATCCAAATTCATAAGACCCTTCCAAGAAAAGACTCGGTTTTATCGGATTTTTAAGTTGGTATTCGCTTAACATCATGGGGTAGACAAGGTCCACCTCTCTCCAAACTTCTACGCCATTGGCAGTAAGCCAGGCATCTTCGTGAAACCATTTTGAAGAATTATCAGCAGCGTCACCATCTGGGTGGTAAGTCATGAAAACCTCGCTCCACGCCGGATGGGCTTGATCCCATGAGGGCTGCTGCCCGGTCGCACCCTGTGCAATTCCCTCTGCCATGGCCCTGATGACAGAACGCATGTCCCAATCCTGGTAGTTATTATATTTGTCTTTCCCCTTGATTTGTGCCTTGGCATCGCCACCCAAAACCCAAAGAATGTGTGGTTCCTGCTGATAACGTTCCCCCAAAAAAGCACCGTAAGTCCTGGCTTCCTCCTCGGTGAACTCTTTTTGAGCTCCAGCCATTTGCGGAGTGATATAGGCGCGCCCCCAACAAGGCAATAGTGCCAAATACATATTTCGTTTTTTTACCTCTTCAATTACATAGTCCACATGATCCCAATAATCATTGGGAGCGTCAGGACTTCCACCCTCTACAAGCAAGGGTTCGGCTGTATTGGGTGCAGTTTCTTCACCACTGAAGGGGCGGTGGCCGTAAGCATTGGCGGCATTATGGGGGCCATTTTTCATCCCGCCACCATGTGGATACCAAAATGCTACTGATTGAATGACTGTAAATCCCAGTTTTTGTCGGTTATCCAAATATTGGTTGACCTCTTCACGGGTGAGTTGTTGAAACATGCCCCAGCCGGTATCCCCGATCCACAAAAACGGTGTGCCGTCTTTATGTTGAATCGTGTGCCCATTGGGAGAAGCCTCAAGTTTACCATGTTGCTCCCATGGCGCCTTGTCAGTCGGCGTGTTTAATGCAATGCTGTTCAGGTATTTTTCCAGGAAGGTGTAACCATCAGCTGCAACATTATTTCTATCCGCAGCATTATTGGGATTGAGGCCATTTTTCTTCTCCCAATCATCGGGCATACCATCGTGGTCGGTGTCAGCAGGCGGTGGTATGCTTTTTAGTTCCGGCCAGCCGCCAACATCCTTCTGTGAGTCAATTATGCCGCTCTTTTTTGAGGCATCGGTTACGGAATGGTCTTTTTTGTATGCGGCTCCTTCAAAAGTCGCATATCCATTACGGACTTCGTCAACAATGCGGTTATCCAATATGTCGCGCTTGGGCAATGTGGCCCCAACATGATCAAGAACAGCAGCATAGGCTTCTTCCGCAGTTTGCTGGTTAATAGCCATAGATGGCCAGGGTTGATTCAGTTTCAATCCTGCAATAAATGAAGAGCCACCCTGAGGTTGTACGCCGCCATTCCAGTTATCGGCAGTAACGGTGGCATTACCATACATGAAATTGTCGGAAATATGCCATTTCCCATAATCAGCAGCTTCATTGCGCGACCAGGGACTGGCAATACGGTGCGATACCTCGCCCGGTTTGGTTGCAGGTCCCGGCTTATAATAATTGGCCACCATATTGATATTGGAAAAATTAAATTTTGCATTACCTACCTGTTGTGTTTCCCCTCCATAGGTGCTTTGATGGCCCCAATTATAGATCACGTTATTCCTGAAATCGGTATTTCCGCAACCCGAGGCGAAACGCGGATTACGACTGGAGTGATGTGCCAGTAAGTTATGATGGTACGTACTATAGTTTGATCCCCAGATACCGCCAAACCCATGGCTGCCTTTCACGTGGTTGGAATTATACATGCTTTCTGATACCAGGCACCACTGAACCGTAATGCTATCGCAATGGTAAATAGAAACGGTTTCATCAATACTCCAACTTGCCGAGACGTGATCAACGATAATGTGTTTATTGTATCTACCAGAAATAGCATCCGAATCATCCCCCGATTCATCCCCAACTCTTACCCTTAGATACCGGATGATTACCTGACTGGCGCCAATTACAATGGGGTATCTTCTTATACAAATCCCATCCCCCGGTGCCGTTTGCCCCGCTATGGTAATATAAGGGTGGGAAATCTTCAATTCACTGTTCAGCGTTATTGTACCGGAGACTTTGAATACAACTGTTCTAGGTTCAGCTGCTTCAACTGCAGCACGAAGACTACCTTCACCGGCATCATTGAGGTTTGTCACTTCGTATACTGCCCCACCTCGCCCTCCAATTGTATATTTTCCGTATCCTTCAGCGCCTGGGAATGCAAGCGTCTTCTGAGTGAATCCGATTGCAGAGCTGAAAAATAAGATGATCAGGAATACTGCTTTACAAAAAAGCTTATACATAACATGTCTTTTTAATTGTTATTAAATCTCAACAGACGCGCTTACTATGTAATTGTCCATATCCAAACATGCACTCAGGTATTTCTCTAGCATCGTGTAACCATTATCGGTAACATTGTTCCGATCTTGCGTATCTATCTATTAAAAGGACTATTGTTTTATATCCTGTTTATCTGTAAAAAGAAATGGCTATTCAATTTCGACAACTAGCCGCTGATATCGGGTTAATTGCGGTGTACCGCTATCGGTCACCTCACAGATAATATGAACCGTTTTTCCTTTGGGAGCATTGCCAGGCATTTGGAAGGAAGCCTTCTGATTCCCGGCATTCTTGATCTCAATAGTTCCTTCATAAGTTCCTGCTTCCTGGTATTGCCACCATTTATACATCAGTTGATCACCATCCGGATCGCCTGATTTTTCTGCATTCAGCAATACCGTCGCTCCCGGCCGGACTTTCAGATCCAATGCATGAGCCAGCTCAACCACGGGTGGGTGGTTTGCTTCCTCGTATGGTTTTACACACCAGTCGGCCCGCGACGCAAAATCGTTCTGCAATGCATCAGCCCAATGGGTAATAGGTTTGAAATATTTATTCATTAAATCCAGATGCTCAGGATATTTATCCCTCATATAGGTACGACCCCAGGCTGTGTTTGTGTACCATCTTCCTTCTGGATAGGTGTAGTCAGGTTCAGGTACAGGATCAAGCCATGTATTCTCGCGAACATTGATGTAGCGGCCACCCCAACCTCCGTACGCCGGAGATTCCATATTGCGCAATCCGGTGTTGATATTAAATATAAATGCTGGTGAATCACCTTCTGATCTGAAATCACCTTCAGCTTTAAGCTCACCTGCTCTAAATCCTCTCTTATCTTCCTTCTCGTGTGCCTTGTAGAGTGAACAGAGTGGACCGTGACCTTCCAGAATATTTGATTTCATCCAGTCGCCTTTGAAGTATTTCAGTTTATCGTCAGGTAAGATTTTATTCCATTGGTAAGCGATGGCCCAAAACTGGTCGCAGATGATGGTCTGGATATTATACTTGCCCCAATGGAGGTGAATGTAGCTCTGGTAAGTCGAGTCTTGCTCCCAGATAAAGAAGAAGCGCATTTTATTCGCTGCGTATGCCATCTTCTCCGGGTATTTTTCTTCGATGGTTTTCAGTGCTCTGGCAATGGTATTGGTACCACCCCAAGCCTGTATCCAGATAGGACGGTCGTCCGATTCGTCCAGCAACACTTTTACAATAAGCTGCGATCCTGCCGTCACTTCGTCCATTTCCCCTTCCGCCTTCACGTTTCCAAGTACCGTCCGCTCCGACAGGTATGCCGGTGACGGGTAGGCTGCATCATGTTTCACCAGATTGGGATAAACCTGCCCATACGCAGCAAGATAGGGTTGTGCCCAGTCATCCCCGGCCCATTTGTGTCCCTGCCAGTGATATTGTGAACTTGAAGTGATAATGCCCTCAATATCCCATTCATTGGCATAGAGCAGGAATCGAACAATAGAACACTCGTCATCAATTTCTCCGTCGCTGGTGACAATAACCCGCGGCTTATCCAAGCTCCTAGTGTTAGAGGTGTGGCCGGCATTAAACTTCGGCCATTCGCTTTTTAAGCGGTAGTGAAAGGTACTATTGCGGGCATTAATACGGTTTTGTTGCACATCGAATTTGTCGTTTTGCAACAGGCGAATTATTTCTGCACCGGCATAGAGTACAGGGCCATAGCCATGTGTCGCGTAAATGCTTTTGCCACGATAGTAGTAATAGGTATTGTCATGTGCGAATGTGGTGCCTTCGCAGGTACCATCCACGGCACCATTTTCAAGGACACGTGTTTTAATAGCATTCCAACCGGTAAGTGCCACTGGCCCATAGACATGGTTGATCCATCCTTCATTGATGCCTTTGGCAATGGCAAAAGTAAACATAGCGGTGCAGGATGTTTCCAGATAGGTATTGGTTTTATCGAGCATATTATGCCAGAAACCGGTGCCGTCTTGCAGGGCGGTCAGGCTACGGACCATTGACCGATATAGATGAAGAATCTTATCCCGACCCGAATAATCTTCCGGCAATACGCTAAGCAATTCCGCCATCGCCATTAGTGTCCAACCATTAGCACGGCCCCAATAAAAACGTGGATCATAATCACCTGATGTTACATTCCAGCCATGATCGAACAGCTCTTTCTCAGGGATATAGAGCCGATCGGCCATTTGTAAAATCTGCTTAATTGCATCATCGAAATATTTATTATCTCCGGTGAGTACAGCCATGTTGGCAAGAAATGGTACACTCATGTATATATCGTCTGCCCAGATTGATTGATACTGTGGACGGTGACGGGCCAGGGTGCCGTCTTTCAGGCGGAATTGTTTATTGGAAATGTAATCTGCGGTGATGTTGATCAGTTCGAGATACTTCTCGTTTTTATTTTTTTGATATGTTTTGATCATCGCAGCACCAATAGAGCCGCAGTGGTCGAGTGCGTGCATATTGACGATTTCACGCCAACCGCTGGATTGGCTGCCAAATTTCTCTGCATTTTTTCGGAAATAGGGCAAGTGCTTGATTACAAAATCATAAAACTTGGCATTGTTGGCAAAAAACGTTTTATCACCGGTCACATCGTCGATGTAGTCGAAGGCGGAAAGTACAACACCATGGGTGTAGGACCATTCGCTTGAGAAGCCACTTGACACTTGTGCATGTTCATTCAATTTCGAAAAGTCGGTTATCTCATTGCCTTTTTCGTCGATAATTTTTTGTGGACTGGTAGATTCATAATAGCCACGCACCCGGTTTAAAACGTCTTTGATGCCATCCACCATTGGGTATTCATAGGGGATGGGATATTCAGGAATTCTTTCCGGCGCATCTTCCTGAGCGTTTAACGCATTGTTAAAGAGCAAAATAAGAAGAAAAAATAATGCTAATTTGTACTGATTCATGAGCTTTCTAAATTTTAAAATAACAATTACCGGCCTGAAGTGAGTAGGTGTTCAAGAACCTACTGGTTTGCGAACCAGTTAAAGTGGGCGCGTCGTATTATTGCAACAGCTGTATTTTGCCTTGTTTTTAAATGTTCTTTACAACGATTGAATCACTTGTTTCCACCCTTCATATAATTTTTTCACCTTCTCTGAATCTTGCCCAGCCAAGGTGCTGGTAGACTCCTGATGGAAGCCTTTGAGTTGATTGATACTCTGATAAACACCAGCATTGAGTCCTGCAAGATAGCCGGCCCCTAAAGCAGAGACATCTTCAATTTTGATGTTGGTTACTTTTCGATCCAGCAAGTCAGCAAGAAACTGGACGACGAACTTGTTGGTGGTAATGCCTCCATCTATTTTGAGTTCTGTGAGCGGTGTGCCGGAGTCAGCTTCCATTGCCACAATCACGTCTTTGATTTGATAAGGCACAGATTCTACGGCAGCTCGGATCACATGGTTTTTGGTAGAATCAAATGACAAACCCTCAATGCTTGCTTTCCGGTTCATGTCCCAATGAGGTGCCCCCAAACCACTAAAGGCAGGAACGATATATACGCCACCAGTATCATCCATCGAAAGGCATATTTGCTCCAAATCTCCCGTGTTTTCAAATAAGCCTAGTTGATTTTTGACCCACTCAATGGTAGCTCCTGCTGAAACGATGATTCCTTCCAGGGCATAATCAATTCTATCTTCTGTACTCCAGCAAATGGTGGTTATCATACCATTTTGAGAGGTTTTGGGGGCACTTCCGATATTCATCAAAATTGAACTGCCTGTACCCAGGGTTGCCTTGGCATTGCCTGGTTCGAAACAGCCTTCACCAAATGCGGCAGCATGTGAATCGCCGATCATGGCGGAGATGCTGATGTCATGATCGAGCAACCCCTCCAGGTTGGTTTGACCAAAGTGGTAAGAGGATGGCTTCAGTTCAGGCAGCTTCAAGTTGGACAAGCCAAAATCCGCCAAAATTTCCTGATCCCATTTTAAGTCTTTCAGGTTGAAAAACAGGGTGCGGGAAGCGTTGGTGTAGTCAGTCATATAAGATTTGCCCTTGGTCATTTTATAGAGCAACCATGTATCGACGTTTCCAAAGTACGCTTCTCCCTGATCAATTGTTTCCTGGATTTTTTGTTCGTTTTCGTAAAGCCAAATGACCTTCGTGCCCGAGAAATAGGGATCGATAATCAATCCGGTCTTTTGATTGATTTTGGATTCCAATCCTTCGCTTTTGAGTCGGTCACAGACCTCAACGGATCGTTTGCATTGCCAAACTACGGCATTGTAAAGTGGCTTTCCAGATTTATCCCAAAGTAGGAATGTCTCCCGTTGATTTGAAATGCCACAAGCTGTTATCTGCGAGCAATCGCCACCTTGAGATTTAAATCCGGCGAGACATTTTTTTACAGATTCAAGTACGTTTTTATAAATCACCTCAGGTTCCTGCTCCACTCTGTTACCTTCCAGGTAATGCGTTTTAAGCGGTTCGCTTGCTTTGAATTTGGCTTTACCCTGAACATCAAAGATGATCGTTTTGGTACTACTGGTCCCCTGATCGATGGCTAGGATGAATGACATGAGTGATGAATTGTGAGTGGTGAATGATGTGCAATGAGTAATGATCACTCATCCTTCTGATTTGATTTGTCAATGATCACGGCCAAAAGAATGACCATGCCTTTGATGACCTGCTGCCAAAATGGCGATACATCGAGTAAGATGAGGCCATTGTTGAGCACACCAATAATCATTGCCCCCAAAACGGTTCCTAATATAGTTCCTCGGCCTCCAGCCAAAGAAGTGCCTCCTATAACGACCGCAGCTATCGCATCCAGCTCGTAACTCATACCGGCATTGGGTTGTGCAGAATCTAACCGGGCCGTAACTAATAAACCTCCAATAGCGGCAAGTATGCCTGCGATAACATACACCCATATCTTGACCTTAGTAATTGGGATGCCGGATAATCTTGCAGCATTTTCATTTCCACCAATGGCGTAGACATGCCTCCCAAAGCGGGTTTTATTGGTAAGGATCACTGCAACGAACACAACTATTCCCGATATCCAAACCGGCATGGGGATGCCCAGCAACCAGCCCGTTCCAAGAAAGCCAAAAGAATCTCCCAGCCCGGTAATGGGGTGTCCTTGTGTCCAAAGCATGGTGAAGCCGCGTGCCATAGTGAGCATGGCCAACGTAGCCACAAAGGAAGGGACTTTGAATCTGGTTACGGCATAACCATTTACAAGCCCCATCACACCACCTGCCAACATTCCTGCGATGACCGCACCAAAAACGGTAAAACCAATAAAGAGATTAGCTGAAGGAATGCTGATTCCAAATTTCAACAATCCGGCAGTGATCGCACCGCATAAAGCCAGAACTGAACCGACGGACAGGTCAATACCGGCAGTGAGAATCACCAGCGTCATGCCCACGGAAATGCAGACATTTACAGAAATTTGGCGCATTACGTTCCAAAAATTGTCTGTGGTCATGAAGTTGTCTGCCATCAAGGCCAATATCAGACACATGAAAAACAGGGCAATCAAAGACTGAAGCTGGGCAATATTTGCGTATTTTTTTATGGCTATCATTTGTTCATACTTTCTGGGATGCAGGCGTTCATAATTTTATTTTCTGTGGCTTCTTCAATGCCAAATTCTGCTGTGATTTGACCTTCAGACAACACGATTATCCGATCTGAAATAGCCAATATTTCGGGTATTTCAGAAGACACAACGAGTACAGAGATACCCGAGGTGGCTAGTTTTGAAATCAGCTCATAAATTTCATTTTTAGCATTGACATCAATTCCACGTGTCGGTTCATCGAGTAAGAGCACCTTGGGGTTGCGTTCAATCCATTTTGCCAAGACTACTTTCTGCTGGTTGCCACCACTCAAATTCCTAATGAACTGCTTTTCATCGTTGACTTTTATGTTTAAGGACTCTACGTGTTTACGGTAAAGTTTCGATTCTAATTTTTTACTAAGCAGGCCTCGTTTTATGACTTTTTCCAATACCGTAAGGCTGATGTTTTTACCGACGGACATTCCGGCCACAATGCCATCTTTTTTTCGATCTTCTGGAACAAATGCTAATCCGTGTTGAATGGCTTCAATTGGAGACTTAAAGCTAGTTTCCTTATTGTCGAGGGTAATGGTCCCGGTCAATATCCGGTGATGCAGACCAAAAAGACTCTCACAAAGTTCAGTACGGCCAGCGCCCATCAGGCCATAAATGCCCAACACTTCCCCCTCGGCCAGGTCAAAACTAATATCCTTTAAAATTGGCCGTTGTGGGTTTTTCGGATGCTTCAACCATAAGTTTTGTATCCGCAGCATCCGCTTGTCGGATGACTTTTTTTCTGACTTTTTGATCACTTGGATTTCCCTGCCTGCCATCATGCTGATGAGTTCATCACGAGAGATTTGATTCATTATTCCCTTCCCGACTACTCGTCCATCACGCAGTACCACAAAATCATCCGCAAGGGCAAAAAGCTCATCCAACTTGTGGGAAATATATACTATGGATTTGCCTTCCTCCTTCAACTGATTGATAATCTGGAATAGGACATCAACCTCGCTTTCGCCAATGGCCGAGGTAGGTTCATCCATAAAAAGGACTTCGGATTCCGTTAGCAAGGCTTTGGCAATTTCAACAATCTGCTGCTGACCAACTTTTAGGGAGCCCACCAATGCTCCAGGAGCGACTTCCAACTTTAGTTTATGCAGTAGTTCCCTGGTTTTTTGATTCATTTTATCCTGATCCAAAAAGCCAAATCTATCGACCAATTCCCGCCCGAGAAAAACATTCTGAGCTACCGTGAGGTAGGGGATTAGATTCAATTCCTGGTGAATGATAGAAATTCCCAGATCCTGAGCATCTTTAGGTCTTGAAAATTGGATAGCCTGATCTTTGAAGAAAATTTCGCCCTCGTGGTCATTATAAATACCAGACATGATCTTGAGCAAGGTTGATTTTCCAGCACCGTTTTCTCCTATCAGGGCAGTCACTTTACCACGCCCCAACCTTAAATTGACCGAGTTGAGCGCAGTAACACCCGAAAACTTTTTGGTAATATTTCGTACTTCAAGAAGTGTTTCCATGCTATTGTATTATTTGAATGGAAACTGGAATCACTTCCGGCTGGTCCAGGTTTAGGTGTGCTTTATTCAACTCCAGCGCACCTTTGAATGATACTTTATTCCCATTTTCAACCTTCGCCTTAAAAGGGGGGATTACTTCCGCTCTTATTTTATCATTGATCGCTTCAGAGATAAGGTTAAAATCAGATGTTTCGTCATAATCATTGATCTTGATGAGTCCGGAAGCATCACGAACGGCGTTGCCAAAAATAAACTCTGTTTCAATTTCGACAGGTAGGTTGCCTACTTGCAGCAATACATTGTTTTCATTAACAGCGATTACGGTACCTTCTCCTTTCACTTTGAAATAACCAATATTACCAATCCCCAGAGCTTGTGCTTCCTGCTTAAAGGTAAGTTCGGGATTTTGGCCAAGCTGGTCTATGAGCATGGTTAAATCTATGGCCGTATCGTAAACCGCCAACAAATCATTTTTCCACATCCCTTCAACAAACAGCTTGGCATCAAAAGCAACCTCTTTGCTTTCGGCCAGTTTTTCATCCAAAGGACGGAAGTACAGAGAATTGTAAGCTACAATTCCAATAATGACAATTCCAATAATATATTTCATTCCATTATTCATTATTCATTATTCATTATTCATCACTTCCATAAGCAACATATTCATCAACATTCTCCTGGTTCACCATTTCTACGGTCACCGGGACTTTCTGTGCAAAATCTCGTTTGCCATTAAAATACGCTTGCGCATAATTTGCGGCTGTTTTAGCCATCAATTTAGGGAATTGCATGCCCGTTGCAAGGATCTTTTTTTGTTGAATAGAATTGATTACATCACCAGCACCGTCAAATCCAAAGACCATGACCTGTTTGTCTTTACCCGCGGCTATCAAGGCTTGATACGCCCCCATAGCCATGCCGTCATTTCCGCAAAAGACCCCTTTAATGTCGGGATGCACTTGTAGAATTGACTCCATCACTTCCATCGCTTTGTTCCTGTCAAAATCTGCACTTTGTTGTGCGGCCATTTTCAATTCTGGATAATGATCTACTACGGAATGAAACCCTTTGGAGCGGCTCCAGGTATTGTTATCGCCCACTAACCCAAGAATTTCCACGTATTTGCCTTGTTTGTTTAGTTTCTCGACGAAATATTTACCAATGGCCACACAACCGGCATAACTATCCGATAAGATTTGACTGGTAGCCGCATCGGTGGCATTTACCTCACGATCCATACAAAATACCGGTATGCCAGCCTTTTTGGCCATTCTTACATTAGCTATGGATCCATCGGCATCTGTGGGGTTGAACAGGATGGCATCAAACCCAGAAGCAATGACATTTTCGAAATGGTCAGTCTCAAGGGCGGTGTTATTTTGAGCGTCAAAAATAGTAGCAGCATAACCCAATTCTTTGGCACGATCGGCGGCTGTTTCCGCCAAAACCACAAACCATGGATTGTTGAGGGTGGAAATAATCACCGCTATCTTTCTGGGCTGATCCTGCGATTTATCCTTTTGGTCACTACAACCGAATAACAAGGCTACAGTAAACAAGAGATAAACTAAACGGAGGGGAATTACCTGCATCATCTTGGGTTTATTGTCATAATTTCAATAGCCCTAAGGCTTCCGCCTTAATACCATCTCTAGATATTCCATAGTGATTAAAAATTTCCTCTTGTGAGCCAGTAATGGTGTACTCATCAGGAATACCCATGATGTGAAAAGGGTTTTTTGCTCCTTGTTGAAAAAGGTAGGAAGCACAGGCTTCTCCCAAACCACCATATACCATGTGTTCTTCTACAGTAATAATTGGTCGGCCATTAGCCAACAGCTCATCCAACAATTGAGTATCCAGTGGTTTGATCGTATGCATACTAACCACAGTGGCTTTTACTCCATGCTCTTCCTCCAAAGTTTTGGCTGCCTGCCAGGCAGGATAAACGGTTTCACCCGCAGCGATGATGGCCATGTCGTCTCCTTTTCTCACTATTCGTCCTTTACCAAATTCAAAGGATTGGTTTGATTCATTAAGAAACGGCATCGCTTTTTTGCCAAACCGCAAATAAATTGGCTTGTCCAATGCCGCAGCATGACGCACCGCTTGTTGGGTCTCAAAATTATCAGCGGGAGCGACGATGATCATATTGTTGATGGCTCGTAATACAGCATAGTCGTGCAGACTATGGTGTGTAGTACCCAATGCGCCATAACTCACACCCGCACTGATCCCAACCAATTTCACTGGATTGTCGGAATAGGACACATCGTTTTTGATTTGTTCAAGAGATCGTGCCGTTAAAAAACAGGCCGGAGAGATGGCAAATGCCTTTTTTCCAGCAGAAGCCAACCCAGCAGCTACACCCACAAGGTTCTGTTCTGCGATTCCTACTTCTACGATTTGGTTTGGATATTTTTGCCCAAAAGGAACCAATTTCCCTGAACCACGAGAATCGCTGGTCACCGCAATAATATTTCTATCTGTAGCGGCCAATTCCTGCATAGTTTCCGAGAAAATCTCCTGATTGGCTTTTCCCATTTTCAAATTCTTCTTTTTGATAATGTCAAATTCCATAATATATTAGATTAATGCTCCTGCTTCGTCGAGTTCTTTTTGAGCTAGTTCAAATTGCTCTGGGCTGGGTACACCATGATGCCATTTTATATTTCCTTCCATAAAGCTCACCCCTTTACCTTTGATGGTATGTGCGATGATGAAGCTGGGTTTTCCGTCTTCCAACGGGCCGTTGTTCAATGCCTTCTCCAATTCTTCGAGATTGTGTCCATCCACTTCTTTCACTGCCCAACCAAAGGCTTCCAACTTCTCGTGAACAGAATCGGTATTCATGACTTCCTTATTCGAGCCGGTAATTTGTTGTTTGTTGTAATCGAGGATCGCATATAAGTTGTCCAACTTATAATGTGCTGCCGACAAAAAGGCTTCCCAATTGGAGCCTTCTGGTAACTCACCATCTCCTAAAAGTGTAAATATTCGATGGTTTTTTTTGTCGAGCTTTGCGGCAATGGCCTCACCCACACAAATGGACAAACCATGTCCCAATGCCCCGGTGTTTTGTTCTACACCGTTGACCTTTTTAGTGGGGTGTCCAATGTAGTGCGATTGATGTTGACAGAGGGTCTCCAGATCGGATTCCGGAAAGAACCCTCGATCGGCTAAGGTGACAAAAAGTGCTTCTACACAGTGCCCCTTGCTCTGAATATATCGATCTCTATCTGGGGTTCTAAAATTTTGGGGGTCTATATTCAGCACCCGGTTGTAAAGCACATTCAAGGTATCCACGCAGGAGAGACTGCCGCCTGTGTGGCCTGCCTTGGCCTTATAAATGTATTTGAGAATATTTTTTCTCAAATAAACAGATTTTAGTTTTAATTCCTTATTAGTCATATCTCTTTGCGGTTTATCCATTATGGTGATAAACTTCCCATCCCATGTAATTTTCAAAGGCTTCTTTTAAAGAAGAAGCGGTTTGAGATGCGTTCATTACTACGTGGTGTTCAAAACCATTTTTACAGACATGCTGCATCAAACCCTGCAAATTAGGGATTTGTGCTACAGCCCTGTTTCCAAAAGTTTTCAATTCATCATCGGTTAATTGACCATCACCTACATAGGCTTTCATTACGCCTTTGGTATCGTCTGTAGTGATTCGTCCAAATGTCAAAGGCGATGCAGGAGTACGGCCATCTAAAGCACCGTAAGTATTTTCAACGCCAACAGTTGTACCAAGAATGGGGGCGTTACTGATTTCTATATCTGGCAAGAAAGATTTTGCCCAGTTGCCGCAATGGAAAAGCACGCACTTTTCATCATCATCGGCATAGTTGTTATTCCAATCCACCAGAGCACTTGGAGAGCCCGAAGCTAGTTGCATGGCATACATACTAAGGGTTCCGGTGACATCGACTTCGCAGGCACTAGGGATCATACCCTCACTGAACATACTTGAACTTGTACAGACATTGCAGCCATAGTTTTGTTGTAGTGATGTCCAGCACTGGATGGCATTGGCATGCAAATCATTTGCTTGCATAAAATCATTTAATACCACGTCCAATTTAGCAATTTGGAACATTGCTTCTGCCGGAGTTTTACCACTGGAGGCATAGTTGTGGATTTTTTCCAAATGATCTTTTACACGTTGATCTGAGTTTTCCAATTTGTTGGCATTACCCAATATTTCAGATAAATCACAAGTGACTACTGAGATGCCATTTTTTTGAAGGATTTTCTCGCTGTATCGTACGGTATTGAAGGCCGTTGGCCTTGCTCCAATCGCTCCAATACGTACATTTTTCAAGCCTTTCACTACCCGACAAACTGCCGAGAATTGTTTCAAATCCTCGATAAATGATGGATCGGTAGGATGTACCACATGTTTGCTTGTGATCGTGTATTTGATTCCGTATTGGTATAAGTTATTGCAAACGGAAATCTTACCACACCAGGAATCTCTTCTATTTGCCACGTTCAGTTTATGCAATTCATCCGGGTATCCCTGAATCAAAACCGGCACTTTCAAATCAGCCAAATGGAGTGTGTCTGCCACCCCTCTTTCATCACCAAAATTGGGTAATACGACCAAAATTCCTGCAATTTCTTCTTTGTGCTTGATAAACAAGTCCGCACATTTACGAGCATCCTGGTAGGTTTCTACGCCACCTAATTTGGTGTCGGATTCACCAAGCAATATCGTTTTAATACCCTGTTCTTCTAGTACCTTTAGTACATCCACTCTTGCTTCCGACACTAGTTTGTCCGGAAAAAAGTCCCTATTTCCAATAATGACTCCTAGAGTGATTTTTTGCTTTTTCATCTTTCTTACTTTATAGGTGCGGGCTTAATTTTTTTAACCTGCAATGATCAATTCGATCTCATTATCTTTAAAAACCTGTTTGTGTTTTTCTTCTACACCTTCATCCGTTATGATATAATCAATGAGTGATAATGCACCCAGGCTGGCAAATGCATTTTTGCCAATTTTCGAAGAATCAGCAACCAAATAGGTAATATCAGATGCATCAATCATGGCTTTTTTGACGACCAAATCGCTGATGCTTGGATAAGTCAAACCAGACTTTAGTGAAATTCCTGCTGTTGCCAAAAAGAGTTTCTGTACATTCAGTCCTTTAAAAAAATCAGCAGCTTTCTGTCCGGTCAAAGAAAGTGTGGGCGGTTTAAACTCTCCACCAGTCATTACTACTTCGATATTAGGATTTGCACCAAGCATCAGCGCTATGTTCAGGGCATTAGTAATCACGGTAAGCCTTTTAATATGCATGATTAGCTTGGCTATTTCTGTTGTCGTTGATCCCGAATCCAAAATGATGGTATCCCCTGGATGAATAAAATCCAGACATTTCTGAGCAATTTTTTCCTTCTGCTCAAGGTTCTCCTGATGGATTAGTGCAAAATTTCGAACCTGATCCTCTACGTCTTTTAGGTGCACTCCTCCATGTTCTCTAACAACGAGCCCTTCTTTTTCCAGTTTTTCCAGATCCTGTCGGATCGTAACTTCTGTAACTTTAAAAATCTTAGCTAGATCGACCACCTTGGCAGAACCATCTTCTTTTAGCAGGTCAAGTATTTTTTCTTTTCGTTGGGTTGGAAGCATGGGCACAAATTCTTTTGATGAGAAACAAAGGTGACGATTTTCGTTTATTTATTATTATTTTCGATTTTAACTAAAAGGCAACTTTAAGTAAACCTCGTTACGGAAAGGGGAAACATACAGAACCTTTTGGATGTGTTTCCCCTCCTGGTGTCTCTTATCGTCAGATTAGTATAGATCTATTGATAACAATCCTGGCAAAGGTTCCAAATCGAGATAAGCATTGGCGATTATATTCATTAACTTACCAGTGTTAGAGAATGCATCGGGTTGTTCATCGGCAAGTGGACTGATGGAGTTACCACCCACTGGGTAGAGAATGAAATCACCATTGTCATCATAAACGGTACCCAATGGGATTATTTTGTTTGCCATGTTTAGCGGGTCTCTTCTGTAACTTTCGTCTCTGGCGGTAATTTGGCTTTGCAGACCTGCCGTTATCCAACTATTGAAGCTTTGATCTACATTAGCACGAATGGAATAACGTTTAACGTTGTCAAATTTTAAGATGCCTTTTTCCTTGAAATAATCGAGAGAAAAGTACACTTTGGTATGCTCATTTCCAGCGTTTACGCCTATGTTGTAATTTTGTTGTACCCCATTATCGAATAATAAATCCTGGTAATCGATCCATTCATTATTATGAATAGCATCTAGTTCTAGCGCATTAAATATTACGTTGTCATCCGCTTCGGAGTTCCACGTTCCGGTTGTACGGTTTGCTTCTCTTTTGATGACAACGTATCCGGGGCCGTCCAATACAGTTGGATATCGGGATACTTGAGATATGCCATAATAGGAATTAAAGGAAACTTTTGTTTTGCCGCCTGATCCTTTTTTTGTCGTGATGATTACGATTCCATTCGCCCCTTGCCAGCCATAAATAGCCGTAGAAGAAGCATCTTTTAGAAATTCCATGGATTCAATATCATTGGGATTAATATTGTCAATACTGGACGTTTCTATGCCATCAACTATAAACAATGGACTATTTCCAGCACCTATTGACCGGTTTCCCCGTATTCTGATGTTTATACCAGAGGAGGCAGAACCGTTGCTCCTTGTTATATCGACACCGGCGACTTTTCCCTGAATAGATTCGAGTGGGTTTTGAGCAGTAACCTCTTTTATTTCGTCACTTTTTAGTGAAGTTACAGCCCCTGTTAGATCTCTCTTTCGCACAGTTCCATAACCAATCACCACAACTTCGTCCAAATACTGGAAGTTCGGATCCAAAGTTATGTCAATGAGAGATTGACTACCAACAACTATTTCCTTGGATTCATAACCTATAGAACTAAATACTAGCGCAGTGCTCTGTGAAGCTGAAATAGAGTATTTGCCATCGGCATCAGCAACAGTTCCGTTACTGGTCCCCTTTTCTAATACAGTAGCTCCTGGTAAAACCCCATTGTTATCACTGGAAAAAACGGTACCGGTAACTTTAATGCTTTGTCCAGATAAGGTAAGTGTAAAAAATACCAACAATAGAAGGCATGTGAAAACTGCCTTCTGATTCCAAGAGGACCAAATGGACAACTTGGGATTGGGTTTAATGTGTAAATGATTGATCATGATGCATAGTATTAAAGGCAAAAAGTTAATTAATATAGAAATTGTTTGTTGTGGATTAATCTGTCATTTTAAATAAAAGAAGGAAAAGCAAAAAAAATAAAAGGAAAAAGCAACTAATACACCTTAATATGCGGTTTGATTACACAATTATACAGAATATTTTTTAAATTAGGATTACTTTTTTTCGTTTACTTTACTTTTTTTTCGTTTGTTTTGCTTTTGTGTTTGTGCGTACGTATTCTATCGGGGAACCGGGCGGGAGAATGGAATAACAGCTCCTCTGATTATATCCTTAAACAGAAAATCATAAACAGAAAAAATATGTCCAATAGATATTTGAAAAATTGGGCCAGGTTTTGCTTGGCTGTAATCTTACCGATAACGGTATTAATCCAATGCGGTAGCTCCGAGCAAGGAAAATCCAAACCCCGTATACTGATCAGTAGCGATATCGGTGGAACAGATCCTGATGACTTCCAATCCATGATCCATTTGTTGATGTATGCCGACCTTTTCCAAATAGAAGGACTGGTATCATCGCCTTATGGTAAAGGTCGAAAAAAGGATTTTGGAGATATGATTGATTTGTATGAGAAAGACCTGGACCAATTAAAAGCACATTCGTCTGGATTTCCAGCCCCTAAATCACTAAGGGACATTTGTAAACAAGGAGCGATTTCTGAAGCGCCATTCAAAGGCTATGATTCTCCTTCTGAAGGTTCGGATTGGATTATCAGGTGTGCCAAAAAGCCAAGTGATCAATTTTTGTGGGTATTGGTTTGGGGTGGCCTGGAAGATTTAGCTCAAGCTTTACATGATGCACCTGAGATTAAAGAAAAGATTAAGGTCTATTGGATTGGAGGGCCAAACAAGAAATGGAGTGTCAATACCTATGCCTATATTGCTGAAAACCACCCCGACCTTTGGATGATTGAAGCGAATGCCACATATAGAGGCTGGTTTATGGACAAAGATTCTCCAAAAAACATCACGGGAGCGGCCTATTACGACAACTATATTCAGGGACGGGGTGTTATGGGCAAGGCATTTAAAAGTTATTATGAGGGCAACATAAAGATGGGGGACACGCCTTCACTCGTCTATGTAATGAATGGTAACCCTGATGATCCCTTGACTGAAAGCTGGGGAGGAAATTTTACGTCAATTGATCACAGTTCCAGGATGATTTTTGATCGAAATACCACAACTGCTGATACCGTTGTTGCTTATGCCGTAATAGAATGGAGGTTTAAAGGACCCGAACCCGAATTACCTTTTTCACAAGATTCTACCTTTTTTACGTTGGAAATATCAAATCAACTATGGCCCGGATACTATCTCGGGGATGGCATCTATGGCGTTCGTTACTCCTCCAAAAAACCAGAGATTTGCACCTATATTACTTCTAGTGCAATTCCTGAACTGCATGGACAAACAGGTCAATTTGTTAGCATAGTACCTTGGCCAGGGAAACCTTCCCCAGATGATTACAAGCTGGGCGCCAATTGGTATAGCGACCGCCAGGAACCTGAATTCTTCATTGGGGTACAACAAGGAGCAAGAACGGTGTCGAAGTATCGGGAGGAATTTTTATTAGACTGGGCAAAAAGATGGGATTGGCTCAAATAAGTGGTCAGCGAAAAATAACTTACCCATTTGATGCAGCTCTTTTGCCACCAGCCGTTGTTACTCAGTGCTTGTTTAACACAGCAACAGAAGAGGTTTAGATCGAAAGGTTTAAGAATTGGCGGAAGAGTTTTTAAATTGCCGGATGAAAAAACATTCCATAATATCGGCGATCCTCATTTTTAGCGGCATTCTTTTATTGCATAATTGTAAAAATGAGTCGCCGCCAAAACAAGCTGAAATAAAATTAGCGGCCTCCGATTTATCAGGAGCGGAATTGGCAAAAATACATTGTGCCAATTGTCATAAATTGCCGGATCTCTCCGAGCTTGATAAATTATCCTGGGAAAAAGGAGTGTTGCCTCAAATGGCTTATCGTTTTGGCATTTATCCGAATGATGAACGTGCTACTTTGATCGAAACTGGTGTCGGCGGGCAATTAGTTGAAAATGCCAATATTTATCCAAGACAACCAACTATAGCCTTGGAAGATTTTGAGAAAATAAAAAAATATTACGCTGAAAATGCACCAGAAAAATTAACAATTGCAGATTCCGAAAAATTGCCTCCCACTAATTTATTTAAATTGGTTGAAGTAAAAGATCGCTTTGATCCGCCAATGGGAACTTTTATAAAATCATTTCCCCAAAAAGATAGGATCATTTATTCTGATGCAAAAGCTGATTATTGCTCAATTGAAATTTTGGACTTGAATTTTAAATTGATCCAAAGCCTCGCCGTTCCAAAACCCGTTTCTGAAATTCATATTGTGGGCGACACTTTAGTGGCCACTTCGATGGGAAAATTCATGCCAAATGATGCGCCAGCGGGAAGTGTTTTTAAAATATTCAAACAGTCGGGGAGTGAGGAGTATTCCGGTTTTTTCAATGAATTAAAAGACCTGCAAAGGCCCGTATTTACAACGATTTCGGATTTGAATCAGGATAAAAAAGACGATATTTTGGTTTGCGAATATGGCAACCATACTGGTGGTTTAAATTGGTATGAAAACAAGGGCAATCGCCAGTATGAACGTCATGTTCTATTGGCTCAGCCGGGTGCTACCAAAGCCATTGTCCATGATTTTAACCATGATGATCTGCCCGATATTATCGCATTAATGGCGCAGGGCGATGAGGGGATTGATATTTATTTTAATTTGGGAAATGGGCAATTTACGAGACAGCGAGTTTTGCGATTTTCGCCCTTGTATGGGTCGGTCAATTTTCATTTAACCGATATTAATAAGGATGGCTATTCCGACATTATATATATCAATGGCGACAATGCGGATTATTCCATTGTTGACAAACCTTATCACGGTGTCCGATTTTTTTTGAATAATGGAGATAATGGTTTTCAGGAAGAATATTTTTACCCAATTCCTGGTGCTTACGATGCTCAATTAAATGACTTTGATGGCGATGGAGATTTGGATATGGCCGCAATTTCTTTTTTTCCAAAAAATAATAACCCTGAAAATGGATTTGTTTATTTAGAAAATATTTCAAAATCAAAAAGCGAAATTAATTTCAAAGCATATTCCCTTCCCGGCACAGAAAAAGGCAGATGGATAAAAATGGATGTGAGCGATATAAATGGCGATGGCAAGAAGGATATTACATTGCTTTCCTTCACGGGCATGGAACTGGCGAAAGATAATAATGGCCAGTTTGAAAAATGGTTAAAAACAAGCCCTTCCATTTTGCATTTGCAGAACAGGGGCAAATAAAAGAGGTAGGCTTTGAAAAAAGCCTACCTCGATCAAAATTCATTAGTAACAAAATTTATGAACCTAAACTTAATTAGTAGCCCGTATTTTGCGTCAGATTTGGGTTTTTATCTATAGCAGTTTGTGGTATCGGGAATATAGTATTATAATCATCTAACTCATAATTATATTCTACCAGTCTCGGCTGGTATTGGGCTATCCGATCCAATAATGCCTGGCCTGGCGTAAATACACTTCCATCATCATTATACATAGTTGGAATGGTGTAAGTCGCGTAGGCAGTTTTATTTGTAATTAGTTTGCCTTGCCGTACTAATTCTTCATAATCTTGCCCTTCATAACAAAGTTCTTTTCTGAATTCCAGGTAAATGGAATCTCTGAGTTGAGCCTGTGTTAAACCTTCCAAATCAGGTAAGTTAGCCCTTCTTCGAACCCTGTTTACATAGGTATAAGCATCTTCTTCTTTTCCGCTTTCATTGCTAGCTTCCGCTGCAACCAGCAAAACATCAGCCAATCTTAATACCTTTAAGTTATAAGCCATACCATCCGAAACTTTGTTAAACGGATCCCTGTATTTATTAATATGTGGCACTGGGTAAGTGTTTTCATGCCATTGAATGGTTGAATCACCACTTGGGGCTGGATATTCTGTTAACCAGGTAGCAGCTTTTCTTTTGTCCATATCATTGAATTGATTATACCACCACAAGCTACCAATAATGGTTCCCCAATGGCCTGGTCCATAAGTACTATTATTAGGCTCGTAATTATTGCCTAGTTGATGACCTTGGGGTGAAACACCATTGTATTGTACTTCAAAAACACTTTCTTGGTTATTGTCCCGGTCACCATTTCCTGTCCACCAATTATCCGCAGGATCAGGCATCAAATCCAGGCCGCTTGGGGAATTAATTACAGCCTCTGCATTCGTTTTCGCATTTGTCCAATCTTTTCGATACAGTTGAACTTTAGCTAATAGCCCCTGTGCCGCTTCTTTGGAAGCACGTCCAACGTCATTGCTAGAGTAATCACCAATATTTGGCAAATCCCCCATTGCATCCGTCAAATCAGCAATGATCTGTGCATACACTTCGTCTGCTGTGTTTCTACTAACCTGAAGCTCGGAAATATTAGAAGTACTTGTTTCAGATAAAATGAGTGGCACTCCTCCCCATCTTCTCACCATATTGAAATAGGTTAATGCCCGTAAAAATTTAGCCTCGCCTACTATTCGATCTCTTAGTGTGAGATCCATATCAATACCAGGTACATGGTCAATTACGGCATTGGCGCGATTAATAGCTTGCCATACTGCACCCCATATTGCGATATTGTAACGTGGGCTGACGAGCATACCAGCGTCGTTTAGTTGGACAAGAGGGGCCCGGTCGGAGGTATTACTTAATCGGGTAAAACAGTTGTCGGAAGCAAGTGCACTGGAAGTCATCCAATATCTCGAATAATAATCATTAACATTGAGAGCGGCATAAGCCCCATTCACTGCAACTATTGCGTCTTCAGCATTATTGTAAAAATTCGCAGGAGAAATAGAGTCCTTTGGAATTTCATCTAGGAAATCGCTGCAAGCAGTTGCTAACACCGCCAGGCAAAGCAACATTATATATTTATAATTTTTCATTTCATTCATTTTTTAAAATTAGAAATTAAGTTTAAGTCCCAATAAAACTGTTTTAGCCAAAGGATATGAACTAACATCCCAGCCAAAAGATCCTCTTACATTAGCACGTCCATTTGTATCAGGGTTGTAACCTTTATAATCCGTTATAGTTAACAAGTTCTGACCAGTTAAATAGATGGCCCCATTTAGTACACCTAAAAAGTCATTAGGCAAATTATAGGTCAAGGATAATTCTCTCATTCTGAGATAACTTGCATCTTCCAGGAACCAATCTGAACTAGCTGTATTGGCCGTACCGCCAACTGCGGGAGGGTTCGAATTAAGGACAGGGTAAGCAGCATTTGGGTTTTCCGGAGTCCAGGAATCCATGCGCTCTCTCAGTAAATTCTGACCTCTGGTTACGCCCGAATTGAAACCTCTCATCGTATTATAAACGTCCCCGCCTTTCTGGCCTTGGAAGAAAACCCTTAGTTCGAAGGCCTTGTAAGAAAAGCTGGTGTTAAATCCGTAGATAAAATCCGGGTGAGGACTTCCAATTATGGTGCGGTCATCGACAGTAAGTTCACCATCTCCATTTACATCAACAAACTTGATCATGCCTGGTGTAACACCTGGCCGCAAGGCCTGTCCAGCGTCAGCTTCTGCCTGACTGCGGTACAATCCATCCGTTTTATACCCAAAGAAGACACCTAACGGCTGTCCAACGGATACATAAGAGTATGGTGTGTCACCGGCGAATGTAGGCCGTGGCAGTTCATAAGATTGATCGCCTGAGCCAACTTCACTTTCGCTTCCCAGTGAGGTAACCTCATTTTTGTTACCTGAGATATTAAATCCAAGATTCCACCTAAAATCTTTTTTGTGTACAACCACTCCGTCAAATGAAAACTCCCATCCGACATTTTCCATGCTACCTAAGTTCTGTACGGATGGATCAAGGATGCCTGAGGTTTCAGGGAGCTGAACTTCAAGCAACAGGTCGTCGGTTTTCTTGATGTAATAATCAGCAGTGAAATTAATCCTACTTTCAAGGAAAGATACATCCAAACCAATGTTAGTCTGTGTAGATATTTCCCAGGTCAGGTTAGGTACAGGTACACGAAGTGGTGAAAACCCGTTTACAGTAGTGCCACTTCCGAAATTATAAGGCGTTGATTGTAAAAGTGCAAGGGACCGATAAGTAGGAAGTTCCTGATTTCCCACTTGTCCCCAACCAGCTCTCAGTTTTAAGTTATTAACAACTGTTCCATCGGACATGAAACTCTCATTGGAAATTCTCCAGGCACCTGCAATGGAAGGGAAAAATGCCCATTTTCCGCCCTCAGCAAATTTGGAAGAACCGTCCCGCCGTCCAGTAACTGTGATTAAGTACCGGTTATCAAAGTTATAATTAATCCTACCAAGGAAAGAAAGTATGCTAAATTCAGCATATCTGGAATCGACTTCCGGTACAACTGACCCTCCACCGAGATCATAGGAGCTTGTAATGTCTGTTGCAAAACCTCGGGCAGTTGTAAGCCGGTATTCTGCCGTTTCCTTTTGTGAAGTAAATCCGGCTAAAATGGAAAGCCTACTAACGCCAAAAGATTTGCTGTAATTGAGTGTGTTTTCATTCAACAAAGAAAGCCTGTTTACTGAGCTTACATTAGCCGAATTGATTGGGTTAGTTTTGTTAAATAAGGAGCTTCTATAAACATGTCTGTCCTGATTTTCAATGTCGGCGCCTACACTTATCCGAAACCTTAAATCGGGCGTGATAAGATATTCTCCAAAAACGTTCCCCAGGATCCTGGTCAGTACATTTTTATCTGAAAACTCATTGATAAAGGCAAGCGGGTTTAGAGAACCTTGTGCATCCGGAACGGTAGAGGGGAGATCGTCATGGGTAGAGTAGGTGCCGTCATCTAGATAAACTGGCAAAATGGGCGATTGTCTTATTGCAATGGAGGTGATACCATTTGTCGTTTCGCCTTCTGTTTCTGCGGCATTGTTATTTGACCGCGAAACATTTAAAGAGTTGCCAAATTTAATTTTTTCACTAACATTAAAATCCATGTTTAACCTTAATGAATACCGTTCAAAATCAGATCCTTTAATAACGCCATCCTGATCAAAATAACTGGTAGATATGTTGTATTGAACAGCTTCTGAACCACCGTTTACACTCAGTTGGTGATTTTGTATCAGCGCACTCCTGAAGATCAGGTCCTGCCAATCAGTATCATAAGGTGGAGCACTGGTGAAAACAACAGGATCGCCACCAGCTGCTGCTGCTGTATTAAAAATGTCTTGGTATTCCTGAGCATTCATCAATTCAATTCTGTTAGCAACTGACTGAGTACCTGCGTACCCATGGTAGGAAACTTTTGGGGCGCCTTTCACACCTCTTTTTGTTGTAATAAGAATAACACCATTGGCACCTCTTACACCATAAATGGCCGCAGCAGAGGCATCTTTTAATATCTCTATGGATTGAATATCCGCGGGGTTCAATGATGCAAGCGGATTTTGATTTACGGTGTAATCTGTTCCGGTACTGCTATCTGTTCCCCTTCCTGGAGATGTAGAAAATTGTGACTGTCCCGTTACCGGAAATCCATCAATTACATACAGTGGCTCACTTCCATTTAAAATAGAGGTTACCCCCCTGATTTTTATGCTAATTCCACCTCCTGGTGCAGATGAATTGTTTGTAACAAGCATACCAGCAACTTTTCCCTGTAATCCTTGTTCAAGCGAGGTGATGGGCTGTGAATTAAGCTGTTCTGATGATAAGGAGGTTACTGAACCGGTAAGGTCGCTTTTTCTTTGCGTACCATACCCGACAACCACTACTTCATCCAAGATTTCAATATCCGTAACCATCACCAAATCTATAGTACTTCTCCCATTGATGTTAACTACTTCATCCTTGTATCCTGTGTAGCTAAAAACAAGTGTGGTAACACCGGAGGGCACTTTAAGTGAGTAATTGCCATCAACATCGGTTATTGTTCCTGTGGAAGTCCCTTCCACTGTGATAGACACACCGATCAGCGAAAGACCATCACTTCCGGTAACTGTTCCGGAAATGGTGCTTTGACCTTGGGCACATATTGCCAAAAAGGCAATAGCTAAAACGGAAAGCCATAGCTTCCTCGTTGTACATACACTTACCATTGGGTTTAAAAGCTTCATAAAGTTGAGTTTAAATCGTGAGGATAAAATGGATTTTCTACCCTTTATGGATATAAGTTTGTTTTGCGAAATCTGCTTCCTCATGGGATAGAAAACCGTTAACAGGTCAAATTTGCCAATTGTTTTTTGATCGGCATGCGCACTATTTCACAATTGTGTAGCATAATTTAACGGCATATATAGGAAGGGCGGAATTAAATGTTAAAAAATGAAGAACAATTGAGAATAAATGTGGATTTTAAATAAACTTACATTATTTAATTTTACAATGTTCAAATGTTTTTTCATAAAACAACCTCATTGTCCTTCTTTTGGAGGTAGTGCCAAGAATCACGCTTCTATGAAATTCATCGTCTTTTTTTTTCTGGTTTTGATTTCCACTTTGACTGGTTTTACCCAATCAGCTTATTCTCCCAGAGACAGTAGTTATTCTATCTATTCATCTTATGTAAAAATCAAAAAGCATTACCCTGATGTACGTCCTGTTTGGTCTGATTTACCAAAACGTGTACAAGCCAAATCCAATGTGGTTTATACCAATCATAAGGGCGAACGCCCACTTCATCTGGACATTTTTTACTCAAAAAAGAAGAAAAAGAAAAAACGTCCTGCCATCCTGATGATTCATGGCGGTGGCTGGACAACCGGCTCAAAAGAAAATCTGATCCCCATGGCGCAACAATTGGCCAAAGAGGGTTATATAACGGTTACGGTAGAATACCGACTCAGTGCCGAAGCCCAATACCCAGCAGCCATTTATGACCTCAAAACGGCTGTACGATGGATACGAGCCCATGCGGATGAATTTGGAATTGATACCAACAGAATTGCGGCTTATGGCTGTTCGGCGGGTGCGCACCTGGCTTCTTTTCTTGGTGCGACCAACGGCCTGCCCCAATTTGAAGGCAGTTTAGATAACCAAACATTTTCCAGCGATGTGCAAGCGGTGCTCAATATCGATGGGATTCTCTCTTTTATCCACCCCGAAGCTAAACCGGAATGGACGGGCCCTTCAGCAAATCGATGGCTCGACGATTATGGCTCTTATTATGAACGTTGGAAGGAAGCCTCTCCTTTGGAGTACGCCGGAAAGGCAACACCGCCCTTCCTTTTTGTCAACAGCTCCTTTCCTCGTTTCCATGCTGGGCGAGATGACTTGATCGTGATTTTAAGTGAAAATGGGATCTATAACGAAGGGTATACTTTCGATGATAGCCCCCATGGGTTTTGGTTGCTGGACCCGTGGTTTGAACCAACGCTGAAGTATTCGCTTGGTTTTTTGAAAAAGGTATTTAAATGAGGACCCCGAACATTAAACAATCGACTGAATTGATTATTCAACAATTTAAACATAGCCTAAATGGAAGATAATTTTACCAGAAGAAAATTCTTGACCTCCATTAGCATGCTGGCAGCAGGGAGTCTGTTAGCTTCCCCTGTAAAAAGTTTTGGCCTGAACCGAAAAATGCGTATATGCCTTGTTGGTACTGGCATCCGGGGTACCGGTTTTTGGGGCAAACGGTTGGTGGAAGAATATTCTGACCTCCTTGAATTTGTTGGACTTTGTGACATCAATCCGGGAAGGCTCGAATTTGCCCTCAAATACATGAATGTAAATTGCCCCACCTTTTTGGATTTTGAGGAAATGATAAAAAAGAGGAAACCTGACCTCGTTATCGTAACCACAAAAGATTCGACTCACCACGAGTTTATCATCAAAGGTCTGGAAATGGGTTGCGATGTGCTAACCGAGAAACCCCTCACTACGGATGAAATCAAATGCCAGGCCATCCTTGATGCGGAACGTAAATCCGACAAAAAGCTGATCGTCGGGTTCAACTACCGTTGGGGGCCATACATGACTAAGGTCAAAGAGCTATTGGCCGAAAATGCCATTGGGAAGATTACTTCTGTAGACTTTAATTGGTATCTTAATACCTATCATGGTGCCTCCTATTTTCGCCGTTGGCACGGTCTCCGGCAGTCGGGCGGTTCATTGTGGGTACACAAAGCTACCCACCATTTCGATCTTCTAAACTGGTGGCTGGACTCAGACCCGGAAGAGGTATTCGCTTATGGTGCATTGGAGCACTATGGAAGCAATGGGCCGTTTCGGGGAGAGAACTGCCGGACCTGTCAACATAAATTGGACTGCAAATTCCATTGGGATATCACAAAGAGCGAGCATTCCATGAACCTTTATGTGAACAACGAGCACCACGACGGCTATATTCGGGACAATTGTCTCTTCCGTCCTGAAATCAATATTTATGATAAAATGTCAGCCCAGATAAAATATGCCAACGAGGTAGTGGTCAATTATTCCCTCACTACTTATTCTCCGTTTGAGGGTTGGCGTATTGCTTTCAATGGCATGGACGGCCGTATTGAGGCATGGCTCGACATCCCATACCATGAACAAAGTGACGTGGCCCAGTCTGAACTACACGCCAAAGAGATGGAGCAATCTGGTGGCGAAATGGATTATAAACCACTCATTTTGCATAAAACCTGGAACAAACACGAGAGGATTCAGGTCGGCTACGAAAGGGCAGGCCACGGTGGCGGTGATGACCGCCTCCACGACAAGATTTTTAGAAACCCCAATAACCCTGATCCTCTAAAACATGCCGCTGGAATCAGGGACGGCGCAATGTCCGTTTTGATCGGGATTGCTGCAAGAAAAAGCATAGAGTCAGGGCATCCAGTACGCATTGCAGAGTTGACAGATTTGGAGCCGCGGGCGAAGCGCATTTGAGGTATTTCCCACAATATTCACGACTTGGCAGACTGAGCAATGCTTGCCTTGGGTAAAACCTATTGTTGTGAAGTATTGTAAATTAAGGTTGTTTCGCAGGATTGATGCTACCTGCGAAACAACCCCTTCCTAAAACCGACACTAATTTTTTGCGTCACAAATATTCAGCGGCTCATTTATACACTCCAACGCCGCCAACAATTCACTCAAATGCGGAGTGAGTACCAGGTTACCCAATGCTTTATTGGCAACCTCTACCAGATCTTTCAACTGGTCATCATTGCGCAGACCTTGGAGCACAATAGGGGCAATGGTGCACCCCAAGTCGCCAATCAACGTTTCTCCAATACTTGGATCGAGGCGAATGAATAGTTCGAGTTTCAGGACTTCAGCAAAGAGTGGGTTGGTAATCTTGCCACTCGGATCAACTTCATTGATGCCAGGAGCACAGGCAGGACCCACCACTCCGTTCTCTCTTTTTAAGGGGATTGGTGTCCCGGAAATGTGTGGTAACCATTGTAATACACAGGCGGAGGATTCCGGTCCTATGGTCATGGTCGTAAAAGTGACTCCCAATACTAGTGGATCAGATTTTCCATCTCCATTAATATCTGCTGAAAGGGCCTCTTCGATCAGTGGTTCTGTATCCTTGATAATGGTTTGAACGCAGCTGCTGCTATTGCCTGCCTGATCCGTTATTGTCCAGGTTCTTTCGATGGTACATAGCCAATCGCAATCACCAGAAATATGTTGGTCGACATAGGTGGGTGGACTCACAAGGGCACAATTGTCAGTTACAGTAGCGATACCCGTTCCGGTTGCCGCAGTGGTATCACAATCCACGGTAATATTTGGCGGACAGGTAATCACTGGATTTTCATTGTCTAATACAGTTATGGTAAAAGAACAGGAGGCACTATTGCCGGATTCATCAGTAGCGGAACAGTTGACCAGGTTTTCTCCAACCGGGAAAAGGCTGCCGGAAGGGAGGTTACAAACAGCGACGACATCCGGTGAGAAGTCATCGGAAGCAGTTGCGGTAAAATTAACGATAGCGCCACAATCGCCCGGGTCATTATTAACGGAGATCGAAGCCGGGCAGGTAACTGCGGGTGGTTTGTTATCTATTCCGGCATTGATGGTGAAAAAGATGGGATTTAACTGAGGAGTGGCCAGTCCAATTGACTGTCCGGTAAATACGCCGTAGAATTTGTTTCCCGAGGCGCTCAATCCCTCATAGTCACCCCACAAAAATCCATTGCCACCATTGCCGACATTACTGATGTTCAAGCTTTGAACGTTGGTGTCGTTCCAGGTTGCACCATCATCAAAAGAACGGGCAATACGGTGCCGGAAGACCGTATTGGTTCCAGAGTCGTCGTAATCGACGTAAAGCACACCTACAACGCCATTGGCAGCGACAGCAATTTCGGGGTAGGCAGAATGAAAATTGCCACTAGTGGCCCGGGTAGAATTCCAGGTGACTCCTCCGTCAACACTTCGAGCCACATAGATCTGGCCAAAACCTGAAGCATCTCTGACGGTATAAGCCACATAGACATCCCCGTCACTTGGATCGACCGCTATCCAGGCATCACTACTACGGGCTCTACCCACCTGACCCTTGCTGAAATTTCCAAAACCATTAGCCAGACTGGAATTGGTATCTGTAAACCAGGTCACTACGGTTGCTGCCGCATGGATTGGGGTACCCAAAGCACTGCCGGTTCCATTCCAGGTAGTGCCACAATCATCAGAGCGATTGACGGTAAAAGTGGCATTTTCAAAACGAGAGTCGACGCTTCCCTGTCTGATTTTATAGACCACATAGGTCCGACCATTATTGGGGTCGATGGCAATTCTGGTGGTGCGATTGGCAAAGCTGGTATTGTTGCCAACGCCAACATTGGTCATGATGATTCCATTGTTATTGGAGTTGGTAACCATTGATTGTTCATTGGCAGGAATAAAATTCAACCAGGGGGAATAGACTTGTCCAAAACAGGGACTTGTGGTGCCAATATCGACATCCAGATGTGGCTGGTCCCAGCCAAAGACGGCACCAGGAGTGAGGTTGGTCCCAAAAGCACCGGTTTGCCGGTAGACAAAATTGCCAAGGCCAAGGTTGTTAAAAGCATTATCTCGATAAACGCCGAGTTCGACCACAAGAAAATTACCGGCGTTATCAAAAACGATTTTTTGGTCACCGGGACCAGAAACAGAGACGGTGCCGGCTGGAGCGGTAGCCGGAACCGGAGGTTGTGGAATTTGATTTATCAAGGTCCAGTTATTGCCCCTATCGGTTGACCACCATACCGGAGCAGGTGATCCGGGACCCCAGTTTGCAGTAAAAGATACTGCGGCAATCTGTAGAGGATTAGCGGGGTTGATGGCAATACTGGGTTCGGTATCAGCCGAGTTGCCAGTAGCCCCGGCAGAAACGGAGATATCGATGAGATTTGGAGTGTTTTGAGCAGTGAGTAAACACAGGCTAAACAATAGTATTGTGCCTATGCCAAATACGAGTTTAGGTATTTTTAATGGGTTCATATTATTGGTTTTTTGAAATACTTGGTTAATGATGCGACCGGCTTATTTTCGAAGACTATCTGAAGACCAGGGCATTGACTTTTTGAACATCAAATTCGACCCGGTTGATCTTATTGGGATTTGAATCCCAATCGGTAGTTATAAAGAAGATGGTGGCCTCTGCATACTGGTAAGACGTTTTTATCAGCGGACGATGCCCTTTACCGTCTTCAGTAATTTGTTGGGTTACGGCCTCTGGTTCCCCGTATTTGTTACGAACAAAATCAATTGTCAGGTCAGGGGCCAGGAATTGGCTGGAAGCATCGAACAATTGTATTTGCGTCTCGGAACTGTTCGGAATGGCAAAAGCTCTCGCTTCTAGTGTAGGGACTTGCTTTTGAACTTTTTTAAGCAGGACCTTAAATTGTGGTCTTAACTTGGATTTGGAAGTCCTGATTGTTCGGTTGATTAACTCGACTTTTTGCTTCGTTTCTTCTTGCTTATGCATAGCTGTACTGACGGCTACTTTCGGAAAGACAGCCACCTTTTCTTCATTAGTAGTTGCCCAGGCAGGCAAACTGATCAGGAATTGCTGAAAGTCTTCGCCCCATAATTCCGTATCGGTGAGCATCCTTACCGCATTGGAATTTTGAGCATAAGACATAGCTGTGGGAAAAATTGTGAATAAAAAGCTGAATGCCAGAATGGCAACAGCTGACAGGCCTTTCAATTTGGTTCTCATAATATAAATTCAGGTTTGGTTTCCAGCATTAATAATTTGAGCAAACTCAAATTTCACTTCAAACATGCGCTTAGAACTTGAATCCATTGGGGTTATCTTGTTTATACAAAAAAGAAGATAGAAAAGTTCCATTAGTAGGATATTGTCCAAATCAATGCTGAAATTCATCTTTTTTATCATCAACTTCACCCCTGTCATAAAAACGTTTATATTTGTTTTGGGACGTTGTTATGTTGCCCTAAATAAAATTCCTCCGCCTCAAAATGCCTAAATCCATGCTTCAAGAACAAACGCGTTCTAAATTAATTTTAATTTTCTTCTTTGGAATACTCTCTTCCTACTTAGTAGCCCAATGTCCAATACAAACTCAATGCGGTAGCCTGGCAGTCTCGGGGGGATTCCCAGATGGTAGTAACACTTTTTTTTGTGAAGGTGAGGTGGTAGAATTTGAAAATACCACGGACCCCAGTCAAGTAGATACCACCATCATAAATTGGGGCGATGGAGTGATAGAAACCTATGTGAGTGAATTAGTTTATCAGCATATCTACGATTTTTCGGCGGATACTTGTTTGGTAGGGGCCATTGCCTTGAATCCCCAAATTACCATGACGGTGATCAATGCTTGTGATGCAGGGGTAAGTGTCAACTGCTTTATTACTTTCGTACAAATTCAAGTGGAACCGGTAGCTCAATTTCAATCTGATTTTGAATATTGTGTTGGAGAACTTATCAATTTTGAAAACCTAAGTTGTGAGAATGGGGTTGATTTTTCCTATGCTTGGGATTTTGGCGGACTGGGTACTTCTATTGAGGAAACGCCTTCTTTTACCTTTGATACGCCAGGAGAATATACGATTTCCCTAACTGTAACAAATGAATGCGGAGAGGATACTTATACCCGAAATATAGATGTCATTGCACCACCTACAGCTGTAGCAAATGTAGAAGACGGAGTCGTGGATTTGAATATAGATAATCCTTTTCAAGTTTGTTTAAATGGTGATACTGCGATAGTGGTGCTCGAAGGACAATTGGATTCAGAAAATGAGTCTTCCTACTTTTGGACGGTCATTCAGGGTACTCCATACCAATGGCTTCCTGAATCGCTGAGTGAGCCCGATTCAGCTGAAATGAGTATTGCACTTTGGGAGGAAGGATTGTTTACCATCGTTTTACAAACCGACAATTCATGTGAACAACCGGCTTATGATACGCTTTACATTGAAGTGCTTGGCGGAGATTTTACCTTGAATCCCCAGGAAGATGCTTGTGTTTCATTGGAATATACGCCCGATCCTCTGGAAGACAATGTTATTTATACTATTAATGACACAGTACGAACTGATTTTCCAATTACTTTGAGTGAAGGTCAATACATTGTTGAGGTTACCGGGGCAAGTACCGTTTGCCAAACTGTAGCTATTGTGGATACGTTTTTTGTGCAGGCGCTGACCAATGCCCAAATCTCCACCCCAGATACCACCGTTTGTTCCGTAGATGGCATTTTTACCTTTGAAGCTACTCCGGGCAATGGAGAATGGCGCATTGATGGAGAATTGTTTGACGGGACTCTTGATCCTGAGGGCTATGACGCGGGAACCTATGAAATCACCTATGGCAATGAACCCTGTATTACATCGGATATGGTAGCGTTTACTATCGTCAAGGCGGATATTGTTATGCCCAATGATACTACGCTTTGTATTGATGATCCATCGATAACCTTTACCGCTGATCCACCGGATGGAGAATGGTCAGGCTCAGTGGTGACACCAGCCGGCGTTTTTGATCCGGCGTTGGCGGGTGAGGGCACATTTACCTTGTATTATGAAATCATAAACCCTTCTTTTCAATCCTGTTCGAATATAGATTCCTTTCAGGTGACGGTTACGGAATTATTTGTCAATTTTATGGTCGCCAGCTGTGATGGCACTACCCTTTGTTTTGAATTGGTGAATTCTTCCGCCCATACGAGTATTTTATGGGACTTTGATGGCACAGGAACGAGTACTGTGGATGCCCCTTGTCATCCCTTTCCTTCCGATGGAAGTTATGATGTGACTGCAACCATTGTGAATGGAGAATGTGAAAAGGATACAACGATAAGTATTACCATTGAACCGCCGCCAAGGGCCAACTTTACATTGAATTATGATAATGATTTATGCTCACCATTGGCAGTGGAGATTGTTAATAACGAGCCCAATAGCAGCTGGGTTTATGAGTGGCGACTAAATGATTCCATTTTCTCTGACCTGGTCACACCAGATCTTTTGTTTTTGGAAGCTATTGGTCAAGACACCTTATTTGAAATCAGTCTGACCGTCCGTAATGATTGCTCTATAGATATGCAAACAGAAAGCCTTTTGGTACGTCCATTGCCTATTGCTAATTTTGGAACGGATGAGAATCAACATTGCTCTGGAGATACGATTCTGATGGCCAATGCTTCCCTGGGCAGTCCTGATAGTTATCAATGGTGGTTGAATGGCACTTTAATCTCCACGGATTCAATAGAACCCATCATCTCCCACATCACGGATATAGTAGATACCCTGGAAATTTGTTTGATCACCACCAATTTTTGTGGCACAGATACCCTTTGTACCGATGTGATAGTGATTCCGACGAATGTGCAAGCCTTTTTTAATACTTCTCCGACGACCATTTGTGAAGGAGACACGGTATGGTTTACCAATTTTGCTACTGCAGGCGTACCTGTCTTCTACGATTTTGGAGATAATAACAGCACGTCCAATGCCAATCCATTTCACATTTATGACCAAGCTGGTGACTACCTGGTTGTTCAGAAGGCCTTTGGATGTGGGGTTGATACTTTTGAAAAAATGATTTCCGTACAGGAAGCACCAACCGCCACCTGGAACAATCCAACTTTTGGCTGCCCAGGGGAACGTTTACTTTTTGAAAATACCAGCCAAAACGTGATGCAATACGAATGGACCTTTGGCGATAGTTCGACTATTTCTGAAGAGGCATCACCTACGCATATTTTTAACAATCCAGGATCTTATGAGGTCTGTCTGACGGTGTTTTCAGCCAATGTGACTGGATGTACCCATACCCTTTGCCAAATGGTAGAAATTTATGAACCACCAACGGCTGGATTTGTAGTAACAGATTCTTTATGTTTAGGAGAAGAGATACAGTTTGCCAGCACTGCTTCAGCGGACGTTGTGCTGTGTGATTACCAATTTGGCGATGGCAATTCGATGGCTTTATGTGATCCTGCTCATGAGTACCAGTCTGCCGGGCTTTTTCTGGTTACCCAGATTGTTGAAAATGCAAATTTTTGTAAAGACACCTTTTCTCAACAGGTTTTTATCCGGACATTACCCATCCCAAGTTTTGAGTTTCAATTGATGAATGGCTGCCACCCTGATTCGGTGATGTTCACTAATTTATCACAAAATGCCGATAGTTACGTGTGGGATTTTGGCGATAATACGACATCTGTTTTAAGTAACCCTAAGCATTTCTATCAAAACCCTGGAATGTTCACCGTCACATTAACGGCAATGATTGATGGCATTTGTTCGGATATTGTCAGTCAGGTAATCACTATAGACGAGACTCCTCAGGCCATTTTTATGCCGGATACCAACAGCGAATGTGCCGGTTTGGAGGTCACTTTTAATAATAATTCTACCGGGACATTTACAGACACCGAATGGAGCTTTGGCGATGGGTTTTTCTCCTTTGAGCATTCCCCAATGCACATTTTTGATACGCCAGGTGATTATGTGGTGCAATTGATTGTGCGCAATGAGGACTTTTGTGCGGATACGGCGACATTTGAAATGACCATTCACGAGGCCCTAAATGCTGCAATTGAAACGGATGATGTGCTCTGTAATGGGGAGCAAACAGGCTGTATAGATTTGACTATTTTGAGTGGCACTATGCCCTACAATTTCAATTGGTCAAATGGATTGGAAACGGAAGATAATTGTAATCTACCTGCTGGCAACTACAATGTTACCATCACCGATAACAATGCTTGTGAATGGATCACTGGGGTGGAACTAACAGAACCGGAATCCATACATGTTGAGGTGACAGAAACGGTTGTTTCCTGTTTTGATGGGGCGGATGGAAGTCTGGAAATTGACCTCTCCGGTGGAGTAGATCCCTATCAAATATTATGGGAATCCGGTGCAACGACGTCTTTAATTGAAGACTTACCGGCGGGTGATTACCCCCTAACCATCACCGACGGCAATGCTTGTGTTTTGGAAACTACAATTACGCTTTCTCAAAATCAGCCTATAACTTATGTAGATAGCATCCAACATATTTCCTGTTTTGGCGCAAATGATGGTGTGCTTTCTTTCGAAAATATTTCGGGTGGTTTCCCTCCGTTTAATGTGCTGCTGATGAGTGACGATTTTGAAGCTGGTGGTGTCAATGTCACGCGTTTTGATAGCCTGACCCCTAATGTCTATAACATTCAAATTGAAGATGCCAATGGCTGTCTGGAAACTTTTGAAACGGAAATCCTGGAGCCAGCTCCCATCGCAGTGAATATTGCGGAAGATACCATTAAAATCTACCTGGGTGAATCCAGGAAATTGACCACCTTTTATAATGCGAACAATCCCAGTTTTATGTGGTCGCCGCCCGATCGGTTGGATTGTTTAGATTGCCCCATGCCAATCGCTGATCCTCACGATAGTCAGGTTTATACGGTCACCATGACGGATGAAAATGGGTGTATGGATATGGATGCGGTTGCCATCCTGGTAGAGGTTAACCGAGATGTTTTTATACCCACGGCATTTACGCCAAATGGAGATTTACGCAATGATGTATTCCGGATTCGCAGTGAATTTGAAGCCTCGATTAAAAACATTAAAGTTTTTCGAATTTATGACCGTTGGGGAGAATTAATGTTTGAAGCTAGTGATTTTCCTCCAAACGATCGGCAATACGGCTGGGATGGTACTTTTAAAGGTAAAAGAGTGCAGCCGGGTGTTTATGTCTATTATGCTGAAGTGGAATACGTGGATGGAGAAGTGCTGCTTTGGAAAGGGGATGTTTTTTTGGGAAGATGATTTTAGGTAGGGGCAACCCAAGGGGGTGCCCCTACCTACACCAAAACAAATGCAAAGCATTAAAATGAAAATAATGAAAAAGATATTTACTTTAATATTGATGATTAGCTGTTTAAGAGCAACTGCTCAAGATCCACAATTGTCCAACTATTTTAATAATCCCTTACAATTAAATCCTGCTTTAACGGGGCAAATTCCGAATCATTCCACCCGTATTCAGGTGGGCAGCCGTGACCAATGGCGCAGTGTGCTGAACTCCGGGGCTTTTATTACCAGTTTTATTGCTTTTGATAAAAGGTTTTGTGCACCCATTGAAGGAGACTACTGGGCCATCGGGGCAAACGTTTTGGGGGATCAAAGAGGAGATTTTCCTTTGCAACGCCTGGATGCTTTTTTATCGGGAACTTATATGAAACGTTTGGCAGATAACAGCAATTTTCAGACCTATCTGGGCGTAGGATTGGAAGGTGGCGCTATTCATCATCGTTTGGGTAAGAATGACTTTAGTTTTGACGAACAATTTGACAATCCGCAGGCGGCGGGCGAAACTTTTGACCAGTACAACTTCACCGTCTTGGATTATGGGGTAGGTTTATCCTTTTATATTGCCAATAAAGAACAAACAAATCTTGGTTTTAATATCGGTGCAGCCATCAAACATTTAGGCGAACCTGAGTATCAATTTTTTGCTGCCGACGATGGTTCCGATGCGCGTTTAAAAAGACGTTATGTTGTACATGCCGGACTAGCCATTCCCATCAGAGGAGACCAGATGGGGTTATCCTTGAAGAGTGTGTTTATGGATCAACAGCCTTACACTCAATTGATCAATCAAATTGACCTTATTTTTGGCAAGCGGGAAAATTCAATATTCACGATTGGGGCAGGACTACGTCTTACAAAAGGATTCGATGGGATTGCTTCGGATGCCTTGATCATATCTACTTCCTTGACGCTGAGTCAATTTCTGATTTCCATAAGTTATGATACTAATATTTCCACCTTGCACCCTGCTTCCAGCAGCATTGGCGCATTAGAACTGTCTTTGGGGATTGTATTTGGGCGGGAGGATTGTAAGATTGTTTATTGTCCGGGAATGTAGGAGGCTAGCTCCGCCCAATCCTAAAACTCCATGCCATCACCAACACCAAAACACTCGCCGACAACCAAAAGACAGTAGTATAGGTGCATCCTGCATCCAATAACAAACCAAAACTCAGTGGACCAAGTGCCGTACTGAATACCATTACTGTAGTAAAGACGCTGCGTACGGTACCAATGATTTTGGTGCCAAACACTTCGGCGTAAAGGGCATTTTTAATGGTGCCGCCTGCCCCGTTGGAAATGGCGATCAGGACGAGGGCCAGCGGATAGGACAATGGATGTTCCAGAATTGCCAGAATAAACACGCCAACGATGTAAGTAGTCAGCATATAGGGAAACAACCGCCGGGCGCTGAATCGGTCAACTAATGGTCCCGAACCCATCATCGCCAGGGCACTGGCCAGCGCATATACGGAAAGAGAACCGGCTACCCAGGACGTTTCCCAGCCGCGGCTATTGCCCAGCTTAAATTGAAAAAAGAAGATGGCGGTATTGAGAAAGCCCATAATAAATACCACCGGTGTAATGATCCAAAAGGATCGTTTTTTCAATACCCGTAAGGGGTTTTTGCTTTTTTGTAGTTGTTCACCGGGTAAACGATTGGGATTAAGGATGTCTTTGGGCTGCTTTTTTAAAAGAAAGTATACCGCTGGGAAAACGACCACTAGCAAACTCACAGCGGAAAGTTGTAGGCTTGTCCGCCATCCTACGGCAGCAATTGTTAGCGCGATGATCAAGGGTAGGGTAGCTTCTCCAAGTGGGTGCCCCAAAGAGGCTATGCTAATAGCTTTACCCCGGTCTTTATCAAAAGCCCGAGCCATAGTGGAAATGGACGTATGACTCATCAGGCCTTGCCCACAAAGGCGTAATCCCAAAAAGCCCAACATGACCAATAAGGGATGAATAGCCAGGGAAAGGATAAGGCAAGCCATAATAAATCCACCCACAACCCCAAAGGTGAATCTCCTCAGAGGCTGTGTATCTACCAGCCGGCCCACCCAGGGTAAAGTAAATGCCGAGGCCATTGTGGCTATTGCGTAAAGCGAACTTAATCCCGTATTTGAAAGTCCAAATACCTGCCCGATCTCCGGAATATATAAAGAAATCAAAAAGGTTTGTCCAAAACTGGAAAAGAAGGTCAATAGTATGCCAAAAAGCAATAGATATTTGTTGGAGTAGATGAAATCCCAAAAACTGTGCATGTGGTCATGGTTTTGCGCAGTAAATGTAAAAGAATTCTTTTCTTGCTGAAAAGAATTTTCATTTCTGTAGCCAGCTGAATAGCAAACCTTATGTATCTTGGAAATTATACTCGATATGATTTGGTTTCGGAAATTGTAAACCACAAACAGCCTTTGCATGAAAAACGAAAAAAATAAAGTAGCTATCATTGGAGGTGCCCGCATCCCTTTTGCAAAATCTTTTACCAAATATAGCCGTACAACCAATAATGAGCTCATGTCGGCTGCCCTCAATGGGTTGGTTGGAAAATACGGATTGGCAGGTGCGAAATTGGGGGAAGTAGCATTAGGAACGCTGATCCATTACCCAACCGAATGGAATTGGGCCAAAGAAAATGTCTTAAACACAGCGTTGGATCCACATACTCCGGTTCAATTTATATCGCGGGCCTGTGGTACCAGTCTGGATGCCGCCAATAGCATAGCTCTGAAGATTACGACCGGGCAGATAGAGGCCGGAATAGCAGGTGGCAGTGATACCAATAGTGATGTACCACTGGCATTGAAACGGAGCCTCACCTGGGACCTGATGGACATCCGGAATGCTAAAACTTTTGGCGAAAGATTTTCAAAGCTATTACGAGCCAGGTGGTCCAACTTTTTCAAACCCCTCTATCCCGATGTGCGTGAACCCCGCACAAAAATGAGTATGGGAGAGCATACGGAATTAACCGTAAAAAACTGGAAGATCGGCCGCGAAGCTCAGGATGAATTGGCCTTCCTAAGTCATAAAAATGCGCAAAGTGCCTATGAACAGGGCTTTCATGACGATCTGATTGTTGAATTTAAAGGCATTAAAAAGGATACCCTCATCCGTCCGGATACTACTATGGAGGGGCTGGCCAAACTAAGGCCCGCTTTCGATCGAAGCCCTTCGGGTACCCTTACGGCAGGAAACAGCTCCCCTTTTACCGATGGCGCAGCGGCTGTTTTTTTGGCTTCTGAGGCTTTCGCCAAAGCTCATAATTATCCCATTCAGGCATATTTGGTGGATGTACAAAATGCGGCTTTTGATTATGTGCACGGAGAAGATCTGCTTTTGGCACCCACCGTGGCGGTCTCCAATCTGCTGAAACGCAATAAACTATTCTTGCAGGACTTTGATTTTTATGAAATTCACGAAGCTTTTGCCGGGCAGGTATTGGCCACCCTGAAAGCCTGGGAGAGTGATCAATTTGCCATAGATTATCTGGATCGACCCGAAGCATTGGGATCCATTGATAGAGGTAAATTAAATGTGAAAGGTGGTAGTCTTGCCATTGGCCACCCATTTGCAGCCACCGGCGCACGGATACTGGCTAATGCAGCCAAAATTTTACAGGAAAATGGCGGAGGCAGGTGTCTTATTTCAATTTGTACGGCTGGAGGAATGGGTACGGCTGCTATTGTGGAATTGAGGTAAATTATGTTTTGGAGGCAGAGAAAGCAGAGAAAATTTTGGATTTTGAAAACATTACGCTGCTCTCCCTGCTCCTCTAATAACTCCGTGTCTATGCTCTAAGGTTGAAAAACCGCAAAGTGAATATCCGCACATTCCCCCATTTGATCGGGTACTTCGGTAAAATCTGGCAGATTGGTGGTGCAACCTCCTCCATAACTGCTAGTTTGTTCATGTGTTTGACCAGAAATGGCAGGTCCGTGACTGCGGAGTACGAGATGAATTTCGGATGTCATTGGATTTTTTAGACCTCCAAATTTCGGTAAGCCAAACAAAGTATTGATACTCCCATTAGCATCATTGGTTTCGAGGTAAGCTTTAAAATTAGCCCTTCCATCTTGACCAGATATAGCACCTGCTGCATACATGATCTCTACCTCTACCTGATCGGCTGCTTCAAAATCATCGCTGGCACAAGGACCGGGGTAACCAATACAGGCTTCGGGTTTGTTCCAAACGACCCACCAAATGGTATATGCATGTCCGGGAGCAAGCCCTGAAGTAATGTAACGCATCGAAATGCCACCATCATACCGGAAAAGGCCGGCCTCTCCGATTACCTGGTTGCCATTTATGGGGTCGATAATAGGCGCCGTGCTAATGGGCACTTCTATAGGATCTGTTTCTTCAATAGTAAGATTCGGGGCTTCATCTTTTGAACAAGAGGTCAAATAGAACATACCGATAAGACAGAACAGAACAATTTTTGTTGTTCTCATTTTAAATGGATTTTTAGTTGAAAGTTTATTACGAGTTCATGTTTGGAGGCCAAACATGAACTAAACATGAACTAAGTCTTCAATTTCGAAGACAATACAATATTAGAGGAAAAGGGTAGGGGAGGAAAGGCGAAATGAGTGGTTGGTTGGTTTGGTTGAGAGAATGTGGCCGTTGTTTTAGATTAAGCATTAGACGCTACCGGCCTGTATTATTTTACCTCCAAACATGAAGCACTTAGACCACTTCGCGGGCCAAGTAGGATAGGGCGTCATTACGCCATTGTTTTCGACCAGAGGTTGGTCGTCCCCTCATTTGCAGTAGCTTCAACTTATTTTTTAGCCCGGTCAAACCGCCAATTGCGCCAAAGGGCCAACAAGCTGATAACCGTCAAGATAGCCACCGCATAATAAACAAAAGAAGGAATCGGAACCGGATCACCTGCCGCGTAGGAATGTAGGCCCGAGAGATAATAATTGACCCCAAAATAGGTCATAATCACCGATGCCCATCCAAAAAGAGAGGCCACATTAAAAGCATAAGGGCCTCTAAAACCGGGAATAAATCGCATGTGAAGAATGAATGCATAAACCAAAATGGTCACCAAGGCCCAGGTTTCCTTTGCATCCCATCCCCAATACCTGCCCCATGATTCATTAGCCCAAACGCCACCCAGATAGGTGCCAATACTGATCATAAACAAACCGCCAATGAGGGTCATTTCACTGATTTGGGTCATTTCCTTGACAATGCGGTTGACATTGTTGGCATTTTTCTGCGTTTTAAAAATCATAAAAATCAGGTTCAATACACCGATAAGTGCACCAAGCATCAAAAAACCATAACTGCCCGCTTCCAAAGAAACATGAATCGTAAGCCAATACGATTTTAATACCGGAACAAGAGGGGTGATTTCAGGATCAAGCCAGCTGAGCCCGGCCACCATTAAAATGGTCGAAGAAAGTATACAAGTAGCCGCCAAACTGCCCAATGCTTTTCGGCCAAAGATCACGCCTGCTAATACGGTAGTAAAGGCAATATAAATCATGGATTCATATCCGTTGCTCCAGGGCGCTCTACCAGAAACATACCACCTTAGGCCCAAACCAAAAGCATGCATGATAAAGCTCAAAAGAAAAAGGCCAACTGCAATTTTAGAAGGAATCTCCAGATTGAGGCTTGGTTTAAAAACGGAAGTGAAAAGAAGGGTCAGAAATAACAGCCCTAATAAGGCGTAAATTTTCCCTAATCTGCTGAATATATCCAGTTTGTTGAGTAATAATTCTGCGCTGACTTTTGTCTTTGATGGGAGCACAGCACTACCGTATTTAGCCTGGTATTGACCTAATTCGGCAACCAATCGATCTGCCAAGCTCCAGTCGTTTTCATGTAATGCCGTTTGTATGGTTGGAATATAAGCGGCATAAAATCTTTGGGCAAAAGAAGCTTCGGTATGGGTATGCTGGTGATTGTTATTGGTGGGGGATTCCCAATGATTATTTGAGTCGCCGGGAACAGGGAATACCTTCATAAAACTCCCCGAAAAGACCATACTGCAAATGTTTACCTTTTCGTCGAGTTTCATCATCTCCTTTTCAAAAACGCCCCTATCCTTTTTTGGGGTATTATAGGCTGCCCTGACGTATTCTTTCAATTTATACTGACCATTTTCATCAAAAAAATCACTATAGGCTGCCAATTTCCCCTCAACAGGGATCAGCTCTTTTGTTTTATCATGTTTTCCCATTTTTATCAGCGGAATATCATACCAATCTTTTGGGTGGGCTGCCATGCCGAGTACAATTTGTTCGGGCGTAAGGCCATAAAGCGTTTCTTTTCTCGATAACTTTCGTACTATTTCATTGGTATAGGTATTCATGGGTTTCATCCTTCCTCGGTGGTCTTGCATGACCAGCTGCCCAAATTTGGCGGTATGGCTTAAATGGATCGTTTTAATACTACTGACAGGAGGCGTATTACCCTGTGCCGGTGGTGCAAAAGCCATCAGGAAACCAATGAGTATGGTCGCGATTGCTTTTTCGGCTTGTCGCCCTTTTTTTAGCTGTTTAGCCAATTGCCTGAAGCGACTTTTTTCGCTAAAGAAGGTAAGTATCATGCCAATGGTTAATATCGCATAGCCAAGATAAGAAATCCAGGTACCCCACCAATCGTGATTGACACTGAGGTAGGTACCCAATTCATCCTGATCAAAGGAAGACTGGAAAAAGCGATACCCGTCGTGATCCAAAATGTGATTCATATAGATTCTTATATCTTCCTGCTGGTTGTTTCTTGAGTCAAATAGAGTGACTTCACTTGCATAGGAAGCTGCACTATTGGTGCCCGGGTATTTTTCGAGGATAAAATCCCGCAATTTCAAGGCAAAGGGAAGTTCCACCCTTTTGGCACCATAAGCAATCGCCAAACTGATATCACCAACGCTGAAAATCCGTGGGCGCCCTTCCACACCTTGTGCGCCAAAAATGAAGTTTTCCTGAGTATCCGCCCCATTGCTTACCCTTATTTTTAATCCTGCAGAACTGTTGCTTGCCATTTTTTGATCGGAAGAAGAAAGTTCCACGCGAGCATTGGGTGAAAACATACCAAAAACAAAACTTTGCTCACCGCTTGCATATAGACTGCGCAGCAGTAAAGGATGGTATTGACCCTGGGGTAGGCTATCTGTTTGTTGGGTCGACATTTGTGTTTGGGAAAAGGCCGTTGGGGCCTTGAAAAACAATTGGCCATCCTCGTATTTGATATTAAAAGCAACAGGGTTTTCGGCGTTGCCAAAATTGAACAAGGTGTTGCGAATCCTGGTTTGATCCCCATATTTTACATAATACTCCTCTCTTCCATTTGCACCACCAATGACAACTTTTATCACGGGTTTGCCGTTGTCGTCATCTATCATTACTTCTTCGGGATTCGGCATAAAATCCAATACTTCGACCGTGACTTCCTGCCCGCCTATAAGGTAGGATTCTTTCCAATGATTATTACCCAAAGTGGCAAAGAGCACTGGATCGTCGAAGCGATATTTTTCACCCTGGTGTATGGCTTCAAACACGAGGTAGGTTTCAGCCCTTAAAAAAGAATTGGACGTACTATCTTCCCGGATGTGCATCATCCCTTCAAAACCGAAATACCGGGTTACCCCTGCTCCCAACAGGATGATGATCATGGAGATATGAAAAGCAAAAATTGCCCATTTTTTTTGTTGAATCATTCGGAAACGGAAAACATTGACCAGGATGGAAATGCCAAACAATAGCAATAACAATTCAAACCACCAGGATTTAAAAATCACCTTTTGGGCTGAACTCGTCCCGAAGTCATTTTCAATAAAAGTGGCTGCCCCAATGGCAAAGGCAAACAGGATCATATACAAGCCTGCCATAGACGTAGAGAAAAGCCTATCTATAATTTTTTTCAGAATTTTCATTTCAGATTTTTTTCAATTGTAATTACATACCTCATTTTCAGACAACAAAGCCTATCGCAAAACCGACCTGACACCTGCCCCCTCAAAACTACTTCAATACCGACCCTTCCATAATAATATCATAGCGATACCCTGCCCCAAAATCTTTGTCTAAGGCAATCGTTCCTTCCACAGTAACCACTGCGCCTAAAGGGATGCTTTCCGCTGTTGTGACCGTTAAATCGAGATTTTCACCCGAGCCATCCTGGATATGCACCCAATTTCGGTTCATTATCTTAGGGTTTACTTTGACACATTTGCCAGTCACTTTAACCAATTGACCATTGTATTTTTCCTTGTTGGAGAATAGATCAGACAATTTTATGGCACCAGCGGCTTGCTCAATTTTACCAACTTCTAAATTGGGGATCGCTTCACTGCCCTGCATTTTAGCAAAAGCCTCGTCTAATGCCGACTCACTACTTGTAGGTTGTTTCCAGAAATTTGACACCAGATACACTGTCTCAAATACCCGGTTGAATTCCTGACTGAAAAAGTTTTTCTTCAATAATCCTCCCTTAAAATAATAGGTTTCACCAATCTCGACCTCCCTTTTCGAAATGGCAACCCAATATTCCTTGCCATTTTCAGAGACATTTAAGTAGGTGTATCTTTCTGTGTTTAATGCTTCTTCTACCACAACTTTGTGGTCATCGGAAACTGCATCAGACACTAAAGGACCTTCAGGTACTAGCGGGGAAGTATTCGCACTAGCTGTTTCCGTTACTGACTCACTTTCTATTACCCGAGGTTTTGAATCACAAGAAGCGATGAATAAAGCAAGTATTAGGAGTAGGGTAGTATTCAAATTTTGGAATTTCATAACATAGTCTGTTTTTTCAGCGGTGATTTAAAATTATAGGTTAAAACCGCTGAATGATTTTGGTATTAATCCTGTGATAGGTTTGATCACGATTGTCAAATGTTCCTTCGTAGTATGCGTATAACGTAAGTTGTTTCATTAATCTAAAGGAAAGGCTTGCTCCGCCAATATTTTGATGTACGGTATTTTCACTATTTCTGTATTGATAGTCCAACATGCGAAAATATAAATCCCCATTTAACTTTCTTCGAATGATTTCCTTTGAGATTCTGATGCCAAAAATTTTGCTATTCAAATAATTGGTTTGAAGGAAATTAGCAGTGAGGGATGTTCTAATATTGAGTATTGGGATCTTGGTGAAATTTAAATAGGTATTCAGATTCTTGGATAAATTCATATTGTCTTTCTGAAAACGCCAGCTGGTATTTACACCCCAGGTGACAAATTTAAAAGGGCGGTAATTTATACTAAACCTTAAACCTTGCCGAGTTTCGTTTTCAATTAATTGATCAATAAAGCTTTTATAGGATTCATAATAGATAATATTTTTTCTATTGTCATAAGAAATTGAAAGTCGCCATTTTTTAGATAGTCGGTACCGGAGTGAAAGAAATAAATTGGTCAGTTGCAACGTGTTTTTTGACTCGTTATTGATCTTTTTATAAAGGTCTAATTCAAAGGAACTAAACAGGTTCAAATTTTTCAATAACTCACTCGAATGTTGGAAATACACAAACCGACGGTCAATATTAGATTTATTTCGTTGTTCAATAAAACCGAATGTCGTTTGTTGATATTTTCCTGGTTTATTGGACACATAAGCAGCATAGGCTCCCGCTTGAAAGAGATTTAAATTTAGACTATAATCAGAATAATCCGGCCTGGACCCCGCAATTGCTCCGACGATAAATTTGCCCCAAGTTTTTTCATATTGCAGGCCATCAATCGCACCCATGCTGGATATTTTCGGATTAATCTTTCTACCTAAAGTCAGGCTGGAAGTAGAGTCAATATCATATTTTACGGAAAGGGAATAAACCTTGAGGGCTTGACTCAAATTTTCATTTACAGCTTCCCATTCGCCTAAGGTATGTCGGAATGTAATATAACTATCTACTGAAAATCTTGAATTTTTCAAATTGTAGCCCCGGAAAGAAAAGGCATAACGCATCCGGTGGGTATTTTTGAAATCTGATAGATTACTGTATGACGCTGCAGAAATTTGGCCTTTGATTTTTTGTTTAAAAATAGGTTCCTCATCAGGCATCACCACTGTGGGGGCCTTTTCATCCGCAGTAATTTCTTCCTCAATGGTAGGCAGTTCTGGTGTTTCTTCTTCTTTTTTATCTTTTGCTTTTTTTGCTTCTTTTTTAACAATCGTTTTGGCGATTATTTCGCTAGAAACCTGCATTTTCTCAGCGAGAAGTGGAAGACATACCGTAGAAGTGGAAGATTTGTTATTGACTACCAATGCTGGAATCAGTGCATCATTTTGATTGATAAATAAGGTGTCCCCAATATTGATATTTTTAGTTGAAGCAAATTTCACATATACATTTCGGGAAGAAACAAAGGATACGCTCCCTTTTTCCAATACAGTTTGTTCCTGCCCCTGTAGGGCAAACCCAAGCAGCAAGAAGGAAATAGTTATAAATATGTGGTGAAAATAATTCATATTAAATTGCTTTCAAGCGCTTCTAATCTTCTCCATTTGGATGGCAAGCATAACAGGCATTGCTTTCATACGTATAGCCCGATACATCCTCATGCTCTTCAGCCAAATCTCCTGGATCATCATGTTCATGGCAATCGATACAACTGAATACTGAAAAATTGCCTTGAGTAGTATGACAATCAACACAGTCATTCCATTCTCCTTCGTGTTTTCCGTCATAAATAGGGAAATACATGCCATCATGATCAAAAGTGGCCGGCGTCCAACCATTCTGGGAATGACAAGATTCACAATCCGTCGGGAACCCCGCACTTGCGTGATTTGGATTGTTGGTCTGATTGTAATCATTGGCATGACAGCCAAAACAAGTATTAGGTGTGTTGTTGAAATCCCCATTGTGGCAGGCATTACAATTATTGGCTATAGCCGTATGGGCTCCGATAATCGGATAAATACTATTGTGATCGAAAGTCGCAGGAATCCAGGTCGTTTCCGTATGGCAGCTTTGACAGTCGGTTGGGAATTGAGCCGCTGCGTGGTTTGGATTCGTCGTTTGATTATAATCCTGTGCATGACAACCGAAACAAGTATTTGGCGTATTGTTGTAATCTCCATTGTGACAGGTTGCACAATCATTAGCAATGGCAGCATGCGCACCATTTAGCTGATAATAATTGTTGTGAATGTCAAAAGAAGCAGGCATCCAATCGGGATCTGTGGTATGACAGCTTTCACAATCAATAGGCAGACCTAGTACCTGGTGATTTGGATTGGTGCTTTGGTTGTAATGCTGCGTATGGCATCCCGCACAAGTATTTGGCGTATTGGTATAATTGCCGTTGTGGCAGGATTCACAATCATTGGCAATGGGAATGTGAGCCCCGGTAAATGGATAAATAACATCGTGATCAAAAGATGAAGGAATCCAGGATGTTTCCGTATGGCAGCTTTGACAATCGGTTGGGAATTGAGCCACTGCGTGGTTTGGATTTGTCGTTAGGTTATAATCCTGTGCGTGGCAGCCGAAACAAGTATTTGGCGTATTTACATAATCCCCATTATGACAAGCATTACAATCATTGGCAATAGCCGTATGTGCCCCGGTAATCGGATAGAAACTATTATGATCAAAAGTTGATGGAATCCACTCGCTTTCCGTATGGCAACTTTGACAATCGGTTGGGAATTGAGCCGCTGCGTGGTTTGGATTATTCGTTTGGTTATACTCTTGTGCGTGACAACCGAAACAGGTATTTGGCGTATTGTTGTAATCTCCATTGTGACAGGTGGCACAATCATTAGCAATGGCAGCGTGCGCCCCATTTAACTGATAATAATTGTTGTGAATGTCAAAAGAAGCAGGCATCCAATCGGGATCTGTGGTATGACAGCTTTCACAATCAATAGGCAGACCTAGTACCTGGTGATTTGGATTGGTGCTTTGGTTATAATGCTGCGTATGGCATCCCGCACAAGTATTTGGCGTATTGGTATAATTGCCGTTGTGGCAGGATTCACAATCATTGGCAATGGGAATGTGAGCTCCGGTAAATGGATAGATAACATCGTGATCAAAAGATGAAGGTATCCAGGATGTTTCCGTATGACAGGTTTGACAATCGGTTGGGAATTGAGCCACTGCGTGGTTTGGATTTGTCGTTAGGTTATAATCCTGTGCGTGGCAGCCGAAACAAGTATTTGGCGTATTTACATAATCCCCATTATGACAAGCATTGCAATCATTGGCAATAGCCGTATGTGCCCCGGTAATCGGATAGAAACTATTATGATCAAAAGTTGATGGAATCCACTCGCTTTCCGTATGGCAACTTTGACAGTCGGTTGGGAATTGAGCCGCTGCGTGGTTTGGATTCGCCGTTTGATTATAATCCTGTGCATGACAACCGAAACAGGTATTTGGTGTATTGTTGTAATCTCCATTGTGACAAGTGGCACAATCATTAGCAATGATCGCATGAGCGCCATTTAGCGCATAATAATCATTGTGAATGTCAAAAGCAGCAGGCATCCAATCCGGCTCGGTGGTATGGCAACTGGCGCAATCGTTTGGCAGATTTAATGCCGTATGGTTTGGATTCACTGTTTGGGTATAATCCTGGGTATGGCATCCCGCACAAGTATTTGGTGTATTGGTATAGTCGCCCTGATGGCAAGCCACACAATCATTGGCAATGGGAATGTGGGCGCCCGTCATCACAAAGAATTCATCATGATTAAAGGTGGAAGGCACCCAGGCCGTTTCGGTATGGCAGCTTTCACAATCCATCGGGAATTGCGCCGCCTGATGATCAGGATCACTGGTTTGATTAAAATCTTCAGTATGGCAACCCGTACAGGTATTTGGTGTATTATTATAATCTCCATTATGGCAAGAGGCGCAATCGTTGGAGATGGCGGTATGAGCTCCATTTAAGACATAATAATCGTCGTGAATATCAAAGGCCGCCGGACTCCATCCTGGTTCCGTGCTATGACAGCTTGCGCAATCCATCGGAATGCCTAAGCTATTGTGATTCGGATTGGTCGTTTGATTAAAATCAACGGTATGGCAGGCTGCACAATCGGTTGGTGTGCCAATATAACCGTTGGTGTGACAGTCTATACAGTTGACCATATTATGTGCACCGGTAAGTGGGAAATTGGTCGAGTTGTGATCAAAAACATTATCGGCATCTCCCGTTGGGTGGCAAGCCAGACAAGCCGTGTTTTCATAAATATAACCGCCAACTCCTTCGTGTTCCTCTTCTGTTTGTGAGATTTCATGACAGTTCGTACAGCTAAACTCAGTATAGTTTGCTGGATTGGTGTGACAATCAATACAATCACTCCATTCGCCATCATGTGCACCGCTATAAATCGGAAAATACTGGCCATCATGATCAAAGGTAGTAGGTACCCATTCACTTTCCGAATGACAGCTTTGGCAATCGGTTGAAAATTGAGCCGCCGCATGATTCGGATTGGTGGTATTGTTGAAATCCTCGGTATGACAGCCAAAACAGGTATTTGGCGTATTGTTGTAATCTCCGTTGTGACAAGTGGCACAATCATTGGCAATGGCAGCATGCGCGCCATTTAGCACATAATAATCATTGTGAATGTCAAAAGAAGCAGGCATCCAATCGGGCTCGGTGGTATGGCAGCTTGCGCAATCGTTTGGCAGATTTAATGCCGTATGGTTTGGATTCACCGTTTGGGTATAATCCTGGGTATGGCAACCCGCACAAGTATTTGGTGTATTGGTATAATCGCCATGATGGCAAGCCACACAATCATTGGCAATGGGAATGTGGGCGCCCGTCATCACAAAGAATTCATCATGATTAAAGGTGGAAGGTACCCAGGCCGTTTCGGTATGGCAGCTTTCACAATCCATCGGAAATTGCGCTGCCTCATGATCAGGATCACTGGTTTGATTGAAATCCTCAGTATGGCAACCCGCACAGGTATTTGGGGTATTGTTGTAATCCCCGTTGTGGCAGGTCGCACAATCATTGGAAATGGCGGTATGTGCGCCATTTAGGACATAATAATCGTCGTGAATATCAAAGGTAGCCGGACTCCACCCTGGTTCCGTGGTATGACAGGAGGCGCAATCCATCGGAATACCTAAGCTATTGTGATTCGGATTGGTCGTTTGATTAAAGTCAACGGTATGGCAGGCTGCACAATCGGTTGGTGTGCCTTCATAACCACTGGAATGGCATTCCAAACAATTGGTCATGGTATG
>BQJU01000030.1 GCA_021604865.1 Saprospiraceae bacterium | reverse complement strand
ATCTATACCAATACAATCCGCTTTGCCAATTGTTTATTTCGTCTAATCTGTAAATAGTTTCTCCTTGTTCTAAATCCAAGGATATCTTATGTACTTCTTTACCTTGAGTATCATAAATAATCAAACCTGCCGGAGTACTTTGTGGGCTCTGGATATTAAAAGTAATCCCTGTACTGGTCGGATTAGGTTGAATGGCTACGGTGGTACTTATTGCCTCAGACGAATGAGTTGGTACTGAAGGCAAGCGACTGCCTCTGGAACTGACAAAACGGATCACCATTGGCGTGCCGTCTTCCTGATAGGCCAGGGCGGGGATATCCGTTTCATTGAGTGCCAGATCGGCCAATAGGCTGCCACCGGACACCCAGGGTTCGTCATCAAACTCCAGGCTTAGCATTTTTTCGCCGGATTGTAGGGTTTTGCCGGTGGCGGTGGTGTCATACCAGGCTATTTTCAGGTTGCCGTTAAGCACATCTTGTGTGGCCAACGTTCCACTGAAATTAACATCTGCTGCAATCCTTTTTTCATTAGCAACAAAAACAAAATTGGAATATGCTTTAAAATAAATTGGAATATCAAAAAAAGAGTTGGTTTTTATTTCCATTTGAACCGAAGATATAATCGTCTTTCAAAGATTCCAAATTTCAGAGGAGAATAATTGTCTGTATTTGAATTTTCTGTACGCGATCCGATGGATTGATCCTGAAAAGGCACCCGGTTTTTTTGAGCAATTTGCTACGACACAAACGAACTGCGCGTAAGGGATAGGAACCAGCGCGACCTTAGGAGTGAGCCCGCAGGGCCGGAGCGTAGCGAAGTGGTGGATAGCCCGACCTCTTTTCCCCAGCATTCCGTCAATTTTTATCGATGGTGGTCTGGGAAAAAGAGGATACGCCCAAATTCTATTTTACTTTAAAATTTCGCAAGTCATATTTAAAACTAAGCATAAAATACTGTTGTAATACATTGGTCTGTACATCTTCCAGGTAGGTCTCGGTAATGTTGCGCGACAGGCTGGTATTTTGATTCAGCAGGTCAAAAACGGACAGGCTGATCTCTCCGCGGTCGTCTTTGAGGAATTTCTTGCCAATGCTCATACTCCACAGCCAGTAGTGCTGATCCAGTCCAGCAGAAAGGCCATCATAAAATTCGTGGGAAAGGTTACTGCGGAAGATGAAACCTTTACTGAAAATCCAGCCAATTTTCAGGCTGGTACGCTGGTTGAAATAGTTGGAATTGTTGACCTGATTGATGGAGTTGTTGACCATGCTGTAATTGGAGCGAGAGGAAATGGTGAAGTCGATCCGATCGCTGATATTACTGCCTAGTGTTATGCCGATGCCGGTGGTCATGTTTTCGGAATAATTGACCTGTTCGTTCACCAAACCAGGGCTTCGGGTGTAATTGGCATTGAGGTCGAAATTCAGGTTGGAACCCAGGGCTTTCACCGGAAATCCGTAGCTGATAAAGGTCCGGGCATTGCGGTAACCGTCGAGGTTGACATATTGGCTCAATTGTGCCCCTGGCTCTACCTCATATTCATCGAGTATGGGAAAGTTGCCATCGCCGAGGTAGGTGCTGGTACCGAGATAGTTTTTGGTGAAACCGCCCCCAAAACCGGCAAAAAAGACCGTTGATTTCTCCGTATTGGTCTTGGAATAGCGACCAAAAAACTGATGCTGATAGGCTTGTACCAGGTTTGGGTTGCCAACTCTCAACTGAAGGGAATTGCTATTGTCCAATACATTTTGTAGCTGCTCAATATTGGGCAATTGGGTATTGGTGCGGTAGATGATGCGAAAATTTTCGGTTTTTGAAAACTGGTATCGCAGCATCGCCATGGGTAAAACGCTGTAAAAGTCGTGTTTTACCTCATCGGTGTAGGGAAAGGTTTGTTCGTTCATCAAACTAGCCCATTGTACGTTGGCCCGGGTGGTGAACATAAACTCCTTTTTTCGATAGGTATAACCACCACCTATTTGTTGTGTGAAATAATCATTAGAAAAAACATTACTCAATTGGGGATTCAGCAGGTCGTAATGATCGGTTTCTTCATTCTGGTCGAAGGTTTCTTTGTCGCTTTCTTCCTGCTGCCAGGAAGAACGGTAGTTGAGCATTAACATCCCATATTCAGCAATCGGTTCGGTGTATTGGATATTGGCGGATGCATTCCAGTTGAGCTGATCCAATGAGGCGTATTGATTAAGGGTGTCAGAGGATGCACTGCCGTCTATAAAAAGGTTTTCGGAATAGAGGTAACTATCGCCTTTTTTGGGTGCATAACCTGAGGATATATTGATCGATATGGTTCGGCGGGGCTTTTCAAATTGGTGTCTCCACATCAGGTTATTGTTGAAACTAAGGGTGCGGAGATCGGATTGAAAGTCATTTTCCGTTTGTGCAGAGAGGATTTCATTGGCAAAGTTTTGACCGAATAGGGTAGACTGCCCGTCATTGCCCTGCCAGGTGAATTGTGGTCGCCAGATGATGGTGTTTTTATCGTTGATCTTGTATTCCAGGCGGGCATTTACCCGGTGGTTGGTATTGGTGCTTTCAGACAGACTTTGTTCGGTATAGCGGTCTAGAAACTCTTCTGTGTCAACAAATTGGCGGGCGAGGATCTGTTCCGATGTATTACTGCTGCGGTTGAAAAAATAGCTGGCTGTCACTTCCAGTTTTTCACCCCATTTATCGGTGAAGTTGATCCCGGCAGCGTTGGTGCCTGAGATGCCTCCTTGTTGAGATACCAGAAAATCATTCACGGAGCCTTGTCCGCCACCACGACCACCTCTGCCGCCACGGCCTCCGCCTCCACGACCACCTCTGCCACCGCCGCTTGATCCGACGACACCCAACAGGTCTTCGGTAGCAAAATTCTGTTCGTTGATGTTATTAGATTGGCCAATGATGGAGATACGTTGATCGCCGTTAAAGATATTGACATTGCCACCCAGTTGGTAGCGGCCATCGGTACCATAACCGGCAAATAATTTACCAAACTGCCCGGTGCGCATATTGGTTTTGGTGATGATATTGATGGTTTTGGAGGTTTCTCCATCATCAAAACCCGTAAATTGGGCCTGGTCGCTTTGCTGATCAAAGATCTGAATCTTGTCGATGACTTCAGCAGGTAGGTTGCGGAGAGCTGCCGTGGGATCGTTGCCAAAGAAGGGTTTGCCATCCACGAGTACCTGCTTGACATCTTCACCTTGTGCTTGTACTTTGCCCTGATCGATCACCACGGTGGGCATCTTGGTGATCAGGTCTTCGGCATTGGCGTCGGGTAGTGTTTTAAAGGCTTCGGCGTTGAATTGTGTCGTATCTCCCAGTTGGATAGCCGGAAGGACCTTTTCGGTCACCTCTACTGCATCCAGTTGGATATTGGCTTCCTGTAGCCGGATGGGCTCCAAGTCAAGTGAAGCGCCACGGATGGAAAACGGTTTTACGTAAGTATCAAAACCGATGAAGGTGACAGATAACTGGTAATCGCCATTGGTTAATCCAGTAAACTGGAAATGACCGTCTATTTCAGAGGCGCTGGCCAGGTTTTGATTGAGATGCTGACCGGATAGGGTGATGTGTGCTCCGGGTAATGCGCTATTTTGCTTAGCATCCAGAATGGTGCCCTGAACCTGAAAAGTCTGACCATACAGGCTGAGGATAATAAAATGGCATGCTAAAATGATCAAACTTTTTTTCATGGCTGTTAATTGTCTTTGGAAAATGAATGTATACGATAGAGTGGTCAAAGTGAAGTGCCCCTTTTTTGGGGCGAATTAAAATCAATGGTATTTTGCTAATACAGTGTGACTACGCTGTGGTCATTTAGGAATGGTTGTTTGGCGTTTGCACTTGCTAATTTTCAACTAGAACCCGTTCCAAACATGTGCTAAAGTTGGCAACATTAGACCCAGAGACAAGGCGACAGGGAGAAAAGCAACGCCTTCCTCCCCTTCGCCTGGTCACTTTAGGTAGCTTAAGACCGGTCTACTTTCTTTTTGCTTTTGGCGCCCATTTTTTTGCCATGTTTGCCTTTACGACCTTTTTGGTCCTGCATTTCGGTGTATTGTTTGAATTGATCGGCTGTTAATACCCCTTTTAATGCTTCATTTTTACCATCTTTCAGGCTTTTCATGTTTGCCTTCATGGCTTCCCGATCCCCTTGTGCTTCACCGCGAGCGGCTTGCATTTTTTGACCATAATCCAGGTTTATTGCTTTTACCTGAGCGGCCTGCTCCTCATTTAAGCCGAGCTTTTCTACCATACTTGCCGTTTGTTTTTCTGCTCTTTGTGCCGGGTCGTACTCTGCCTTTTTTACTGACTGAGCCATGAGGCTGCTGAAACTGGCTGTAAATAAGATTGCTGCTAATAATACTTTCCAATTGAATTTCATCGCTGATAATTTGAATAGTTATGGAATAAAACTTTTCTGAAGGACTACCGAATGTAACCCTGAACTTTTCGCTACAAATTTGCAGCAGAACCCTGACACTTCAAATTATATTCAATGAAGCAGGGAGAATTATCTATGAAAACTGGTGTCTTGCAAATCAAATCATCCAGAGGCCGTGTAATAGCGTTGATTGATAAAATGGGCTGCCAGGTGGAGAAGTTTAGCGGTTTGATTGACAAAACTTGGTGCTTTAGGGCAAATTATGGAATTTTAGGATATGGAAATGACAAAAAGATATAGGATTTGGTGGCAGGTAATTTTTTGGAGTGTCCTCTGGTTCTTAATCCCTTTTGTGCTGGGTAATGGCTGGGATCGTTCGGCTTCTTTTTTTCAAAGAGAGGCGAGTTCTTCTGTGGCCATTGGTTTGCTGGTTTATATCAACTTGAAATGGTTACTGCCTAAATTGTATTTTCAAAAAAAACAGGGCCTCTTTATCCTGGTTGGTCTGGCGATCGTTATTGCCTTGACCTTTTTGGTTTTTTATTTAAATAAAATTGGTTTTTTTAATGCATTCGATATACCCAAGCGTGGGCCAGATATTAATAAGGACAATCTCCGCAGGTTTTCAGCGATGAAATGGATTGGTAGGTTTATGCCGTTATTGGTTTCCTTTATAGGGAGTACCCTTTTTGAAATTGCGGCTTACGCCAATAAAAAAGAAACGGAAACCGTGCAACTGCAGAAGGAAAAGCTGGAAACAGAGGTGAAGTTTCTTAAATCACAGATCAACCCACATTTTCTATTTAATGCCTTAAACAATATTTATACCCTATCGGTCATCAAATCTGATGCGGCACCAGAAAATCTATTACGCCTTTCGGATATGTTGCGCTACATGCTCTATGATTGTGAAGCGGAGAAAGTACCCCTGCAAAGGGAAATCGACTATATCCGCAACTTTGTCAACCTCAAATTACTCAAAGATAGCCAGGGGCTGAATGTAGAGGTGGATCTGGACGAAAGCCGTCCCAATTTGATGGTGGCACCGATGTTGTTCATTCCTTTTATTGAAAATGCTTTCAAACACAGCAAAATTGAAGATTTGCAACATGGCTGGATCAAAATTTATTTAAAAACAGCAGCCGACCATATTTTACTAGAGGTACAAAACAGTATTCCCACCAATGCGTTTACCAAAGACAAAGAAGGAGGCATTGGTTTGGAGAATGTACGCCGTCAATTACAGCTTTTATATCCGGAACACCACGAATTGGAGATCAGTACTAACGATACTACTTACCTGGTATCATTGAAAATAACCTTTTCATGAATAATATTCGTTGCCTTATAGTCGAAGATGAAGAGTTGGCCCGCACGCTGCTGGAAAACTACATCAGTCGGCTACCAAATCTGGAATTGGTAGCTCAGTGTAAAAATCCCCTAGAGGCCATCAAAGTGATGGGGACACAGCAAATTGACCTTTTGTTCCTGGATATCCAGATGCCGGAGCTGACCGGGATCGAATTTTTGAAGACGCTTTCGCAAAAACCGTTGGTTATTTTTACCACGGCCTATTCACAATATGCACTGGAAGGATACAGCCTGGATGTAGTGGATTATTTGTTGAAGCCGTTTGGTTTTGAGCGTTTTGTGCAGGCCGTGAATAAGGCAGGGGAATTATTTCGTTTGCGCCAGCAAGGAGCTTCTCCACAGATTATTGCTCAACAAGAAAGCCCGGAAAAAGACCATATTTTGGTCAAGTCTGACCACAAAATCCACCGCCTGCCATACAGCGAAATATTGTACATACAAAGTATGAGGGAGTACGTGGCCTACCATACTCCCGGCAAAAGAATCTTGTCTCTTGGTTCCTTAAAGGCACTGGAAACAAGCCTTCCTCCTGAACTATTTATCCGCATTCATAAGTCTTATATCGTTGCCAAATCTAAAGTAGCTACCCTGGAAGGTAATATGGTACATATTGGTAACGAGAAAATTCCCATTGGGGCTAGTTATCGGGAGGAGGTGGTTCGGGAGTTGTTTTGAGAGGTGTCAGATCGCTTCGCTTTCAGGGGTCAGGCGCTGCGCTTTCAGGGGTCAGATCGCTGCGCTGTCAGGGGTCAGATCGCTTCGCTGCCAGAGGTCAGACGGTGCACTGTCTTTAGTCTGGCAGCGAAGCGATCTCAAAAGCACGCTCGCTTTGGACCACAGCGTGGTCTAAGTATATTAGCACGTAATAACGTCACGGTTTTCGACTACAGCGTAGTCGCACCAATCACACCTAGTCAAAAGGCTTGAATATCTATTCTTCCTTAAATGATTTTCCATAGGGTGTTCTACCTGATTCATCACCTATTTTTATAACTATAAGAAACGGGAAATAATTAAAAAGAGGTCAGGGGTCAGATCGCTTCGCTGTCAGAGGTCAGACGCTTCGCTTTCAGAGGTCAGATGCTTCGCTGTAAGGGGTTAGATCGCTGCGCTGTCAGGGGGCAGACGCTGCGCTTTCAGGAGTCAGATCGCTGCGCTTTCAGGGGTCAGACGGTAGTCTCACAGCGAATCGATCTCAAAAGCACCATCGCTTTGGACCACAGCGCGGTTAATCTAGGTTTGCAATATGGCTGGCTGGTTTTTTGATTGATTTTGGAGCGGTGGAGAATGGTGCGACTACGTTGTAGTCGAAAAACCGTAATGTTGTGGCGTGCTAACGTATTTGGACCGCGCTGCGGTCCCTAATGGTGGTGAAAACCGGACAAGTGGAAAAGGTATTCCACCCTAATACTTTGTGGACTGTTTCATCCACATTGATTTATTTAGCAATCTTGACCACAGCGCGGTTAATCTAGGTTTGCAATATGGCTGGCTGGTTTTTTGATTGATTTTGAAGCGGTGGAGAATGGTGCGACTACGCTGTAGTCGAAAAACCGTAATGTTGTGGCGTGCTAACGTATTTGGACCGCGCTGCGGTCCCTAATGTGGTGAAAAACCGGATAAGTGGAAGATGTGTTCCATCCTAGTGTTTTGTGGACTGTTTTATCCACATTGATTTATTTAGCAATCTTGACCACTACGTGGTTAATCTAGGTTTGCAATATGGTTCGTTTTTTGATTCGACCGCAGCGCGGTCGCACATTCATTAACAAAAGATTATCCAAAACAAAGTTTGTGTCCCAATCAAAGGCGATCTAAAAAGAACCAATCACACTAACCCCCACCTGCTTAAAAGCATGCATTTCCATCAACTCATTAATACCTTCCTGCAAGGAAATTTGGCGGCCAATCATTAGGTGGGGTTGTAGCTTCCCAGAGTGGATCAGGTCGAGCATGGGAGTGTATTGATGTGCCTGCATGCCGTGGCTGCCGAGGATTTCCAACTCTTTGGAGATGACTGTTTCCATGGGGATTTCCGGCCGGGCTTCGGAGCCGCTGAGTAGGCCGATCTGGATGTGTCGGCCCCGTTTTCTGAGTCCGAGAATGGAGTTGTAGCAAGTAATTTTACTGCCCAATGCATCGATAGATAAATGTGCACCGCCACTGGTAAGTTCCTGAATAGCTTCCGGGATGTTTTTTTGCTGTCGGGCATTGAGGGTTAGGGTGGCCCCTATCTTTTTGGCGAAAGCCAGTTTTTCAGTATCAATATCAATGGCAATCACTTGGGCGCCCATGGCTACAGCAATCATAATGGCTGACAAACCGACCCCACCACAACCGTGTATGGCTACCCATTGTTCCGCCTCTACTTTTCCCTGAGCCACGACTCCGCGATAAGAGGTTATAAAACGACAACCCAATACGGCGGCGGTGGCAAAGTCCATTGCTTCGGGAAGACGAACCAGGTTCTGATCGGCATATTTGATTTTGACCAATTCTGCAAAAGAACCCCAATAGGTAAAACCGGGCTGCTCGTATCGGTCGCAGATCTGTTGATTGCCGGAATGACATTGCTGGCAATGACCACAACCCAGGCAAAAGGGCACGGTAACCCGATCGCCAACCTGCCAGTGTTTGACCCCTTTTCCTACGGCAACAATGACGCCAGCCAGTTCATGGCCCGGGACATGGGGTAATTGGATGTCGGAATCGTGCCCCATCCAGCCGTGCCAGTCGCTGCGGCAAAGTCCGGTTGCTTTGACCTGGACAATGGCTTCATCAGCGTTAGGGGCCGGGTCGGGTAGATTTTCAATCGTAATTTTGTGACCGAATTGTTCGAAATATGCTGCTTTCATCGAATAAAGATAGTGATATGGATAAAATAGAACCATTCAAAACATTATGGCCTCAATTTATTGCTAAATTTATGAATGATTGGAAGGAATGATGTTCGCAATAGTTGATTAATGTACTCACTTTTTACCTTTCATTTTTCACTTTTGTTAGAATGGAAAACTGGAAGGGATGCTCTAAAACCAAAAACCTAATATCAATGAAATCAACCTCATTTTTGGATCGGCTCAACAGTTGGGCGCGCAATTCCGTGACGCTAAAATTATTCATTATCGGCATTTTGATTCTATTTCTGCTCATTCCGGCAGCGATGCTGAGTTCTTTGATCTATGAACGGGAAAATCTGCGTGATGGCGCTATTCGCGAAGTCAGCGAAAAGTGGGGCCTTCAGCAGACACTGGCTGGCCCTGTCATTTCTGTGCCCTACGAAACGGCCCGCCTGAATGCTGAGGGTAAAATCATTACGACTACCGGGTATGCCCATTTTTTGCCTGACACCGTGGCTTTTAATGGAAACATGGAGCCTCAGAAGCGTTACCGTGGTATATATGTGGTTGTTTTATACAATACTAAAATGAAGGTGAGCGGTGATTTTGGCCAGCTCAATGCTGCCGCGCTTAGTGTGCCGGAAGAGGATTTACATTGGGAAGATGCTTTGTTTACTTTCGGGATTAGTGATATGAAGGGCGTAGAAAATAGCATGGAAGCAATTCTTCAGGATAGCACCTACAATTTTGGCCCAGGTACGGTCACCAAAGACCTAATGGAGTCGGGAGCCAGTTTTCCTATTGATTTGTCTAAAAACCGGGACAACCTTGGCTTTTCTTTTGAGTTGGACCTCAATGGCAGCAGTGATCTTTTCTTTGCGCCTTTCGGCAAAATAACCTCCGTCAACCTGCAATCACCATGGTCGGATCCTGGTTTTGAAGGGGCTTTCCTACCTGATACTCGGGAAGTCAATGAAAATGGCTTCCAAGCTCAATGGAATGTATTGCAACTCAACCGAAGTTACCCGCAGCAAGGCCAGGGCAGTTATATGGCAGGATCAGGAGATAATTATGATGCCTATCGCCAGGATCGTTATTACAATTCACAGGCGCGTGGCCAAATCAGCGCCTTTGGGGTACGTCTGCTTTTGCCCATCGACGAGTATCAGAAAACAATGCGATCGGCCAAATATGCCAGCATTTTTATCATTATCACATTCCTGACCTTTTTCTTTATTGAAGTGCTGAACCAGAAGCGCCTACACCCTATTCAATACTTGCTGGTTGGTACGGCGATCATTCTTTTTTATGTGCTTTTGCTTTCTATTTCAGAGCAGATCAATTTTAACCTGTCCTATCTGATTTCCTGTGTGATTATCCTGGTGCTGGTTACTTTTTATGCCTATTTCATCTTGCGCAGCCAACGGCTAACGATGTTTGTGGCGGGAATCTTGGCTATTCTTTATGGATTTTTCTACTCACTGCTACAATTGCAGGATTACGCGTTACTGCTGGGTAGTTTGGGGCTGTTGCTCATTCTGTCAACGATAATGTACCTCACGCGGAATATTGATTGGTATAATTTGAAAACGGCGGCGGCGGCGGAGGACGCAGAAATGAGGAATGATGATTGATTGAGAAAATAAATTCCCAATATGTTGACAATCAACTACTAATACAAAAGTAGTTGTTGGGAATGTAAGAGGTTGACGGCTGGCAGCACACGGCTGACGGCTCTCAGCTTATGTGATGAGGTTTGGTTGCTAAATGTGCTCGTTTTAATTGACCTGGTATACTTTCTGTAATTTTGTTAGTTGTTGTTTAAGGTCAGTAGTGAGGGTATCATAGGCTTTTTGGCCGTACAGATTAAACATTTCTTCAGGATCGGTTTTTAGGTCGAACAATTCCCATTCGTCGATGTCTTCGTAAAAGTGAATGAGTTTATAGCGGTCGGTACGGATGCCGTAGTGTTTTTTTACGCCATGTTCATTAGGGAATTCGTAATAATGGTAATAAATGGATTCACGCCAGGCTTGGTCTTCTCCTGTCAGGATCTTTTTGAAGGATAGTCCTTGCATATCTTCTGGAATGTCCAATCCGGCAAAGTCGAGTAGAGTAGGGGCGTAGTCGATATTTTGCACCATTTGATTGACGGAGCCTTTTATTTTTATGCCTTTGGGAAAACGCATTGCCAGTGGTGTACGGAGAGATTGTTCATACATAAATCGTTTGTCAAACCAGCCGTGTTCGCCCAGGTAAAATCCCTGATCGGAAGTGTAAACTACGATGGTATTTTCAGCCAATCCCTGTTCTTCTAGGTAGTCCAATACACGACCTACGTTATTGTCAACAGATTGTACGCACTTTAGATAGTCTTGCATATACCTTTGGTATTTCCACAAGGCCAGCGCTTCACCTTGTAGGTCAGCAGCCATAAATTGATCAATTATTGGCAGGTAATAGGCATCCCAGGCCGCTTTTTGTTGAGCATTCATGCGGCCATACATGTTTTCGTAGTTTTTGCGATATTGGGTTTGTAGTGCTCCTGCTTTGTCCATCATTTTGAGGTCATATACGAGGTCCATATCCCGATAAATGCCCATAACGTGTGCAGCGGCAGCTTCCCTGTCTTTGTAGTCATCAAAAAAGTTATCAGGGACGGGGAAGTCAATCCCGGCAAACTGATTGAGTAGGGCCGTATCGGGCATCCAGATACGGTGAGTAGCTTTGTGGTGTAACAATAGGCAGAATGGCTTTTCTTTATCTCGTGTTTCCAGCCAGCTCAAACTTTTATCAGTGATAACATCTGTTACATAACCTTCCGAGCGTTTGCGTTGGCCATTTTCAATAAAATCAGTATTGTAATAATTGCCTTGGCCGATCAGCACTTCCCAGTGGTCGAAACCGGTGGGCTGGCTTTTCAGGTGCCATTTCCCGATCAGGGCGGTTTGATAACCGGCTTGTTGCAGGTATTTCGGGAAAGTGGCTTGGGAACTATCAAACCGGGTAAAATTATCCCGTTGTCCATTCAGGTGGCTATGTTTACCCGTGAGCATGACGGCTCGGCTGGGGGCACATATAGAATTGCTGACAAAGCTATTGGTAAACAAAACACCCTCCTTAGCAATGCGGTCCAGATTGGGCGTTTGCAAGTAACGGTCGTCGTAAGCACTCATGGCCTGATAGGCATGATCATCGGTCATAATAAAGATGATATTGGGTACTTCTGTGGTATGGGTTTGTGCCATTTTTTCCTGGCAGGAATAAAGGAATAAGAAGAAAACTGCGAGCACAATAGGATGGAACAACTTAGGCATCATGGTAAGCGGTTTGTTTACAACAGTAAATATAAGAGAAATTACTCCCTCCAAAAATGCTAAAAAAAATTGCTACTTTTACTAGACTCAGAAAATGTTAAACCAACTTTATTTATCACTAAATCACCGAATTATTATGAGTTTTAATTGGATCGCAGTAATCGTAGCCGCTTTGGTCCCTACAGTTGTAGGATTTGTCTGGTATAACCCTAAAGTAATGGGGACTGCCTGGATGCAAGCTAGCGGTATGACTGAAGAAAAAATGCAAGGTGCCAATATGGGCATTATCTTTGGCGTATCTTTGGTCTTGAGTATTTTACTGGCTGTAGAGATGAATTTTATTGTAGTTCACCAAATGCACCTAGGATCGATTCTCATGAATGAACCCGGTCTTAACGACCCAAATTCTGAACTCGGTCTTTGGCTAGCTGATTTTATGGGTAAATATGGCAATAACTTCAGGACTTTTCAGCATGGTGTTTTTCATGGAGTATTGGCAGGTCTGTTTTTTGTTTTGCCTGTTATGGGTACCAATGCATTATTTGAAAGAAAAGGATTTAAATATATTGCAGTCAATGTAGCCTATTGGACAATTACATTGGCGCTGATGGGGGGCATTATTTGTGCTTGGCAATAAAACCCAACGAATTAATGTAGGAAAAGAAGTGGCGTTTTAAAACAAAACGCCACTTCCATTCCACCTAGATAAATGTCCTTTGGCAAATGAAATTGTCAAAGAAGAAAAAACTGGTTAATGGCTGGCCTGATTAACAAAATATCTCTACAATGGGACCTTTGGATTGGACAATTCAGAGCGTTTTATCCTAAGGATAAAGAGGAACGGCAGGATTGTCGACTACTTCTGGAAGCATTGGCACTGGATCCGAATATAAAAAAAGCAGGTACTCAACTGGTTGCCTGTCAGGATTCCCGAAATGGAGACATTATTGCCTGTCTGAAACTAGAAGAGGCTCCGCTAAACACAGATGCAGATCCCTCCTTTGCTCTGGTAAATAAGGATCGATTATCTAAAATGGTCATTTTCACTCAGCTGGCCATTAAAGCCGGATACCATAAAACCTCCGCTCCGATGGTGTTGATGAATCATTGTTTTTTAGAGGTGCTAAAAGCTGGTGGACAGGCCGTATTAATGTCTTGTGATCCAGATTATTTTTCGATGTACAAACGGTTGGGGTTCAGGCCAATTGGTCCTTTGCATAAAAATGAAGAGGGTGAATTTCGCATTCCCATGATCTGCATGCCCGACCAGGATTATTTGTCTATTATCCACTCTCCTACATTACCCCTACTCAAAGGGGTTGACTTCCGGCATTACACGGGGCTTTGTCAGTGGTATTATCAATTGGTTAGAGACAACAGAGAGCTTCAAATTGGCTCGGCTTTTTATCCGGAAAATGAAGAAGCTTTTGAGGGCCATCAGACGCTAACTGAGGGGCTCAGTGAGCAAGGTAAAGAGGCTTTCTTAAAAAATGCTATGGTCATCAATTGCCGGGAGGGAGAATCTCTGATTATAAAAAATGATGGCGGAAAGGCCTTCGGTTTTGTGCAAAGAGGAATTGTGAAAGTAGTGATCGGGGGCAAATCAGTGGTGTTGCTTGGTGAAGGTGATATATTTGGTGAAATTGCTTACATTCTGAATGCTCGTCGCAGTGCAGAAGTTATGGCTGCCAGCCCCGATACAGAGGTGGTGCTCTTTAGTCAATCTGCTATTAACAGCCTGGCGTTGGAATCCGATCGCACCGTCATTTGGCGAAATTTGGCTAGGGTATTGGCACAAAGGGTCGTTTTGACTAATAAGCTGCTTGTTTAATAAACGATTATACGAAAGACTTCCTTTCCTACGTTTATCCCACATCACATCAAATCTATTTTTTTATGATCAATCGAATGTTGTTTACGCTGGTATTATTTGTTGCTATGGGATCTTTTCAGTCAGCACAGGCGCAATTTTTTAGTAAAAAGAAGGATACGGACAAAAAAGAAAAGGTAGCCAAAGAAGACGAAAAAGAAAGCAAATCCATCTTTAGAAAGGAGGAAAAGATTTCCGACAAGTCGGATAAGGATAACCTGAAGGAAGCCCACAAAGACGCAAAATCCGACGCCAAAGCTTACAAAAAGGAACGCAAAGCTGCTGAAGCCAGAGAAAGAGCGGCCAAAGCCAGAGCTGAAGCCATCAAAGCACAGCGCAAAGCTGAAAAGGCCGACCGCAAAGCGACCAAAGCTGATGAGAAAGCAGCGAAATCCCGCACTAAAGCCACCGAAAAGATGGACAAGGAGGACAAAAAGGAATCGGGGTTGAAGCGCCTGTTTAAAAAGAAAGAGAATTAATTCATGTTTGCAGGCCAACCATACGCTTGCGCTGAAGCTTTCTCCAGGCGTCTGCGCCAAAGGCTTCGACGCCCGGGGAACGGCGATGCAAAGCCGACCTTCAATCATGCTCATAAACTATAAAGTGAATATTCGAAAAGCATCAGTACAGGATCTTACTCAACTGGCAAAACTCCGCTGGGATTTTCAGTTGGAAGAACAAGATGACAATGACGAGTTTAACAAAAATGACTTTATTAAATCCTGTGCTGCTTTTCTTACAGAGGGGCTTGAATCAGGGCAGTGGGTATACTGGGTAACCGAAGAAAATGATGAAATAGTGGCCCATGCCTTTGTGCATACCATTAGGATGATTCCCAAACCCGGAGGTCGAATAGAAGATTATTTTGGTTATTTGACCAATGTCTATACCATACCCACTTTTCGAGGTAAGGGGGTTGGGTCTAAAATGTTGAGCCATATTAAACAATGGGCGACTAGTCAGGATTTGGAGGTCTTAATCGTTTGGCCTAGTGAAAATAGTCTCTCCTTTTATAAACGCGCCGGGTTTTTAGCTAAAAATGAAGTTATGGAGCTAAAAATTCGGGATTGATTAACCCCTCACTCATACCGCACCCAAATAAATCTCGGATGATAAATACTGGCATCCTTTTGAATATCTTCCCAAAAGTTGAGGGTGATCGTATTGTAGCTGATTAATAACTGGCCAGGTTTTGACAAGTGATAATGGGCTTTTGCGTTATAGGGCAACAGTCCTGCTTTATACTCCGGGCAGGTATATACTTCATGGATTTTTCCAAAAGGACCAATAGGACTTTGGCCTACCTGAATCCCTACTTTATCCGAAATGCCAAAGACCTGAAAAGTCAATAAATAGCGGCCATCTTGAGTTGGTGTAACGCTAAGTTCATTGGAAATACCATCAGTGATTGGTGCCACATCCACCTTGTTACTGGTCCATTTTTCGCCATCCCAAAACGTCCATTTGTCAAAATTTTCAATGTCTGCAGGCCGGGTTCTGGCAGCTATTAGGGATTTGTTTTTTCCCATGATGCCGTAGATATACAGGTAGCCGTCCGGGTTGGGTGCCTTGGCGGCTTTGGTATTGACGAATAAGCCACTGCCAAAAAATACCCTGCCATACGTAGGGTGGATAAAACCTACAGTGGTGGGGATCTGCTCATATTCTGCCAGGCCATTTTCAGTGAGGTCTTTAACTTTCAGCAAAGTGATATTGGTTTGTTCAAAATCAAATACATTAGGTCCTGTTTTATGTACGTGATAGGCAAAAATGTACAGTGCATTATCTTTCTCCTGGTTGATGAAAGCATCTCCCAGCCAGAAATATTCGCCCTCTTTGGATATGGAGTTGTTGGGTATAAAATAAGAGATGGGTTGATTACCGGCCTGTTTGTTATAGGTAAAGGAAATCTTTGACTCTTGTGGTTCATTACCACTCAACCAGGCTGCAGTGTTATTCACCATGACGTTACCCGCTCTGGGTGCATTGTTTACTACCTCGCCGATATAGGTATCGCTGAAGATAAACAGCGTTTTTTTGTTGTCAACCTGTTGCACTTCTTTTCCATCCAGGGGTATTGAAAAAATGCCGTCTGCGCCAAACCATCCGGATGTTCGCTCAAAAAGGGCGGTCCATTCCGGGGCAGCTTCGCTGGTAAATGTTAATGGTCTTTGGGCTTGAGGAGCCTTCTTGCCAACCTTTGAGGCGGTGCAACTCCAAACAAGGCAAAGAATCAAAAAAGCAAGGTATCCAGGATGTTTCATGAAATCAACTATTTGTATTTTGGTTGTAAACTATAGCTATTTTGATGGGCATAGCACTTAGTGCATGTTTGGAGGTCAAACTTTGGGCTACAAAATATCACTTTTTCGATGGTACTTCCCCGACCTAGCGGTTTCCCTTCGGCGGGACAGGCTGTTACTTTTCTTGTCCGTACCTTTGGGTATGAACTTCAAAAAAAGCCTTGCACTATCAAAAAATTGATGCTTTTCGCCATCAAATCCGACCTCCAAACAAGCACTTAGCTTTTTCTGACAAATATACGGTCACTCCAACCACCCTTCCACATTCACAAAATGGGGCCGATAATTATCCGCATTGCTAAATAAATCCACAAAGAAGTGACTATTGTTATTGTAGGAGATAAACAAGTTGTTTTCCGTAGAAAATTGTTCGTGAACAAAAGCATTATAGGTGAAAATCCGGTCGTTTGTTTCCGGAGTGCAGAATAGCGTTTGTCTATTTTCAAAAGGACCAATGGGTGTTGGCCCCGAATATAAGTACAACTCTTTGCCCAGGAAATAATTCTGGGTCATCAGATAGAACCCATTGGGTCTGTGGATCACACTAAACTGCTCCGATACATTGGAAAAGACCGCTTTACTATCTGATACATTTGTGGTCCAGGAGTTGGCACCAGCAAAATATTCCCACTCCTGGGAGAGGTCCGTCCCCGGTACCCGCGCCACATGCATAAATTTGTTAAGCCCCGTTTTATAGGCCCCATAGATATAAGTGAAGCCATCGTATTGCAATAAACACGCGCCATAATTTGCTCCATCAAACAACATTTTCCTTTCTACCGATATGATTTCCAAATCCGGCAAGGATAAAGTTGCCAGATCAATCGCCGTATATTCAAAGCCAAAAGCCCCGCCCTGACTGGTCCGTCCCAGGGCAAACATGATGAGCTGAACCTGACCATTATGGACCTGCCCATGCCCCGGCCAATACCACCAGTCTTCTTCCGGTGGCGCCAGAAATGCCTTTGGCGCTGCCGCCGTGCCACCATGGAAAGTTGTAAAGGTCTCGCCCTCCTGAAGCACAATGGTATTATTGATCAATGGTGATCCGGAACGGCTACGGTCTGCTCTTACGGTGCCTAAAAAGGTATCCCCAAAAAGCCATAAGTTGGTATTGTCATCAATGGGGATAGAATAGGTGGCATCACCACCGGTCCAACCGTCACCATATCTCGTGAAATAGTTGTTGAACGTGGTGTTGTGCCTGGCAAATACATTTTCGTCCCAGCAGTCCTGTGGATTGTAAACAGGGGTATCGGTAGTATCCCCGACCTCTTCTTCAGGAGGTACATAATCGACGGGATAAAAATTGCCGCTAGTGAAGTCATCATCAACGTCACAAGAAGAGATGGCAAATAAGAAAAACATCAAAAAAAGGAGATTAGCGAGTTTATGTTTCAAAAGATAAAATTTTTGCTCTAATTTACGATTTTAAATTAAGTAATGTGTTGTGGCAAAGCTAGGACTCGGACTTTACAAAAGTCTTTTAAATAGTAAAAATTTTGATTTTGCCCACCAGGCAGGAGCGACCCATCTGGTGGTGCAGCTGGTCGATTATATCAAAGGAGGTGATAATCCCTCTCTTTCTCAAAACTACCTCAAAGGCTGGGGCGTCACCAAAAATGAAGGCAAGCTTTGGCAATACGACGATCTGATCCGATTAAAAAAAGAGATAGAATCGCACGGGTTGACCTGGGAAGCAATTGAAAACTTTGACCCAGCTCATTGGTACGACATTTTGCTCGACGGACCAAAACGCGACCGGCAAATGGATGACTTGAAGTATATGGTGGCCAATATCGGTAAGGCCGGCATTCCTATTTTGGGTTATTATTTCAGTATTGCCGGTGTTTGGGGATGGAATAGTCGACCATCAGGCAGGGGCCATGCGATGACGGTGGGTTTTGACCAGGAAGTTATTGATTCCGACCTACCAATTCAAAACGGTATGGTATGGAATATGACCTATGATGAAAAGGCGCCTTCAGGCACTATACCGCCCATTTCAAGGACGGAAATGTGGGAAAGGTTAACCTGGTTTTTGAATCAGATTTTGCCGGTCGCCGAAGAAAATGGCGTTAAAATGGTCGCACATCCAGATGATCCGCCGTTGCCGGAACTTCGACAATCTGCCCGCCTGTTTTATAGCATTAGCGAGTATGAAAAGTTGCTGACCTTGTCAGACAGCCCCAGCAATGGCTTTGAATTTTGTATGGGTACCCTTCAGGAAATGCCGGAAGGTGATGTCTTACAAACTTTGGATAAATATAGTGCCAGTGGAAAAATTGGCTACATCCACTTCAGGAATGTCAAAGGTAAAGTGCCCAATTATCGCGAAGTATTCGTAGACGAGGGGGACCTGGATATGGCCGCGGCCATTCGCATTTTGAAGAAAAATAATTACCAGGGAATTTTAATTCCTGACCATAGTCCGGCAATGAGTTGTGATGCCCCCTGGCATGCTGGCATGGCGTATGCATTGGGGTATATGAAGGCTTTAATTGATACGGTATGAACGAACACTGTACCATTAACGATAAGTGGACCTATAACGGCATGAAGGTCATCTTTATGGAAAATGAGTTCCTCAAGATCGGCATCCTGGCAGATCGGGGAAGTGATATCTTTCAATACCTCTACAAACCGGTGGGGATTGATTTGATGTTGAGGCTCGATAAAGAGATGATCAATCCGCGGGAGGTATTTTCTCAAATGCGGGATACTCCCAACCAATTTGAAGATTATTATTACGGCGGCTGGCAGGAAATATTGCCAAATAGCCCGGCTATGAATTATCGCGGAGCTAGTTTGGGGCAACATGGAGAGATTTCATTTATTCCCTGGAATTATGCCATTGTCAATCAATCTAAGGAATTGGTTAGTGTGAAATTGTGGACCAGGCCCCTGCGTTTTCCCATCCTTATCGAAAAAACGTTGACCCTAAAAAGAGGTAGCGCTCAATTGCAAATTGACGAGAGGTTGACCAACGAATCGGATACCTATCTTCACCTCATGTGGGGGCATCACATTGCTTTTGGTTTACCTTTTTTGGCAGATGGCGCAAGGATAAAAACCAGTGCAACAAAATTTTTAGCTGAACCGGCAATGCCTGATCATCGCCTATTCAAACCGGGCAAAAAACAGGATTGGCCCATGGTACAGTCCATGAAGGATCAGCTTGTTGACGCCAGCAAAATAACAAAAGCGGAAAATGGCCAATTTAGTGAACTGGCGTACCTGAGTGATTTTGAGCAAAGAGCTTTCTATGCTATCACTACAGATGTGATGACTTTTTCTATTCACTGGGATGCAGCTATTTTTAAATCTCTATGGTTCTGGCAGGAGCGATATGCTACCCAGGATGCCCCCTGGTGGGGGAAAACCTATGCCATTGCCCTGGAGCCGTGGTCGTCACAATGGCGGCCAAATCCCGATAGGAAAACCATGGATGAGGAATGGTTGAAATTGCAGCCCCGGGAGGTTTTGGAAACTTCTTTGGTGACGAATTGTGAATGAAGGGACGCACCAGCCGATGGGAAGCCGTTCGTTTTAACCGCGTTATGGCCTTACGAAACAACGCTAATAAAAATCAATGATCAATGCTACAAGCAGAACCTATTTTTGACATAAAACCCGAACATGGAGAAGGCCCGATTTGGTGCCCGATAGCACAGAAATTTTATTGTGTTGACCTATTACAGGGGAAATATTTTAAAATTGATTGGAAAACAGGTGAGGCTGAAGCATTTGATGTCGGACAAGCGTTAGGGGTAATGGCACTCCGTGAAAATGGAGGTGTGGTGGTGGCTGTCAGGGATGGATTTGGCTTTTTTGATGAAAAAACGAATGTCCTTCAACTCATCGATAACCCTCCGGAGATGGATGTGGTAGAAACCCGTATGAATGATGGAGCCGTAGATCCGGCAGGCCGGTTTTTTGCTGGAACAATGCAGTACAGTGGGGCTACGGATATCGGTAAACTTTATCGGCTGAATACCGACCATAGTTGGGACTGTCTGGAAGAAAATATTTACATCGCCAACGGTCAGGGGTGGAGTCCTGATGAAAGGACTTATTATCTGATCGATACCATGCGAAATGTATTGTATGCCTACGATTATGATCTCGAAACCGGTAATATTTCAAATCGTCGGCCCCACATACAATGGCCTAAGGATGAATATCCGGATGGTATGGCCATGGATAGTGAAGGCGGTTTTTGGGTAGCCATGTGGGAAGGTAGTAAGGTCAGTCATTTTGATGCAGCGGGCAAATGGGTAAAAGACATCGCCATTCCCGTATTACATACGACGAGTTGTTGTTTTGGCGGCCCGGATTTAAAAACCCTCTTGGTGACCACTTCCAACCTGAATCTGAATGAAAAAGAGAAGGCAGAAAACCCCTTGGCTGGTCGTTGTTTTGCAATTGAAACGGATATGGTGGGGGCAATTGAGCCCAGATATAAAGGATGAGGGAGGATAATATCCTCAACGTATTGTTCTTGAGCGGCTGACAAGTAGACAAAGCGTCCCTATTGCCTTTTAGGAAAGGTTTTATTTTTTAAATGTAATGAAAATGGCAAGCAAAAATGTGATTGTAACTGGTGCAGCCAAGGGAATTGGTAAAGCATGTGTTGATTATTTTTTGAATAATGGAGACGCTGTAATCGCTCTGGATATTGACAAAAATGGCCTGGATCAATTGCAGCAAGGCAATGGGAGATTAATTCCTATTATCTGTGATGTATCCAAATCTGACGAAGTAAAAAAGGCCATCCAAAAAGGGATTGAGGCTGTTGGAGACATTGATATTTTGGTCAACAATGCGGGCATACAAAGGTATTCTACAGTCACAGAGACCAGTGAAGAGGAATGGGATTTGGTCATGAATGTGAACCTGAAAAGTGCTTTCCTTTGTGCTAAATATGCGATCCTTTCCATGCAGAAAAAAGGCAAGGGAGTGGTGGTGAATATGGCAAGTGTTCAGGCATTTATCACCCAGGAAAGGGTGGCACCTTATTCAACTTCCAAAACGGCCATGCTGGGATTAACCCGAAGTATTGCCGTTGATTATGCACCACATATCCGGTGTGTTGCAGTATGTCCGGGCACTGTAGATACGCCGATGTTGCGAGATGTCATCCAACTGTCAGAAAACCCGGAAGCAGTCTATCAGGAATGTATCGATATGCACCTTAGCAAACGTATCTGCCCACCAGAAGAAGTAGCCGCTTTGGTTGGTTTTTTAAGTGGTGATCGTGCTGGGTCTATTTCTGGTCAGGCCTTTAGGGTCGATGGTGGCCTGGGGATTCATATTGGAGGGAATTAAAAAGCATGTGGATTGAACTTAAATTTTTCCTTTGCTGTGCTCAATTCCAAAGTATCCGTCCTAAATGGAAATGCAGGCAATGCCGCTTCATTGACCAAATCTAAAGGACCAGGATTATCTGACCAGGCATAACGTACATATTTAGGGCTGGCTATTTTATCCGAATAGACAACCACTTCATCTTTCCCTTTTAAAAAAGCTTTTGCCCATTCAAATTGACCATCTGCTCCAGCAATGGCAAATCCCCGAACATAGCCGTATTTATCAAGGCTTTTTAATGGACTGCCATAAGTGTTCATTTTTACGATGATTTGATTGTCCTCGATACGATGGTTTAGATAAACGGGCCCTTTTTGTAAGGCAGCACCATAAACATAGTGCATTGCCAATAAACCCAATCGTCTACCAACTTCCATTTTATTATAGGGATGAATATCATGGGCATCACCTATATCAATGGCAGTCACAATATCTACATTCGGCAGTTCGGTAGCCTTCATTTGAGATTCCCGAACTTCAGCCCATCGGCTATTTTCAGGCTTGGGATTCTCCTGTCTGTAATTCGCTAATTGTACAATAAAAAAAGGCAGCTGTTCATCCTTCCATTTATTTCGCCAGTCTTTTATCATCGCTTTTAATAAAGATCCATATTCTACGGCGCGATTTTCATTAGATTCTCCCTGGTACCAGATTGCTCCGGCGATGGGCAGTTTGTGTAGCGGAGCAATATTGCCATTATACAATAAAGAAGGATGAGAAAAAAGGCTTCCATTGGCTACTTTGGGGATCGGAAAAGTAGCAGCATCAATTGCACGACCTTTTTTATATTTCCATTGCCCATTTAAGATGGCATTTCCCCAAAAAGCATTGGTATAGATGCCACCTAGTCCACCGATGTCAAATACCCGGATGGTCAGCGTATTCTTTTTGGCTCTTAAAATATCTTTTGGAACCGTATAACTCCTAAAGTTGCTATTGCCAAACGATTCACCAACCTGATGCCCATTCACCCAGGTGATATCGTAATCATCAATTTGATTCAGGCTCAGGTGTAGATCCTGCTTGAGTTGATTAGAATCGAGATCGAATTCCCGGCGAAACCAAAAGCTCCCATCATGATCTTCATAACCGATATATTCCCAAAATATGGGGACATTACAAGTCTCCCAATCTGAGTCATCATAGTCATCTTCAAACCATTTCCCCTCAAAGCCGGGCCCCCTGAGGTAATGATCTTTATCCCAGGTTTTGCGAAATGCTTCCAACTCTCTATTGATCGTTGCAAAGTCTTTATTGGTTTTGATGATGTCGCTGGTCACTTCATCAAATTGAGGAAACTGTTTTAAAGCATCAATGCTCATCCAGGTTTCGATAGAAGTGGCGCCCAGGTTGCTACTAATCAATCCGATGGGGACTCCTTGTGTTTCGACAAGGTATCTGCCAAAAAAGTAGCTGGTAGCACTGAAATTATGGGCGGATTCAGCCGTTGCTACCTGCCATTGGCCACTCTTGATTTCTTTTTTTGGTAAATAATCCAGATCAAGACCAACGGTGAACAATCGTAGGTTTGGCATATCAGCCCGGACAGTATCCTGCTCTTTGTATCCCAACATTTGCAGCGTATATTGCATATTCGATTGGCCAGCACAGAGCCATAAATCACCTACCAGAATATTGTCTAATATCAAGGTGTCTTTTCCAATAAATGATAGTTCAAAAGGCCCGCCAGCAGGAAGTGGATTTAAAACAACACTCCAATCACCCTGGGCATTGACAGATACTTCGTGTACCTGATCATGAATGGTGATTTGTAGGACCTCTTGCGATGGTGCTTTGCCTGTTATGGGGATGGCTTTCCCCCTCGGCAAAACCATATTGGAGTTAAAAATTTTAGGAACTTCTATCTGGGCAAATAAAAAACTAGGAAACCATAAACTCAGAAAAAAAATAAGGATGAGAAACTGCCGCATAATTAGTGGATGTGGTTTGTTAGAGCAGATTTGGAGGTCAAAGTTGACCACCAGACAAACTCCTAGAGTTGTCGCGAAGTTATTTAAAATTTTCACCCGAAATTAGGACTCTTTCCCAAAAGTTAAAAATATTCCTGACCTTTGACAACTATGAAGAAGACATGTTATACCCTTTTATTAAGCATTTCTGCCTGGGCTTGTCAGGAACCGACATCCTCTAATCCTACTCATGAATTGCCGACTCAGAAGATGACGCAAAGGGCAGATAATTGGGAAAATGAATTTTACAAAACCACTGGCTGGTTTGGTGGAGATGGCATTTTTTCTATACCCCTCAATGGCAAAGAATTTGTTCTTGCAGGTGAAAAAGACACTACGCTGTTTTTATTCAGTGATTCACTCATCAAGCTGAAGGGTAGTATAAAAAATGGAGAAGTCAAAAGCGGGGAGTACAAGATGATCCATAACTCCCTGGGGCTTCTGCAAGGAAGAGGGCCAGGAAATGGCCTAGCCTACCATTGGGAAAAAGATGAGGAAGGCCAACCGCTTTCGGTCTTTACGCCGGATGCAATGCCTGGTCACGAAGAGGACTACTTTTGGCTGGGGGACGGTTTTGTTAATACTGCCCATGATAGCACCTTGTATATATTTGCCTATCGGGTGAGGGACATTGTTACTGACGGATTTTTTCCCTTTGAACAAAAAAATGTAACGATCCTTAAGGTTAAAAAAGGACAGGCATTTCCTTTTACAGAGCATATTCAGATTCCAACGGAATTAATGTATGAAGTGCCTCAGAAATTTGGGAAAACAACCTATGGTAGTGCCATTTTAGTCAATACAGAAGCCGCCGGGGCTCCTCATCCTGACGGCTATATTTACATTTATGGAACCGTCGGTTATTACAAAGACCTGATTGTAGCCAGGGTCCTTCCTGAAGCGTTTGAAAACCTGGCCGAATGGACCTTTTGGGATGGCGCTACCTGGAACCCCGATAAATATGCCGTCAAAGCAGTGACGAGTAATACCGCCAATGAGTTGAGTGTATCGCCATTACCTGATGGACGATATATGTTGGTTTGCCAAAAAAATGGCATGGAACCCCAGGTAGATATTCAGATGGCTAAAAGCCCGGTGGGCCCTTTTTATCCCAAAAAAACCATCTGGTATTGTGAGGAAGTAGATGAAGATAAAGACTATTTTGCTTATAATGCTAAAGCTCATCCCCACATCTCTCCGGATGGTAAGCTGCTGATAAGTTACAATTTGAATTCCTTCGACTTTTTTAAAGATGTGTTGACAAAAGCGCACCATTATCGACCGCGATTTATCAACTTAGATATGGATTAGTTTAAATAAAATCTTGAGAGCCATGTACCCAAAAACTGCTTTATTAAGCATAATTTTCCTATTGCTGTTATGCTTTCAACCAAGGCTTTATGCCCAGATAAAGACGGACATCAAGGACGAATGGCCGGTGCGTTCCCAGCAGTTTTATCAAGGTTTTCTTACTCCTTTTGAAGGCGAACGGCTGGATTTCTTACAGAACCTGCAGGATAATAGTGTTGCGCTATTGGTTCGGGCCAAAGATGGGACCACCTTTATAGAATTTGAAGGAGAACCTATGCCAAATGTCCGGGAAAAATACGTCACTTTTATGTGGGAAATGGCGCTGGCAAAACATACAGGCAAAAGCAACCCCATTGCCAATTTTGATCTCTTGGTTAATGGCCAAAAGCTATTTCAGTTTAATGCCGTACAGGAATCCAATGATCCGGATTGGGTCATTCGACAAGAAAATGGAGCGGAACTGGCCTTTGTAAAATCATTGATCGACAAAAAAGGAGGCGATGTATTTGGGTTTATGTTCCTGACCCTGCCTCGGGCGGATTATGAAGCCGGCAAAAGTGTGCGCATTAAGATCATTGGTGGCAATAGCAATAGTCCAGACTGGTATATGGCGTTTCAGAATGTGGTAAAAACTACGGCAACAGCAGCCATCTTGCCCGCATTGGCCAAACAGGATGGGCAATTAAAGCAACCTGTAGAACTTAAATATAACCATTTGGGCATAAATACCACTGGCGAAGTAATGATCGCGGGTCTCCCGAACACAAAGGTTCAAATAAAACCAGGCGAAAATGAATACACCTTGTACCTGGATACTGTTGAAACAGCCAAACCAATCAAAGTAACGTTAAAAGTAAAAGACAAAGAGCATACCTTCGATTTGACACAAAAACCTGTCCGCGCATTTGACGTTTATTTTCTACCTCACTCTCATATAGATATTGGATTTACCCATCTTCAAAAGGAGGTGGAACAAATGCAGTGGAGGAATTTTGAAGAGGGCATAGCCTTGGCAGAAAAAACAAAAGATTATCCGGAGGAAGCCCGGTACAAATGGAATGTAGAAATCATGTGGGCGGTAGACAGCTACCTTAAAAATGCGGACGAAAACAAAAGAAAGCAATTTATCGAAGCTGTAAAAAATGGCTGGATTGGCCTGGATGCTCTTTTTGGTAGTGAGTTGACTGGCCTGCAACGGGAAGAAGAACTCATGCACATCACCGATGCTGCCAATGACTTTGAAGCCAGTACCGGAGTAACAACCCAAACGGCAATGATAACGGATGTCCCTGGTTATAGCTGGGGTATTGTTCCGGCGCTGGCGAAAAATGGGGTGAAATATTTTTCCATTGGCCCCAACCATATGCCGCATCTGGCGAACGGTGGTTATCAGGTGGGAAATACCTTTAATGCCTGGGCGGATATACCCTTTTACTGGACTTCGCCTTCTGGTAAAGACAAGGTATTGTTTTGGATGTCTGGTCATGGTTATTCCTGGTTTCACGATTGGTTGTTAGGGACCCTGAACAAATCAGGAGGCACCCCTATTCTGAAGTTTCTCAATGAACTGGATAATGATGGTTATCCCTATGATATTGTCCAATTGCGTTATACCATGGGGGACAATGCGGGGCCGGATACCGGCATGCCCGATTTTGTGAGGGATTGGAATGAAAAATATGCATATCCAAAATTCAGAATTGCTACGACTGCTCAGATGTTTGAAGCATTCGAAGAAAGGTATGGCGATCAACTGCCTACCCACAGTGGCGACTTTTCACCTTATTGGGAAGATGGCGCCGCTTCTTCAGCCGTAGAAACCGGAATAAACCGGAATACAGCCGATCGTTTGGTACAGGCAGAAGCGCTGTGGGCTATGAATAAAACATTGCCGGATTTTCCTCATGAGATGTCTGCAAATGCCTGGCAAAATGTCCTTCTGTTTTCGGAACACACCTGGGGCGCTATTTCCAGCAAATCGGACCCGGATGGAGATTTCACCAAAGACCAATGGGCCGTCAAACAAGGCTTTGCCCTAAAAGCGGATAGTCTGGCTGATGTGTTATTAGAACAGGCATTACCTACAATGGAAGGTGCGTATGACTATTTTCAGGTGTATAATACAAGCTCCTGGACAAGAAGCGATCTGGTCAGCATACCATCAAGAACCACTAGTGCCAACGAAGTTTTGCTTGATGAAAATAAAAATGAAGTGGTTTTCCAAGTTTTAAAAAATGGAGAAATCGTCTTCATTGCCAAAGAGGTCAAGCCTTTCAGCTCAAAGAAATACTATTTTAAAAAGCGCAAAAAAAAATCGTCCAAATCTGAACAGTCGACAACGGGGAATATTTTAAGAAGCAAAAACCTCACGATGCGAATTGGGAAAAATGGAACCATTGAAAGTATTTTGCAAAAGGGCAATGCCAATGATTTAATAGATGCGGGTAGTAAGTTTGGCTTTAATGAATATTGGTACACTGGACTCAATGCTGAAAACCCCAGAAAAACAGAGAATGCGACGATAAAACCCACGGAATCAGGACCGATCCTCAGCGAAATAACCATCACCAGTGATGCTCCAGGGGCAAAAAAAGTATTTAGAAAGATTCGGTTGATTAAGGACCTTGATCGGATAGATATCGAGAATACGGTGGATAAGCTCAAAGAATTGAAAGATGAAAATGTGCGCTATTCCTTCCCTTTTAATATCGCTGATTTTACCACCAGAATTGATCAGGCATATCACGTTTTAATACCAGACAAAAACCAACTGAAGGGCGCGAATAAGAACTTTTTTTGTGCCCAGCGATTTGTCGATTTTTCCAATGAAAACTATGGGGTAACTGTCGCTAATCTTGATGCCCCACTGGTAGAAATGGGAGCGATGTTGGGGCAAGATTGGATGAAAGATATGCGCAACCGGCCCTGGCTGGATAAACATCAGCCTTCAACAACCTTGTTTTCATGGGTCATGAACAATGCCTGGTTTGTCAATTATAAAGGTTTCCAGGAGGGGTTAATTACTTCCCGCTACCGGATTATGCCCCATCAAAAATGGTCGGACGCTGATCGTAAAAAATTTGGCATAGCACAAAGCCAACCGCTGCTGGTGGTGCCGGCAACAAAAAAGGCTACAACTCATAAACCATTGTTGCAAATTATTGGCGCTGATGAGGTCATTGTTACTTCTCTCAAACCCGCTAAAGATGGCAAAGGCATAATTGTGAAGTTGTTAAATGCCGTTGATCATGATGCAACATTTTCGTTGCAATGGCAATCGCCGAAAGCAGTTTATCGAAGCAACAACAAAGAAGCCAAAGGAGATCAGGTTGGGGATAATTTGAAGCTTTCGGCTTGGGAGTTCTTGATCATTCGGGCAGAATAAGGGGGCGACCTCCCTGAGAGCATGATTCATCGTTTTGAAAAGACGAACAGGCATTAAGGAATAGCAATAACCAGCCCTCATGGTAAAATCTGAGTAATTGGTATGAGTAGCTTCATAAAAAAGACCCTGACAATAATCCCCCTGCTCTTATGCCTCACGCTGGCAAAATGCCACCCCTATTCCCTTACTTTTTGCCGGATATATGTGAGCGATCATTATGTCATTGCCAATTTGACGGTGCCACTTGAAGACCTCATCCTGTTTCAATACATCGGGGTGGATTCAACACGGACTTATACCATCGAAGAGATTAATCAGGCAGGGGCAGCCTATAAGCAGGAATTAGCAAAAACCTTTTCAGTAAAAAATGAGCGTGGTGCCCTTGAGCTGGACGAACTAGACTTTTATACCTCAAGCCTTGATACTCAAACCATCTTATGGGCCGATTTATTGAAAAATCGTCTGGAATACACCTTTAAATACAAGTTGGATACTGGGGCAAAAGAATTGATGATAAGTCAAAATTTTGGTGAGAAATTTCCTTTAATTCCTGCTTTGATGATATTGGAAGTAGACGGTAAATTGGTACAGAACAATCAGTTTGATTTGATGAAAGGTGCCATTTGTTCTTTGTCGTTATCACAGGAAGATCAAACCAATAGAGAAACGAATATTTTTATCAATATGGAAGATTCCATACCTAGCTGCCTCCTCCGTATTCCGGCTGGTCAATTAGCATCGATCATAGGTGAAAATTATGCAGCATCTTCTGATTCAAATATACTTGGCAGGCTGATTGAAATGACTATGGACGACACACCTATGATTATCCGAAGCATTCAATCCAATCAAAACGATAAAACAAGTCTTCATCTGTTTTCCTTTCCTCTCTCAAAGAAACCACAGGCCAGGTATGAATTACTTTGGAAATCATTTAACAGAAAAATTAGAAACATTTCTGTCATTGTGCAATGGGAAAATCACCAGGAAACTTTCCAGCTGACCAGATTTAATGAACGAATATTTTGGAGTGATCAGTGACCTTTTGGGCAGCGAAGAATAACTTCTCGCTAGGCCCGAATGTTCCCCAAATGCTTATTGCTTCACTCGTAAGTTTTTTGATTGTTGGTCTTTTTGTCTTCTGATTTTTCATTTGTTTTAGCTCAAGCAGGATTTCTTCTTGAGCAGTACGGTTACCGCTTTTTTCTTAACGGTCAATGCTCCTATGCCGGAACCCACGCGCGCCTTCGCGTAGCCGCTATGGCAGAGCGAGGCCGCGCTGTGTGCATGTTTAGTGGCTGATTGTGGGGTAGGAGACTGGTGTGGTGCTTGATGGCTGCCTTGGTTGGGCGGAAATTTTTCCGCCCGATGGCGTTTACCGAATAAATTCCTAAAGTTGACGACATTAATCTTCTATTGCCTTTTAAATTTGGGTAAAGGCTTTTGTTTGAGTGTTGGAGGAAGGTTAAAGAGTTGGGTCATTAAATAATCGGGCGTCTTCATTTTTTTTGATGTCAAAAAATCCGAAGCAAAAAAAAACATCCGGCTGGAGGATTGACCTAAAAAAAGCGGTCCAGTTTGGTGGAAGAAATAAACTCGCTTTGGTGTTTTGTGCTGGCTTGATCTTTTTTGATTGTTGGGCAGGATTTTTCTTGCTTTTTCCTTGTTTTTAGCTCTAACAGTATTTCTTCTTGAGTAGTACGGGTTGCCGCTTTTTTCTTAACGGCCAATGCTCCTATGCCGGAACCCGCCCGCGCGGAGTGCATGTTTAGTGGCTGAATAGGTGGTAGGAGGTTCGTATGGTGTTTGTAGCTCTTCGTACCAACCAAATTCATTTGGTTGACCGCAAAGCGCTGAAAGCCAGCTTTCTTCCATGCTATATTTATCTGTCCAATTAATTCAAGCAGATCAAAATATAACCTGCAAGGCCAATTTAGTTGCCACTATTAGGTTTTGAATTGGTTTTCTTACAATCTTTCGGTCTACCGCCAGAGGGGTTGCAAAAGCAATAGATTAAAGATCGGCATTATGCAGTCAAGGGTTTTGTTTGAGTGTTGTAAGTAGGTTTAAGCATTGGAGCATTAAATAATCTTTCGTCCATTTTTTCCACGACGAAAAAACGGACCAAAAAAGTCGCTCGGCTGGAGGATTGACCTAAAAAAAGCGGCCCAGTTGGGGTGGAAGAAATAAACTCGCTTTTTTGATTTGTGCTGGCTTGATCTTTTTTGATTGTTGGGCAGGATTTTCCTTATTATTCTTCGGTTTTAGCTCAAGCAGGATTTCTTCTTGAGCAGTACGGTTACCGCTTTTTTCTTAACGGTCAATGCTCCTATGCCGGAACCCGCCCGCGCATTGTGCATGTTTAGTGGCTGAATAGGTGGTAGGAGACTGGTGGAGTGTTTGATACCAGCAAAAAGCAGTCACAATGATTTTCGAAGTTAGGGCCTGCAAGCTTTTGTCGGCAGTTTTCGAATGCCCCTTATATTTGAAGGGACTTTCAGCAATTTTTTTTTTGCTTTTATAGCGACAAAAAAAAATCTGGGACTTGTGTTTGTGCCCATCATGCATAAGCATCCTGAATATAAGTATCAATCAAATCATAGAGGATTTTCCTTTTATCCTCCTCCAGGAGTTCGAGGCTATTTTTTGGGGGAAACCCTGCGGCAATCATCACGAGTTAATTTTTTTTGTTACATTTACAGTATGTACGAACATACGGACATAGCGCTAAACATAGACCACAGCAGTAAAATTCCTCTTTATCTGCAGGTGGAAAGCCTATTGCGAAAGATAATTGCCTTGCCTAAATACCAGAATGGCGAACTCCTACCCAATGAGATCAACCTTTCAAACAGGCTTGGCGTATCAAGAAGTACCACCCGGCAGGCAATCAACAATTTGGTCAATGACGGTTTAGTAGAAAGGAAAAAGGGAGTGGGAACACGTGTCTCAAAACGACCAACCATCTCCCGTCTGGACAATTGGTTGAGTTTTACCAGAGAAATGAATGCCAAAGGCCTGAAAGTAATCAATTATGACCTTCAAATTCAGGAAGAACTTGCTAGTACCGAAGTCGCAAAAGCCCTTAAAATAAAGGAAGGAAGACGAATCATAAAGTTACATCGCTTAAGAGGAACGGAAGCAAAACCAGCCGTCGTTACCACCTCCTGGTTTCATCCACGGATCGATCTTGAACTCGATGAAGATTTTAGCCAGCCACTATACGAATTGTTGGACAAGAAATACAATACTGTAGTACAATATTCTCAAGAGGAAATCAGAGCAGAAAAAGCGGATCGGTTACTTGCTGAACAACTGAATGTTGAAATAGGTGACCCCATTTTGTCGAGGTATCGAATAGTTTCGGACCAAGGCAGGAGACTCGTTGAATTTAATAAGACCTACTACCGGGCGGATAGTTTTACCTATTTCATTGAGTTACAGAGAATTTAAGAGATTGTATAAACAATTTCATTTGGTTCTGATTTATTTAAAACGACACTTTGATGAATACAAAAAATACCCTTCATTTTTTACTCAGAGTTCTGTTTACGCCAATATTTTTAATAGTCATCCTCTTTCAAGGTCAGGCCCAAAACGATATAAATGTAAAAGGAAAAGTGACGGCTTCATCTAATCAGGAAACTTTAATTGGTGTCAATGTGCTTACTGATGATCAGGCCGGCACCATTACTGATGTAGATGGTTTGTTTGAAATAAAGGTAAAGCAGGGGACCAATTTAAAATTCACCTATTTGGGTTACAAAGACCTGGAAATCACGGTATCCACCAGTGAATTTTTGACCATTGAAATGGAGGAAGAAAGTGAAATTTTGGATGAGGTCGTGGTCGTTGCTTACGGTACTGTCAAAAAGAGTGACCTTACCGGGGCCGTTTCCTCTATTTCGTCTGAAGAGATTACAAAGGTAAATCCCACCTCCTTAGACCAGGCATTGCAAGGCCGGGCTGCTGGGGTACAGGTCAATCAGGTCAGCGGCCGACCAGGAGGGGAGACCTCCATCCGCATCCGGGGGACGAGTTCCATCAATGCCGGAAATGAACCACTCTATGTCATAGATGGAATGTTATTGAATACCGATAACGGACAGACCAATGTAGGTGCTGCAGCGGGATCTGCTTTGAATGGATTATCAGCCATTAACCCTTCAGATATCGAGTCCATTGAAATATTAAAAGATGCTTCAGCTACTGCATTATATGGTTCCAGAGGGGCAAATGGGGTTGTTTTGATCACTACCAAAAAAGGTGGTGAAGATCGTGCTGCCATGACCTTTAGTGCTTCTTATGGTGTTCAGCAGGTTCAAAATCAGCTGGAATTGCTGGATGGCGAAGATTTTGCCCATTATATCAATGCCTATAACAAGGAGCAAGGTTTCCCGGTAGATGTCCGGTACATTATCCCGGAAGAAATTGGAAAAGGAACCGATTGGCAGGATGCCATATTCCGGGATGCTCCGATACAAAATTACCAATTGGGTTTTACCGGAGGCAGCCAGAAGACGAATTATGCCATTTCGGGCGGCTATTTTCAGCAGGACGGCATCATTTTGAATTCTGACTTTGAACGCTACAACTTTAGGGTGAATCTGGAACACAATGTATCCGACCGATTCAGTGTGGGATCCAGCATTGGCCTAAGCCACATTAAATCAAACGGCGTATTGACCGGCTCACAAGGAACCGGGACATTACTGCCTGGTGCCACCGTATCAGCTGTGCTCTTTCAGCCTACACTTCCCGTATTGAATCCCAATAGGCCAGGCGGTTATACCTTCCAGGATGATCGGGGAAGGAATATTGGCAACCCGGTAGCTGATGCTTTGGAAACGGATAACCTCAGTTTAAATTCCAGAGTGATCGCTTCCATGTACGGTGCTTTCAACATTTTTGAAAATTTGGCATTTAAAGCTAGTTTAGGCATTGATGGTTTCTCCGTTAAGGAAAACCGGTTTGTTCCGAATTTTTTAAAAAGAACAGAACCCAATAATGGAGAGGCGGTGGTCGGTACGGTAGACGGAATGACCTGGCTTTCAGAATTTACCTTAAACTACAATCAAAAATTTGCAGAAAGACATGCCGTTGATGCCTTGGTAGGTTATTCCATTCAGGGTTTTAAAGCAGAACGTTTATTTGCATTTGCACTTGATTATCAAGATAATAGAACAGGTTACCACAGCCTAAGTTCCGCATTAAATCCCCAACCACCTGCTACCGGAGAATCTTCCTGGGGTATATTGTCTTATTTGGGTAGAGTGAATTATTCCTTTGATAATAAATTCCTGGTGACCTTGACTGGCAGGTTGGATGGTTCTTCCAAATTTGGTAAAAACAGCAAGTATGGCTTTTTCCCTTCGGCCTCGGTAGCGTATAAATTACACCAGGAGGATTTTATCAAAAAACTGGATGTTTTCAGTACACTGAAAGTCCGGGTGAGTTATGGCGTCATTGGCAATCAGGAGATTCCATCTTTTACCTCCCTGGCTACTGTCGGACCATTAGGGCAGGGTACTTTTACCAATACGGAATCGTATATCGGGTTTGAGCCTTTGCGGTTTCCAAATCCTGATCTAAAGTGGGAGCGGACCAACCAATTTGACTTAGGAATAGATATGGATTTCTTTGATGGCCGTATAGGTCTTGTCGTAGATGTCTATAGCAAAAATACCACAGATTTATTACTCAACACCCCTATCCCAACCACCTCTGGATTTTCAAGCTTCTTATCCAATATTGGCGAGTTGAGAAATCAAGGATTCGAGTTAAATATCAATTCCCGCAACACCACTGGAAAGTTTAGCTGGAAGACGAATATTAATTTTTCCATCAACCAGAATGAAATCATTTCTTTGGTCAATGGTAATGATATTCCGGTACCTGGCGTTTTGCATGTTCCCGCTGGGTGGAGCTTTTTAAGAGAAGGACAATCCATTGGCACCTTCTTTGGGTTGCAATCTGACGGCATATTTCAATCAAATGAAGAAGCCAATGCTGCTGCCCAATTATTAGGCCAGAATGCAAAAGCAGGTGATCGTAAGTACGTTGATTGGAATGGACGGGATATTGAAGGCAACCTCACGGGGCAGCCTGACGGGGTTATTTCAGAGGCAGATCGCCAGATACTGGGTAGCGCCATGCCTGATTTTATCTGGAGCATGACCAATAATTTTGAATACAAAAATTTCGATTTGTCCATCTTCTTAACCGGATCACAAGGCAATGAAATGGTCAATGCATATTTGTTTGAAATAGGCACCTTGCAAGGAGAAACCAATGTGCTTCGCGAATATTGGGAAAACCGCTGGACACCAGAAAATCCAAACAATGAATATCCCAAAGTGGCCCCCAATGAGCGCAATATATTTAGTGATGCACAAATAGAAGATGCCTCCTATGTTCGAATTAAAAATATAACCCTAGGTTATACCTTCCCTCAAAAAATAACAGAAAAGGTAAAGATCAAACGAACGAGAATCTATGTAAGTGCTACCAATTTATTGACGCTTACCAATTATTCCGGTTACGATCCGGAGGTTTTTGCTTTTGGCCAAAACAGCTTGCTGCAAGGCATAGACTATGGAGGATATCCCTTATCGAGAACCATTCTTGGCGGTGTTCAGCTAACTTTTTAATGTGAGCCAAAATTTCAATTATTATGAATAATCGAATATACTATTTTCTATTAATGAGTTTGATTTTTGGCACCTTCTCCTGCACGGATATATTGGTGGAAGACCCACAAGATCAAATTTTTGTTGACAACTACTTTGAAACAGAAAATGATGCTATCTCATCAGTAAATGCTATATATGCTATTCTTAATTCTACCAGTTTGCCGCCTACATTTGGTGGCGTATACCACAGCAGTTATTGGGTAGCAACGGGTTTGGCCAGTGATGAGATGGAGAACCGTTTTGTTGGGGTGTTGGAATATGATCAATTGGAGACCTTTACCCATACGGCTGTCAATGGTACCTTGTATGACTTTTGGCAAAATGCCTACAAGGGCATCAGTAATGCAAACTTTGCGATCAATGGCATCCCCAAAGTCAACATGGATGAGACCAGAAAAGCCAGTTTGTTGGGCGAAGCGCATTTCCTGAGGGCGCTGCTCTATTTTGACCTGGTAAGAATGTTTGGTCAGGTACCTTTAATTATTGATATTGAACCACCCCTTTTTCCTGTTAAAAGCGCCACAGCAGATATCTATGCCCAGATAAAGCAGGACCTGCAATTTGCTGCTGACAACTTAGTGGATAGTTACAGCCGCGGCGACGGTCTGGGGCGGGCTACCAGTGGTGCTGCTATGACTTTATTGGCCAAGGTACACCTGACACTCGGAGCATGGGATGACTGTATCAATCTCTGTAATGCAGTAATTGCTTCAGGCCGATATGAATTGTGGGAAGATTTTGCGGATGCCTTTCGCATTGCCAATGAAAATGGGAAAGAAGCTATTTTTAACATAGGTTTTGGTGATGCCAATGGGGCGATATCTTTTTGGGAAGTGGGGCAGTTTAATGTTCGCCTTTTGCCCAAAGAGCTATCGCAGCAAATACCCGGAGTGAATGCACAAGGCTGGCAGGTAGCCACTCAAAATTTGTACAATAGTTATGATGCCAATGATCGCAGAAGGGCTGTGACATTGATGACACAGGTATTTGCGCTGGATGGCACCGTTAAAAATGTAGAACCCCATATCAGAAAATATTGGGATGAAGAATCTGAACCCAATGCAGGCAACACCGAAAATGATTTACCCTATCTCCGTTATTCCGACGTTTTTTTAATGAAAGCAGAGGCCATCAATGAAAAAAATAATGGCCCCAATCAGGAGGCTTATGATGCTGTCAACACCATAAGGAAAAGAGCAAGATTTAATGGTGTAGAAGAACTTGATGTGCTCCCTGATTTGGGAAATTTGAGTTATGAAGCATTCAAAACGGCACTATTGAATGAACGTAGATGGGAATTTACAGGTGAAGGAAAACGGTGGTTTGATCTGGTCAGATATGGAAAATTAAAAGAAAAGGTTTCCGAGGCGAAACCCAATGCACAACCGATGGATTTTCACAGCTTATTTCCTATTCCACAGGAAGAATTGGATTTAAATCAAAATTTATTACCGCAAAATCAAGGGTATTGATGGAAAGATAAATATTCACCACATTCATAACAAATGCCATTTACAATTTGCTTTGACATAGGAGGTACCCGGATAAAATCGGGTGTGATAGCGGGAGATAAAATCGTACAAACGAACTTGTCGGAAGTAAAAGACAATAGTGCTTTGCAGCCAATTTTGGTGAAGTTAGAAAGGGTAATTGATCAATACCTGGCGGAGCATAAACAGACGGATCAGCTTGCGGGCATAGGAATAGCCTTGCCTTGTTTTGTGGATAGTAAAAAGAACAAGATTCTATCCCACTATGTGAAGTATACGGATGCTGCCGGGCTCGATTTAAATCAATGGGCCAGGAATAAATGGGGGGTGCCGATAGCGCTTCAAAATGATGCAAAGGCAGCATTGCTTGGGGAAGCGGAATATGGGGCAGGTAAAGGCTACCGTAATCTAGTTATGTTGACTTTTGGAACGGGTATTGGTTCCGGCGTCATGTTGGATGGTCATTTATTAAACGGGAAAGACTATATCGCTGGAAATTTAGCCGGGCATTCCATTATTGATTATGATGGTGACCTTTGCAATTGTGGGAATATTGGCTGTACGGAAGCCGTAGCTTCGAGTTGGTCATTGCCACATAAAGTACAAAAGATGTGGGCAGCAGAGGATCAGCAGGAATTGGCTTCAGTTGAGCTAACCAGCTTTGAAAATATTGACTTTAAATACCTTTTTGATCAGGCAGCAAAGGGGCACCAATTTTATAATAAAGTGTTGGAAGATTGTCTGCAAGCATGGGGAATGGCGCTGGTCAATATGGTTTTGGCTTATAACCCGGATTGTATCATTTGTGGAGGAGGCATTATGAAAAGTCATGAAATTATTTTCCCATACTTCAAAAAAGTATTGGATCAGCACGGATGGATAAATTCGGAATTTGTAGAACTGAAGAAGGCAGAGCAGCCAGAATATGCTGCATTATTAGGAATGAATTATACCATAACAAAACCTATTTAATTGAGAAAGTCAAATTACGATAAATACCCGGCTATCAAGATGCATAGTGCTCAGCAATGTACGACGGGGTGGTCTGCAATCTTGGCACAACTAAAAAGCAAACTATCAGGCAGAGGTATTCTGGTCATAGAATGTTACCATGGGGTCAATGAAGGGGAATTGGAAAAGGCTTTAGCTGCTGTATTTAAGGCTGATTCTATGATTAATGCACAGCAGGCCTATAAGTCAGCCTCGGAAATTGATGCATTGACTTTTCCTGATGTGACTGATGATCGGATTTTTGGTTTTAGGACGCGCTTGAACATTGAAGCCTTTTTTGACGATAAAAAAGTAACGTCCCTGCGCGCGCAAATAGATCAAAAGAATAGCGAAATAGTGGTCCTATACGGTACCGGAGCAAGCCATTTGGTTTCTGATCCTGATGTATTGGTTTATGCGGACATGGCCCGGTGGGAAATCCAGCAACGGATGCGCAGGGGGGAAGTCAGTAATCTGGGGGTAAAAAATTGCGACCTGGAAATAGCCAGAAAGTATAAGCGGGCTTATTTTGTCGATTGGCAAATATGTGACCGCCTAAAGAAAAAGACAATTGATCATTGGCATTACCTATTGGATACCAATCAGCCTGACCACCCGAAGATGATTAGCATTGAGGTTTTTCAAACGGCTATGGAGCAGGCGGTCAATCAACCATTCAGAGTTGTTCCCTTTTTTGATCCAGGCCCCTGGGGTGGACAATGGATGAGAGAGGTTTGTGACCTGGATAAAGAACCCGCCAATTTTGCCTGGTGTTTCGATTGTGTCCCGGAGGAGAATAGTGTCCAGTTTCAGTTTGGGGAGACCACGATGGAACTCCCTGCGTCAAATCTGGTATTTTTCCGGCCTAAACAACTATTGGGCGCAGGAGTGTATGCCAGGTTTGGAGATGAATTTCCTATCCGTTTTGATTTTTTGGATACCATGGATGGTGGCAACCTAAGCCTTCAGGTTCATCCCTTGACGGAATATATCCAGGAACATTTTGGCATGCATTATACCCAGGATGAAAGTTATTATATGCTGGATGCTGGTCAGGATGCTATCGTTTATCTGGGATTAAAGGAGGACGTAAATCCCGACCTGATGATTCAGGAGTTGAAGGCTGCCCAACAGGAAGGCCAATTTTTTGATGCGGAAAAACATGTAGAAAATTGGCCAGCTAAAAAACACGACCATTTTCTTATCCCTGCGGGTACCGTACACTGCTCATGTACAAATAGCATGGTCCTGGAAATCAGTGCAACGCCTTACATATTTACCTTCAAATTATGGGATTGGGGCCGACTGGGTATGGATGGATTGCCCAGACCCATCAATATTGAAAGAGGGGAGAAGTCCATCCAATGGGACAGAAGGACCGAATGGACCAAAAAAAATCTGATCAACCGATTTGAATACCTGGAGGAAGGGGATGGCTGGCGTGCTGAAAAAACAGGCCTCCATGAAACAGAATTTATTGAAACCGTTCGCCATTGGTTTACCAAAAAAGTACACCATGACACCCGAGGCAATTTAAACGTGCTAAATCTGGTGCAGGGGAGGGAAGCAATAGTAGAAAGCCCGGCGGGAAATTTTGAACCCTTTGTGGTTCATTATGCAGAAACCTTCATTATCCCTGCTAATGTGGGCGCCTATACGATCCGCCCTTATGGGGAGGGTAGTCAGGAAGAATGTGCTACGATTAAAGCCTTTGTCAAATATTGAGCATAAGAAAACCAACTTATATGAACAACGAAACTTACAACAAGAAATACGTTTATCTACTGACGGCAAGTGCTGCCCTGGGCGGCTTGTTGTTCGGTTATGATACAGCGGTTATTTCAGGCGCTATCGGGTTTTTACAGACCAAATTTGTGCTTTCGGCAGCGATGAAAGGATGGGCCGCTTCAAGTGCGATTATTGGATGTATCATCGGCGCCATGATTGCGGGAACCCTTAGTGGCCGGTTTGGACGAAAGAAGATTTTGATTCTTACGGCGGTCTTATTTGGTGTTTCTGCAGTTGGCTCCGCCTTGCCGGAAACCTTGAGTGTTTTTGTTGCCGCGAGGCTAATAGGTGGCATTGGAGTCGGTGCAGCGTCTATGTTATCTCCGCTTTACATTACCGAATTAGCACCGGCAAAGATTCGGGGTCAATTGGTATCTCTGTATCAGCTGGCAATTGTATTGGGTATCCTGATCATTTTCTTTGTCAATTTAATGATCCAGAACATGGGAGACGAATCCTGGAATGTTAATCTTGGGTGGCGCTATATGTTTGGCTCAGAAACCATTCCGGCTGTCCTTTTTCTGATCGCCATGTTTTTTGTGCCGGAAAGTCCGCGGTGGTTAACCAAAGAAGGAAGGGATGACGAAGCCCTGGATGTGCTGAATAAGATCAATGGTCCCGAAAAAGCGAAGAGCATATTAGCTGAAATAAAAGAAAGCCTCAAAGAAGAGGAAGGTACTTTGAGGGAGTTATTTGTAGGCAAATTTCGCCCAGCCATTATAGTCGGTATCGTATTGGCTATATTTTCTCAGGTGCAGGGGATCAATGCCATCATGTATTATGCGCCGGAGATCTTTAAAGAAATTGGTGAAACGGCGAATTCAGCTTTTTTTCAAACACTCATTATTGGCGTTATCAATACCTTATTCACCTTCGTAGCAATTGGTATGGTGGATAAATGGGGACGAAAATCCCTACTATTATATGGTGGCCTGGGCATGTTTATCAGCTTAGTAGCCGTGGGAGCTGCCTTCTATTTCCAAATGAAAGGTATGGGTTTGTTGTTTTTTATACTGTGTTACATCGCTTGTTTTGCCTTTTCTTTTGGTCCGATAACCTGGGTGGTTATTTCAGAAATATTCCCGACGAAGATGCGCGGAGTGGCAATGTCTGTGGCGACCTTTTCGTTATGGGTTGCAGTGTATCTTGTCACACAACTATTCCCCATCCTTTTAGAGCGTATTGGTCCGGCATTTACATTTTGGGTATTTGCTGCCATGGCATTTTTAGGAATGCTTTTCACCTATAATAAAGTACCTGAAACGAAAGGAAAGACATTGGAAGAGATTGAACAGGCTTGGTAGGGGAGTCAGGAATCAATGTTATAAGCTGTGGGGACGAGGTATCAATAAGTGTCCACTTTTCTAGGAGTGCTTTGGCTATGGGCGGGAACGATCGCCTTCCGCGTGTCGCCGAAGCTTTAGCGGAGGAACAGATTGGAAACAAAATCACTATTCTATCGAAATCGGACAGTTATTCATCCCACATCCCATAATCAAATCAAGATATACTTTATGCCAACATCAATTAAAATAATAAAAGTACAACTGATCACACTGCTATTTTTAGCAGGAGTGATCAATCATTCCTATGCTCAGCAAGAGCCGGTAGATTATGTAGATCCCTTATCCGGAACCCATGATTCTCGCTGGATGATGTTTCCGGGAGTGGCGATGCCATTTGGAATGGTGAAATTGAGTCCTGATAATGAACGGCGAGGGTGGAAGGCCGGTTATGAGTATGATGTAGAAAATATTACTGGTTTTAGTCATGTTCATTCCTGGACGATGGCGGGTTTGCTCACGATGCCCACCAATGGCCCGTTAAAGGTGAAATCTGGCGAGGAAGACAACCCGGATTTGGGCTATCGATCTCGTTTTTCGCATGAAAGGGAAACTGCTACGCCGGGTTATTACTCGGTTTACCTGGACGACTACAAAGTCAAGGCCGAGCTGACGTCTACCACCAGAGCGGGCTTTCAACGTTATACTTTTGACGAAGTTGACTCAGCGAGAATCCTCATTGATTTACAGATTGATTCGGAATACAGTTATGAATTATTTAATGGGCATATTACTAAAATAAGCGACACGGAAATAGAAGGGTTTTCGATGCATCAGAGCCTTCGGGGAGCGGGTTATAACGAATACATCCTTCATTGGGTCATGCGGTTCAACAAACCATTTAGTTCTTTTAATGGCTGGACGAGAGATGGCATTCAGTACAATGTAGAAAAAATGTTCTCCGGTTGGGATCATTCCGATATTGGTGCATTTGTTCAATTTGATTTGCAAAAAGGAGACCAGGTATTGGTGCAGACCGGCATCTCTCTGGTCAGCATTGAGCAGGCCAGGTTGAATATGGAAAAAGAGTTGGTAGAACCCTTTGGATGGGATTTTGAGGCCGTCAGAAAAAACGCCAGAGATACCTGGAACGACCTGCTGAAGGTGATAGAAGTAGAAACCAAAAATGAGACCGACAAAAAGAAGTTTTATACCAATATGTACCGGTCTTATGTAGGACGAACCATCTGGAGTGATGTCAACGGCAAATATGTGGACATGTACGAAAAGGTACGCGAGCTGGAAGATCCTGCTTCTCCGATCTATGGAGGAGATGCTTTTTGGAATACCTTTTGGAACCTCAATCAGCTCTGGACCCTGGCCACTCCTGAAATAGCGAATAGCTGGGTCAAATCACTGCTGGAAATTTACGACAGGGGTGGCTGGTTGACTAAAGGACCTACCGGTATTGAATACTCAAGTATCATGGTCGCTTCACATGAGGTGCCACTGATTGTGAGTGCTTACCAAAAGGGCATTCGAAACTACGATATCGATAAAGCATACGAAGCCATAAGGCACGTTCAGACTACACCGGGTATTGCGCATAAGGCCGGTGGATTTGTTGGCAACCGCCAGTTAGAAGAGTATTTGAAATACGGTTATGTGCCTTATGAAGCAGGCCCTTCTTCAAATACCCTGGAGTATGCTTTTGATGATTGGTCGGTAAGCCAAATGGCAAAGTCTTTAGGAAAAAAGGAGGATTACGAATATTTTACAAAAAGAGCCTATAGTTATAAAAATCAGTGGGATAAAAGTGTTGGCTACATGAATTTAAGGATGGCAGATGGCAGTTTCAAGCCTGATTTTCATCCTTATTGCTGCACCACATTTTTAGGGTCTGGCTGGTGTGAAGGAAATGCCTGGCAATATAGCTGGTTTGTGCCGCATGATTTAGCCGGATTGATAGAGCTAATGGGCATAGATACCTTTAACCAACGATTGGAGGCCGGTTTTCTCAAATCAAAAGAGTGGCGGTTTAATTCTGAATTTACCCATGAAAATAGCCTGCTTTCAATGGGGGTTTTACCGATCAATCATGGCAATCAACCCAATATGCAGGCAGCCTACCTGTTTAATTATTCCGGCAAACCTTGGTTGACGCAAAAATGGGCCAGGGAAATCATGGATGTCTATTACGGCCTGGGACCTGCTGAGGGATGGCCAGGTGATGAAGACCAAGGACAAATGGGCGCCTGGTATGTGATGAGTTCGATGGGCCTTTTTGAAATGAGAGGAGGTGCAGAACAAAGACCAGTGTACGAAATAGGCAGTCCAGTTTTTGACAAAGTGACCATTCACTTAGATAACCGGTATTATCCTGGAAAGACCTTTGTTATCGAGACCGTAAACAATTCAAAGGAAAACAAATATATCCAATCGGCCACCCTGGACGGCAAACCATTGAATAAACCCTGGTTTTATCACGACGAACTTGTCGATGGAGGCACCTTAAAAATTATCATGGGGGCGAAACCAAATACTTCATGGGGAGTTTGTAAAGACTGTGCCCCTCCGTCCATGTCGCAGGAAAAGTAAATTGAAAAGACTTCTAACCTTTTATAAATTATTTAATTAACAAAAATTCTTATACTTATGAACCAAGTTAAATTTAGAATGTGGGGCTTTTTTGCTTTGCTTCTGGCAAGCATATTCACGTTTTCGTCTTGTGGAGAGGATGATACCCAAACAGCACCGATCATAACCTTATCCAATACTTCTTTTACCGGCAAGGTGGGAGAGACTGCCAGCACAACGGTCACAGCTGATATTGCTGGAGAATTTCAGGAATTGAGAATTACAAAGTTCCTGGGAACCGATATTGATGACACTTATGGAACCAATGGAACCCTGACAGTAACCGCAGCTTTACCTTATACCTTTGACTATGTATTGAATGAAGAAGGTGCAGAAACACCCGTTCGTTTTAGATTTGTAGTCGTTGATAAAGGTGGCCAAACCGATGAAGGGAATTTTGTGATCACTACAGAACTTACCTTGTCTTATGTATTACTTAGATTTAATTGGAGATGGGAAGCCAAAATTGGCAAAGCCTATGCCGCCGATCCGGAGGAAGATAATATCGAAGAATGCGAAAAAGACAACGTCTTTACTTTTAATGAAGATGGTTCCATGAGTATTGATTATGGTGCATTGACAGGCATTGGTGGTGGAACCTGTGATTTTGATGGGCTACAACCTTATGTAAGTTATGAAATCAGCGCTGATGAATCTTTATTGACACTGACAAAAGATGATGCTTTTAATCCAGGCAATTTCACAACAGAAGAATATACTATTGTTGAATACAGTTTGACGGATTTGAGGACAACAACTCTTGTTGATTTGACTGGATTCGGTGGCATTGAGTACGATTGGACATATACTTTTAAGGCGGTACCTAAATAATAGGGTAGGCTGATTTAATTTTTCTCAGAAAGCTCTTGCATCACAAGGGCTTTCTGAGTGCCTGTTTGGAGGTCAAACTTACGCTTGCGCTGAAGCTTCAGAGTAGGAGCATGGGCTACAATACATCCCTTTTTCGATGGTACTTCATTACTTTGGGTATGAACTTCAAAAAAAGCCTTGTACTATCAAATCCGACCTCCAAACAAGCACTGAGTTTATGCTTCAATTCAACACTTTAAAATATTCAAATAAAACAGTCTTCCGATCACAAATGACCATGCCTAGCCAATGGCCAAATAACTCGCTAAAGGCACGGCTTTCAACCAGGTGATCGTTGATGTAATAATTTACGGTGTTTTGTCTTTTATGAATCCTTAAAACATTGGTATTGGTCCCGATATTGATGTGAGGGCTAAGTTTCCAGTCAACGATGTTGGTGACTAAACTTGCCAGGGAATATCGTATACAATAATAGCCATTAGTAGATACGATAAAGAAGAATTTATCACCCTCCGAATTAGCGCCCCAGCTTATTCCATAGCCATGATTGCTGACTGCCTCTCTGACCGTGGCTTTGGTTTCAATAATAAAATCTTTCGAAATATCTAAAGAAATAGCTTTCCAGCAACCCAACATGCTTTCATCTTTCAATTGGGTCATGATACATCTATTTGATTTTATATCGATACTTCCATAGACGGTTACCTTGTCGGTTAAATACTTCGTTCCGATGCTCCAGTTATTGTTGTTATTCCTAAAGGATTCGTCAATAATTACACTCAAAACGTCGCTATTGCCTTTTGAAGCTATCGCACTATTTCCTCCGCCAAAAGTGGATTGGTTTTCTTTGGCGCTGAGGATGTAGCTGGCGTTGTTTTTAAGGCTGATGATTGACTTTCTTATCTTATTTAATTCAAGCGGCAACTCGGCTATTAACCCTAGATTTTGTCCCTTTGTCAGATAACTTAACCTACCAAGCAGCAAAAGCGCTTCATCTTTATATTCATTTTCTTTTTGGTCCTGAAAAAACCTCGATAAAAGATTTAAGGCTTCTTCCAGTCTATCTTTGATTAAAAAGGATTCAACTTTCGTGATTATATCGTTTTCTTTCATTAGCATTTTTGTTTTGCTTCAAACATGCTCTCAAACAGAAAGGTTGTTTCAGTAGTTGAGCATAGACTTAATCAGGGACCAATTTAAGTTTTTATTCTTGGATTTTTGGCTGATGGTACAAGATAGTAATTCTCTGAGAGCTTATTGGTTTTAGCTCAAGCAGTATTTCTTCTTGATGGGTACGGTTGCCGCTTTTTTCTTAACGGCCAATGCTCCTATGCCGGAACCCGCCCGCACATTGTGCATGTTTAGTGGCTGATTTGGTGATAGGATACTGGTGGGGTGTTTGATACCAGCAGAAAAGTAGTCCCAATGATTTTCGAAGTTAGCGTCGGTAAGCTTTAAGGGATCATTTTAGCCATCCCGTAATACTCAGGCGGTCTTTTGTACTAACAAGTACCTCATGTTCTAATAAATCGCTTTTGAAAATAATCGTGCGGCCCCATTCGGGTAAAATGTTGATTTCTCCTTTTTCTGTATAAAGAATCAAAGCTCCTCCATGGGAAGCTTTCCTATGTTTGTTAAGGTAGGTGACAACCGAAAATTTGCGCTTATTGTCGTTATTAAAACGGTCGATGTGTTTTTTATAAAAAGCGCCTTTTTCAAAACAAGCATAATGAAATTCCGAATCCTGAATGCCCGTATAACAGGTATTGTTTAGGTATAAACTGAAGCTATTCATTTGTTGAATGAATGCCTGTTCAAATACATCAATAGAATGGTTGTCAATCCAGGCAATCTTATCAGATCGGATAGCGTCATTCTTTAAATGGTTTGACTTATTACCAATGCCTGCTTTTTCAAGTATTCCTTGTTTCATTTTTTGTCGCAATAATTTATTAAGTCCGCGACAAGTGTCTTCATCGAAAAAACCATCAACTAAGGCGTAATGATTGCTGATGAGGTCTTCGATAATTCTTTCGTACAATACGTTTAAGCCCATTTTGTTTAACTTTTCTGTTAGTGCCTGTTTGGAGGTCAAACTTACGCTTGCGCCGAAGCTTTCTCCGGCGGCCGTAGCCTTTGGCGAAGGACTCAGCGCCTTGCTTCGCCGTAGCTTCGCGAAGGCAGAGTAGGAGCATGGGCTACAAAACATCCCTTTTTCGATGATACTTTCCCGACCTAGCGGTCTCCCTTCGGCGGGACAGGCTGTTACTTTTCTTGTCCGTACCTTTGGGTATGAACTTCAAAAAAAGCCTTGTAGCATCAAAAAATTGATACTTTTTGCTACCCATCGGCCGCCATAGGCTTGCCGACGGCGATGCAAATCCGACCTCCAAACAAGCACTTAGCATTTAGACTCGTAAAATTGTACCAACAAGCATTAGCTTGTATGCCGTTTTTTATCAACCCGACTTGTAAAGTTGAAAAAGAAATCCTCTTCTGCGATTTTCATTCCACCACTTTGCAATTAGAGATATTGCATTTTTTATTTCGCGGTGTAAGATAGACAGTATTTTGAATTCTGGTTGGAAAAGGGGATAAAATAGTTGGCAATTGCCAAGGAAGGTTCTTCATAAAGCCTCCCGTGTCCTGGAAACCCACCGGGGTGCATCATTCATTGCTTGCCGCAACAACAAATTCAACTGTGCCGCATGGTGCTGAACATGGCGCATATTGTAAAGCAGAATTTCAAGTACTGGGTAATCCTTGTACTCACTGTTAAACTGCAGGGCTGCATTTTCAGTGGTTAATCCAGCAATCAGCTTTCGACACTTTTGCCGACCAAAATTGAGGTAAGTCAATATCTCCTCCTTACTATAGGTTCGCTCAGGAAGTCGGCCGGAAGGATCTAGTTCCGATAAGGTGAATGGCGCCGGTGGTGCAAAATTTGAGGGATCATCCGACAAATAATAATCCAGGAAAAATAAGGTGTGGTAAGCAATATGCCAAAATTTGGCATCCGTATCCCATAGTTCATCCGGACAGCCCATTATGGCATTTTCCAGCATATCAATAGATGCGCCAAACTGCTGCCAAAGCATATTTTTTAATGAGGTATCCATAATGATTCGTGACTCGTCCTAAAAAATGTTTACTTAATTAAATTCATCATCCAAACCACTCCCGCTGCCCCTAAACACCTAAACTTACCTAAACCTATTTTCCCCGTAAGAACTGGAAAGAGCCACTCCGTCCTAACCCACCATTCCGTCCTAAACCCCTAAACCTCCTAAACCTTCTCTCCCATACGCCTAATCCACCACCACCTTCTTCCGCACCAATCCCTCAGCTGTCCTCACCTCTACCATATACATACCTGCTGGCGCATAGCGAAGATGGACCTCAATCATCGAGGCATTATCAGCAATGAATTTATGATAAATTAAGCTTCCATGCAAATTATAAACCCTTACCTCCTCAGCGTGTACATCCTTCATTTGTAAGCTAAAAGTGCCTGCATTCGGATTAGGAAATAACGCCACAAGATCTTCCGAAAGAATATCTTCGGTACTGCTGATGAAGGTCACCTCTGCCGTCAATTCAGACAGGCAACCGGAGGCATCGGATACGGTGACCGTATAAGTACCGGGCTCCAGGTTTGCAATATCTTCAGTTTCTTCTCCATTGCTCCAGGTGAAAGTGTAGGGTGGCAAACCGCCCTGAACAGTCAGATCAATGGCCCCAAAACCGTCTTCTCCAATCTGTGGTTCAGTTTGTACAAAAAGGTTGAGGCAGGCGGCCAGACTCCAGATTTCCATACCCCGGAGGCCGTCATTGGCAGAGAAGTACAATTTATCATTAAAAAGGGTGAGGTATTCCGGGTTGGACTCTGGTACTCCTGGCCAGATGTCCGCAATAATGGCAATGCTGGTATCATTGTATTCCCAGAGTTCCCGGCCGTATTCTTGCGTGTAGGTGCTAAAATAGAGCTTATCATTAAAAACGGTCAGATAGCCGGGATTGCTCGCACTTGTTGGATTGAGGTCTTCTGTCAGGTAAACTTCATTGGTAGCAGCATCAAAGTACACCAATTCGGCATTAACAGAAGGAGAAAAACGACCATTGAAGAACAACTTGTCCCGGTATACAGTAAGGTATTGTGGATTTAAATTACCTGAAATGTCGGTACGTTGGCTAACCATTTCAGTGGTAGGGTTATAACTGTAAAGGTCGTAGCCAAAACTTTCAGCATAGGCACTGAAAAACAATTCTCCATCATAGACTGCAAACCAGGACGGATTGCTAGCGCCTTCTCCTGCATTGATATCTGCAACTTGTGTTACTTCTTCCGTTACATCGTTATACTTCCATAGCTCCACTCCCGAGACGCCGTCATCGGCCTGGAAAAAGAGTTCATTTTCAAAAACAAAAAAGTCTTCGGTACGGCCATTTCCTGTTGGATTAATATCAGCGACCAGGCTATACGTATCATTCGCCGGGTTATAAACAAACATTTCGCTGCCGACTACATCGTCATTTGCCTTGAAATATAATAAGTCATTGTATGCTGTAATATCCGTGATATGACCAGTATTATTAGGCGTGATGTAGGATGTTGCTTCCACTGAACCCGTTGCGTCATCATAATACAATAAACCATAACCCAAATCCGGGTCTATCCCTGAAAAAAACAATTTTCCATCCAGTACCGTAAAACCATTAGGAGATGTATTGCCCGGACTGTCGGAGAGTATTTCTGTTGTGCCAGTAATGGGGTTGTATACCCAAATTTCACGCCCGGTGTTGACCTCTTCGGCTCCGAAATACAATTTCCCATTGTAAGGGGTGAAAAGATAGGGGTCGGACCCAATGGTCGTGGGATTGATATCGGCCACCACCTCTAAGGTAGAATTGCCAGGTATAAAACGCAACAATTCATTCGCCACTTCCGGATGTTCACCAGCCAGGTAAATAGTGCCATTGGCAAGAGCCAGAATGGACAGATAGTTGGGCGCACCATTATTATCTAAAGTGGCCTCAACGGCAACTTCTTGAGTAGTTGAGGAATAAGAGAACAGTTTTCGTTCATTTTCATCTACACTGGCGGTGAAGTATAACTTACCTTCATGTACCAGCGCCAGTCCCGGGTTGCCATCCCCGCTTCCATAGATATCCTCCAATAAGGAGACCATTCCAGTCGCAGGGTCATACACGTGCAGCTCTCGCCCGACCCCTGAGGTCCGTGCTCCGAAATACAATTTCCCGTCATATTCTATAAATCCGGAAGGAGAACTACTGCCTGCCCCTGGATAGATTGGGGGAATGTCAAGCAGAGTATTGGTGGCCAAATCGTAGCTGCCGAGGTCTGTGCCAGCGCCTTGTATAAAGTTTTGAAAGAAAAATTTACCATCAAAATAATATAGGAAATTCATGCTCGGATATTCCGAGTTTGGGCTGTTATAAATGATCTTTTCTACCATGTCAGTAGCCGGATCGTAGCGCCATAGTCGGCTGCCACCCAGATCATCATTAGCAACAAACCACAATTTGCCATCCAGTTCATTAAAAAAGTTGGGATAGCTGTCACCCGTCGGGTTAATATCTGCCAAAATATCCACCTTATTGGTCACTGGGTCATAACGCCCAAGTTCAATACCTATGCCTGAAAACTCAGCAGCAAAGAATAGCTGTCCGTTAAATTCGGTGAGATTTGCCGGTTCCCTGACTTCCATATTTTCACTATCCATAAGGCGCTGAGTGCTGTTGTCAGAAGGGTCATGCACATAGATAAAATGATCAGAACCAGAGCCACCCCTGGAGTTGAAATAGATCTTTTCATCAAAGATGATCACATCGTTAATGCCGCCGCCCATTTCGTAAGGGCGGAGATCAGCTACGAGCTGTGCGACCCCGCTCCCAAGATCGTATTTGTATAATTCATCGCCATGAGCACCATCGTTGGCCCGAAAGTAGAGCACATTATTCAGTTCCACGATATATCCCGGATGAGCACTTGCAGGTTCCTGGTTGATGTCTTTCTCCAGGACTAGTTGAGAATGTAGTAGAGGGGTAACTAATAAAATAAAAAAAAGTAACAGAAATGTCCTCATTCGTTTGATGAATTTTAGCGGATAACACAATGAGAAACAAGCCTGGAGCACATGTTTGGAGTACGGAATAAAATGTGAAATACAAAGTCCTGCCTCCAAACATACACTGAGGCAAATTTCCCATTTATCCGTAATGTTAAAAATAAATATACTTTGTGAGCACGGTAAAGATAATGGTTTATTTTTGGCTAACAAATACTTTTAGCAGCATCAAAAATAATTAAGGATTACTGTTTTTGGTTAACTAGGTGATCCTCAGGGTTAATTACCTGGATATCTTTTTTAATGTATTTATTTGCGCCAAAATATACAATTATCCCAATGATCATGAAGATAGCTTACACCATCCTTGCCGACACCCTAAAGGATAAACTAATCAATAAGGGATTTGAAAAAAGCGATGCCCTGGAATGTGCCCGTTTGTTTGCCCAAGCTACGTTGGATGGGGTGAACTCTCATGGAGTCAATCGGTTTGTTCTTTTTATGAGCAATATAGATAAGGGGATAATTGACATACAGTCAAAACCTTTGAAAATAAAATCCTTCAATGCTTTGGAGCAATGGGATGGGCAATTGGGTTCCGGACCAAACAATGCCAGTTTTGCCATGACCAGAGCGATGACTCTCGCCGACCAGTATGGCATCAGCTGTGTGGCCCTTCGCAACACGAACCATTGGATGAGAGGGGGGAATTATGGTCTTTTAGCAGCAGAAGCGGGATATATGAGTATCTGCTGGAGCAATACCATGCCCAATATGCCTGCATGGGGGGGTAATATGCCCCGGATAGGCAACAATCCATTGATCTTTTCTATGCCGGGTAACCCTCACCCCATTTTATTGGATATGTCGATGTCTCTATTTTCTTATGGCAAAATGGAAAGTTACCAACGGCAAGACAAAAAACTACCCTACCCAGGAGGTTTTAATAAAGCGGGTGAAATGACGGATGATCCTCAATCTATAATTGAAAGTATGTTGCCGATATCGATAGGATACTGGAAAGGTTCGGGCCTATCCATCATGCTGGACTTATTTGCAGCGATCCTGTCCGAAGGCCGTTCCACTGGTGAGGTTGGCCAAGACGATGAAGAATCCGGACTTTCACAGGTGTTTATATGCCTTAGTCCTGATAAATTCCTAAGCAAAGGGAAGATGCATGATATTGTCAATGAAATATTGTCTTATACCAAAAAATCTTCTACTATTGACCCGGATGCTGAAGTCCGTTATCCAAGTGAAAGGTCTTTTCGAATCAGAGCGAAACAACTAGAAGAAGGCATCGAAGTGCATGATCAGGTTTGGCAGGAGATATTAGCACTTGGTTAGCACCATAAATTCCTGATTTTGTCACGAACCTACCTCCAAACATACTTTTACAGAAAATCAGCTGGAAATTCAATCAAAAGCGCTGAGCCCCTAAATTTATTCCCAAAAAAAAAATTAGTCGGCAACTCGAAATTACCGACTAATGTAAATTATTAAAAACCAGAGTATTGTAATACTCTCTCTCTTTGTAAATATTCCTCTTGTACCTGCAATAGGAAACGGGAATAATTAACGTTATTATCCAGAAATCAATTTACAATCAAAAATCGCTTCACTACATCTCCTTGATCCGTCGTAACACGAATGAAATAGGTCCCGTTGTTCAATCCGTGAAGATCGAAACGTTCAAGGCCTGATCCCACTTCCTGCAATTGACGTTGTTGCACAGGTTGACCCAATGAATTGAGAATCTGTACCTGTGCTTCCTCCGCACCATAAAAAGCATTGAGATCAAGATAAACCTGACCATTGGCTGGATTGGGGAAAATTGAAAAGTCTTTAGGAACCTCAGTCGCAACGACTACGCCTGCCTCAGATGGAAGGATAGCCAGATGGGTAGAACTGCCTGATACAGACACATTGTCGAATGTACCTGTAACTGTGGCCCCATTGTAGTTGGTCACAAACAAACCAAACTGGATACAATTGGCCATACTGACATTGGCCACCATTACTGTTTGCCAATAGGTGCCATTAGTTGATAGGTAACCCACAAATTGATTGCCATTGCGGACCAGTTTCAACCAAGTTGCTCCGGGACGGTAGAATTGTTGAATAGAAGCATAACCATTCGTTGTCGTTCTTACTTCCCGGCGACCAAAATTGCTGAGGTTGGTAGCCAGCGAAACTTTTTTAGAACCTGGTGCTTCGCTTTCGCGCATGCTGATTCCAGCCCATCCTTGTCCTAAAGGACTAATAGAAGCTACATGTGCCACGAGTTCACCATTGCCACAGAGTTCGTATTTGACATAAGCTGCATTGTCAGCGGTAAAGTTGGTAGAATAACAACCCTGACTTTCCAGACTAAAAGCACCTGTATTGGAATCATAAGTGACATCATTATTGCCTACACAATCAATGCCGTCTTCACCAAAATCACTCCAACCTGGAGGCAGATCACTTTCATCTATCTGTCCGTCGCAATTGTTGTCCACACCATCCTGAACCTCAGTGGCATTAGGATTGATAGCCGGATCACTGTCATCACAATCAGTATTATCGGTTACATAACCAGCAGGTTCGGTGCAAGCTTGCTGAGCAACCTCCGGATTGCCAAATCCATCAACGTCCTGGTCCTGATAATAGGTGGTTAAAGTACCTTCGTCTGTCTGGTCATTACAGTTATTGTCTACACCGTCACAAACTTCAGTAGCACCGGGATTGACAGCTGGGTCTTCGTCATTGCAATCGATGGCAGAATCAGTCAGTTCGCTGGCCGCTTTGTAACCGGTTGGGCGGGTACATTGCGTAAGCGTAGCACCAGTGCTATACCCGTCATTGTCGGTATCAGCATACCATACTTGGCCAGGCTTTTCGAGCGGATCATTGTCGTTACAATCTGAATTATTGGCTACATAACCCGTGGGTATACTACATGACTCCTGAGAAACAGCCGGGTTGCCAAATCCATCATCGTCGAAATCTTGATAATAGGTGGTCAGTCCGCCTTCATCTGTTTGGTTATTACAGTTGTTGTCTACACCATCACAAATTTCGGTAGCACCGGGATTGATAGCCGGGTCGTCGTCATTGCAATCGATGGAAGAATCAGTCAGTTCGCTGGCCGCTTTGTAGCCAGTTGGGCGGGTACATTGCGTAAGCGTAGCACCAGTGCTATACCCGTCATTGTCGATATCAGCATACCATACCTGGCCGGGTTTTTCGAGCGAATCATTGTCGTTACAATCAGTATTATCAGTTACATAACCAGCAGGTTGGCTACACGCCTGTTGAGAAACATTGGGATTGCCAAAGCCATCAACATCGAGGTCTTGGTAGTAAAAGGAGAGTAGACCTTCGTCTGTTTGGTCATCACAATTGTTGTCTACACCATCACAGACTTCGGTAGCACCGGGATTGATAGCCGGGTCATCGTCGTTGCAATCGATAGAGGTAGCGATCAGTTCGCTGGCCGCTTTGTAACCGGTTGGGCGGGTACATTGTGTAAGCGTAGCACCAGTGCTATACCCGTCATTGTCGATATCAGCATACCATACTTGACCAGGCTTTTCGAGCGGATCAGAGTCGTTACAATCGGAATTATTGGCTACATAACCAGAGGGTTTGTCGCAAGACTGCTGAGAAACTGCCTGGTTGCCAAATCCATCACCATCAGAGTCCTGATAGTAAGTAGTACCACCGGGTGCATTCGGATCTACGGTAATCACAAAAGTACAGCTGCCACTATTGGTGTAGGTAATGGTGTGTGGCCCTAATCCCGCCACGGAAGCATCAAACATATTTGCACTTACCCCATCTCCACTGTAGGTGCCTCCGATAGGGGTGGCCCCTGTCAAGGTAAAAGCGGGCGCATTGGGACAAACGCTGAAGTCTGAAGGACAAGAGACCACCGTTGCAGCCGTGATGGTGAAGTCAGCATTGGAAATATCAAAAAAGATATTGCCTACCGCTTCTACTTTGATACGTGCGGTGGTGGTCATGACATTAGGAAGGATTACTAGCTGGTTGCCGTCATTTGGGGTATTGGCTACCAAAGTGGTTGGAAATGTATTCCCCCCATCGGTAGACAATAAAATATTGACATTTGGCGTGGCCATATTGGTACCATTGACACTCCAGGTAATGGTTTGGAACGAATTGCCCGCATAGCTACCTCCAAGATTGGTCGTCTCTAAAAAGGGACCTATGTTTCCATCTACCGTAACGGTTACTTCACCAAAATCAAGACCGCCACCTCCTGTATTGTTATCGCGGACAGTCAGCCGATGAGTAGTGACGATGCCTACTGAAGGCAGCTTGTCGCCCTTGGCATAGTTGGAGCCGTCAAGAATAGCGGACAATAATGGATAAGTACGGGTTGGCGAGGTGTTTGGTGCATAACTCCTGAAAAATGGCGGTTCGGCAGTATTGGCCAAAGTAGTTTCATCAGGGGTGGAAGTACCAATGTTGGTACCTTCCCAACTGTAAGTATAGGAATCGCCGCTGCCCGGCGTATCAGCACTACCTGTCAGTGAAAACGGAGTAGATTTCGGTATAGTATATGCACTGGGCATAGTGATTACCGGAGCAGCATTTCCAGTAGCAGTGCTTGAGAAACAGTTTCCATCTGAGTCCATATAAGCTATAGCCTGGGAATAACTAATAGTATGGAAATTAAGAAATGGACCCATTGTCTGAGAAGTGAAATAATCGTCCGTGTCACAAGTAAAGCCATAACTCATAATCGTAGCACCTGCCCCAGGTTCAACTGAAGTGTCTGCATTTCGGGTGGTACAAACCGGGATGACACTATTGTAGCTATGGTTCATGCCAAATTGATGCCCCATCTCATGCAAAATCAACTGGTCATAAAAAACCTGACCATAACCACTGCCGATGACGGATGCTCCCCCTGCTTTGTAGGTTTCATTACAAACAACACCAGCATAAGCCAGACCACCGCCTGAACCGAAATCCACATCATAACCCAAAACATGGGCGATATCGTAATTGGCGGTACCAATCACATTGTCGACATTTGTTTGGTTTTCATCTACCATCGGGCCCGTCGTGTTAGAATAAGGGTCCGTTCCGGGGTCGGTATAAATCAGGTTGGTACCACTTACCAGGCTGAAGTGTACACTCAATTCCCTGCGATAAATAGCATTTATGGTATTGACATAATTGGTTACCGCAGCCAATCCAAGTGCTGCTGTACCTCCATTTTCTTGGGTGAATTCGCCATTGGCAGCCATAGCAAGCCGAAGCGTGCGAAGGGTGGCTCCGGTACTTTTGTCAATTCCCGAAGGCGTTTCCTTTGCAGCTTTATGAATTTCGTGCTCAATGTCGGTTTCACATCTACCGCGTAGGTGCGGTGGTGGTGCCACGGCATCCCGGGCAAAATAGATGAAATACAGGTTGGGATCCACTTTGGAATAATGCTCGAAATAAATGGCATCTCCTGCCACGTTGAGCATGATAGCACTGAGCCCAAGGGAGGTGAGGTTCAGGCGAATATTATACGCTGAGTGGTTCAAGCCATTGCCAGCATAAGACTTTATGTCGGGATGCTGAGCGGCCACTTCCGGCGCAAGGTTAGGAGACTCCACCATGCTGAAAGTTTCCGTTTTCCCATCAGGTAAGGGTATTTGTAGGGATAAGGGCGTACCGCTATTTTGAAATTCCATCGGAGCGCCGAGTAGGTAGTTGCGCAGGCCTGGTTCGTCCAACCTGACAACAATCATTTTTTTTATGTTTTTCGTCACATCCAGGCCTGGTGGCAAACTTTTGGCTGGAACGACCTCAAAAAAGCTCTTTTGAGCCCCAAGACTTGTCACCATAAGGGCAACGAAAATCGAGAGTAAATACGCAAATTTTTTCATGAAATTATAATTAAACATTTAATAAAATATAATTCCTGCAATTAAATAATCTCGGCCCTTAATGCTAGAAATTATAGGGGGACAAAAAAGGGGACAAGCAAACAAAGCCCTGTAAATGTTGGAGAAATTCGATCCTGATTGATAAAAATTATTGATACTTCGTCCCGATGTGATTGGCGAGGTGACAGAGAGGTTTAGTAGAATTATTGGAGAGATTGTAGGGACAAATGGTGCAAGTTTTAATCCTTAAAAAAAATATTCATATATTCGGTCGTTCAATTTGGTAAATGTTTTCAAAAAATTTACTAATCCCAAACAATGAACATATAGAACTATGGAAGAACTTGACATCAATGAAATCATCAAATATGCACTACCTATATTTTTTGCATGTATAATCATAGAGTATTTTTTAGCCCGCCATCTATTTGACATTAAAGAGTCAATCGCCGGAGTTGCCATTGCCCTGGTTGCCCTATTTATCACCTCCTTTACAAAAGTAGCTACGCTGGGTCTGTTTTTTTTGGTCTTTTATTTTTTTGCAGATTTTAGGATGGAAGTGTTCGGCTATGAATCGTTTGGCTGGGCATGGTACGTTTGGGTGGCCTGCCTGCTATTGGATGATATGTGTTTCTATTGGCATCATCGGTTTAGCCATTCCATAAGGGTATTATGGGCTGCGCATATACCCCACCATTCTGCGAAGAAATTTAATTTGACCATTGGCATTAGAAATGGATGGTTCATTCCCTTATACAAACCGATCTGGTGGTTATGGATGCCTTTTATTGGCTTTGAACCCCTTATGTTGGTTACCACAATGATCATTAACGGCCTGTACCAGTTTACCCTGCACACACAGCTGTCTCCCTCTTGGGGTTGGATCGGCACCATCATCAATAATTCCTATATGCACAGGGCACACCATTCCTGTAATTACGAATACCTTGACAAAAATCATGGGGGCATATTTCTTATTTGGGATAGATTATTTGGTACCTACCAAAAAGTGGACGATAGCATTACTCCCAAGTATGGAGTGATACATGATCCGGATTCTTATAATCCCATCAAAATTCACACCCATGAGTTTGAAGATATCTGGCGGGATGTAAAGAGTGTCGACTCCTGGAGCGACAAGCTAAAATACATCTTTTATCCTCCGGGTTGGAGCCACGATAATTCTTCTAAAACGACCCGGCAAATTCAGCGGGAAATGGCGCAAAAGAAAGAACAGGAGATTTTGGGAAGTACCGTACCGGATTGAGGCCCTAAAATAAAGAACGAAGGCATGGCATAACCCCCAATTTGAAAAAACCTAAAAAATGAAACTCATGAGGCAAGCAATGCTTTTCCTCTTCGGCTTGATGTTTATCAACATAGCCACAGCACAACAAATAACCCTTTCCGGGCAGGTCTCTATTCACAATAGTAAGTATAATACTCATCAAATTGAATATGTGGAAGGTGCATATGCCAGCGCCCCTTTTGCCAGTCCGGATGATACGGATAAAGAAGGCATTTTTCAACTTGAATTTGTGGGAATCAACGGAGGAACTCCCGTTAAAATAGATGTTGAAAAAGCCGGCTTGGAAGTAGTCAACAGCCATGAGCTGTTGGATGTTGTGATTGGTAGAAAAACACCGGTCAGGGTATTCCTTGCTCCCAAAGACCAGCTAGCCAAAGCTCAGACCGAGTTATACGATGTTAGCGTAAAGGTGTTAACCGCAAAACATAAGGAATTGATCACCAAGCTCAGAAAGGAGGGAGAAGAAAGAAATGTTGTCATCGCAGAAATGGAGGGCAAACTTGGGGGTGAGATTGCCAATTGGTACGAAGCCGAAGAGATCCTGAATCAACAATTGGAATCCACAAAAAAGCAGTTGCCGGAAACAGTAAAAAAGCTGGCAGCAGTCAATCTTGATTTCGCTTCCGAAATGTATTTGCGGGCATACGAATTGTATGCAAAAGGTGAAATTGAAGCGGCACTTGCCATTCTCGATGCCAACCAGTTGGAAAAGGATGCTTTGGAGGCCAGCGAAAATCTTCAAAAAATTGAAGGTGACTTGGAACAATACCTGGTGGCCAGGGAACAGGAGCAGGAACGGGTCAGCCAGATTGTAAAGAGTTACCAATTAAAGGCCGGATCTTATCGTCTTCTATTCCAATACCGGCAGGCAGCAAAGGTTTATGAAAAAGCTATTGCTCTATTGGAGCGTACAAAGAAAGAGGTAGATATCGAACTGGCGGATGCCTATTTTGAAGCCGGAACCATCTACAATGATTTAGGAGATTATAAAACGTCTTTTTCATTTCATAAAAAAGACGTTGAAATATGTGAAACCATTTTAGGAAACAATGCGATGAGGTTATCAGTAGCTTATAAATTCCTGGGGAGTGCTCTGGTAAAAACATATAACTTCAAAGAAGCTACTGCCTATTTTGAAAAAGCATTGGTAGTTAATGAATTAAATGTAGGACTTGACAGTTCCGGAATCGGGGACATTTATTTTTACCTTGCCACGACATTCCAGGAATTAGGCGAAACGGAACGCGCAAACGCATCGCTTGAAAAAGCAATCATTGCTAACGAAAAATATAATGGCAATGACCATCGCTCTACTCTTGCAAGTTACTCCGGACTCGCTTCATTTCACCAATCAGCAAAGAATTTTGAAATGGCAAAAGTTTCAATAAAAAAATTGATTGCCATTAATGAAAAATCATATGGTATAGATCATCCATTTACGGCCAGGGCCTATGTCGCACTTGGCCAGGTTTTAAGACTTTCAGATGAACTTGTCGAAGCAAAGGCCGCGATAGAAAAGGCTATCCAGATTTTTGAAAAAAGTTTTGGAACCATGCATCATGAAACGGTAAATGGGTACACATCCCTGGCAAGTTTGCTTTCTTTAGAAGGAGATACATTTAATGCAGAATTATTACTAGAAAAAGTAATTGCTTTCAACGAGGAAACCTTTGGGAAAGATCACCCAATTACTGCGGAATCTTACTATAAACTTGGCTCTTTATATGCTGCCGAACGCAATTATGATAAAGGGAAAACACTTTTTGAGAAGGCATTAAAAATACAGGAAGAAACATTTGGGTCAGATAATTTGGCAACATTAAATAGTTATTTCGGCCTTGCCGAAGTGATGAAGTATTCTGGAGATTTTGAGGCAGCTTTAGCTATCTGCGAGAAAATTGTAGCCTCGACTGAAAAAATTTATGGGATAGATCATCCCGTCACTGCGAAAAGCTATTCCAGTCTTGCTATAATGTTGACATCGCCGGAAGAAATTGACCGTGCAAAGTTGCTATTGCGGAAAGCAGTAACCATTCATGAAAAACATTTAGGCAATGACAATTCTCAAACAGCGGTTTCTTATGTCGCGCTTGCTTCCATATTAATGAAACAGGGTGAATTTGAAGAAGCTATTGTATTACATGAAAAAGCACTTCCAGTCTATGAAAAAACTTTCGGCACGGAATCTCAATATACAACTGGCATTTACCATGAACTCGCTTTAGCATTGCGTTTTCGGGGAGATTTTATGGGAGCTATAACACAATTGGAAAAAGTGGTAGCTGCCAATGAGAAAACACTGGGAACGCTTCATAAAGAGACTTCGACGGCCTACTTTGCGCTTGCTACTAATTTACATTCCATAAAAGACTTCAATGGTGCGAAAAAATATTTGGAAAAAGCTGTTACAGCAAATGAAATCACCTTGGGTATAGACCACCCTCAAACAGCAGCAAGCTATGTTGGTCTTGCATCCGTGAAGATGTCTTTGGGCGATTTAATTGACGCTAAAGAGCTATTGGAAAAAGCATTGGCTATAAACAGGAAGACTTTAGGTGAAACCCACCCCAATTCCATGGGTTGTTATGCTAAGCTTTCCAATGTATATTATATGCTTGAAGAGTATGAAAAGTTTCTGGATTTACTTCCAAAAATTATCAGTCAGGGTGAAAAAGATCCAAATTTCATGAAGCAAATAGGGATGTGTTACTATTATCTCGAAGATTATGAAAAAGCAATTGAATACTACGAGAAAAGCTATCAACTGGATCAAAGAACCCTAGCCAGTTACCTCAATAACACGGGTATGGCTTTCGCCAAATCCGGAGAACAGGAAGAAGCCAAAAAGCGTTTTGAACAATTGCAACAATTAGCCCCTAATCAAGGACAACCGTTTAGAAACTGGGCAGTGTATTATGCACTAAATGAAGATATTCCAACGGCATTGGATAACCTTGAAAAAGCTGTTGAATTGGGCTATAAAGATTTAAAATGGATAAAATCAGACAAGAGCCTAGAAAGCCTCCGGCTGGAGGAGCGGTACAAAGTGCTGGTCAAAAGCCTGGAAGAAAAACAAAATTGATTTAAAAATCCAAAACACTCTATTGAAAAAACCAACTATACTTGTCTGTTTAAGCAGCCTTTTACTGATGGCAGGCCCGGTGTTGGCCCAACAAATAAGCCTCATAGGCCAGGTCTCTATACACAATAGCAAGTACAATACCGGCCAAATCGAGTATGTCAAAGATGTTTATGTCAGCGCTCCTTTCACGAATCCGGACGACACCGACGATAACGGCACCTTCAATCTGGTATTCGTCGGCATCAGCGAGGGAACCTCTGTAAAGCTGAATATAGAAAAAGCCGGGCTTGAAGTGGTCAATAAGCGAGACATACAGGACGTAGTGATAGGGCGCAGGACTCCTGTAAAGATCTACTTAGCTGTCAAGGGACAACTGGCTAAAGCACAAACCGAGTTGTACAATATTAGCCTTAAAACCATAACGACTCGCCATGACCGTATAATTTCCGAACTGCGCAAACAAGGCAGACAAAGCGAAACTACAATTGCGGAACTTGAGCAAAAACTGAATCGCACCATTGCCAATCGGGATGAAGCAGAGGATTTGCTAAACGAACAACTCGAATCTCTGAAAAAACGCCTGCCGGGCATCGCCTTGGAGCTGGCCTCTGTGAACCTGGATTTCGCTTCCAAAATGTATCGACAGGCCTATGAATATTTTAAGGTTGGTGAAATTGAAAAAGCCATTGAAACCCTGGACGAATCAAAGCTGGATGCAGAAGCGATGGATGTTGTTAATAATATTGAGAACCTCGACACAAGCATCATAAATTTGGAGGATGCAAAGTTGAGTGAGGAACAAAGGATGTCCGTCACTATTAAGAAATACCACCTAAAAGCAATATCCTTTCTGGATGCTGAACAATACCTCGATGCCATTGAGCAATATGAACCTGCCCTTGCATTGCTCGAAAAGAATAAAAAAGGTCGCCATCAACAGTTGGCCAATGTCTATTGGGAAACAGCAGATGTTTATCAAAAATTGGGTGCCAGCCAGAAGGCATTGCAATATCAACAGAAATCTGTGGAAGTCAATGAAGCTTTTTTTGGGGAAAACCACCGGGAATTGCTGCCCTATTATCAAACCCTTTCAATGGCTTTTTATCAAAACGACGATCTGAATAATGCCATTAACTACTCATCAAAGGCTTTTGAAACAAGTAAAACGATCAACGCCTTCCCTTCTTTGGAACTGGATGCAGCCAAAGCCAGACTTGCCGAACTTCACGAAATAAGGGGCTCAAAATATCAGGCCCAGGAAGAATACGCCGATGCCATTACTGATTTTCAAAGGGCATTGGAATTACAGCCCTTCCGGAAAGATCTCAAAAAGGCTATTAAAAAGCTAAAGCCCATAATCAGAAAATAGCTACCTCCCTGGTAGGCATTTATTCTAGCCGTGGGGCAAAATTTCCAACTTCGTCCCCTTTCACACAATCTTACCTTACTCCTTTGCTATTTTACCAACTAAAATTCCTTAAAACCCTACTCTTTCAAAAAAAAGCCGGTATAGAGTTTGGGAAATTCATAATATTCACTAAATTTGTGTAATCAGAAAATTGGTCGACCAATTTTTAGTCGACCAAAATGGATTGGAAATTTAGACTTATGACTGGATCAAAAATGCTAGAAAACTTCCAGGAAATTGCAATTGAAAGTCCGGTGGATAAGATCATTCGCCAGATTCGCTCCTTAATTACTTCCGGTCAATTAAAGTCAGGTGATCGCCTGCCGCCTGAACGCAAACTGGCGGAAAAATTTGGCGTGGGCCGCACGAACGTAAGAGATGCCTTGCAAAAGCTAGAATTTTATGGAATTTTAAAAACTTTGCCTCAAAGTGGGACTCTTGTTGCTGGAATGGGGATCACCGCATTAGAAGGCCTAATAACAGATGTGTTGAAACTCGAAAATAGTGATTTTGCAGCCTTGGTAGAAACCAGGGTTTTATTGGAGACCAATGCTGCAAACCTCGCCGCCAAAAGACGCACACCCGAAGACCTTATTGCCATCCGAAAAGCCCTGGATGCCTACGAGAAAAAAGTGAAGAAGGGAGAACAAGCAGTAGAAGAAGACCTGATGTTCCACTTAAAGATTGCTGAGGCTAGCAAAAACTCGGTGCTCAAATCTCTAATGCTAATCATTACCCCCGACATCATCAATAGTTTTATCAAACTGGATGTTTGTAAAGACGGTCGTATCTACAAATCGCTGGAAGAACACCAGGTTATTTTGCAACACATTGTTAATCAGGAAGCAGAATTAGCTGCCGAGGCCATGCGGCTACACCTAAAGGATGTTTACGACTACAGTAGAAATTTGAAAAAAAATAACGGACAAAAGACATAAAAAGGAACTAGCATCAATGTTGCTAACTCTTTTTTCTTCGAATCCTTCCGGATAAATAAGACGGTATTATCCCATTAGCGACTTCAAAGTAGGACCTGCATTGAAGCAGACACCACTTGGTCCCTGATTCTTAATTTATAAAATTACAAAGATGAATTATTCCCAAACATTTAAGCTTATTTCGGTTATATTTCCAATACTATTTGCCTTTGTATTCATAACGAGTTGCAACAAAAAACTCATTAAACCCGAAGGAGAATACATTCCTCCCAAAGACCCAATCGAAGGGGTAGACTATTTCCTCCCTCATATCGATCTGAGCCATTGGAAAGTAACCCTGCCGGTCGGAAACCCTTCAGAGGTGGAACCTCCGGAAATTTTGGACTATGCAAAAAATGAACTGTTGAAGCCATTTATGTACAATGATTCTACCGATGGTTCATTGGTTTTTTACACTTATCCTGCATCCAGCACCGCTAATTCATCGTACTCCAGAACCGAATTAAGAGAACAATTGGTACCGGGCAGCAATTCGACCAACTGGACCTTTGCCCAGGGCGGAAAGATGAAAGGCACCCTGGCGGTCCCCGATATCTCAAAAGATGCTAATGATGATCCACACCGGACAATCATCATGCAGATTCACGGCCGATTGACCAATGAACAACGGGATTTGATTGGTGAAGATGACAACAATGCACCGCCAGTTTTGAAAATATATTGGTACAAAGGAAAGGTTCGGGTGAAAACAAAAGAATTGAAGGATCTGAATGCCTCGGAAACAGAAATGTTACATACAGATGCCTGGACGGATGATGAAGGGTTTAACTTTTCAGAGACCGTTGGCACGGAAAAATTTACGCTGGAAATCATCGCTTCAGATGGCAGACTGGAAGTCATTTTAAATGACAATGAGTCCGTTGTCTACGACGGGATACATATGCAAAAGTGGGGCGTATTTGAAAATTATTTCAAGGCGGGAAATTATTTGAGTTCTACGGATGAAGGGGCCTACGCCACAGTGAAGTATTATGATCTTGTGGTGACGCATTGAGCACTTCAAGTGGCAATTTTTCATTGCCCATTGGATGCCCATTCGAATCTAAAATCCAGAAACCAGTGGGAACCTGACCCCTAAAACATCAAAAATAATGACAAGACGTAATTGCATAAAGACTTTAGCCACTACCGGATTGGCGGTGCCGATGGGGCATGCCATGTCGCTTATTTTCGATCAGAAAACGGATAGAGACATTTACCTGTTTTCCAAACACCTGCAATGGCTGGATTATAACGAGATGGCAAAAGCGGCGAAACAGATGGGCTTTGATGGCGTAGATTTAACCGTTAGACCCAAAGGACATGTATTGCCGGAAAATGTAGAGAGAGATTTGCCAAAAGCAATCGAAGCAATTCATAAGGCTGGACTAAAAACACCGTTGATCACTACGGGCATCACAAATACAAATGAACCATACACGGAAAAAATAATTAAAACCGCCAGCCAGTTAGGCATCAAATATTACCGCATGGGCTGGCTGAATTATGCCGATGACAAAAGTATCCCGGAGCAACTGGATCAGTATAAAAATCAATTTAAGCAATTGGAACAAATGAACCAACACTACAATATCCACGGCGCTTATCAGAATCATGCAGGAGATAGTGTTGGGGCATCGGTTTGGGATATCTGGTATCTAATTAAGGATTTGAATCCTCAATGGCTGGGCTGCCGTTTTGATGTGCGCCATGCCATGGTAGAGGGTATGAATTCATGGAAGTTGGGACTGAAGTTATTACATACTCATATTCACTCACTGGACCTCAAGGATTTTCAATGGAAAAAGCAGGAAGGAAAGTGGATTGTGGAAAATATGCCCATAGGCCAGGGCGCCGTTGATTTTTCAGTCTATTTTCAATTGTTAAAAGACCTAAAATTAGATGCTCCAATTACATTGCATGTAGAATATGCACTGGGAGGAGCCAATCAGGGCGCAACTCAGATTACCATTCCTCCAGAGCAGGTTTTCGACTCGATTACAGCAGATCTAAATAACATCAAGACCTTTATTAAGGCGGACTAAACTTCCCATCATTATGGAAACAACCACAAGAAAAACCTTCATACAACGGCTACTTACCCCACTACTGGCCATTGGTCCGGGTATCTTTGCCATCGGCTATACGATCGGCACCGGTAGTGTTACCTCGATGGTGGTAGCGGGCAGTACTTATGGCATGCAGCTGTTGTGGGTGCTATTTTTAAGTTGTTTGTTTTCCTGGGTATTGATGGAGGCTTATGGCCGGTATTATTTGGTAACTGGCGAAACGGCGCTTTATGGCTTTCGCAAACACCTGAAATTTGGGAACCTCATTGGGGTTTTGATCATAATAGGGATCACAATCGGCCAGTGGAATTCCTTGATCGGTATTTTGGGGATATCGGCCAATGTGATTTTCGAAACCCTGAGTTTGTTTATTCCCGCAATTAAAAGCCATGAATACCTATTTGTTTTGGTCACGGCCATTTTGATTATCAGTGGTATGTACACCTTGCTTTGGATCGGGAAGTATTCTCTTTTTGAAAAAGTACTGATCTTTTTTGTCTCACTGATGGGGTTGTCATTTTTGCTGTCTTTATTCATTGTTTTCCCTGATCCAAAAGCCATTTTAGGGGGACTTGTGCCCTCCATTCCCGAAGTTGCAGGAGGAAAAATGCTGGTTGCTGCTTTTGTAGGAACCACTATGGCTGCGGCTACTTTTCTTTCCCGGCCGCTTTTTATACAGGGTAGAGGCTGGACTAAAGACAACCTGAAGGACCAGCAAAAGGATGCCTTGCTGGCGGCGGTGCTCATCTTTTGTATCAGTGGAGCGATTATGGCCGTATCGATGGCTGCTTTTTACGAAAGTGGAAAAACCGTTGTTAAGGTACTGGATATGGTCTATGCGCTGGAACCAGCTGCTGGGCGGTTTGCAGTGGCCATTTTCCTGCTGGGAACCCTGGGAGCGGGCATCTCGTCCATCTTCCCAATTTTGATGATCGCCCCCATACTGATCGCTGATTTTCAAGCTGGAAAACTGGATACCACCTCTAAGCAATTCAAAATAATCGCGGGTGTTGCCTGCTTGATTGGCCTGACGGTACCCCTTTTGGGTGCAAACCCCATTCAAGCTCAGATCTTGTCTCAGGTTTTTAATGTATTTGTTTTGCCACTGGTTATCATCGGCATTATGATCCTGACCAATACCAAGAGCTTAATGGGCAAACACAAAGCAGGCCCGGCCTTAAATATTGGCATGGCTTTATCACTCGTATTTGCCTGCATTATTTCTTATAACGGCATATTAGCCATTGCAGAAAAACTTTAAACAAACGGAAATTATGCAAATTCAACAGCCTTCTTTTTTCGACTTCTAAACCTCTTCGTGCTGGTGCTTTTTATGGGGAATTTCACGGCCGAAAATGTAGTCGTCGAAAACGGTCTCTTTTTAGCAATACAAAGTTTGGGGGTAATCATTTGGCTACTAGCAAAAGCAGGTGCTAATACTCCAAAAGCTTCTTGATGCTTTGCCATCAAGCCAGCCCAGTCATCAAAAAAAGGACGCTTTTCGCTTCCCTTCGGCCGCTATAGACTTGCCGAGGTTCTTCGCCAGAAGGCTTCGACCGCGCGCCGTCGTCGAAGCCTTTCGCTTGCGCCGAAGCCCGGGGAACGGCGATGCAAAACCGACTTCCAAACAAACGCTTAGAAAAAGATAATTGTATTAAAATATTAACTTCAAAAAATAGTCTTCTTATGGAATTACAAGGAAAAACAGCCATTGTTACTGGTGGCGGAAGAGATATTGGAAGAGCCATATCCATCAAACTCGCCTCCATGGGGGCAAAAGTTGTTGTCAACTATTACAATACTCCGGAAGATGCGGCGGAAACCCTGAAAATTATTAAATCCAATGGTGGTGATGCCATTACTGTTCGGGCGGATCTCACCAAATGGGACGAATGTTTTCGGTTGGTAAAAGAAGCTCAGGCTGCTTTTGGAGAAAATATCCATATCCTCGTCAACAATGCTGGCGGGTTGATTGCTCGCAAACAATTGTGTGAGATGGATGAAAAATTCTGGGACTTTGTCATGGATCTCAACCTGAAATCGGTCTTCATGATGCACAAGGCGGTAGTCAACCACATGCCGGAAGGTGGCGCCATTGTCAACCTTGCCTCCCAGGCCGGACGAGATGGTGGTGGTGGCGGTGCTTCTGCTTACGCAACCTCAAAAGGTGCTGTGATGACCTTTACTCGTGCGATGGCCAAGGAATTAGGCCCCAAAGGTATCCGTGTCAATGCACTTTGCCCCGGTATGATTGCGACCACTTTCCACGATACCTTTACGCCCGATAATGTGCGGGAAATGGTAGCCGGAAAAACGCCCCTACGGCGGGAAGGATCACCGGAAGAAGTAGCCAATCTGGTGGGGTGCCTGGTGTCGAAAGAAACCTCCTTTGTTACCGGTGCAAATTTTGATATCAATGGGGGATTGGCCTTTTCCTAGAACTTCATGTTTGGAGGCCCCGAGAAAGGTTGGCCTCCAAACAGGTTTCTTACCCTATTTTTTCAAAAAATCCCTATCAAAAGTCTTAAGGGTAAGGATTAACAAATCATGAAATTCATCAGCTGTCCCGTCAATGGAGCGCCTTAACCAAAAACTGGGGCAGGTAGCGCCTTCATACCAATCATAGCCTTGGGATTCAATAGCATCAGCGACACTTCTAAAAGCTTCTTGCAGATAGAAGCTGGGATCATCTGTTGCGTCGGTTCGGCTTTCTACAGGCTGAGCTATACGCGATAAATAGCCGGTTTTAGTAGGTTCGTTATTGATACCGGCTTCGTAAGTTAGGTAAAACGTGCGCAGGTAACCCTTTAATTCCTGGTCGTAGAAGGATTGAAAACCAGCTACAAATGTTTTATTGTGGTAGGTGTTTTCCAAAACTTTATGCAATTGGGTCAAAAACTTAGGATTGTAATGGCCAAACGCCGTTGCACTGGAATAATTGATTTCATCGGTATGGGGCCCACTTAAAAATGCTTTTTCTCCGACAATAGCCTCCACCATCTTTTTGCTAAGCACACTTTTAGCCATTTGGTATCTTCCCCTAACACCAAGATCGGGGATCCAGGTAAATTCGTAGGATTCTGGTGCCTGTGAGGTGATGCTTTCCCAGCTTGAAGTAGCCGCATTCAGCTTTTCGACAAGGGATAAGGAAGAAATGCCGGGATTCAACCTAGGCGAACAGGCATAAACAATAAGGCCTAGAGTTAGCCCGATAATAAAAGTGGTTTTTTGTTGCATATTCTTATTTTTTTAAAATAGGCCCCAAAATAGACTTTTCTATTGAATGCCCTAGCGAAACAACGCTTATAATGGTGAGTAAGTATTTGAATTTTGGATGGTGTAAAATGGGGGGAGTGTGATGGTTATACAAGGTTATACCGACTGGCAAAAATAGCTACAGGAAGCTCAAATCTATTGTCGATAGCAAGTGTTTTTAATACATCTACCAACCTTGCATACGGATCGGTCACTTTAAATGTTGCGGCAAAATTATGATAAACCGCCTTAACCGATAAAAGCAGATGAGCCAACTCAAATGACGTGACAGAAAAACTTATTTGATCCCTAATGGCTGATACCTTGTTCAATCCTTCCATTTTCAACCCCGAAAAATCAATGGTATGATCATAATCTGACGCCTCAAAATGTTGGGTGATCTGTGATCCCAGGTCGTCAAACAATACCTCAAAGTCATAAATGAGTAATGTAGCGGGATACCTGCTCACCCGGACCACTTCATCCGCCATTGTCTGGGATTTGGCATAAAAAAGCGACCCGGCAAAGGAGACTACCTCAAAAGATCCATCTGGAAAGGGCAACTTTTTTCCATTGTAATGGTGATATTCCACCTGAGGATGCGGAATGGCCATTTGCAACATGTCTCGGCTGGGTTCTACGCCAAACACCTGATCGCAAAATCCCGCTAATGCAATGGCTGATTGGCCAGTGCCGCAGCCGATGTCCAGACCGGTTTGGAAGGATACTTCCTTTGGCAATAAGCGCTCCAGAATGGGGGTGTGCAGCAGAGGGCGATAGGTGGCGTAGTGTCTGGCGATGGGGTGGGTGTAGTCCGTCATAATTGATCCATTTATTTGTTACCCTCTGTTAGTAACTTTCGCACCTTTTCCACATCCGGATGTGTGATACCTGCAGTTTCGAATTCCTGGAGGTCTTCCAGGAAAGCTTCCCGGAAGGTTTTTTCTTCATTAAATGGTTGATCTTTCCATTGTTCATATAGGGCTTTCGCTGCTTCAAACTTCCCTTGAAAAAGAAAAGCCGTAGCCAGATTGGTATTGATCCAGGTTTCTGTTGCAGCTAGTTTCAAACCCTCTTGAGCAGATTGTTCCGCTTCAGTATATTGATTTAGAAAAAGTTGGTGCCAAGCTAAACTGCCATAACCTCTTGCCAAGGTATTTTTTAATGTTTCATTCTCAGGGTCATTTTTTAATGCTTTTTTATTTAAGAGAATGGCTTGGTTAAAGTCATTAACCGCCTCTTCCTTTCGGTTGAGGTAGTAAAGCAGGTTTCCCCGGTTGAAGTAAGCGTCCGCGTCTTCAGGATTTAAATTGATGGCCTGGTTATAGTCATTGAGCGCCTCTTCATTTCGGTTGAGCTTTTTCAACAATATTCCCCGGTTGAAGTAAGCGTCTGCGTCTTCAGGATTTAAATTGATGGCCTGGTTAAAATCATTGAGCGCCTCTTCCTTTCGGTTGAGGTAGTAAAGCAGGTTTCCCCGGTTGTAGTAAGCGTTCGCGAAATCGGGATTTAAATTGATGGCCTGGTTATAGTCATTGAGCGCCTCTTCATTTCGGTTGAGCTTTTTCAACAATATTCCCCGGTTGTTGTAAGCGTTCGCGAAATCGGGATTTAAATTGATGGCCTGGTTCAAGTCATTGAGCGCCTCTTCCTTTCGGTTGAGGTCGTCAAGCAGGGTTCCCCGGTTGAGGTAAGCCTCCGCGTAATCGGGATTTAAATTGATGACCTGGTTCAAGTCATTGAGCGCCTCTTCCTTTCGGCTGAGGCCGTAAAGCAGGGCTCCCCGATTGTTGTAAGCGACCGCGTAATCGGGGATGAGAATTATAGCTAAATTGTATGCTGCCAATGCAAATTCAGGATTAGGTTTGTATACCGAGCAAAGGTAACCCAATCGAAAACAGTTGCTGGCAAAGGCTACCACCAGTACAGATTTTGCTTTTGCAAAAACATCTGACATTTCGAAGGTCTTTTGCAAAGATTGAAGGGCCTCCTGATAAGCTCCTTGCCGAATTAAATTTTCGGCATAACGAAAATGGAATAAGGCCCGTTTTTCAAGATTGTCCTTGGATAGGTTTTGCCGGAGCAGCCTAAAATATTCTATTTCAGTTGTGCTTGGCGTGATGGTTGAATTTTCGAGAGTTAGAGGCCTAAAAGCTATAGCACCAGTACATAGTTTTTTAACGGTAACTTTGTCAGTAGAGGAATGCAGAGGAACTAAACTTAAATATTCCTGCGCCAATTCCTGGGCCACTGTTGGTTCAAAAGCTAATAAATCGATGAGATAACTTTGCAGTTCCTGCAATGCTTTTCGGGTATCGACCCAGGGCAGGCATAATAAATAGCCCGTTAATATGCGATTGTGCTGGTCGTCGGCATAACGCTGATCTAATTGTTTTAACGCTTGCTGAATACGGTCCAATTTTTCTTTTAGGACTTCCAATAGTTCGGCCGCCAATTCTTTAAGCAGCGGCAGGTCAGCACCCTTTTTTTCATACTGCTGCATCAAATGTATTCGCAAATATTCCTGTACTTTATCGTGCATGCGAAAATCCCGGACATTAAGGAAGGAATGGCGACTGGCCAATTGCCTCATTTGAATTGAAAAATCACGCGCAGGCAATTTCCAGGTTTTTTGCAATAATGCTCCGTCAAAATCGCGAAGCATGGCCATTTGGTAACAACGGAGCCGATCGGGATTCCATTCACTATCTGATTCGGTATATCTAAGAAAACGGGTGACAATCGAGGAGATAATTTCTTCTATCGTACCGGTAAACATGCTGAGGTCATTCAACACTTCATCTTGTTGTTTTCCATCCCGGAGCAATGTCAGGATATCTTTTACCACCAATGGAATACCAGCGGTATGTTCCCTTATACTGGCAATCGCATTTTGTCCCAAATTCACAGACATTTCTTTTGCAAAATCAGTGATTTCCTCTTTGGTAAACAAAATATCATTGAAATTCCGGTTAAATACCAATCGTTCTGGCAAGCTCTCCCGGTAATCCCGGTAATGGTCATTCCTGCCGGCGATGATAACGGCCACTTTTGTGGTATGTTTGAGCAAATGATCCAGAAAATACTGGCGCATCCAATCTTCAATGTCGGCTTCGTCCACCTGTTCATAGGTGTCGATGGTCAGTAAAATTGGTTGTTGGCGGGAAGCCATTTCCAAACCTCTGACCAGGGTATCTGTTAGTGCTTTTTCGTTGTTTTCGTATAGGTCAATTTCCTCACGTTTCATCCGTCTATTGTTGCGGATATGATCCAGAAGGGACCGGCGAAATTCTTTTTGAAGGGAATTCAATCCTCCAGAAACAACATCCTGCACTTTTTCAGGGATCGGAACGCCATAAGTTCCGGCGACAGCTGCTCCCCCCTTGCTAAGCATGCCGGTAATGGTGGATAAATCTTCCTGCCAGATACGTTCTACCTTTTTGTCAATCTTTTCCAGTTGCCCCTCGATCTCCTGGTATTCATCAAAATATCCGCTAATGCCATATTTCTCTTCTGTGAGCTCGGTAAAAAGTGCGGTGATCATCTTGCGGCTGGTATTGGGCAGGGAATTTTTTCGTTTGTAATAGTCATCCCAATCCAGGTGAATGACGTTAAACCCCTTTGCCTTTTGCATGCATTGATGAACCAGTTCCGTCTTGCCAAAACCACCCTCACCATAGAAGAGGAAAATTCGGGGTAAGGGGTGCGTCTTAGCTGCTTTTTTGGGCGTCAACCCAAAGAGTCTTTGCAGAAAAGTAGGCCTGGGTCCACGGATGTGTTCCAGCGATTGTTCAAAAGCTTCAAGTTCACGCTGCCGGCCAATAAATATTTCCTGATGGGACATGGGGTTACTTTTTTATGTGAATATAAAATTTTGCCAGGAATAATGGAATATCCTATCCGCTACTATATTCTCAGACAAACCTTCCAGTTACTAATCTTCCCAATCCGAATACTCCTTTGTCCTGGCATACAGACAGAATGTACGATATTTTTGAGGCAGCAATCAAAGTCAACGAGTATTGAACACGAGACTAGCTAAGGAAGCTCTTTCATTTTTTTCTGCCAAATTAGTTGTATTAAAACCTATATTAAATGAATAGTTTGAATCTAATGTCAGCATTTTTGCTCTTCACCCTATGGATGGTCCCTAAACCCGTAGATGTGATTCCCGCGGAACAATTCATCCGCCTGCAAAATTATCCGACCATTACCATGAAGGCCGGATCATCACAAACGGCTATTGCCTCCTTCAAGATCGGAGATGGATACCACATTATGGCCGATCGGGGAGAAGATTCCAGCCTGTTATTTACACAGCTCGAAATAAGTGGAACCGATCAGATTCAATTAGGAGATCCTCAGTTTCCGGAGCCCAAAGAATACGATCTCTTGGGCGAAGAATACCGCATGATGGTCTTTGACGAACTAATGTCGGTTCAAATTCCTGTTGTCGTTAGCCAAGACACACCCGAAGGCAGTTATACTTTGCAGGGCAAATTGTTTTACCAGGCCTGCAGCCAGGCCAAATGCTACTTCCGCAAAGAGCTTACTTTTCAACTGACGGTAACAGTAGTAACAGGATAGCTTCATTTATCATTGACTTACAAAAATTGGAGTGATTATTTCTCCAATGGCATAGGAATTGTTAATTTATCTCGATTTTATACAATTATCCTCTATTATAAATAGTCTAATCCAAACGCATTTGTACCTAATTCGAATCATATCAACCTTGTTTTTCCTACAGCTATCCCTGGGTAGTTTGGCACAAATCGATTGGAATAATCCGTTGCTGGAAATCGGCAAAAATGAAGGATTGCCAAGTACTTATATCAAGGATTTTGTAGAGGACGATTATGGCTTCATCTGGATACTAACATATTCTGGACTTTGCCGGTACGACGGTAGTCAGCTGGAGGTCATTCGGGATACACTCCTACCTCTCGACCGCTTTTCGGATCTGGAGTATGATGCAAAGCGTAAGCTATTGTGGATCAGTAGTTATGAAGGATTGTATACCTATCATCTTTTTACCGGTAAGGTGAGCAGGTATGAATATTATGAAATTTTTGAAGATAATGTCATCCAGGACATTGCGTTGGATCTCGATGGTCAACTTTGGTTTGGTACCCGGGCCGGACTGGGCAAGGTGGATCTGGCTACGGATTCGATTTTGGTAGTGCCAATTAATGTAGACCATCCGAAAATTTCGGCGATTACATTTAAGGAATGCTGGAATGTCTTACCTGATCCAGTACAAAAGGACCGGATTTGGTTATCTACAGAAGGCGGGATCGTTCTTTATTATCCCGCTACGGGTTTGTTTGAATATGCTGATGAGCTGATCGGAAATTATGCCCGTGCTAAAATCAATGAGATTTATGTAAACCCCACTAGCCAATATATATACTTTGGCACCCTGGCAACAAATAGCAGAAACCCTTACAATTATTTGGTGTTTGATGCTCAAAAAGACCAGCAGGTACAAGCTATTTTCCTCAACGATCATTGGGACAACAGAAAAATTTGTGCTTTTCGGGATTCCCTGGTTTTATTAAGTACTTCAATGGGCGTCACCTATTATAATGAAGGTAGCGGACAAGTCGTAAGAAACCTGGTCAATGAGCCTGGGTCTTCCATATACTACCGGGTTAATTTTGTTGATTCAAAAGGAAATATCTGGGCAGGAACAAAGGAAAATATAAAAATGTACAGCACCTCTGTGGCGCCCGGAGAATGTTATTATTACCAATCAGATTTTCCTCAATGGTATCATATTATCAACGGACTTTATTACGATGAGGTGGATCACAGTGTTTATCTGCCGGTTTTTGGAGGAGAGGGCTTGTATAAATTTGGTCTTGAAAAAAGAGAATGGACCTTATTCCCGTATTATGATAAAGATAGAAAACCCATCAAGACTGACTTTACGGTGGTCTCGCGTTTTCCCGATGGTCAGCTCAAAATATTGGGCAATTCTGGTGTGTATTGGGTGAATGGGGTGGGGGAGGTTGAAGAATTTGATTTCCCGTTGACCGGGCAGCGGTTATGGATGAAAGGTATAGTGGATTCGAAAGGCTTATTGTGGGGGACCAATATTAATGGGGTGGTAAAAGTGAATTTGAAGGCCAATACCGTGCAGGTGCTTACTGAGGAAATCCACTATTGCAAGGCCAAAAAGCGGACCATCTTTTTTGAAGATAGCCAATCCAACATCTGGATCGGTGGATTTTGTGGCGGGTTTGACCGCTATGATCGCCAATCCAACACCTATCAATCGTTTGATCTTGGTGGGTTTACCAAAAGTGATAACGTCACCTCTTTTGATGAAAAAGATGGGAAGATATGGATACAAGCGGAGAATGGCGACATCATGGTCGTCGATGTAAAACAACCGAAAAAGGGGATCATCAAAGTTATTTCATTAAAAGATCAAATTGATCAAAACAAGATCAAATTGGTGAATGCCGAGGATTTTACCAATGAATTTTATGCATCCGGCACATTTGATCTGGATGGCAGGTTTTGGTTTTTGTCACAGGCAGGCATTTTCTGTTATGATGACAAGGCCGCGCAATTGGAATTATTTGGTGAGTCGGTGGGTATTGTGGTCAATGACCCCGAATTGAATGTATTTGTAGCCAATGTTCTAATCAGACTGCCCGATGGCAAAATGCTGTTTCACAATAGAAAGGGAGTCTGTTTATTTGATCCAAAACGAATAGGCAATCAGACAGAAGTGCCGGTGCCTTATGTGCGGGCCATTAGTGTCAACAACGAATATATTAAATTTGATTCCAGCAGTATATTTAAATCAAACTACTCCTTTAAGCCAAAAGAAAATTTTATTGGTTTCTATTTTTCAGCGGTAGATTTTTCCCTTCCCACTAATGTGAAGTTTCTATACAAACTGGAAGGGGTGGATGAGGAATGGAAAGACCCGCGAAATAAAAGGTATGTTTCCTACACTCAATTGCAAGGGGGAGAATACACTTTTCTGCTTAAAGCCTGTAATGCGGGTGGTATTTGGTCCGATGAAATCGTCAAAATCAATGTTCATGTCGCTAAATTTTGGTATAAAGAGAGATGGGCAATGGTCTTGTTCCTGGGAGCAATGTTACTACTTATCCTGGCCATCTATTCCATCCGACTGAGAAGAGCCATCGAAAAAGAGCAAGTGAAAATTAAATACGAAAAAGACCTGGCGGAACTTAAAATGCAAGCCTTGACGGCGCAAATGAACCCTCATTTTATTTTTAATAGCCTGAATTCCATTGATTTTTACATCATTAAGAATGAAACCAAAAAAGCCTCGGGCTACCTCAATCGCTTTTCCAGATTGATGCGCTTGATATTAAAAAATTCGAGGTCGAATTACGTTACGCTGAAGGATGATCTGGAAGCGCTGAAACTCTATCTTGAAATTGAATGCGTGCGCTTTAATCACAGTTTTGATTTTGAAATTAAAGTGGATGAAAATATTGACATTGATTACCTGAAAATACCCCCTATGCTCATTCAACCTTATGTGGAAAACTCCATCTGGCACGGGCAGTTACACAAAAAGGAAAATGGGAAAATTACCGTTTGTTTTGTTTTTGATGAAAAAAACGAGAGCCTCCATTGTACCATTATCGACAATGGAATTGGTAGAAAAAAATCCATGGAAATGAAATTGAAAAATGGATTGAAAGAAGCGAGGAAATCCTTTGGAATGAATATTACCAAGGATAAAATAGAAATCATGAAAATTTTACATGGAATCGATGCCAAGGTAGAGATATTTGATTTGTACGATGATCAGGAAAATAGTATTGGAACTAAAGTAGAACTGAGTATACCCATTTAGCCATCATAAAACCTTCAAATAATGATTAATGCTGTTATTATTGATGATGAACATCATGCTATTGAAACCCTAATCTGGAAAATAGAAAATTATACCGAAGGCATTTCCCTGCAAGCTACCTTCATTGATCCTGTAGAGGGTTTTGAGTATTTAAAAAACAATACAATCGACCTTTTATTTCTCGATATTGAGATGCCGGGCTTGAATGGTTTTGAGTTGTTGCAAAAATTAGAATCGATCAAATTTGACGTGATTTTCACTACGGCTTACGACGAATACGGTATCAAAGCCATCAAATATAGCGCTTTAGACTACCTGCTGAAACCCGTTCAGGAAGAAGAACTACAGGCGGCTATTGCCAAATATAAGCATAAGATTAAACGCAAAATATTACCCGTGCAGCTAGAGGCACTTTTACAAAATATGAGTAAGGAAAATAAGGAAAATAGAAGAATTGCCCTGGCTACCAAAGAGAGCATAGAGCTGGTCTATCCCAAAGATATCATCCTGTGCAAGGCTGATAATAATTACACCCATATCTTTATTAAGGGCAAAAGGAAAAAACTAATATCTAAAACCTTAAAGGATTTTGAGGAATTACTGGAAGAGCATAATTTTTTTCGAACCCACCAGTCCTTTTTAATCAACATCCATCATGTATTGGAATTTATGCGAAAAGATGGTGGCTATATCATTATGAGTAATGACATGAAGGTGCCTATTTCCCGTAGTAAAAAGGAGAGTTTTATGAATATGATGTTATGATGGTGCTTCGTTACTTTTTTCGTCCGTACCTCAGGGTATGAACTTCAAAAAAATGACGCTTTTCGCTTCCCATCGGCCGCCATGCGTCTACTCTGCGAAGGAACATGGCGCAGACGCCCGGGGAACGGTGATGCAAAGCCGACCTCCAAACAAGCACTAAGACTGGTTTAGATTGTTCACATTTTTGTTTTTTGCGAATAGCCATAAACTTGCTAAAACCAATGAAATTCCGAAGCCTTTAAAAAAGTCGATTACATCATCGTTAATAGCTATAAAATAGTTGATAATCGTGCCGGCATTCATCACTAAAATGCCAACTGATAATAACATTAGGTATCTGGAATTAGCCCTTTTCATCTGTTTGATTCTTTATATTGTCAATTTTGGTTAATAAAATTTGAATTTTGTTTTGTTGCCTTTTGACCATCAATGGTCTGTAAACAAACCACATAAAAACGAGAAATAAGAACAACAAGCAGTAACCGAAAATCAATCGTGTATTACTTACAGAGAGTAATTCGTATACGTAAAAGAAAAAAGCAAGGGACAATAGGATAAAAAGGATAGCCCGGGTTTCACTTAAAGCTCCTTTTTGTGATTTTTTCTTTAGATTGTCTAAATAATCATTTGTGCTCAGCAACTCTTCTTGTTTATTCCTTCTGAGCAACTTTAGCTTTGAAAAAAATAAATAGAGGCCTATCAATATAAATAATGACTCTCCAACTCTTGTTGTCCAAAGGTTTGATTGGTAATCAATTATCACCCAAATCATGGTGACTATGCATGTAACTGACAGAAAAACAAAGAAAAAAATATTCCTTTTGTTTGTTGAATGAAAGTTTTTAATGGCATCGTTAATGCTGGCAATAGAGGGCAATCTTTCTGTTTTATGGCTTTTCCATATATCCTTTATTTCATCAAAATGATCCATTGGCTTTAAATTTTTTTGTCAATTTCTCCTTTATTCGGTGAACTTTGACTCGAACATTTGAATGGCTTAATCCTACAATCTCTGCAATTCTTTCTTGTGGAACATCTTCCAAGAAAAGGCCAATAATTATTCTTTCTAATTCGGGTAAATCAGCAATACAATTGCGAAGGAAAATATGTTTTTGCTCCTGTATATTATCTGTTTCAATGACTTCTATCTGGGTTGGTAATTCTACTTTCTTTATTCTGGCATCGTTTTCAATTTGGCGCAAACATTTGTTACAGGCAATTCTATAAATCCAGGTTCCTATGTTCGATTTATGTTTAAATGAATGAAGATTTTGCCAAACAGTAATAAAGGTTTCTTGCGTTAAATCATACGCTTTATCCGTGTCGTTTAAATAGCTTAAACATACGCTGAATATTTTGTGTGAAAATTCGCTATAGATGGTATCAAAATCCATTTATTACCATTTGTCTATTTTTATCGTTTAGATACAGAGATAACTGTAATGTTACATTTTTTGACAAAAAATCTTTCGTATATAAAAATCATCAAACAGACATTGGCCTCCTTTGCAAACGTTAACATACCTCCAATAAATACCCTTCATCTCCTCCCATCGTTTTGAAATAATACATGCTCTAAACCCACAACAATGAAAAAACTCTTGCTCTCTACATTCCTGATGTTGACCCTGTTTTTTACAACCCATGCACAAGATAGTATCCTCAAAAACAACGAATTAGGTATAGATTTGATGCCGATTTTGATTTGGGCCGGTGGAGGGGATTCCGATTATAATGCTTTTGAAGTAATTTATCGGGAAGCTTTAAAACAGGGTGATTTACGTTTTAAAATAAACATCAACAACCGCAATTTTTATGGAGACGAATTGGTGCGGGGAAAGCCGCTGGAAGACAACAAGCCTACCAGTTTTACTTCTTTACAGACGGTATATATGCCCAAGACAAGCTATTTGTTAAGTGTTGGTTTGTCAAAATATTTGGCAAATAGCAAGCTGCCAGTCTATGCAGGCATGGATGCCAACCTGGGTATTAGTCGTGGCACTACAACTACTTATATCAAAGAAACCTTCCTCACTGAAGAAAACCTGGAACTGATCGGCAATAAACACAACAACCTGACTGTGTTGGGGCTAACCCCATTCATTGGAGTGAAAAAAAACCTAACCAACAGGATTGTCTTTGGCATTGAGTTTGGGCTGGAACTCAACTATGTATTGGGCGACCTGGAATATTATGATGAGCATCAGGAACTACAGAAAGAGGCAGTTAGCAAACTTGACTTTTCCTGGAAAAAATTGATCAATGATTTTACGTTGATGATCAGGATATGAATGTGCTATTTTAGTGTCTGTTTTGACAGGGAGGGCCAAGCAAAATGTGTCCTACTAAGAATTCTCAACTCTAGAAAAGGTATCCGTAGAAAAGCACATAAAAAACTGATTGATAATAAGTTACTCCCAGGAGTTCCGCATTCTCCTCGTCTCAGCGGTGAAAAAAACACACTTATTCACCCTCTTCTCCCCCTCACTTTGCCTCCAGCCACTTCCGCGCATTCACAAAAGCCTCAATCCAGGGCGAAATATCATCCTGCCGGTCGGAAGGATAATTCGCCCAGTTCCAGCGAAAAATGGAGCGTTCGATATGAGGCATCGTCACCAGGTGGCGGCCATCCGCGCTGGCGAGCATGGCGGCATTATAATCACTACCATTAGGATTGGCGGGATAACCTTCATAGCCGTATTTAGCAACGATATTGTATTGGTCTTCTGCTAGCGGCAGATGGAACTTACCTTCGCCGTGCGAGATCCAGATACCGAGTTGGGAACCGGCCAGGCTGGATAACATAACCGAATTATTTTCGGGGATGGTGACCGAAGTAAAGGCACTTTCGTGTTTATGTGTGTCGTTGTGCAGCAACTTTGCCGGTACCTCGTGTTCAGGGTTGATTAGCTCCAGCTCGATAAAAAGTTGGCAACCATTACAGATCCCTACCGATAAGACATCATCGCGGCTAAAGAAATTGTCGAGGGCTTTTTTTGCTTTTTCATTGTATAAAAATGCACCGGCCCAACCTTTGGCAGAACCCAATACATCAGAGTTGGAAAAACCACCAACAGCACCAATAAATTGAATGTCTTCTAGCGTTTCTCTGCCACTGATCAGATCCGTCATGTGTACATCCTTGACATCAAACCCGGCCAGGTACATGGCATGGGCCATTTCCCGCTCGGAATTGCTGCCTTTTTCCCGGAGGACCGCAGCTTTGGGGCGGGGTTTTGAAAGATCCGGTTGAGGTCTGATGCCGGTAAAATTAGCAGGAAACTGGTAGTTTAGGGGTTGGTTTTTATAGTTTTTGTACCGTTCCTTTGCTTTCTCTGGCCCCGCTTGATGGCGATCCAGCAGATAGGAAGTTTCGTACCAATTGTCTCTAAGTTTAGCAACCGGGAAGGTGTACTTTTCCTTTCCATTAGTGATGGATAGGGTAGGGGTGTTGTGTGCAGAACCGATCTTGTGTACCTCGATCTGCGCCTGTTGGAAAATTGCTTTCGCCGCAGCCTCCTCTTTGACTTGAAAAATGACGCCGCTATTTTCGGCAAATAATAGTTTTACCGAATCTACCTCACCAATCCCGCTCAGGTCAATATCGGCACCCAGTTTGGGATCGGAAAAACACATTTCCAGCAAGGTAGTCAACAAGCCACCAGCAGAGATATCATGACCCGCCAAGATCTGATCGGCCTTGATCAATTGTTGCAAGGTATCAAATGCCCGGGCGAAATATGCAGCATCGAGAATACTGGGCGCTTTGGCACCAATTTTATTTCGGGTTTGGGCAAAGGAAGAGCCCCCCAATTGGTATTGGTCTTTCGACAAATTGAGGTAATAAATGGGTCCGCCATCTCGGTGTAAAACGGGTTCTACAATGCGGGTAATATCGCTACAATGTGCACTAGCAGATATCACTACCGTACCTGGTGAAATGACTTCTCCATCCGGATATTTTTGTTTCATCGAAAGAGAGTCCTTCCCTGTAGGGATATTGATACCCAGAGCAATAGCGAAATCGGAGATGGCTTCTACGGCCTCGTAAAGGCGGGCATCTTCTCCTTCATTATTACAGGGCCACATCCAGTTGGCGGAGAGGGAAACGGAGCGCAGACCATTCTCAAGTGGTGCCCAGACGATATTGGTCAGCGCCTCCGCTATCGAGTTTCTGGAACCGGCCACAGGATTGATCAGACCACTGACTGGAGAATGTCCGATAGAAGTCGCCAGGCCATTTCGGCCGTCGTAATCCAGTGCCATCACACCGCAGTTGTTGAGGGGCAATTGTAGTGGCCCGGCGCATTGTTGTTTGGCCACCAGGCCGCCGACACAGCGATCTACCTTATTGGTCAGCCAGTCTTTACAGGCCACAGCTTCCAGTTTTAAGACCTGCTCAATATACTGGTGCAATTGATCGGTGTGGTAGTCCACTTCTTTGTAAGTCCGTCCCAAGTTCTTGTCCTGCATCACGGTTTTTGGAGAACTGCCAAACATATCTTCTAAAGCCAAATCCATAGGCCGGGAGCCATTGGAGGAGGATTCAAAAGTAAAGCGAAAATCACCAGTGACCTTGCCGACTTCATAAATCGGAGCGCGTTCCCGCTCGGCAATGCGTCGGAGGGTTTGCATATTTTTATCAGAAATGACCAGCCCCATACGTTCCTGAGACTCGTTGCCGATTGTTTCTTTAGCCGAAAGTGTAGGGTCGCCAATCGGCAGTTTGTCAAGATCGATCTTGCCGCCGGTATCTTCTACCAGTTCTGACAGGCAATTCAAATGGCCGCCTGCTCCGTGGTCGTGGATGGAAACGATAAAATTTTCGTCGCCTTCTACCACGCCTCTGACCGCGTTGGCTACTCTTTTTTGCATTTCGGGATTGGAGCGTTGTACCGCGTTGAGTTCCAGTCCGGCACTAAAGGCTCCGGTATCGGCTGAGGATACCGCAGCACCACCCATCCCAATGCGGTAGTTGTCGCCACCCATCACCACAATTTTATCTCCTGACTGGGGTTCCCCCTTGAGTGCCTGATCCGCTTTGCCGTAACCAATCCCTCCAGCCTGCATGATGACCTTGTCAAATCCTAGTTTGCGGCCTGACTCCTGGTGTTCGAAGGTGAGCAGGGAACCGGCAATGAGTGGTTGTCCAAACTTATTACCAAAATCGGAAGCGCCATTGGATGCTTTGATCAAAATATTCAACGGGGTTTGGTAGAGCCAGGGACGTTCCGGCATTTGTTGTTCCCAGGGGCGTTCCTCATTCAGGCGCGAATAGGCGGTCATATAAACGGCTGTTCCTGCCAGAGGTAACGACCCCTGACCACCTGCCAGTCGGTCGCGGATCTCTCCGCCGGAGCCGGTTGCCGCCCCGTTAAAAGGCTCCACCGTAGTTGGGAAATTGTGCGTTTCGGCTTTCAATGACAAGACCGAATCGAAGGATTTTTTTACGTAAAAATCAGGTTTGTCAGCACTTTGGGGCGCAAACTGGGTCAACCTGGGGCCTTTTACAAAAGCCACATTATCTTTATAGGCCGATACGATATCATTGGGATTTTCTTTGGCCGTTTTTTTGATCAGTTGAAAAAGAGAGCTGGGTTTTTCTTGTCCATCGATCACAAAGGTACCGTTGAAGATTTTGTGCCGACAGTGCTCGCTATTGACTTGTGAAAAGCCAAAGACTTCCGAATCCGTCAGGTGACGGCCAATCTTCCGGGCTACGCCTTCCAGGTAGTCAATCTCCTCACTGCTTAGCGACAGTCCCTCTGCTTCATTATAAGCGGCAATATCCGAGATCGCTGTAATGGGTGCTGGCTGGATATTAATAGTAAATAAATCTTGGTGGAGCTGGGCGTATTTTTGCGAAAGCATAGGATCAAAATGCGTCTCTTCGGCAGGCATCCGAGTGAATTCCTCGATACGTTGAATTCCACTGATCGCCATATTTTGAGTGATCTCTACGGCATTGGTACTCCAGGGAGTGATCATGGTTGCCCGTGGTCCAATAAAAGGACCTTCGATCGTTAGACCTGCCAGTAGTGGTTGATTGCCAAAAAGCCAGGAGAGTTTGGCAATAGCTTCAGCGGTCAGTGTTTTGTCCACCTCTACGGCAAACACTTTTTCAGATTCAGTACCAAAAAATAAGATCATAAATGGTCCGGATTTGCTTTAGGTTGCAAATTTAGCCATTTTGAGGAATTACAAAAGGGAAAAGCTTTAGTGCTTGTTTGGAGGTCGGATTTTGGCTACAAAACATGTACTTAGGATCATTCTCCACATTCAATCTACTAATCCTTTCTTAATGATCCTCCAGAAAAGCTGTGAATGTAATTTCGAATTGAGAATGGAAGAGGTGAATAATTGGCCTTTCACCCATTCCATTCCCTTTTTTCAACAACAGTCTACATGTTATAAAAGAATTGCTCCTTCACAATCTTCCCATCCTTAACCTCGTAAAGACAGATTTCTTCCATTTTGCTCCGCCCCTGTTCTTTCATGGTGGAATCAATCATCATGGATACTGAAAAATGATTGCCTGCAACGATGGGGTCGGATACAGAACTGTCGTGCATCTCTATAACCATCTTGCCAAAATCTTCATTTTTTTTGAGTAGGGCAGCCTTGCCTTTTACTTCATGGTTCGGAAACCCTTCAGGTTCCAGCGCTACAGCATTGTCTGCAAATAGCTCCTTGTAGGCTTCTTCATGTTGCCCTTTACGGCATAACTCAACAAGTCGATTGGCGATTTCTTTGGTAGTCATTACACAAAAATTTTTAGGGTGATTAAATAGAGTTATTAAACAACAACTCGAAAGGTAAAAATACAAATTGTTTATTTATTGAACAAATATTAAACAGAATGTTTTTAAAAATGTCGCTTAAGTGTCTTTTTGAGGTGCTTTACTCAAAATTTGACTCTTTTTCTCAAAGCAGGCAATTATTCCTTATAAATTAAAGTTTAATATATCCAGTTTGCAATCAACTTCTTTAGGTAATACTAGCACCTAGACCTAACTATTCCCCTGTTGTTAAGTGATGAACAAACAAAAACTTAAAACATGGGAGCAAGAATACTCAATAGTCTGGGGTTTTGTCTGATTTTCCTATCTCTTCAAGGCCAAACCTTTATCGGAACAAAAGTTGAACTGCGCAATACAGCAGTATTAAATCAACAATTTACCAATTACGAAATCTTTGAGCTCAATGCCGCCGCGCTGGATACTTATGTGCGCGACCAGCCCCAATCAATGGATCTGAACCTCCGTTTGGGGACTTCCATTAACTGGGAACTGGAACTCACACCTGTGCAAATGCTTAGCCCAGATTACCGTTTGCGTATTGCCACCCCTTCGGGTATTATCGAGCAAACAGGGCAAGACGAGGTATTGACATTCAAAGGAAAAATACGTGGGGTTGATAATAGCCAGGTGCGGATTACGGTAAACGGAAATTTTATTTATGGTTATGTCAGAGAAGGGCAGCACTTTCAATTTATTGAACCTTCCGATCGCTTTAATTCCTCGGCTGCTGCCAATCATTATCTGGTATATAACGCTATGGATGTTGTACCGGTAGAAGGCATTAGTTGTGGAGTGACCGAAATGCATGAAAACCACATAGAACCAGGGCATACCGATGAAGGTGGAAGCCGGGTTAATGATGTCTATACTGAACTAGCCATTGCTTCGGATTATTTGATGTATTTGATGTATGGTACAGTGGGTGATGTGACCAATCACAATGTAGGCGTGATGAATAATGTAGCCGGTGATTATGATGGCGCCGTTTTTAATAATGATGTGAATTTTGTGATTGTCGAGCAGTTTGTATCTACCTGCGCTACTTGCGATCCCTGGACTGACGATACGGCAGCTGGAACGCTGTTGGCTAGCTTTGCCGATTGGGGAAGTGGAGGTGGTTTTAATGCCTCACATGACTTGGGCCAGCTTTGGACAGATCGGGATTTAAATGGTAGCACAGTGGGCATTGCCTATGTTGGAGCGGTTTGCAATGCAAATTTTAAATATCAGGTTTTACAGGATTACACTGCCAATGCCACCTCATTGCGCGTCTTAACATCTCATGAGACCGGACATAATTTTGGGGCAACCCACAATTATGCTATTGGATCTCCTTGTGATCCTCCCGGGCGTACCGTATTGATTATGGATCCAACAGTTAGTAATGCCACGAACTGGTCGTCCGGAATAGAACTTTGTGTTAATAAATTGAATGGTTCGATTACTGAAATAAACAACACCCTAAATGCGGTTAGTTGCCTGTCAGCAGCGGTACCTGGCCAAGGTGCCTGCATGGAGGTTATGGATTTTGCCATTACCAATATTACCGCCACAGGTATATCTGTAAGTTGGACCGATCCGGGGCTTGGAAGTACTTTTAGAGTAAGGACGCGAGAAGAAGGAGCTGTAGGTTATTTGACAAACCAATCAACCAATCTGAATGCGATTACTATAAGCCCACCATTGACTTTGTGTGAAACTTACGAAATTTTGGTGGAAACCGATTGTGGAGGCGGGGTTTATTCTGCTCCCGTTTCTGCTTTATTTGAAACGCCTTCTGTAACGGATTTTGAAATTACAGACCTGTCCACCTCCAATTGTACAGGAGGAACACCAAATGGCACTTATGATCTGTCTCTGACCTTTACCCACAGGGGTGGCAATGGTAGTGGATTTAATGTAAATGTAAATGGTGCCGATTATTTTTTCAACTTTGGTGCTAGCCCCCAAACGGAGACCATTATCGGCCTGACAGGTGATGGTACCTTAGATAATCCAGTCAGTATAGCTGCAGTCACCAATGGTGGAGGGGACTGCGATGCTTCTGCCACTTATGACGAACCGGATAGTGCCTGTAGTTTATTAATCAGCGAGAATTTTGATGATTGTCAATTGCCGGGTGGTTGGATCGGTACCACAACGACTCCAGGTTTTACTAACCCTTTTGAGTGGAAAGTGGACGGCCCTTCTCGTCCTGAACTTAACTATGGCAACTTCTCAATTGATGGAAGCTGTATGACTTATTTTGATGATGATGTAAACTCCCATCCCACTTTTACTGGTATTGCTACCTTAACTACTGAAGCCGTCGACCTCACTCCCTATGAAAATACAGTGCTTTCTTTTATCTATAACTTTCACGATTTTGAGGATGGGAAAACTTTGGCAGAAAACTCCGGCAACAGCCAATTTACAGTAGATGTCTGGGATGGAAGTGCCTGGCAAAATGTAGTGACTGACAATGACGATGTTTGTATATGGAATAATGTCTGGTTGGCAGCCTGTTACGAAACTCCTGTCATTAATGTAGACGCTTATCGCAATGCCAATTTTCAGGTACGGTTCACTTACACTGATGGTGGCGATGGTTCCTGGGCGGGTATGATCGCCTTTGATGACTACGTACTCTCCGGTGATCTTTCCGCGGCCTTACCGGTCGATTTATTGTCCTTCACCGGACGGCCTGCTGAAGAAGGCGCACAGCTCAACTGGAGCACTGCCACCGAAGTCAATGCCGAGTATTTTGAATTGGAACACAGCCTTGATGGTCGCCATTTTGAGCCAGTCACTCAGGTAGCAGCTGCTGGAAATGCCAGTACGCAAAAAGATTATGCCTTCCTGCATGAAAAGCCGGTAGCCGGCATCAATTATTATCGACTGAACCTCTACAACTTTGATGGCAGTATGAGCCATGAAGGTACTGTAACGGTACAGTTTCAAAAAGAAACAAACCTGGCCGTAATTCCAAATCCAGTGCAGCACAATACCTTTTCTTTTATTTGGAACAGTGGGCTGGATGACCATCTTGAAATGACCATTTTTGATGTGACAGGGCATCTTGTGCTATCCCAAAAACATGCTGTAAGCTCAGGTGTCAATCAGCTACAGGTTCAAAACCTGGATTTACCTGCAGGCTTGTATCTGTTGCGGGTTTTTCAGGGGGCACAAGGACAGACGGCTAGATTTGTAGTGGAATAAAGCATGTTTGGAGGTCGGCTTTTGTAGCGAAAAGTGATCCTTTGTGGCCAAAATAGCTTGCCCCGATCTTGCATTGGGGTTGGCCTCCAAACATACTCCCAAAGAACTATAAAGTGAATAGGCCTATTTTCCCATTTTTACAAAAGTTTGCAACTGTCTTCCGCCCTCACTTTCCAGTTGTAAATAATAAACCCCCGGGACAAGTTCACTGGTATTGATACTTTGCTGCCGGCTGGATGGCAGAAGCATACCCGTTTGAACTACAGCCCCAAGGGAATTAAGAATAGAGAACATAGTATACCACTCAACATTTTCCATTAAATCGAAGTCCACATTCAAATAATCTTTGCAGGGATTTGGAAATAGGTTCAGTTTCGTTTTTGGCGTAAGCTCTTCGTTTGCTGTTGGATGGGCCGCCTCATAATCCATGCATTCCTGCAATAAGGCACGCATTGTTCCATCCAAATCCCAGGAAACAGCGGTGGCATCATTGTCTTGTACGGCGATACTGATCCCCTTTTCAGGAAAATAGAATGCCTGGGAAGCATAGGATATATCACCGCCATGGCCCCAGGCAATGTTATTGAGAAAACTCCTCCGGGTGATACCCAGGCCATACCGAGACCCACCAGGAAGGTTGGTGGTGACGGTTTGGTGCATTTCGTCTATGGTTGTCTGTTCCAACAAGTTTCCGGCATGCATCTGGTAGATCCATTCCACCAGATCGGAGGGCGTGGTAAAATAACCTCCAGGGGCAGCGACCGCAGATAATAAGGCCGTCCAGGTTGTGAAAACCTGATGAAAATCGTCAACGATCTGGTCGCCATTGGTATCCAGCCAAATATGACCTACCGGACTTTGCCAGCCTTCTTCTGCGGGCAAAAAGGTTTGTTCCAATTGTAATGGATCAATTATGCGAGCTCTAACCACCTCGTAAAACGCGCTGTCGGTAACAGATTCAATAACTAAAGCCAGTAATTGATAGTTTGTATTGCTGTACGAGAAGCTGGCCCCTGGTGCGAATACTGGATTGGCCACAAATTGAGTAACAATCTGCTCAAGGCTGAAATGTATATTGGGGTTGCTTTGCAAAGTGGGGTTGAACAACGGATGCCCTGTATAGTTGTAGATCCCTGATCGGTGTTGTAGCAACTGTCTGATCGTAACATTGCTATCCACATTATTGTAGATTAACCCAAAATGGGAAAGGTTATCATCCAGTGAAAACAAGCCTTCCTCATAGAGATCAAGTACGGTAGCCGCAATCAGGGTTTTGCTCACACTACCCATACAGAGCCGATGGTCAGCAGTCATAGGTACCTCAGGGTTTTCTTCGGAAACACCAGAAGCATCGGCCCAAATACTTCCATCCGGTAGGCGCAGTGCCGCCGACAATCCCTTAACGCCCAATTGTATCCGCTTTAGATTTAAAGCAGCAGAAAGTGAATCGGCGAGTTCCTGAGGTACCTCGTTTCGAAAGTCAAGGGTCTCCATGTGTTCGGTTGGAACAATTGGAGCATTGACCATTACTGGTAAATTCTCAGGCAACAATTTAACATCCAAAATTGGTTGGGCCATTAAATGAATGGCCTGCAAACACAACAGTAGGGGTAACAATTTTTTCATAGTCATCTATTTGCTCACAAACAAACGACTATCAAGATGTATCGGAGTGTTAAAAATTGCTTTTTTTGAAAATTAGGGGCCAGCGAAGAATAAGTTGTCTGTTTCAGGCGAGCTATTTTGTTACCAGCCTAGGCGCGAAAACCGCGCTTGGCCACTACTAAGCAAGGATTTGAGCAACAACGGCTGGTGGCAAAAGAGCCGCATCAAATGGGTAA
>BQJU01000029.1 GCA_021604865.1 Saprospiraceae bacterium | reverse complement strand
CTAAACCACCAAATCTGCCCCTAAACCTTCTAAACCCAAACAACCTCTACAGTTTCTATTATGCACACTCTCCTAAACCCCTCTAAACCCGCATTCCCTGTAAGAAATGGAAAAAATGAACAAATTGGAAAGAGCAGTTCCGCTCTAAACCACCAAATCTGCCCCTAAACCTTCTAAACCTCTCTAAACCTAAACCCAAACCCTATAAACATCACAAATCAATCGAATAATTATAACCGCTACTTGCGGGTTTATCATCCTTCTTCGCAGGTGGTTTTGCAATTATCGTATACTGAATCTGTTGCTTTTTTTGCGGCTTTACTTTGGGAAGCTTGAAGTGAATGTTAATCGTTTTGTGAAAGACAACTTTAAGTTTTCTGATTTTTGGCACTTTAAAAAGAAATAACTTCACCACTCGGATAGCTTCCTGATCGCAGGCTTGGCTGATGCCAGCAATCACTTTTGCGTCTGTGACGACACCTTTATAATTAATGGTGTATTCCACTCGGACCGTTCCCTCAATTTTTTTCGCCAATGCTTCTTGTGGGTATTTTAAATGTTCACGGATGAAAGTTTTCATCGCTGCTATACCCCCTTCGTAGATTGGTTTTTGAATAAAATGTTTCTCTTTTTTTTCCTTTCCGGGATTTGCCATACCTTTTTATTAGTTTGCCTGACAAGATAATTGAAATCTTTACATTTTAACAAGTTGACAATTCGGAAAAATATCCTCACTACAAACATTGACAAACTACAGGTGTTTTATTATATTGAGGATGTAAGCGTAAAAACCTATAGATTGAGTGAATGAAAAAAACGGAATTTCTCCAGTTTATCCAGTATGAAAAACATTTTTCTCCACATACTATTCAAGCCTACCGCAATGACTTGGCTCAATTCCTACTTTTTTTAAAAGAAAAGCTTGAATTTACCTCACTTGAAAAAGTGACCCACCACCAGATTCGGTCGTGGGTGGTCGACTTGATGGGCCAGGAAATGTCGACCAGAACAATTCGGCGTAAACTTTCAACACTTAAGACCTATTTCCACTTTTTACAAAAAAGAGGTTTTCTGAATCACAACCCAATGTTGAAAGTCAATACCCCTAAGGTAAGTAAACGATTGCCGGCTGTCGTTAAAATGGAGGCACTAGATACCCTCTTTGATCGCCTCAACTTTGGCAATGACTTTAAGGGGACAAGAGACAGACTGATTTTGGAAATGTTGTATAATACTGGATTGCGTCGGTCTGAGCTGATGCATTTAAAGATCGAGGATATTGATTTTCCGCAAAGGCAAATCAAAGTGATGGGAAAAGGAAGCAAGGAAAGGTTAGTTCCTTTTGGACCTGATTTGAATAAAACCATTGAAGCTTATCTGGTGCAAAGGACTACTGGATTTCCCGAACACAGTAAAGCTCATTTGCTGCTGACCGATCAGGGAAAACCGGCTTACCCAAAATTGATTTATAACATAGTGAAACGCCACCTATCTTTAGTAACTACTGTAGAGCAGCGTAGCCCTCACGTTTTGCGACATTCATTTGCCACTCACCTTTCAGAAAATGGGGCTGATTTGAATGCAATCAAAACCCTTTTGGGGCACTCCAATCTCGCTGCTACCCAAATTTATACACATAATTCTATTGAAAAACTTAAAAAAGTATACCTACAGGCTCACCCTAAAGCTCAATCGGAAGGTTGATCCGGAATTCCGAAAGGGAAAAAGTCTTATTTTCTAATTAAAAATGCATTGTTTATGAGAGTACATACAGAAGCAGTTCAATTTAAAGCGGACCAGAAATTAATTGACTATATTCAAAAGAAATTAAACAAGATGGATCAATATTTTGATCGCATCATCGAAGCGAACGTAACCCTGAAACTCGAAAATTCAGGACAGGTTAAAGATAAAATAGCAGAGGTGCGGCTAACCGTACCGGGAGAAGTGCTCTTCGCTAAAGAAACGAATAAATCCTTTGAGGCGTCAGTGGATAATGCCACAGATGCTTTAAGACGGCAACTGATGAAATACAAAGAAAAAATTAAGGCATAATTTACAGAGCTTTGTAGATAATAAGTTTTTCGGATCAGGAAGGGGCCTTTTGGGGCTCCTTTTTTAATTTGGAATTATTTGTAAATAATTATCGTTACAGGCTTGATATCCGAAGAATAGACGTTAATTTTGACCAGTGAAAAAAAAAAGATAAAAAATCAAATGAGTGTTTTTTGTTTAGACAAAAACTTCTATCTTTGCAATCGCTTTGAGAAAATGATCTCAAAAAGAAGCTTTGAAAAGCTGTTTTTCTGATAAAAATTCAAGCTTTTAAACCTGTCAGAGCCGATTGTCAGTATAGCTTAGTTGGTCAAAGTAGTCTCGATCTAAATCGAGATAATCAGTAGGGCAGAGATTAACACTCTACCAACACCAACAAACTGAGCCATGAATTGACAGAAAAAACTGATGCCAGCATAGCTCAGTTGGCCAGAGCAGCTGATTTGTAATCAGCGGGTCGGGGGTTCGAATCCCTCTGCTGGCTCAAAGTGAAAGTTACTTCAAAAAGAAGTAGCTGGATACTTGACACCGTTATTATGGATTGGGAGTGCGCCGGAGTTGGAGAGCCGGGGCAGACTGTAAATCTGTTGTCTACGACTGAGTAGGTTCGAATCCTACCACTCCCACGATATTCTTTTTCAATTCTCACGGGTTGAAAAGAGATTGACCACACCGCAGTAAATGATTGCGGCATTTTTTGAAATTGATTATCCGTCTTTGCCATGCGTTGGCGGATAAAATAAGCGGGCGTAGCTCAGTTGGTAGAGCATCAGCCTTCCAAGCTGAGGGTCGCGGGTTCGAGTCTCGTCGCCCGCTCATATTTAATCCAATGTAGCTCAAGATGAGCGCTCCGGGTTTAAACCGGAACCGTCGAGGATTTAAATCACGGCGAATGCTCAGTTGCTACCTGGTTTAAAAAGCCAATGTAGCTCAGGGGTAGAGCACTTCCATGGTAAGGAAGGGGTCGGGGGTTCAATTCCCTTCATTGGCTCAATTAAGGACCATTTTTTTGTTAAATTGATTATCATAAATATACAAAACTTAACTACCGATGGCTAAGGAAACTTTTCAGAGAACAAAACCGCACTTGAATATCGGTACGATTGGCCACGTAGACCACGGTAAAACTACCCTTACGGCGGCAATCACCAATGTTCTTGCCAGCCAGGGTCTTGCCGAGAAGAAGGACTACGATTCTATCGACGCGGCTCCTGAAGAAAAAGAAAGAGGTATTACTATTAATACCGCACACGTAGAATATGAAACTGCAAACCGTCACTACGCACACGTAGATTGTCCGGGTCACGCTGACTATGTAAAAAACATGGTAACAGGTGCTGCTCAGATGGACGGAGCTATTTTAGTAGTTGCAGCTACAGATGGTCCTATGCCACAAACACGCGAACACATTCTGTTGGCTCGCCAGGTAGGTGTGCCTAAGATTGTTGTTTTCATGAATAAAGTCGATCTGGTTGACGACGAAGAAATGCTCGAACTTGTAGAAATGGAAGTTCGTGAATTACTCGACCAGTACGAATTTGGAGGCGATGATGCCGCTGTTATTCAGGGTTCTGCTCTGAAAGCATTGGAAGGAGATGCTGATGCCATTCAAAAAATCCAGGATTTGATGGATGCAGTTGATGAAAAGATTCCTGCGCCAGTTCGTGATGTAGATAAAGATTTCCTGATGCCTGTTGAAGACGTTTTCTCTATCACTGGTCGTGGTACGGTTGCTACCGGACGTATCGAGCGGGGTGTGATTAATACAGGAGACCCTGTTGAAATCGTGGGAATGATGAAGCTTGGTGAAAAGCCATTGACTTCAGTTGTAACTGGTGTTGAGATGTTCCGTAAGATCCTTGACCGCGGAGAAGCTGGTGATAACGCCGGTCTGTTGTTGCGCGGTATTGAAAAAGAAGCGATCAAGCGGGGTATGGTTATCTGTAAGCCTAAATCTGTAAACCCACACCAAAACTTCAAATGTGAAGTTTATGTGCTGAGCAAAGATGAAGGTGGTCGTCACACACCATTTTTTGACGGATACCGTCCTCAGTTTTATTTCCGTACCACTGACGTAACTGGTGATGTGCATTTGCCAGAAGATGTGGAAATGGTAATGCCTGGTGATAACGTTTCACTTGTAGTGAATCTGCTTAGCCCCATTGCTATGGAAAAAGGACTTCGTTTTGCAATCCGTGAAGGTGGACGTACCGTAGGCGCTGGTCAAGTGACTGAGATCCTTGCAGATAGTGTTGTACCTAAGAAATAAGCAACTAGAGAAATATCGAATTGTATAGCGAAAATTAAGCATCTCTGCTGAGGTGCTTAATTTTTCGCTTGTAATAAAGGGTGTTATCACCCTGAAACACGGGCATAGCTCAACTGGTAGAGCGACGGTCTCCAAAACCGTAGGCTGGGGGTTCGATTCCTCCTGCCCGTGCTAAGGATCGGGAGTAATATTCCGAACAACATTTAACAGCGAGAATTTAGAGAGATGGAAAAAATTAAGCTTTATATCAAAGAAAGTTACAACGAGTTAATTAACAAGGTGACTTGGCCTACTTGGTCAGATTTGCAAAACACCACCGTTGTTGTGATCGTTGCTTCCCTTATTATGGCGATGATTATTTTTGGAATGGATGCAATTTCCAACTTGGTGACCGATTTTATTTATAGCCTAAGTGCGTAATTGTAGACCCCACTAATAATAGACCTGATGTCTGAGGAAAAAAGATGGTATTCTTTAAGAGTGATTTCTGGAAAAGAACGTAAAATCAAGGAACGTATTGAACTTGAGATACAACGTTCTGCCTGGGAAGATTTTGTCACCCAGATACTTGTACCTACCGAAAAGGTGTACAAAATCCGCAACGGAAAAAAAGTAATTTCCGAAAGAAACATCTTACCAGGATATATTTTGATTGAAGCTTTCCCGAGCAAATTTTCCGGAGAGATGATTCAGGCTATTTCCAATATTCCTAATGTCATCCATTTCTTGGGGCGTAATAACCCCATTCCTATGCGTACCAACGAAGCTAACCGCATGTTGGGTAAAGTGGATGAATCTCAAAATGCCGGCGAATCTCTTATTGAGCCATTTATCGTGGGCGAAACCGTGAAGATTATCGATGGTCCTTTCAGTGAATTTGTAGGAGATATCCAAGAGGTAAACGAGGAGAAGAAGAAGCTGAAAGTAATCGTGAAGATATTCGGTCGTGGCACCGAAGTGGAATTGAATTTTATGCAAGTTGAAAAACAAGCATAACAGATATTAAGCGAACTGAGACTTTAGTTCCTTGTTTCAGGAGGAAGCTTCCCTAGAGTCTGGTGGCAATTGAATCTTTTAAAATTGAAGAAAGATGGCTAAGGATATAGAAACTTTTATCAAGCTCCAGGTTAAGGGAGGCCAGGCAAATCCTGCACCACCAGTTGGCCCGGCATTAGGTGCCAAAGGTGTTAACATCATGGAATTCTGTAAGCGTTTCAACGCCAGAACCCAGGATGACATGGGTAAGATCATACCGGTAGTAATCACCGTTTTTAAAGATAAGTCATTTGACTTTATCATTAAAACACCACCGGCTGCAGTTCAACTCATGGAAGCGGCTAAGCTCAAAAAAGGCTCTCCTGAATCCAACCGCCAAAAAGTTGGATCAGTTACTTGGGACCAGGTAAAAGCTATCGCCGAAAATAAAATGGTTGACCTCAATGCATTTAGCATTGAATCAGCGATGAAAATGGTTGCTGGAACCGCCAGAAGCATGGGTGTTACCATCAAAGGTAAAGCTCCTTGGGAAGGCGAAGCTGCAAGCGACAATTAATTAAATGATGTAGGGAGTTCCTCCTAAGTGTTGGAACGTTATCACCTCAAAATTTTTTAAAATGGCAAAAGTAGGAAAAAAGCGAACTGCTGCAAACGCCAAAGTGGATGCTAATCAGCAGTATTCGCTGGAAGATGCAATGGCACTCGTCAAAAAAGTCAACACAACAAAATTTGATGCTTCTGTTGACCTGCATGTCCGCCTGGGAGTAGACCCCAGAAAAGCAGATCAAGCTTTGCGCGGAACGGTATCTCTGCCTCACGGAACAGGAAAAACCAAAACAGTTTTGGTCTTCTGTACTCCTGACAAAGAGGAAGAAGCAAAAGCTGCAGGTGCTGATTATGTAGGTTTGGACGACCTGATTGCTAAAGTACAGGGCGGATGGACAGATGTAGATGTAGTTATAGCTATGCCACAGGTAATGGCTAAAGTAGGGCGTATTGGCCGTACTTTGGGACCTCGTGGTTTAATGCCTAACCCTAAAACTGGAACAGTTACCCAGGATGTGGGCGCAGCAGTAGCAGACGTGAAAAAGGGAAAAATCTCTTTCCGCGTTGATAAATATGGAATTATTCATGCTTCAATAGGCCGCGTTTCCTTTAGTTCAGATCAATTAAAGGACAATGCTAACGAGTTACTCGGTACCCTGATGAGAATGAAACCTTCAACAGCCAAAGGTATTTATGTTAAATCCCTTACAGTGGCTAGCACCATGAGCCCAGGCCTGAAGGTGGATCCAAAATTTCTTCGTTAAGCCTTTAAAAACATCAAGATAAAATGACCAGAGCAGAAAAATCAGCTGCCATTGAAGTATTGAAGGAAAAATTTGAAACCAATCAATTTTTCTATCTTACCGATGCTTCAACCTTGACGGTAGCACAGGTCAACCAGTTCCGCGGATTGTGTTATGAGAAAGGGATTGAAATGAAGGTGGTTAAAAACACCCTCGCTATCAAAGCCCTGGAAACCTTCCCGGAAGAGAAAAAATACGCAGATCTTTATGAGTCACTAAAAGGGCCTACAGCTATTCTGTTTACAGAAACAGCTAACATGCCAGCTAAAGTGCTTAAAGAATTTAGAAAAAATGCGGAAAAGCCGACTCTAAAAGCGGCTTATATTGATACAGATATCTTTAGAGGCGATGATCAGATCGATACTTTGGCTAAAATGAAGTCGAAGGAAGATCTTGTTGCCGAAGTGATTGCTATTCTCCAGTCACCTGCAAAAACGGTGATCAGCTCGCTGAAGTCTGGTGGCTCAACAATTATGGGCTTACTCAAGACACTGGAAGAAAGAGGGGAATAAATGCCCCCGGCTTTCGGTTGGCGAACCGAATAACAAAATCGCCCATTGTGCATAGGTATGGCTTCCAAGCTTAATCGCACGATATATTTTAATAATTATCGTACAAATTTTAAAAACCATTCAAAATGGCAGATCTGAAAGCTTTTGCAGAACAGTTAGTGAATCTTTCCGTTAAAGATGTAAACGAACTGGCTGGAATATTAAAAGATGAATATGGCATTGAACCTGCTGCTGCTGCTGTTGCAGTTGCTGCTGGTCCTGCTGCTGGTGGCGAAGGCGCTGCTGCTGCAGAAAAGACTGAGTTCGATGTAGTACTGGAATCCGCGGGCGGCGCTAAGCTCAAAGTGGTAAAAGAAGTGAAAAACTTACTTGGACTAGGCTTGAAAGAAGCTAAGGAATTAGTGGACGGCGCTCCTAGTGTACTGAAACAAGGTGTTGCTAAAGAAGAAGCCGAGTCTATTAAGGCTGCTTTGGCTGAAGCCGGAGCTACGGTTGAACTGAAGTAACCATCTGCCAAAGACCAGGTCATAGGTTTTATGACCAAAATATGACTTGGTTTTTGGACCACAAAGGCTTAGCGAGTTGTTACCAACTGGCTAAGCCTATTGTCGTATAGATAAAGTTCAAGGTAATTGAACTATTTACCTGTTTAATGGGTATTATTTCTGTGTCGGTGGTTGAAGAGACGCTTTGATCGCCAAAAAAAATCAAATTTGCAGATGACATCAAACGGTAAGGTACAAACTGCCGAAAGTCAACGGATCAACTTCGGCAAAATCAAACTCTCCTCTCAGTACCCTGATTTGCTTGAAATACAGCTGAAGTCCTTTCATGAGTTTTTCCAGCTGGAAACAACCCCGGAAAACAGGATAAATGAAGGACTTTACAAAGTATTTCAGGAAAACTTCCCAATTACTGATGCCAGAAACATTTTCGTATTGGAGTTTCTGGATTATTTCATCGATCCTCCTCGCTACTCCATTGAGGAATGTATGCAGAGAGGGTTGACCTACAGTGTACCCTTAAAGGCAAAATTGCGCCTTTCATGTAATGACGAAGAACACGTCGACTTCCAGACGATCATTCAGGATGTATTCTTAGGAAACATTCCCTATATGACGCCAAAGGGAACCTTCGTGATCAATGGTGCTGAGCGGGTGATTGTTTCACAGTTGCACCGTTCTCCAGGTGTATTTTTCGGACAGACCTTTCACCCCAATGGTACCAAAATCTATTCCGCCAGAGTAATTCCTTTTAAAGGGGCCTGGATGGAATTTGCTACGGATATCAATACGGTGATGTATGCTTACATTGATCGTAAGAAAAAATTCCCTGTTACCACGCTGTTGCGCGCCATTGGATTCGATTCTGATAAGGTAATTCTGGATATCTTCGATTTGGCTGATGAGATTTCAGCTACCCGTGAAGAACTGGAAAATGCCATTGGACGTAAACTGGCTGCACGGGTATTGCGTACCTGGACAGAAGACTTTGTGGATGAAGATACCGGTGAAGTAGTAACCATTGAGCGGAACGAGATTATCCTCGAACGTGATGTCGTCCTTGATGAAGACAACATAGAATTGATCCTGGACGCAGAAATGGAAACAGTTATCCTTCAGAAAGAGGATATTGATCTGGACTACTCCATTATATATAATACATTGCAAAAAGACCCTTCCAGTTCTGAAATGGAAGCGGTTCAACATATTTACCGCCAATTGCGTGGTACTGATCCACCGGATGAGGAAACAGCAAGAGGCATTATTGATAAATTGTTCTTCTCCGATAAGCGCTACAACCTCGGTGAGGTTGGGCGGTACAAAATCAACCGGAAACTGGGACTGGAGATTTCCAAAGAAACACTTGTCCTGACCAAAGAAGATATCATCGATATCGTTAAATATCTCGTCGCACTGATGAATCAGAAGGCAGAGATTGATGATATTGACCACCTGAGTAATCGTCGGGTGCGTACGGTAGGAGAACAATTGTACGCCCAATTTGGCGTTGGTCTGGCGCGTATGGCGCGTACCATCCGGGAAAGAATGAACGTGCGGGATAATGAGGTGTTTACGCCTATCGATCTGATCAACGCACGGACACTCTCATCTGTGATCAACTCATTCTTCGGAACGAGCCAACTGTCACAGTTCCTCGATCAAACCAATCCATTGTCAGAAATTACCCACAAACGGCGTATTTCTGCCCTCGGACCTGGAGGTCTTTCCCGTGAACGTGCGGGATTTGAGGTAAGGGACGTACACTATTCACACTATGGCCGCCTTTGTACTATTGAAACACCGGAGGGACCAAACATTGGTTTGATTTCCACCCTTTGCGTTCACGCGAAAGTGAACAAAATGGGATTCCTGGAAACGCCCTATCGTTCTGTACTCAAAGGACATGTGGACGTAAAAAGTAAAGCCAAGTACCTTTCTGCGGAAGGGGAAGACTTTAAACGAATCGCCCAGGCAAATGCGCCAATTAATAATGAATCAGGTGCGTTCTTGTTCGATCGGGTTAAATGTCGCGAACATGGTGACTTCCCGGTACTCACACCAAGTGAAATAGAATTTATGGATGTTGCTCCTAACCAGATTGTTGGGGTATCGGCTTCCATGATTCCATTCCTTGAAAATGATGATGCCAACCGCGCCTTGATGGGATCCAACATGCAACGTCAGGCAGTACCATTGATTCGTCCGGCTTCTCCTATTGTGGGAACAGGGTTGGAAGGAAAAGTGGCACGTGACTCCCGCATGTTGATCAACGCTGAAGGAGATGGTGTGGTAGAATATGTGGATGCCAATGAAATTGTAATCCGCTATGACCGTACCGAAGAAGAGCAATTGGTTTCTTTTGAAGATAACCGCAAATCCTATAAGCTGACCAAGTTTATGCGGACCAACCAGGGTACTTGTATCAACCTGACTCCTATTGTGCGTCGGGGCGATCGGGTTCACCGTGGAATGATCCTTTGTGACGGTTATGCTACAGAAAAAGGAGAATTGGCCCTCGGTCAAAACTTGAAAGTGGCGTTCATGCCCTGGAAAGGTTATAACTTCGAGGATGCCATCGTACTTTCTGAACGTGTAGTTCGGGAGGATGTTTTTACCTCTTTGCACATTGAGCACTTTGAACTGGATGTACGGGATACCAAACTTGGTGAAGAAGAACTCACCAATGACATTCCTAACGTCAGTGAAGAAGCAACCAAAGATCTAGACGAAAACGGGATTATCCGTGTTGGCGCCTGGATTAAAGAGGGGGATATCCTGATCGGTAAGATTACACCAAAAGGAGAATCAGATCCGACTCCGGAAGAAAAACTGCTGCGCGCCATCTTTGGTGATAAAGCGGGTGATGTAAAAGATGCTTCTTTGAAAGCACCGCCATCAACCCAGGGGATTATCATCGACAAGCAATTATTTGCTCGGGCGAAAAAGGATAAAGTACAAAAAGCGCAAGAAAAAGATCTGCTGACTAAACTTGATGATCAGCACAAGATTGCTTTGAACGAACTCAAGACCATCCTGATTGACAAATTGTTGGTTCTGGTGAAAGATAAGATTTCCCAGGGTGTGAAGAGTATCTACGGTGAGCAATTGGTGCCTAAAAGCCTCAAATTCAGCCAGGAATTGCTCCGCGAAGTGGAATACACAACAGTGGATTATAGCAACTGGACAGATGATGAGAACATCAATTCCCTGGTTGCGAGATTGCTACACAATTATAGCATCAAGACCAACGAAGAAGTTGGCCGTTACAAGCGGGAAAAATTCAACATCAGCATTGGTGATGAACTACCTGCAGGTGTACTTAAATTGGCAAAGGTTTATCTGGCTAAGAAGCGTAAGCTGAAAGTAGGGGATAAACTTGCTGGTCGCCACGGTAATAAAGGTATTGTATCCCGGATTGTGCGGATTGAAGATATGCCGTTTCTTGAAGATGGTACTCAGGTAGATATCGTATTGAATCCACTGGGTGTACCTTCGCGGATGAATCTGGGACAGATTTTCGAAACAGTACTGGGATGGGCCGGTGAAAAAATGGGTGTGAAATTTGCTACACCAATTTTTGACGGAGCCAGCCAGGAAGAAATCGAAACCTACATCCAGAAAGCCCAATTGCCGAGCTTGGGGCAAACCTACCTGTCTGATGGTGAAACGGGAGATCGTTTCCACCAGCAAGCTACGGTAGGGGTAATCTACATGCTCAAGCTGTCACACATGGTTGATGATAAAATGCACGCTCGTTCTATCGGACCATATTCATTGATTACCCAACAGCCTCTGGGAGGTAAAGCACAGTTTGGTGGTCAACGTTTTGGTGAGATGGAAGTATGGGCATTGGAAGCCTTTGGTGCTTCTAATATCCTGCAGGAATTATTGACCATCAAGTCGGATGATATCAATGGCCGTGCCAAGGCTTATGAAGCTATTGTCAAGGGTGACAATTTACCAACGCCAAATATTCCTGAGTCTTTTAATGTACTCGTACATGAATTACGCGGTTTGGCGCTTGATATAAAATTTGATTAAAAAATCTTCCCGAAATAACTGCTGGTTATTTCGGGAATCTATTGATCATCGATCAAATTCTAATAAATATGCCTTTTAAGAAAAAAAGTCGTGTCCAAAATCAGGATTTTGAATCCATAACTATCAGTTTATCGTCTCCTGACGATATTCTTGAACGTTCCTATGGTGAAGTCCTGAAACCGGAGACCATTAACTACCGTTCTTATAAACCAGAACGTGATGGACTTTTTTGTGAAAGAATTTTTGGTCCGGTCAAGGACTATGAGTGTTATTGTGGGAAATATAAACGTATTCGATATAAAGGGATTGTTTGTGACCGCTGTGGTGTAGAAGTAACAGAGAAGAAAGTCCGGCGCGAACGAATGGGGCACATCAAGCTGGTTGTACCGGTAGTGCACATTTGGTTTTTTAAATCACTACCTAATAAGATCGGATACCTGCTGGGATTATCTTCCAAGAAATTGGAATCTATCATTTATTACGAGCGTTATGTGGTGATTCAACCCGGCGTGAAGGAAGATGAAGGGGTAGTGAAGATGGATTTGTTGTCGGAAGAAGAATATCTGGATATTCTGGATGCTTTGCCGGCAGAGAACCAGTCATTGGATGACAGTGACCCAACTAAATTCATCGCCAAAATGGGTGCTGATGCGGTACGGGAACTGTTGATGCGTCTTGATTTGGACCAATTGTCCTATGATTTGCGTCATCAGGCAGCTAATGAAACATCACAGCAGCGGAAAAGTGAAGCGTTGAAACGCTTGCGTGTAGTTGAAGCATTTCGCGATGGTTTGACTCGTATTGAAAACCGCCCGGAATGGACTATTATTCAGTACTTGCCGGTTGTTCCACCGGAATTGCGTCCGTTGGTCCCACTGGATGGTGGTCGTTTTGCCAGCTCCGATTTGAATGATTTGTACCGCCGGGTAATTATCCGTAATAACCGTTTGAAGCGTTTGTTGGAAATTAAGGCTCCTGAAGTCATCCTGAGAAACGAAAAACGGATGTTGCAGGAAGCGGTCGATTCCTTATTCGATAACTCGCGTAAATCAAATGCTGTAAAAGCTGAAGGTGGCCGTGCACTGAAATCCCTCAGTGATATTCTGAAGGGAAAGCAGGGCCGTTTCCGTCAAAACCTGCTTGGAAAACGTGTGGATTATTCAGGCCGTTCTGTAATTGTGGTAGGACCAACACTCAAACTACACGAGTGTGGTATTCCAAAAGCAATGGCAGCGGAATTGTTTAAACCATTTGTGATCCGGAAACTGATAGAACGTGGTATCGTAAAAACGGTGAAATCTGCCAAGAAACTGGTAGACCGCAAAGACCCGGTGATCTGGGAAATTCTGGAAAATATCCTGAAGGGGCATCCCGTGATGCTCAACCGGGCACCAACACTGCACCGTTTGTCAATACAGGCATTCCAACCTAAACTGATTGAAGGAAAAGCGATCCAGTTGCACCCGTTGGTATGTGGTGCCTTCAACGCCGACTTTGACGGTGACCAGATGGCGGTACACGTGCCATTGAGCCACGCTGCTATTCTTGAAGCTCAGGTATTGATGTTGTCTTCGCACAACATGCTTAATCCGCAGAACGGATCTCCAATTACCTTGCCTTCACAGGATATGGTTTTGGGACTGTATTATATTACTAAAGAACGCAAGTCGACTGATACCATCAAAGTATTGGGTGATGGACGGGCTTTCTACTCTCCGGAAGAGGTCGTTATTGCCTATAATGAAAAACAGTTGGATCTGCACGCACCTATTAGAGTACGCGTGCCAGTAGAAGATGAGGATGGCAATTTTGTGAACCGTTTGGTAGAATCGACTACCGGTCGAGTATTGTTCAACCAAAACCTTCCAGAAGGTTTGCCTTTTATCAACCAGCTGTTGACTAAAAAGAACCTGAAAAAGGTAATCGCTGATATTCTGGATAGAACCAATTTTGCGATAACTGCCGACTTCCTGGATAATATCAAGGAGTTGGGTTTCCTTTGGGCCTTTAAAGGTGGACTGTCTTTCAACCTGGGGGATTTGATTAACCCAACGGTGAAGCAGCAAACACTGGATGAAGCTCAGGCTGAAGTGGATGAAGTTTGGGATAACTACAATATGGGTCTGATTACCAACAACGAACGTTACAATCAGATCATTGATAAATGGACTTATGCGGATAATCGCATCACAGAAACACTGATGGTGGAATTGGCTGCTCACAAGCAGGGATTCAACTCGGTATTTATGATGCTTGACTCCGGTGCCCGTGGTTCTAAGCAGCAAATTAAGCAGTTGTGTGGACTTCGGGGATTGATGGCAAAACCGAAAAAATCTGGTGACTCCGGTGGAGCGGTAATCGAAAACCCGATTCTTTCCAACTTTGTGGATGGATTATCGGTTTTGGAATACTTTATCTCTACTCACGGTGCTCGTAAAGGTTTGGCCGATACGGCATTGAAAACGGCAGATGCCGGTTACCTGACTCGTCGTCTGGTGGATGTTTCTCAGGACGTTGTCATCATGGAAGAAGATTGTGCGACCTTGCGGGGAATCGAAACGACCGCATTACGCGATAATGATAAGGTGATCGAACAATTGTCTTCACGGGTCGCAGGGCGTTATACTTTGCACGATATCTATCATCCTGAAACAGAGGAGTTGATTTTGAAAGCCGGTGAATACATCACCATGGCGATGGCAGAAAATTTCGAGAAGATAGGTGTTGAAGAAGTAACCATCCGTTCTGTACTTACTTGTGAAGCGCGTCGTGGAGTTTGTACCAAGTGTTACGGTAAAAACTTAGCGACTGGCCGGATTACAGAGAAAGGAGATGCCGTTGGTATTATTGCCGCTCAATCAATTGGTGAACCTGGAACCCAGTTGACACTGCGTACCTTCCACGTTGGTGGTATTGCTTCATTGTCAAAAACGGAATCTGAAATCATTTCCAAGTTTGCTGGTAAATTGGAATTTGATGGCATCCGGGTTACTACGGCGAAAGATGATTCGGGTAAGGACATCCAGATTGTATTGTCCCGAACCGGTGAAGTACGGATAGTGGATACAGATACTGGCCGTCAAATGTCTGCTCATCACATTCCTTATGGATCAACCTTGCATGTATCTGATGCAAAGATGATTAAGAAAGGAGACCTCATTTGTGAATGGGATCCATTTAATGCCGTAATTGTTTCTGAATTCCACGGTGTTGCCAAGTTCGAAGATATTGAAGAAGGTATTACTTTCCGGATTGAGCGTGATGACCAGACTGGTTATGCTGAGAAAGTAATCACTGAACCTAAAAACAAGCGCAAAATTCCAACCATCAAAATTTTAAGCACAGATGGTGAAGAACTGCGTAGTTATAACCTGCCGGTAGGCTCCTACATCTCTATCGAAGATGGTGCAGAAGTAAAAGCCGGTGAGAAAATTGTGAAGATACCACGTAAGCTGGGTAAAATCCAGGATATCACGGGTGGTCTGCCGAGGGTAACGGAACTGTTTGAAGCCCGTAACCCATCTAACCCTGCTGTTGTTTCTGAAATTGACGGTGTGGTGGCATTCGGTAAAATCAAACGTGGTAACCGGGAGGTGATCGTAACGGCTAAGGACGGCCAGATCCGGAAATACCTGATTGGTTTGTCTAAGCACATCCTGGTACAAGAAGGTGACTTTGTACGTGCCGGAACACCATTGTCTGATGGTGCCATTGCACCTCGGGATATTTTGAATATCAAAGGCCCATTCGCCGTTCAATCTTACCTGGTAAATGGTGTACAGGAGGTGTATCGCTCACAGGGTATTACGATCAACAACAAACACATCGAGGTTATCGTCCGTCAGATGATGCGTCGGGTACAAATTGAAGATCCGGGAGATACCAACTTCCTTGAAGGTGAAGCTGCTGAAAAGCATGACTTCCTCGAGCAAAATGATTGGATCTTTGATAAGAAGTTCATTACTGAAGCCGGCGAATCCAATAAATTGAAGCCAGGACAGTTGGTGACTTTACGTCAATTGCGGGAAGAGAATTCTTTCCTCAAGCGCAACGATAAGAAACCAGTGGAATACCGGGATGCTGTTGCGGCTACATCCAGTCCATTGTTGCTGGGTATTACAAAATCCTCATTAGGTACACATAGCTGGATCTCAGCGGCTTCCTTCCAGGAAACGACGAAAGTGTTGAGTACTGCTGCTATAGGTGCCAAGTTGGATGGATTGGCTGGACTGAAAGAGAACGTGATTGTCGGCAAACAAATTCCGGCAGGAACGGGATTACGTGAATTTGAAACGCTGTTTGTAACTTCCAAGCAAGCACAGGATGCTTACGAGGCAAGACGAACGCAAATGGAAGAAATCGAAGATTTCTAGGACTGACAAATGCCGGATTAAATACCGGGATATAATAGAAAAAGGCTCCTTTCAACTGTTGGTTGGAAGGGGCTTTTTTATTGACCTATTCGGCCGTGGCAATTGACTTGTATTGGCCATTATTAGCCATTACACAAATAATAAAGTGGTTTCATGCCAGGAATTCATTAAATTAGGTGACCTATTTGAGGTAAAAAGAGAAAAGCCTATGTTTCAAAGAAGCATTTCAGTTGCCCTGATTGTCCTGGCGTTGAGTATTTCAGCCCTGGCACAACCTGCTTTGTATTGGATCAACATACAAACGGGTATTGAACGGTCTACACTTTTGGGAGGTAATCGGGAAATCGTAATCCCTGCCAGCCAGGTGACTCCTAAGGGGATCGCATTGGATTTATGGAATCAGAAAATCTACTGGACTGATTGGGTCTCGGACAAAATACAACGATCCAACCTGGATGGTACCGAAATTGAAGATATTATTGTAGCAGATCTGGCATTGCCAGATGGCCTGGCACTTGATTTGGAAGGAGAAATGATGTATTGGACGGATAGTGGTAAAAAGGATATCAAACGGGCCAAAATGGATGGTACGGAAATGGAAGTACTGGTAACGTATCAAAATATCAACCTGGATGGTATCGCATTGGATCCCGGAGCCAATAAGATGTACTGGACTGAATGGGGTGACGGCGCGGCAATTGGTAAGGTCAAACGTGCAAATCTGGATGGGAGCATGATTGAAGATATTGTTGCCATATCTGGATCAATAATCAAAGGCATTGCCCTGGATCTGAATCAGGGAAAGGTCTATTGGACAGACTGCACCCTGGGTAAAGTGAGTCGCACAAATTTGAATGGAGGCATCATTGAAGATCTTGTGACTGGTTTGAGTACGCCATTGGGGCTAGCACTAGATCTTGAGAATGGCAACATTTACTGGACTGATCTTGGCTCCAGAAAGTTGCAGCGCTCCAGCATGGACGGCTCGCAAGTAGAAGATGTGATCACGGAAAATATTAATAAACCGCATGGTTTAGCCATTGATCCGGATTTGCCCATACAGGTAGGAACAAAGGTTGTTGAGGATGGTTTATCCATCAATATATTTCCCAATCCGGTAGCTGATTTTTTGCACATCGAGCAATTGCCTGCAAAAAGCAGGATTATTATTTATACCAGTCAGGGGCGGGAAATACTCAATACATTTGTTGAACCTTCAGGCCTCGAAGTAATGGTAACACATTGGCCTGTAGGGGTGTATAGCTTGAAGGTTGTCAATAAAAACAATCAATCGACTACTTATCAATTTGTGAAAATTTAGAGACTTGGGAGGTTGCAAAAGTCTATTTGCCCCTTATCAACTCTATATAACCACTAAGTTGCTGTTGTCCCACAACCGGTTCTACAGATACCCGTTGTTCAAACACTTTACACCGATAATAGTATACCCCTTCTGTCAATTGTTCCCCACGCAAGTTGGTACCGTCCCAGTTGAGGTTGGGGTCCTTAGTTTCGAAAACCAGTTCACCCCATCGATTATAAACCTGGAATTCAACGCTTTCGATAAAGCAATAAGCAAAGGGAACAAACAAATCATTCTGCCCATCCTGGTTGGGGGTGAAAGTATTTGGCAAACTATATAATGGGCAGTTGTCGGTACAAACGGTATTGCTGAAAGGGCTTTCATTGCCCACGGAGTCAATTGCTGTCACGACATAACACCCGGCAAGGCCACGGTTTTGTGGAGGGAAATGATCAATGGTCAAGTCACTTGGATCACTAATCTCTTCTACTAATTCAAAACCGGCATCGGTAGAAATGCCATAATAGACCCTGTAGCCAAGCACGTCATCGGCTTCAGCACAAAGGTCTTCAGGATTGACCCAGGTTAATGAATTGAAAAGTTGGTTGTCAGTCAAACAACCGGTAGCCTGTGCACAAAGATTGCTTACCTCCAATTCTGGTGCACATGGGGGGATATTGTCGTTGGGAATACCGCAGGTTTCCTGAGATAAATTGATTATCGGATCGATAATGCCCGAGATACTGTAAGTACCCTCACTTTCTATTTTATAACAATATTGAATGCCATTCTCCAATCCACTATCCCGATAATTGGGTTCTGTTACCGTTGCAATGGGTAGGTACTCCTGATCAACTAGTCGATAAACAGTATATTTATAATTTCCCCAGGGCACGCTTTCCTGCCAGGTCAATACATTGGTATTGTCGGTTGGGGCAATACTCAAAAAGACTGAAGACGCAGGAGCTGTTGCACCAAAAAACTCGTCCTCCTTAATATAAAAGTTAACCTTATAAGAGTAAGCGTTATCGGTTGTATTAAGCCCAGTATCGGTGAAACAGGTATCATTGGCCAACTCAAAAGTAGGGCTGGTAAAGGACACGCCAATAGGTTGGAAATCGGCATCATTGGTTGTAATTCCGGTGGCCCTGAGCACTTCATAGACATAAGGTCCTGAATTCAGCGCCGGATTCAAATCTGCTTCTATCGGTTTTGACCAACAAACATCAATAGTGCCATCCTGTTGATTAGTGGTGGCGATGCTAACATTGGTAATCACTGGAATATCCCGTTTCAGCTGTTGGCAAATTTCAACGGAGGGCAAACTTTCCACTTTGTTGTATGGATAACCACCCGGAGAGATAAGGGCAAATTCACCCAAAATGCGGTAACAGTATGTTTTGCCCCGATCCAGATTTTCATCTACAAAAAAGTAACGACCACCTTCAGCATCCAGTACCGGTCCGGTGCTGATTTTAGTATAGCCGCGACCTTCTAGTCCAGGCGTACAAGTATCGATGGTGAAATTGTTGGGATTATCCCTTCGCCAAACTGAAAAACCAAAGAAATAGTCCGTTTGGGTATCTTCACAGGTGTAGGGCTGTTCCCAACTGATACGGACCATATCGTTTTGAGCTTCCGCGCGGGGATCAAGCGGGGGAGGCCCCACTACTTTTATCCTAACTGTTTTGATGGTTCCCAAACCGGTACCGTTGCCAAAGAAGTCGTCAACGGCTCGGAAAACAACCTGGTAATACTGATCGGAAATATGCTCACAGGCAGTTTGCCAACGAAAGGTTTTAAGCACTGGATCATCCTGAAAAATTTCTTCTTCCGGAGTGAAAGTGGCTGGACTGATTGATAGCACTAATGGCCCTCCATCTGCGGTAAGTTTTACTTGCTGATTTTCTTCAATTTCCGGAGCAGTTGCAACAACATCAAATTCTATCAATTCACCCGCTATGACACAGATTTCGTCAATTTCTGTAGTAACAACAGGAGGCAAATTTTCGCAGGTGGTAACCGTGATCTGCATATCCCTGATCGTGGTGCTCATCAGCAATCCATTCCGCCATTCTTTTACTACAAAAGCAACGTTGTATTCACCGGGCGATTGCGGTGACCGCCAAATAATCTCACCGCTATTGGGATTAATTGTAAACTGATTTTCAGGGTTTTCAAAGGGAACTTCATTGGGGAATTCATAAGAAGGAACTTCCATACCCGGCCCCTGTAGCGGGACGATCAATTCATAGGATAAGCTATCATTTTCTTCATCAATAGCTGCCGGGTTATGTCTAAATAGTACCCCTACACAAGCAATGTCAATAGGATCGGTAGTGAGTAGAGGCGTACTGTTGCAGCCCTGAAAAACGACAGAAGGGACCGTATATTCCGTTTCAATATAAAAAGGAACCATGACAGAGTTTCCATCATTGATATTGATGATATTACTTACCCGGTTGGGATCTTCCATGCCAATTTTATAGGTGCCTGGGCCTAAATAGGAATGCGTGCCTTCATATATATTTTTTTTGACATTTCCTTCCAGAAGTTGTCCATTGCCATTGGTACGGGGTATCACGGTACAGGTGCCATCGCCCCAGCATATTTCCAGGGAATCGCGATCTACATCGGTTCCTTCAACTTTGGAATAGGTGGATACAATTGCACGAATGGCTAGAGGATTAACATCACAGGGATCAAACTGGGGGACAATCCGAATTTCTCCAGCGCGATTATGGGTAGCGCTTGCAACTAGAGACGAACTTAATAAAACCAAGAAGAGTAATAAACGGTATACACATGTTTTCATAGCGCGAAGTATTTGATCCTTTATATATAATGACCCAAAAACTCTATTAATTGTTGCTTGGGTGGAAAAAGTGCAAGCAGTTACTTTTGGCTCTCTTGCTTATTATTTTCTTCCTGCTTTCCTAGTTCTTTTTGGAAGGGTTGTTAGTCCGATTTCCCAAACCTTTCATTAATTTTATCCCTTTCACCTCACCCATTGACACCACGCCACTTTTCTCATTTCTCCCCCTAAACCAACACTTGCTTATACACGGCCAAATACCGAGCAATATATTTCCCAATGATATCAAATTCCAGGTTGACTCTGTCACCAGGTTTTAAATCTTTGAAGTTGGTGTGTTCATAGGTAAATGGAATGATGGCGACAGAAAAAGTATCGGCATTTGGGTTGACTACGGTAAGGCTTACCCCATTGATGCAGACGGACCCTTTGTCGACCAGGATGTGCTCAGGTGTAAGCTGGTACCGAAAATGAAAATACCAGCTTCCATCCAATGCTTCAATATGGGTACATTCAGCGGTAGCATCAACATGACCTTGAACAATATGCCCATCCAGACGTCCATTGGAGACCATGGCTCTTTCCAGGTTGAGGTTGCTTCCCACCTGGAGTTGGCCCAAATTGGATCGCAATAATGTTTCTTCTATGGCCGTGACGGTGTGCTCCCCCGGGCTTAGTGCTACAACGGTAAGACATACCCCATTGTGCGAAACACTCTGGTCTATTTTTAATTCATCGGAAATGGAAGAAGCAACCGTAAAATGAACATTGCTTCCTTCTTTCCTGATTTCTTTGATGAGTCCACGAGACTCGATGATTCCTGTAAACATTATTTACCTCTGATTAATTCAATATATCCACTTAGTATATTAAGGTTTGGTGCAACGCCATCAACACGTTGTTCAAAAATCCGACAAGTGTAATAATAGACTCCTTGTACCAATTGCTCACCCTTTAGGTTTGTCCCATCCCAGTTGAGATTGGGATCTTCTGTTTTGAAAACCAGTTCTCCCCAGCGATTATATACCTGGAAGTCTACCGTTTCTACAAAACAGTAAGGGAATGGCCTGAAGAGGTCATTCTGGGTGTCGCCATTGGGCGTAAAAGTATTGGGTAATTCATAGAAAGGACAATTGTCTACACAAATGGTATCACTGCCCAAACTCTCGTTGAAAAAAGTATCAATAGCGGTAACATAATAGCAGCCGGCAATACCAAAAAGTTGGGGTTCATGGCTAAATTCCAACACACCAGAATCGTCAAAGCTGGCAATCAGGCTAAATTCCTGATCCCGAATCGGGGTATAATAAATATTATAACCGACTACATCATCCGTTTCGTCGCAAATATCCATTGGGTTGACCCAATTCAGGGTATTGGCCAATACATCAACTTCGCTACAATTAACGCCACTTTCACACACATTATCTACGGTTAGCGTAGGAGGGCATGGTGCTACATTATCAAATGGAGTGCTACAAAGTTCCTGAGAGAAATTGATAATTGGGTTGATAACATCTACAATGCCATAAGAACCGGTGCTTCTGACTTTATAACAATATGAGGTACCATTAAAAAGCTCAACATCCGTATAGGTATTGGTTGTTACGGTGGCAATAGAATCGAAATTGCCCAAGGCATTCTGCCGGTATACCGTATAGGATTCATTATTCCAGGGCACGATCTCTGTCCAACTCAGAATATTTGCATTATCAGTCGGTGAGGCAGAAAGATAAACTGTACTGGCAGTATTGGTGGTTCCGAGCGGAGCGTTTTCGCCATTTACATAAAAATTAACGCGATAACTATAGGCATTGTCAATGGTATTGAGGTTGATATCAATATAACAGGTATCATTGGCGCCTGCAAAAGTGGGGCTTGTGAAACTCACACCAATAGGTTGGAAATCGGCATCATTATCTGTTTGTCCGGTTGCCCTCAATAATTCATAAGTATAGGGGCCGGCATTCATTATGGTGTCGAGGTCTTCTGCTTTAGGTTTGGACCAACATACGCCCACCTGCCCATTGTTGCCACTGGTTGTCAGTACATCAGCCTTGGTAATCAAAGGGACATCCCGATTGAGCTGTACACATACCTCTTCCGATGGCAAACTTTCCACTCGGTTATAAGCATTATTACCGTCGGGAGTCGTTTTGGCAAAAATGGCAAGCACCCGATAACAATAGGTTTTTCCTCGTTCCACACCCTGATCCTGATAAAAATATCTACCATCCTGATTGATATCCAATATAGGAATGGGCGTTAAACGGATATATCCCCTGCCTGCCAGGCCAGGCGTACAGGTGTCAATGGAGAAGTTGTTGGACCCCAATCGCCGCCAGATCGTGAACCCGCGGAAGTATTCATCATTTGTATCTTCACAGGTGTACGGATTCGCCCAGGATACGGTAATCTGGTTGGAACTCGGGGCGGCCTCTAAATCTTCAGGAGGAGGGCCAACGACTTTTATACGCACCGTCTTTAAGGTGGCCAGACCACTGGTATCGCCGAAAAAGTTATCAACGGCCTTAAAAACGACCGAATAATATTGTCCGGAAATGTGATCACAAGTTGTTTGCCACCGGAAGACTTTAGTCACTGGGTCATCTTCAAATTCATTGGTTTCAGGCGTAAAGGTTGCCGGACTGATTAACACTTCAAAAGGCCCTCCAAGAGCAGTCAACCGGACTTTCTGAGTGCTTTCTTCCAAAGGAGCTGTACCAATCACATTAAATTCAAGCAGATCGCCTGCTACCACACAGATCTCTTCAAAGGGAACCTCTACTACTGGAGGTAGGTTTTCACATTCCTTAATGAGTATTTGCATGTCCCGGACAATGGTATCAATCGGGATACCTTGGCGGTATTCTACGATGATCATCGCCAGGTTATACTCACCTTGTTGTTGAGGGGCATCCCACACAATATCGCCGGTTACTTCATCAATGGTTAGCGTATTATCGGGGCCAGGACCAATGGCATAAGGCCATTCGTAATTGGGCACGACCAGGCCTACATCCTGCAAAGGCTGAATCAGGTGGTAGGAAAGGCTATCTCCATCGGCATCATAAGCGTTGGGATTGTGGGTGAACACCTGGCCTACACAGCCAATATCAATAGGTGGTTGAAGTAGGATAGGGGTATCATTACATCCCTGAAACTGTGGGTTGGGAATAGTATAAGTTGTTTGTATATGAAACTTAACCTGATCGGAGTTTGGTGGGTTGACATTAATGATGCCTCCATTTCGGTTGGGGTCAGTCATGGAGATAACATAAGTACCTCTGGCAGTATAGGTATGAAACCCACAATAGATATTCTTTTTTGTGTCATTTTCCAGGGGTTCACCCTGGGGTGGGCTACCAATTCCGTTTACGCGGGCCACGCGTTCGCATATCCCATCGCCCCAGCAAATGGTCAGGGTATCCCGGTCGGCAGGTCGACTACTGGCTTTGGTGTAAGTCACTATGGTGGCTTTGACCGTTAGACTGGTGGTACAATCACCTTCCTGTTCAACCGAGATTTCTCCTGCCCGATTGTGTGTTGCCTGGAGGAGCGGAATAGAGAGTAGCGTGAATAACAGGGCTAGAGGATATTTAAATACACTAGGCATATATGGTATTTTATTTTTCTCAGGGAGTATAAATTTGGTTTACAGAGGTAAAAAAAGTGAAAAATGAATCACTTAATCCCAGATAATTTTCGGCAAAACAAGCACTTAGTGCATGTTTGGAGGTCAAACCTTGGGCTACAAAACATCCTTTTTTCGATGATACTTCGTTACTTTTCTTGTCCGTACCTTTGGGTATGAACTTCAAAAAAAGCCTTGTAGCATCAAAAAAATGATGCTTTTCACCATCAAACCCGACCTCTAAACAAGCACTTACCTACCAAATTAAGGATTATCGAATAAACTTGATGTATTTTGGCTTACAATATTGAGCTTTCAACGAGTTCGTCCTATGCTTTTGGCAAATTGATGCAAAATCATGTTGGCATATATGTGTTAATGATCAAACGTAGAAAGGCAAAAATTATTAATAAAACAGCTAGTTTAGGAAATGGTTTTTGGAAGCCTGTCCAGGCAATGCATTAACCGATCCCGCCAGTGTGGAATATTTAAGTCAAAGGTGCGCTTTATCTTGCCTTTATTTAAAACGCTGTAAAAAGGACGGGATGCAGGTGTGGGATAGTCCTTACTCTCAATGGGTACCACTGCGCAATTCAGGTTTCTGATTTCAAATATGGCTAAGGCAAAGTCATACCAACTGGTCACACCTTCATTGCTATAGTTGAAAATCCCGGACAATTGATCAGCCGTAATCTTGCCTTGAGTCACTTGTTGCAAAATGTTTAAAACGGCGAGTGCCAGATCATAAGCATAAGTAGGGGTACCTACCTGATCAAATACGACGCTCAATTCCGGCCGCTGTTGGCCGAGTCGGAGCATGGTTTTCACAAAATTATGACCAAAGGGCGAATACACCCAGGATGTTCTGATGATCATGGTATGGGCATTCAACTTCAGCGCGGCGGCTTCCCCAGCAAGTTTGGTGGCCGCATATATGCCTTCCGGAAAAGTTGGATCATCCTCACAAAAGGGCCTATTCTGGGAGCCGTGGTAAACATAGTCGGTTGAAAAATGGATCAACGGTATTTGTTGCTTTGCGCAAATGGTGGCCAGGTTTTCTACGGCTGTGATATTAATTTTCTCAGCCAGTTCTCGCTCTTTTTCCGCCAGATCAACAGCCGTATACGCGGCACAATTGATACAATAATCGTAGTGTTGGGTTTCAAATAGCTCACGAACTTGCTGAACCTCGCCAATGTCGAGCTCCTTACGGGTGGTAAAATGAAAATCGAATTGAGGAAACTGGTCGGCCAAAGCTTGGAATTCAGCACCCACTTGGCCACTGGCACCGGTAATGAGTAGTTTTGGTCGGTGGTTCATGTCATTAATCTTTGCGGTGATTCCCGAATTGCGGAAGTAGCTCATCTTTGGGCGACAGGATGACTTGATCCAGCGCTATGTTCCAGTCGATATTCAGCTTGGGGTCATCGAAACGAATACCCCCTTCGTGGGCCTTGGAGTAATAGTTATCACATTTATAAAAAAACGTTGCTGTTTCACTCAAAACAGCATAACCGTGAGCAAAACCACGAGGAACAAAGAGTTGTTTTTGATTTTTTGCACTCAGGAGAATACTAAAGGATTTTCCATAAGTGGGACTTTCTGGTCTCAGATCAACCGCGACATCCAGCACTTCTCCTTCGATGACCCGTACCAGTTTGGCCTGTTCAAAAGGGGCTACCTGATAATGCAAACCACGTAATACGCCAAAGGAGGAGCGGGCCTGATTGTCTTGTACAAATTCGCTGGTGATTCCCGCTGTGACAAAGGTTTTTTGATTGTATGCTTCAAAAAAATAGCCTCTTCCATCATCCCAAATTTTCGGTTCGAATATCTTCAGGTCAGGAATATTGGTATCAGTAAATGGCATTGTCGATTAAAAAATTGTAATTTATTAAAACAGTGTTTGAGTCTGCTCATAGGTGAGTGCCGCTATTACGTTGCCTTTATTTCTGTCTAAAAAATACGCCAATGGGTACACCGGAAAAGTTGAAGTGCTTGCGCAATTGGTTTTCCAGGTAGTTTTTATAATTTTCCTTGACGTGTTTGGGGTTGTTACAGAAAAAGGCAAAGGCCGGATAATAGGTAGGCAGTTGAGTAACGTATTTGATCTTGACGAGCCTGCCCCGATGTGCTGGGGGAGGGTAGCGTTCGATGGCTTCGAGCATCACTTCATTGAGGGCGGAGGTTTTGATTTTGCGATTGCGGTTTTCGTGCACTTCCAGCGCCATTTCCACGGCTTTGAAAATACGTTGTTTCTCCAATGCTGAGATGAAGACAATCGGGACGTCATTGAATGGCGCTATTTTTAAGCGAATTTCCTGTTCAAAATCCCTGGCCGTATTGGTTTCTTTGTCCTTTAGGTCCCATTTGTTGACCAAAATGACGAGTCCTTTGTTGCGGCGTTGAGCCAATCGCAGGATACTCATATCCTGGGATTCCACGCCGGTTTGGGCATCGATCATCAGCATACAGATATCGGCATCTTCGATCGCTTTGATGGCCCGCATGACAGAATAAAACTCCAGGTTTTCGTGCACCTTGCTCTTTTTACGGATCCCCGCAGTATCGATGAGCAAAAATTCCTTGTCAAATTTGGTATACTTGGTATGAATGGAGTCCCTGGTGGTACCGGCGATATCCGTAACGATATTGCGCTCTTCACCCAATAAGGCATTGGTAAGAGAAGATTTGCCGACATTAGGTTGGCCAACGATAGCTATTTTGGGAATATCAGAATCCAGGGGTTTTTCTTCTTCAATTTTATCGGTCAGTGTATCCAGGATTTCTCCGGTACCGCTGCCAGTCATGGAAGAGACAAAAAAGGTCTCCTCAAAACCCATGCTCCAAAACTCATTGGCTTCTATCTGCCGTTGACTATTGTCGACTTTATTGACACAAAGTAATACTGGCTTATCCGTACGCCGCAACATGCCGGTGATTTCTTCGTCCAGATCGGTGATGCCGGTAGTGACATCAACCATAAAGATGATGACTGACGCCTCTTCAATAGCGATTTCTACCTGTGACCGGATTTCAGCCTCAAAAATATCTTCGGAATTTTTTACAAAGCCACCGGTATCAATGACCGTAAACGTTTTTCCATTCCAGTAGCTGGAACCGTACTGGCGGTCGCGTGTTACTCCGCTGGTGTTGTCAATGATGGCTTGTCGCTCTCCAATCAATCGGTTATAAAGGGTTGATTTTCCCACATTTGGCCTGCCCACTATGGCTACAATATTGCCCATTTTGTTCTTTTTTGAATAAGTTGGCAAAGGTACAAAAAGAAAACTACCCCTGATACCCAAAATGCTTTAACATGCGCTCGTCATCCCGCCAATTATCTTTTACTTTTACAAACAATTCGAGGAAGACTTTTTGTTCGAGAAAAGTTTCCAGGTCTTTTCGGGCCAAAGTGCCTAGTTTTTTGATAGCACTACCGCCCTTGCCAATAATAATGGATTTTTGAGTTTTGCGTGCCACATAGATTTCAGCACTGATGCGGGTTATGTCTGCGCCGCTATTGGTTTTCTCTTCTTTAAAAGCGGTGATAATGACCTCACAGGAATAGGGGATTTCCTGTTCGTAAAGCAAAAGAATCTTTTCGCGGATGATTTCACTTACAAAAAAGCGCTCGGGCCGGTCAGTGAGCTGATCTTTGGGATAATAAACAGGGCCTTCGGGCAGATTATCCAACAGCAGCTGGAAAAGCACGTCGGTATTTTTTCGCTCTAAGGCAGAAATGGGTATCGTTTCCCGAAAGGGGATCAATTGGTTCCAAAATTGAATCAAATGCAACACCTGCTCCGGTTTGACTAAATCCGTTTTATTGAGGACTAGAAATAGTGGGGCTTCCACTTTCTTTAATTGCGCTATGATCGGATCATCGGCTTTGAATTTTTCATCAACGCCGGTGACAAAAAGCATGATATCTGCATCTTCAAAGGTTGTTCTGATAAAGCTATTCATCATTTCCTGCATCTTATAAGCTGGATCTTCGATGATGCCGGGCGTATCTGAAAAAACCATTTGGTGGTCCTCTCCACTCAAAATACCAATGATGCGGTGGCGGGTAGTTTGTGGTTTGCTGGTGATGATCGACATACGTTCACCCACCAGTGCGTTCATGAGGGTTGACTTTCCGGCATTGGGACGGCCTATAATATTGATGAATCCGGATTTATGCATAAATTATTCGTTCAATTATTTATCTTCATAACTTGAGCATACAAAGGTAAACAAAAGAAAATCAAGAATATGAATATTAAAGCCATTCAGGTATTCCTGCTCGTATTATGCAGTGTAACACTCCAGCAGACGTTGATTAGTCAGGAAATTGACTCAAGTCAGCTTACTATCGACCGTATTTATCAATCCAAGGATTTTTCGATGGATTATTTTGGTCCAGCTCGGTGGTTGGATAAAGGCAGTGCATATACCACGCTGGAAAGTGCTGAAATGGGCGCTGGTGCCCGGGAAATAGTAGCTTATGATACGGAAAGTGGAGAAAGAGCCGTGTTGGTAGCCGCTAATCAATTGATTCCGGAAGGTAAAGAGAGCCCGCTAAATATTTCTGATTATCGTTGGTCTGAAGACAAACAGAAACTGCTGGTATTTACCAATACGCGCAGGGTATGGCGTTATCATACGAAGGGGGATTATTGGGTGCTTGATCTTACAACAGGAAAACTCCACCAAATTGGTAAAGACATGCCAGAAGCTTCTTTGATGTTTGCCAAATTTGATAAAGCAGCCAAACGTATCGCTTACGTTAGTGAGCACAACCTTTATGTTGAAAATTTGGCTGACGGCAAGGTCACTCCCTTGACTACTGATGGTTCTAAAACCCTGATCAATGGAACTTTTGACTGGGCTTATGAAGAGGAATTTGGGTGTCGGGATGGTTTCCGGTGGAGCGATGATGGGCAACATATTGCCTTTTGGCAGGTAGATGCTAAGAACATCCGGGATTTTTTGATGATCAATAATACCGACTCTATTTATTCCTATACCATTCCGGTGCAATACCCAAAGGTAGGGGAGCGTCCATCAGCCTGTCGGATTGGCGTTATTTCAGCTAAAGGGGGAAACATTCAATGGATGAAAATTCCGGGAGATAATCAGCAGCATTACCTCCCACGGATGCAGTGGAGTGTAGACAGCCGGGAATTATTGGTTCAGCAGCTCAATCGCAAACAAAATACAATGCGGCTATGGCGTTGTGAGGCCGCTACGGGTGAGGCGACTAATATTTATACAGAGAGGGATAGCGCCTGGATTGATGCCGTTGATGAAGAAGACTGGAAATGGGTAAAACAAGGAGAGGCCTTTACCTGGACTAGTGAGAAGGATGGCTGGCGTCATCTATATCTAATTAGTAAAGATGGAAAAACCGAAACCTTGGTCTCTGAGGGAGACTACGATCTCATATCGATTCAGGAGCTTGATTTAGAGGGAGGATGGGTGTATTTTATCGCTTCTCCTGACAATGCGACCCAGCGTTATCTGTACCGGCTTCCGATGTTTAAAAAAGGGAAAGCCGAGCGACTTAGTCCTTCCAGTCAGCCAGGTACACACAGCTACCAGATTGCCCCTGGAGGTAAATATGCTTTTCACAATTTCTCCAATATTCATACCCCACCTATTAAGGAATTGATCCGCTTGCCGGGCCATGAACAGGTGCGATTGTTGGTGGGTAACGAAAGTTATCGCCACAATTTTGATTTATTAGAGGTCGCACCAGCCGAATTTTTCCAGGTAAAAACAGAGGATGATGTGACGATGGATGGCTACATGATCAAACCTCCTAATTTTGATCCTAAGAAAAAATACCCCGTGTTGTTTTATGTGTATGGAGAACCAGCTGGTCAAACGGCTACGGATAGTTGGCAAGGCAACCTATGGCATTGGATGTTGACTCAGAAAGGGTACATCCTCATTACGATGGATAACCGTGGGACGCCTAGCCCCAAAGGCCGGGAATGGCGAAAAAGCATATACCGGAATATTGGCCGGATTAATGCACGTGATCAGGCCATGGCTACTAAAAAGATATTGGAGTGGGATTTTGTCGATCCGGATCGCATTTCCGTTTGGGGATGGAGCGGCGGTGGTTCCATGACGTTGAATTTGTTGTTTCAATATCCGGAAATTTACCAGACGGGCATGTCTGTTGCACCGGTTGCCAATCAGTTATATTACGACAATATCTATCAGGAACGATACATGGGATTGCCGCAGGAAAATATGGAAGATTTTGTAGAAGGTTCACCAATAACCTATGCCAAAAATCTGGAAGGAAACCTTTTACTGGTACACGGTACCGGGGATGATAATGTGCACTACCAAAATTCGGAAGTTTTAGTCAATGAATTGATCAAGCAAAATAAAATCTTCCAGGTGATGCCTTATCCCAACCGGTCTCATGGTATTTATGAGGGTGAAAATACGAGCAGGCATTTGAGGACGATTCTGATGGATTATTTGATGCGCTGGGTGGAACCGGGCGGTAAAGTTGTAAAGCCTTAAAATGCCAGTCGCTTGGTTTCCCCTTTGAGGATAGCATCGACAGCGCGGAAGAGTAGTTTGGGTTTTTGCGGCCGCCAGTTGACATCGTTGAAGTTGCCACCGAAGTTGATGTAGTATTGTAGTTGGGATTCTTTCATCTCATCCTCTACATGAGGAAGGGTATTGAGCAGGCAGATCCAGCCGTCTTCTTCTTTGATATCGTCGTACCATTCTTCATAATAACTGTCGTCAGAGCCATGAAAGTTGAGTACATTTTCGCAAACCAGGATGTATTTGGTGATGCCTTCTTTAATCATGGGGTCAATGACATCACGTTTGAGGTACATGACATCATTGTGCAGGCAATCGTTCCATTCACCGATCATTTCCATAATGGTGACGCCTTTTTCATAGTTGGTGTAGAGCACCTTTAAATAAAGAGTACTGGAACCAAAAGCATCCCATTGAGGATGAATATAGTAGTTATAGATTTTTTGCGTAAAGCGAAATTCCTCATAGGTCTGCCCATAAAAAGGAGACCGGGAATCTTCGGAGGCAATGTATTTGTCTCGCCAGTGAAAATATGGCTCTATATCGTGCATAAAACAGTATAAATGATTTTCAAGATTCCAATAAAACGACTACGAGAAATTAATTGTTTTAATGACAGCTCAATTGTCGACAAAAATTCTGTCTTCTCCTTTAAATTCAGGACTTTGAATGGAGAGTACTTTCATCGGCTTACGGCCTATGACCCGGACAGCGTGAAGTGTACCGGCGGGAATCACAATAAAGTCTCCTTTTTTAACCATGATTTCCTTTTCTCCCAATTGCATCCGGCCCTTTCCTTCCAGGACCATTACCTGTTCGGTATGAGAGGCATGGTAGTGTTTGGGGACCTCTTTTTTTACAAAAACAAGAAAGGTACTGGTCGTAGAGTCCGTATAAAGGGGTTGGACATGCACATTTTCATAATCGGGCTGAGTCGGTTCTATCTCTCTTAAGGATGATCTGTTTTGAGCCGACAAGCTCGTTATTGTCGTTATTAAAAAAACGGATAAATACAGCCATTTCATAAGTTATACTTTAAGAGTATGTCTAAAATACCCTAAATTGGTTTTTTTTTCAAGTAAAAACAACTCTGGTAAATTTTTCGGCGATTATGGCCAGTACAAAACAAAAAATTCCGGGAGCTGCTTTAAAGCTATTTAATGAAAATGGGCTGATTAATGTTCGTTTGCAACACATTGCTGATGAAGCTTTTGTAAGTATAGGCAACATGGCCTACCACTATGAAAACAAAGAGGCCATAGTAATGGCATTGTATATCAAATTGGCAAAAAGGCAAAAAGAATTGTTGGCAGAATACCTCACTGTTCCTCTTTTTGATTACATGGATAGGTTGTTCAGCCGGATTTTTGCACTGCAACAAGAATACATCTTTTATTACTTGGATGCTTTGGAAATCGCCCGTGCTTATCCGGAAATTGCAGAAGTACACCGCCAGCAGATAGATTGGCGGGTTAGTCAATTGAAAACGATGATTGATTTTAATGTTTCCCGGGGAGCATTGATTGCCGAACCTTTGGCGAGCATTTATGAAAAACTTTCCGTTCAAATATGGATGACTATTGACTTTTGGCCGATACAGAGAATGGTAAGAGCTGAAGTTGTTGAAGATGAACAAGGTTATAAAGCTGCTATCTGGGCCCTATTGTTTCCCTATTTTACCAAAATGGGGGAGATGGAGTACCAACAAATGCTAAATGCACCAAATGGTTTTTAATCCTTCTCTTTTTTGATTAAATTTGTTTGTCGTAGAAGATTTCTTTTTTTGATAAAGCAATTAATGGAAAATTTCAATCTTGACGAAAAAGCTTACAACGAGCTGCTTAACTTGCTGGACAACCAGCATTTTACAGAGAAGCCCGGCTTTTCGACTGATATGGCTTTTCTTTCTGATGATTGGTGGCTCAGAGATACCGCTGTGATTGAAAATATTGTAAAAAGAGACGGAATGTGGGAAATACAGCTGGTTTTTGCCCATTTCCAGGAGCCTCAAAAGTTGATAAAAAGAGTTATTTCCCGTCATAGTTGTAAAGACAGAGCAGAATTAAATGCCTGGTATATGAGACGTCTGGCAGCAAAAGACCAAAGAGGTACTTTGAAAGTAAATATTGAAGACTTTAAACTATGCCCCAGCTAGTGCGGCAGAAACCAAGTACCAGATAAATAAGCGCACTCCCCAATAAATAAATGATCGCAATAAAGAAATTTCCATTTAAAATGGCAGACTTAAACACCAAACAAAAAATTTTAATCGCATCCATTCAGTTGTTCAACGAAAATGGGCTAGCCAATGTACGTTTACAACAGATCGCTGATGAAATAGGTATTAGTGTGGGAAATCTGGCCTATCATTTTAAAAATAAGGAAGCCATAATAGAAGCGGTTAATGAAAATTTGGATGATGATATTACCGAAATTTTGTCTGCCTATCGGCTTTTCCCTAACCTAATAGATTTTGATTATCAACTATCTAAATATTTTTCTTTCCTCCAAAAATATCCCTTTTACTTTCTTGATTTATTAGAAATTGAAAGGATGAGCCCCTCCATTCATTCAAAACGCCAACATCATGTGAGTAAAATGATTAGCCAGATTCGCAGGCGGTTTGATTTCAATCAACGAAGAGGTATAATTATTAAAGAACTTCGCGAAGGATTATACGACAACCTGGCTAATTCAATTTGGGTCATGATTTCTTTTTGGCATGCCCAGAATTCGGCCAGAGGGATAAATGGAATACCTACACCGGAAAAATTCAAAGAGATGGTCTGGAATTTGGTTTATCCATATTTCACTGAAGCGGGTAAAAGAGAGTTTGAACAATTGATTATTCCTCTAATTAAGCATCCTTCTTAGAGCTTGTTTGCAGCCCATGCTCCTCGCTTGCTTCAGCGCAAGCGTACGGTTGGCCTCCAAACATGAAGCTCTTAAACGGGGTGGTGATTTCATTTGGGAAAACCAAAGATTAAAGTGTATGACGAACCTGATTTGGCTGAAAGGTGGTGCTTGTAGTGGAAATACAATGTCTTTTCTCAATGCTGAACAACCTACAGTTATTGAATTGGTCACTGATTTTGGCATACGTATCCTTTATCACCCTTCGATTGGTTTGGAAATTGGAGAGCAGGTAAAAGAAGTGTTAAATGATGCGCTTTCCGGACGAGTTTCTGTCGACGTTTTTGTCTTTGAAGGAACGGTCATTCAGGGTGCTGATGGTACGGGCAATATGAATTATTTTGCCGACCGACCCATGAAGGATTGGGTAAACGATATGGCCAGAGTAGCCAATTATGTAGTAGCTATTGGCGATTGTGCTACTTGGGGTGGCATTGTCGCCGTTCCACCAAATCCGACCGAATCAACAGGCGTACAGTTCCACAAAAGAGATAAAGGAGGCTATCTGGGCAAAGATTTTGTTACCAAAAGTGGTCTCCCCGTCATTAATATACCAGGATGCCCAGCTCATCCCGACTGGATGACCCAAATCCTGGTAGCCATTGCCACAGGGCGAATGCATGAAGTCCTTTTGGATGATTTCCACCGGCCGAAGACCTTTTTTACGGATTTTGTTCAAACGGGTTGTCCCAATGTAAGTAGCTTCAATAATAAAATAGAAGGCGCATTTGGTAAACGTGGCGGCTGTTTGTTTTATGAAGTAGGCTGCCGTGGACCTATGACTCATGCGAGTTGTAACCGTATTCTTTGGAATCGAACATCGAGCAAAACCAGGGCCAACCATCCCTGCCTTGGTTGCACAGAACCTGGTTTTCCACACCATGATTTAGAAAAGGGGAGCATTTTTAAAACGATGAAATATTTGGGATTTCTGCCCAAAGAAACACCTGAAGGAGAAAGCAAATTGAGTTTTTATTTTAAGAGAGGGTATAATAAGCTGCTTTCTAATCCTGGAGAAAATGACCTGTCGTCTAAATAAAGAAACCCTATGCGGTAACATACACCTTCACTTTGTGGCTTTAATTAAAAAACAAGCGTGAGCCCTGAATTAGAGTAAGTTTTCAAGCAATTAGAAATTTTTTTCTAAAAAGTATTAGAAAATTCTTTCTAATCCGGAATTCGTTGCTTATATTTGGTTTTATATTTCTGTGTAATACAGAATTCTGGACTTGACTGGATGTATAAAATTATATAAGCATAATACAAAAACTTCCACTATGGCTAATGTCTTATGGTTACAAGGAGGTGCTTGCAGCGGCAACACCATGTCTTTTCTCAATGCCGAAGAACCGACAGTTATTGAACTGATCGTCGATTTTGGCATCAACATACTTTGGCACCCAACAATTGGACTTGAAATTGGAAAACAGGTTTCGGACCTGATGAACGACTGTATTTCCGGGAAAACCCAATTAGATATTTTTGTTTTTGAAGGCACGGTTGTGGAAGGACCCAACGGTACTGGCGATATGAATCTCTTTGCTGAACGACCGATGAAAGATTGGGTCAAGGAATTGTCTGAAGCGGCACAATATGTAGTGGCTATAGGTGATTGTGCTACCTGGGGTGGAATTCCTGCTGTCCCGCCTAATCCCAGTGAATCTACAGGGATGCAGTTCCATAAGAAGAATAAAGGTGGCTATTTAGGTGGAGGTTTTGTATCTAAGGGTGGCTTACCAGTTATTAATATTCCAGGTTGTCCGGCTCACCCGGATTGGATTACCCAAATTTTGGTGGCCATTTCTACAGGCCGGATTGGCGATGTTTTGATAGATGATTATCATCGTCCAAAGACTTTCTTTACAGATTTTGTACAAACCGGTTGTCCAAATGTCCGGAGTTTTGCTGAAAAGATTGATGGCCATTTTGGAAAACGTGGCGGGTGTTTATTTTACGAAGTAGGTTGTCGTGGACCAATGACACATGCAAGCTGTAACCGTATCCTTTGGAATAGACAATCCAGTAAGACAAGAGTGAATCACCCTTGTTTGGGATGTACCGAACCGGGATTTCCGCACCATGATTTGAAAAAAGGAAGTGTATTTAAGACTTTGAAATACCTGGGATTCTTACCGCAAGATGTTCCGACAGGAGAAAGTAAACTAGGCTATTATTTCAAAGCGGGAATTGGAAAATTAATGCCTTCTGATAAATCTATTAAGGCGACATCCAAATAGAAGTAGCATAGTATAGAATTTATTCACTTACAATTCTTAAATTAAAAAAAATGGCTTTAAAAGAACTGAATATATCACCGGTCGGACGGGTAGAAGGAGATTTGGATGTGAAAGTCTATATGGAAAATGGGGTGGTTACCCGTGCACATACTCAGGCAGCAATGTTTCGCGGATTTGAAAAAATCCTCGCTGGAAAGGATCCACAAGCCGGACTGATTGTGACCCCGCGTGCATGTGGGATTTGTGGTGGTTCTCACCTATATTGTGCATCCTCCGCATTGGATGTAGCCTGGAAAACAACTTTACCACCCAATGCACTTTTGATGCGGTCTATTGGTCAGGCAGCTGAAACTTCTCAAAGTATCCCAAGATGGTTTTATGCCATTTTTGCTACCGATATGGCGAATAAAAAATTTGCCAACAAACCCCTGTATCAGGAAGTTGTAAAAAGGTTTGCGGCATACGTGGGTACCTCGTTCCAAAAGGGCGTTACCGCCAGTGGTCGTCCGGTGGAAGTATATGCCTTATTTGGTGGCCAATGGCCGCACTCTAGTTATATGATTCCCGGTGGAGTGATGTGTGCACCTACCTTAAAAGACATTACCCGTGCCCATGCGATTATGAATCAATTTCGCAATGATTGGCTGGAACCTATTTGGTTGGGTTGTTCTATCGAGCGGTATATGCAAATCAAGTCCTGGGATGATATGATGGCCTGGCTGGAAGAAAATGAATCACACCGCAATAGCGATTTGGGTTTATTCCTCCGTGCCGGTTTGGAATTTGGATTAGACAAATTTGGTCAGGGAGTAGGTAAATTCCTCGCTTGGGGAACCTACCTGCACAAAGACATGTACAATAAGCCGACGATAGAGGGTAGAAATCCTGCTACCATTAGCCCGTCTGGTTTTTGGGATGGCAAGAAATATTATGATGCAGATCAAAAATTGGTTTCGGAGGATGTAAAACACGCCTGGTATGAAAACCAGACTGACGGCTTGCATCCATTTGACGAGCCCATACCTACTACGTCAACGGATATCAAAAATCTACATAACGTAAATGTAGGTGATAAATACAGTTGGGCAAAATCTCCCCGCTTTATGGGGCATGCTGCAGAAACTGGACCTTTAGCAAGGGTCATTATGGCTGCTAACCCAGCAAATAAAGAACACCAATTCCGCGACCCGCTATTTGGTGATATTATGGAAAAATTAGGGCCATCAGTATTCACCCGGGTACTTTCCAGGATGCATGAAGCACCAAGGCTCTATATGATGATGAATGAGTGGTTGAGCCAAGTTCGGTTGGATGATGAGTTCTACATCAAACCAACAGAGAGAGATGGAATAGGATGGGGAGCTACTGAAGCTGCCCGTGGTGCCTTGGCTCATTGGATTAAAATCAAAAATGGGGTTATCGAAAATTATCAAATCGTTGCACCTACTACTTTTAACGTAGGTCCGAATGATAAAGATGGTAATCCTGGTCCAATTGAATCGGCATTGGAAGGCACAGAAATCGAGGATCCACATGACCCAGTTGAAGTGGGCATGGTTGCTCGTTCATTTGACTCTTGTCTTGTTTGTACGGTGCATGCACATGACAACAAGACGGGTAAACAACTGGCGAAATTTAAATTATAAGATTTAGTGCATGTTTGGAGGTCAAACTTACGCTTGCGCTGAAGCTTTCTTCGGAAGGCACGTAGAATTCTTGGTTTTAGGTATAATGCCCGTCAACGTCGAGCTGACGGGCATTTTTTTGAGCACGTGTTTGGTCTTCAAACAAACATGCTCTGAACAATAACAGGAAATTTTTACTAAATTGAGGCATGACAATAAGTACGAATACAACTTTGGGAAAAATAGCAGTGCTTGGTTTTGGCAACCCCGTACGGGAAGATGATGGCGTGGGTATTTATGTGATTGAAAAATTAAAAGAGAAGCTGGGAGAGCCAGAAAACATCAGCATTTTCGACATGGGGACTGCTGCATTTGAAATCTTGTTCAAATTACAAGGACATCCCAGGATAATCCTGATCGATGCCGTTCTTAATTCCGGTGAGGCTGTAGGTACTATCTTCAAATTACCAGCCTCGGAAATAGACGCTCAAATCCAGGATGATCCAATGGTATTCCTGCACAGCTTGAAATGGGACCAGGCACTTTCCTATGCAAAAAAAATGCTGGGTGATGATTATCCTGAAAACATTGAGGTTTACCTTATTGCTATCGATGATATTCGGTTTAATGTCGGCATGACAGATGCTGCAATGAAGGGAGGTGATAAAGTTGTAAATTTGTTATTAGAGGAATTAGAGGTGCATTGAATCGTCTTAGAGATGTTTGGCGGCCAACGATTTGGCTGCAAAGAATCCCTCTTTCGATGATACTTTACGCTACAAAAGCCGACTTCAAAACAAGCCCTTAGAGTTAAAATTGTTGATCTATGTTTATCCCGCCACCAAATTTTAAACCTCCGGAGCAGGAAAAAGAGCAATCGAAAGGATTCCTTCGGTTGAAGGCTTCCCATTTGCAGATTGATCATGAAATTGTCGAGCAGATTTTTGGTGATGATCATAATGCCTATGCTGTTTATTATGCGGATAAAAAATCACTTTTGCTTGCACCGGTGAGCGATGAATTGTTTAAAAAATTACATAAGGCTAGTCAGCACATGTTGAAAGACCGGAATTTGAAAGGAGATAAAGCGATTGCCCTGCATGAGATGATAATTGACAACCAACTGGATGATACTGACCGTGAGTTGAATTATGAATTACAGCCCGGTTTAGGCATATTGAATGTGAAATTGTAGTGCCAGGAATTAGGTTTCAGGAGTCAGGGGGTCAGGAGTCAGGTTTCAGGGGTCAGGTGTCAGGTGTCAGGGGGCGGGATATATGGAGCCTGACCCCTGACCCCTGAAACTCGACCCCTGAAACTCGACCCTTTAAGAAAAAAAATTATGCGTATTTCATCTGACCTGCCATTTCCGATCGTCAGTGAAACCTCGGGTAACAAATCCGACATGCACTTATTGGAAGAAGACAGCTGGTTGAGAAATACCGAGGTAATATACTACCTGGAAGAAAGAAAAAGCCTGTGGCATTTGACGATGATTTATGTAGATATTGCGAATCCATTTAGATTTATTTGCCGGAAAATAGATACTTATCATTCAGAAAAAAAAGCGTTGACTTTTGCTGAAATTCTGCAACGCGGCATTCGAAAAGATTCACGGGGCACCTTAAAAACAAACTATGATGTTTTCCATTTTTGCGACAACTGAAAAGATAGAGACTGTAAACGAAATAATTAATGCTGTGGATCGCCTTTCCGAGTTGGTTAGCGTTTTTGATTCCATGGAGGTCGTTCCGGAGTCGAGCGGAAACAGTTTGATTGTGAATTCAAAAGGCATTTTGCAGCCTATTGATTGGCACAATGTTGGCCCTCCATATTTGCTTCCCAATCCATTAGATTTTGATAAGGAACAGCTGCTTGGACTGGTGTTCAGTAAATTGGGCAATGGAGAAAAAGCCTGGTCTTATCTCAAAGATAATGAACAGCTACAATTTGATATTGGCATGGTCAATCGATTGCAACATGGCTACCAGATAGAAGCCGAAGTATTGGCCGAACTGTTGAAACCTCAGGGGCAGACTGATGCTTTCGAATGGTACCGCGTTCAACACAATGCTGCCACCGTCAGGCATTATGGTTACCTGGACGAGCAGATTTCCTTTTCTGAAGTGGCAGATTTTTATCAAAAAGCCTTAGACCTGGCGCCAAATAGTGAATATAAGGCATTTAGTGTCAAACACTTCGCAACCTTATTGCTCGACGCCGGTGAATTGGAGCAGGCCATAAACATGTTGGAAACCAGTATCGAAGAAGCCATTTCCGAAGATGCTAAATATGGCTTAAAAGTGGTCCTGACCAATGTTTGGATGAAAAAACTGACCGTACCTTATGATACCGGGTTATTGGCAAGATTGAAGGATACTTTATGGGAAGTGTTGCAGTATTTTGAAAAAAACGATCGCAAAGCAGAAGCTGGTTTGTTGTACGTTGATGCAGCACACATCGCCAATATTTCAGAAAGCTTTACGGAATCCCTGGGATATATTACCAAGGCGATCAGCCTCTTTGAAGAAGAAGAACTGGAGGAACTTGCCGGAAATGCCCACCTACGGAAAGGCACTTTGTTATATACCTGGGCTCAAAATGGCAATCCTCAATTTTTCAAACCGGCCATTGATGCCTACCAACTGGCCCTGAAAATATTCCGTCAAGATGTCACGCCTGATGTCTTTGCAGATATTCATCACAACCTAGCCATATTGTATGCAGAAATGCCTGCCGAAGACAAAAAGCGGGGGATCTGGGCAGGAGTGTCTTCGGCTTCTTTTCAAGAGGCATTGAATTTCTATACCAAAACAACCCATCCTTATGAATATGGTATGATTTGTAATAATTTTGGTAATGCGCTGATGAAATTTCCACCGGCCATTCACTCCGATAATTATGACAAAGCCATTTTCTATTATGGAGAAGCATTAAGTGTGCGCACGGAAAACCATCCTTATGAAAGGGCCATTTCTTTGCTCAATTTTTTAGAAGCCAGTTGGAACGTCAGCAATGCCGGTGAAGGATTTAACAAGGATCGTTATAGCGACATGTTGGCCAAAGCACAAGAGGTAAAGGTTTTAGTAAAAGAAACAAGCATGCTGGAAGAGGCGGATAGACACCTCGAGATGCTGGCGAAACTCAAAGAAGCTGTTGCAGCACAATAACTCAGTTGACAAATGCATGAAATATCACTAGTCAGAAGTATTTTTAATACCCTGGAGGAGGAATTTTCAAAAGAAGAACTTGGAACACTGACCGCCATTGATCTGAAGGTAGGCATGTTGTCGAATGTGGAACCTTTACTGATGCAAAATGCCTTTGAAGCGGTGACCAGTGCAGAAGAAAAATTCCAGGGTGTCAAACTAAATGTGGAAACGGTAGCTATCGAGATCTATTGTGCAGCTTGTGATGCCAATACCACTATCGAAAATTACAAATTTGCCTGCGCTCAATGTGGCATTCCTAACAATAATGTAGTCAAAGGTACCGAATTGCTCATTCATCAGGTGCACTTTGATACGGAAGCCGAAACCTCTCCTTAACACAAAAGATTGACCTTCAAAGATGCTCTTGAAAAGAAAAAGTTTTCTAAACCATAGAATTGCTTCACTAATCAAAATCTGATGCTTAACTTGGTAGAAATTGATTTTGAACGGTCTTTTTTAATAAGAGCATATATGGAGACCAACTCTTGAACCATAAATATGCACTCAAACTGCAAAAGTTAATTCATGAATAAAATTCAAAAATCAACCAAAGCTGCCAGGGGAACGGTTACCTGTGATAATACCACGATGCATTTGTTAAAAGCCAATGATTTTGTAGCGGAAAGCATCCGTAAACAGATGGCTAAACAAAACATTTTAATGATCAATATTACGTCTTCAGCTGGAAGTGGAAAGACGACGCTCCTCCAAGAAACGGCGCGGCGTATTGGTGATCAGGTAAAAATGAAAATCTTGGTAGGCGATCTGGAAACCGAACGAGATGCCGACCGTCTGCGGGAAGCCGGAGCGGATGCCTTGCAGATTGTGACCGGTGGGATTTGCCACCTTGAAGCACAAATGATATGGCAGGCTATGGATAGCATGAATCTCGATGGGGTCGATTTATTGATCGTTGAAAATGTAGGCAATTTGGTTTGTCCGGCTTCCTTTGATTTGGGGGAAGATTATCGGGTGACGCTGATTGCTACCACGGAGGGCGACGATAAACCCAAAAAATATCCACGGATGTTTCTGACCAGCGAAATGATGTTGGTTTCTAAAGTTGATTTGTTGCCCTATCTGCCGTTTTCTGTGGATGCGGTCGTAGCAGATGCCAGAGACATCAATCCAGATATTAAAGTATTGGAGGTTTCCAGTACACAAAACACCGGCATTGAGGAATGGTGCAACTGGTTGCTGGAAAAGGTAAAAGAAAAAAAGGAAGCCAACAATGAAGTCGTTGCCTGATGAAAACCTGGCATATTCATATTCAGGGCCAGGTACAAGGGGTAGGGTTTCGCCCTTACGTTTTTTTATTAGCTAAAGAATATGGCTTAAATGGCTGGGTGAATAACTCAATTGATGGCGTTCATATTGAATTCAATGCCGAAGCAAATAATGCAACAGCATTTTGTGATGATCTATTGAAAAAAGCACCGGTTCTCGCTTGCATTACCGGCCATCATATTTTTCAAACAGCGCAAAAGTTCTTTGAAAATTTTCAGATTATTCACAGCCAAATCTCCGGTGAAACAAAATTGTTGCTCACCCCCGATTTTGCTTTATGTGCCGATTGCAGAGCAGAATTACAGGCTGATCATAACCGTAGACAGGGTTATGCATTTATTACCTGCACCAATTGTGGTCCCCGTTATGCTATTGTGCATCAATTGCCTTATGATCGGGAAAATACAACGATGCATACTTTTCAGATGTGTCAGCGTTGCAGTGATGAATATGAAAATCCATTGGATAGACGCTATTATTCACAAACCAATTCCTGTCCGGATTGTCCCATTGAATTGACATTATTCGATTCGAAACGGCGGAAGATTGCAGGTAATCAGGAACGCATAATTGATTCGGTTGTAGGTTTTTGGCAAGATGGAAAAATAGTAGCTATCAAGGGCATTGGCGGATATTTATTGACCTGTGATGCGCAAAATGAAGCGGCTATTCTGGAATTGCGCAAGCGGAAACACCGGCCTGACAAACCTTTTGCATTGATGTTTCCGGATATTTCCTCTATGCAAATAGTGGCGGATGTAAATGATCAAGCCGCAGCGGCACTCAGCAATCATATTGCACCGATTGTGCTTTTGGCATTGAAGCAGGGAGCCAATTCTTCCATAGTAGCTACAGCGATTGCGCCTGGACTGCATCAGGTGGGGGCTATGCTGCCATACACTCCACTTTACGATTTATTGTTGCAAAAATTTGGCAGAGCCATCGTTGCAACCAGCGGAAACATCAGCAATTCACCCATCATCTTCCAGGATGAAAAGGCCCTTACAGAGCTCCCTCAAATTGCCGATTTTATGCTGATCAACAATCGGGGAATAGTCCTGCCTCAGGATGATAGTGTGCTCAAATTTACGCCATTTAAAGGGCAGCAAATTATCATCCGCCGTTCGAGAGGATTGGCACCAACCTATATTAATGCTGCGCTGGAACCACCGAAGAAAAACATTTTGGCAACGGGGGCAATGCTAAAAAGTACCTTTAGTCTTTTGCATCAAGGGAATGCCTACATCAGCCAATATTTAGGAGATTTGGAGCATTATGATACGCAGGAAAATTATCGACATACCGCCCAATATCTGTTGAAATTATTTCATTCAAAACCGGAAATTATTCTAAGCGATAAACATCCGGAATATCCTTCTACCCGATATGGACAACATTTATCGGAAGAATTGGGGGCCCACTTTAAACAAGTACAACATCACATTGCCCATTTTGGAGCGATTTTAGGCGAACACAATTTATTGCATACTAAAGAACCCGTATTGGGTATCATTTGGGACGGAACGGGCTTGGGGGATGATGAGCAGATTTGGGGCGGCGAGTTTTTTAAATATGAAAATTGCGATTTTTTACGGTGTTATCATTTCGATTATTTTGATTTCATCCTGGGAGATAAGATGCCGAAAGAACCCCGGATTTCTGCCCTTTCGGCTTGTTGGGATGTGATGGGTGCGGAAGCCCTTTTAAAAGAAAAGTTCACCGAAACGGAATGGCAGATTTATGCCAAATTATTGCAAAAAGAAAACCGGTTGCAAACCTCGAGTGTTGGGCGCATTTTTGATGCTGTTGCCTCCTTGTTGGGGGTGATGGATGTGCAAACTTTTGAAGGTGAAGCTGCGATGAAATTAGAAACGATGGCCTTGCAATATTTTAAAAAGAATGGCCTGGATTTTTCTGCCAGTTATTTCATGGAAGGAGCACATTATTACCGCATTCCAACCAAGACTTTGATGACCAATATTGTAATGGATTTGCGGAAGGGAAAACCTGTTGACTTTATTGCGGCCAAGTTTCATTTTTCTTTGGCGAAATTGATAAAAATAGTCGCCAATAATCTGAAAATTAATAAGATCGCTTTTAGTGGAGGAGTTTTTCAAAATGGCCTATTGGTGGATTTGATCATCCATCACTTGAAGGCAGATTGTGAGCTCTATTTTCACCAGCAATTGTCACCGAATGATGAAAATATTTCCTTTGGACAATTGGTTTGGTATCAGATACAAGAAATTAAAAAATCATTTATAAGAGTTGTTTCGCAGGGGGCATGACAAGGTTAAAACGGATCTTTTTTGCCCACTTTTCGCCTTTTTCTCCTTGGGTAGCGATGCTATCCGCCTCAATAAAGGCTACAATTGGAAAAAAAAACCTCTCGTTTTTCCCATCGCCCTATCCCTGCGAAACAACTCTATTCACAACATGGTTGAAAGCTAAGTTCTGATTCAACCCTCAATCATAAAAAACATGTGTCTAGCAATTCCCGGTAAAATCAAATCCATTGAAAGTAAATACGATGGATTAGTAAGGATGGCGAAGGTTACTTTTGGTGGTATCGTAAAAGAGGCCAGTCTGGAAATGGTACCCCAAGCCAAAGAAGGGGACTATGTATTGGTGCATGTAGGTGTAGCCATCAGCATCGTGGATGAGGAAGAGGCCAAAAAAACCTTCAGGTATTTGGAAGAGATGGGGGAGGTGGAAGAAGAGTTGAATATTTCGGAATTTTTGCCGGATAAAGAAGAATACAGGTAGGGGCAACCCTTGTGGTTGCCCGATGACAAGCCCGATGGCAAGCCCCATGACAAGCCCGATGACAAGGAAGGTGAAAAATGAAAAAAAATGGGCGTATCGATGAAAAAAACAAGTAAAATGATCAAAAGAGATCACCACATTCCTTCCCATAAAAAAATAAACCATGAAATTCCTAACAGAATACAGAGATCCAGAAGTAGCGCAACGCTATTTGGAAGAAATAAAAAAAACGGTAACCCAACCCTGGACGATCATGGAAGTCTGTGGTGGTCAAACCCATAGTTTGGTTAAAAACGGCATCCTCAATATGTTGCCAAAGGAGATCAATATGGTACATGGGCCGGGCTGTCCGGTATGTGTGACTCCATTAAATTTGATCGACAAAGCCGTTTATCTGGCTGAAGAAAAAGGGGTTATTCTCTGTTCTTTTGGAGATATGTTGCGAGTGCCCGGTTCTGAAAAAAGTTTATTGGAAGCCAAGGCCAATGGCGCAGATATGCGGATTTTATATTCCCCATTAGAGGCGGTTAAGATAGCCCAGCAAAACCCCGACAAACAGGTCGTTTTTTTTGCCGTTGGTTTTGAGACCACTGCTCCGGCAAACGCCCTGTCCGTGGTGCATGCCCATCGGCTTGGATTAAAGAATTATTCCATTCTGGCATCTCATGTATTGGTCCCCCCTGCGATAGAGGCCGTGATGGAAGATGATGAAAGTCATATTCAGGCTTTTTTGGCAGCCGGTCATGTTTGTACCATTATGGGTACCCTGGAGTACTACCCCTTGGTAGAGCGATTTAAGGTTCCTGTTGTTGTAACGGGTTTTGAGCCGATTGATTTGTTGCAGGGCATTTTAATGACGGTCCGTCAATTGGAAAATGGAGAAGCCAAGGTAGAAAACCAATATTCCAGAATGGTCAAGGAAGAAGGCAATCCGATGGCACAGGATACCATTTATGAAGTGTTTGAGGTAACTGATCGGCTATGGCGAGGTATGGAAGTCATACCAATGAGTGGATATGAAGTCAAGGAAAAATATGCCGAATTCGATGCCAAGAGAAAATTTAATGTCAATATTCCGGAAGCACCGGAAAATCAGGAATGTATAGCAGGTGAAATCATGAAAGGCATTAAAAAACCTTTTGAGTGCCAGCACTTCGGCAAAAAATGCAAACCGGAAAGCCCAATTGGTGCACCTATGGTGAGTTCTGAAGGGGCTTGTGCAGCCTATTACCATTTTTCGGGCATGTTGGAAAAAATAGAAGAGGAGCAAGCTTTGTGATTGCCCAACCAGGTAAAACACACACACAAACCCAGTAAATCAGAACACACAAAAAACGGTATTACATGGAGGTTAAAAGCCATAAAGAGAAAAAAATAAAAATGCAACTCCAATGTCCCATGCCAAAATTGGATTTTGAGGTCATCACATTGGGACATGGCAGTGGAGGGCTATTGACCAACCGACTATTAGATAGTGGGGTTTTTGATTTATTGAAAAATGAGGTACTGGATAAGCGGCATGACGGCGCTACTTTGAATCTGAATGGAAAAACGGCTTTTACGACGGATAGCTTTGTGATATCACCCATCTTTTTTCCTGGTGGTAATATCGGAGAGCTTGCCGTTAATGGCACGGTGAATGATCTAGCGATGTGCGGAGCCATTCCACAATACCTCTCTTTGGGGTTTATCATCGAAGAAGGTTTGACCATGAAAGAATTTTGGGACATTCTGGTGGCGATAAAATTTGCCTGCGATCAGGCAGGGGTACAGGTCGTAACGGGAGATACCAAAGTAGTAGAGCGGGGTAAAGGCGATAAAATATTTATCAATACCACAGGCCTAGGGGCCCTTCACCCAAAGGCAGCTATCGATATTGCCCATGTAAAAGCCGGTGATAAAATCATCGTTAGCGATAATCTGGCCACCCATGGCATCGCAATTATGTCGGTGAGGGAAGGACTGGAATTTGAAACAACCATAGAAAGCGACTCCCGGAATTTAAATCACATCGTAAAAACATTGCTTGACGATTTTGGCCATGATATTCATTTACTCCGAGACCCGACCAGAGGTGGTGTCGGTACGGTGTTGACTGAAATTGCCAGAGACAGCAGATTAGGTATTGATATCAACCAAAAACATATTCCTGTTGATGAACAGGTGTATGGCGCTTGTGAAATATTGGGACTTGATCCGCTTTATGTAGCCAATGAGGGTATATTTTTGGCCATTGTAGACGGCGATGTAGCCGATGAATTTTTGAAAAAAATAAAATCATTAACGCATTGTCAGAATGCTTCTATTATTGGTGAAATGGTGGAAACACACCCCCGGCAAGTTATTTTAACCAGCGGTATTGGTGGCAAAAGGGTGGTGAATATGTTGGTTGGTGAACAGCTGCCAAGGATATGTTAAAGAAAAAATGGAGAAAAAACAGGACATACAATCTCGACCCGAGATAGAAAAATTGGTGCATGTTTTTTATGGGAAATTGCTGGATGATGCCTTACTAGCTCCGATATTTTTAGAGGTGGCTAAGATTGATTTACCCAAACATTTGCCCATTCTTTTTGACTTTTGGGAAAGTGTTTTATTTCAAGCGGGCAAATACAAAAACAATGCATTGGAAATTCATTTGGATTTGCACCTTGAGCACCGATTGGAGGAGGCACATTTTGAGCGTTGGCTTGTACTTTTTAATGAGACAGTAGACGAATTGTTTGAAGGAGAAAAAGCAAAACAAGCCAAAGGTACTGCTTTGTCTATTGCAACCATTATAAAAATGAAAATTGATAACCTGGAAAGAATGAGGTTAGAACTCAACAATTAGCATGAATAAAACAAAAAATGGTTCGCTAAAAAAGATCATTACCAAAATCCAATTATTTAAAGGAGCGGAAGACAGCCCCTTGCTTGCTCCAAGAGGTGTTTTTTTGGTAAAGAATAAATTATTTGTAGCCGACACTGCACAAAACCGTTTGTTCATCTGGAATGAATTGCCTCGTACCGAGCTTCAAAAAGCCGATGTGGTTTTAGGGCAAACCGGAAAGGAAGAAACGGGAAGGAATGCAAGTGGAAAAGTCAGTGCATCGAGTTTGTTTTATCCCTCAGGGATATGGTCGGATGGAGAAAAACTCATCGTGGCCGATGCCTGGAACCACCGGGTATTGATTTGGCAGAATATGCCTACAAAAGACGGCCAAGCTGCTGACATCGTTGTGGGACAACCGGATTTTGAAAGTAACGATCCAAATATTAAAGGCATTAGCCATGCGCCTTCAGCCCAGTCACTAAACTGGTGTTATGGTGTTTTCTCCGATGGCAAACAGCTCTGGATTGCAGATACCGGCAACCGTAGGGTCTTGTATTATGAAAATATCCCTACCGAAAATTTTGCTGCGGCCGATCAAGTCATTGGCAAACCTGCATTTGATGAGCGGGATTACGATCATAATGGTCCTATTTGGCCCTACTCTGTAAAAGTCAGCCCTAATGGGCAAATGGCCATAACGGATACTCAATATTACCGGGTGCTTCTGTGGCAGGATTGGAAGACTTCATTTCACCAAAAAGCTGATGTGATTATCGGACAGCCTTCTTTTGAGGCCAACGGACAAAATCAGTTTGGGTGGTTTCCCAAAGCCAATACCCTGAACTGGTGTTACGATACCTGTTTTTATAAAAACGGATTATGGGTAGCAGATACTGGCAGTAGCAGAATCCTTTGGTTTGAAAAGATCCCCACAAAACACGACACAGAAGCCAATAATGTTTTAGGACAAGACGACTTTAAAACAGGAAGTGAAAACAAAAATACGATTTGGAGTACCGAAGGGAGTCTGTACTGGCCTTTCCAAGTCTGCATAGAGGGGAAAACGATGGTTGTCGCCGATACGGGCAATCATAGGGTGGTGATTAATCATTTGGACATATAGGAATGGGGGTGACTACACCATGTTCATTCGCAAGAGGTTTTGGCCATCGGAGGAGGCTTCGTCGGCTAGAAGAAAAGTGAGAGGTGAGCATCCCAAAATCTAAATTCAAACAAAAACGAAAATACTATGGATGCATCTTTTCCACTGCTTTTTGCCGCTGTTGTAGGTTTTGGTCATGCTTTTGAAGCAGATCATTTAGTAGCGGTGGGAAACATTGTTTCAAAACGGGACAGAATAGCACTGGCGCTAAAAGACGGTATTTATTGGGGCATGGGACATACCTCTACCATTTTTTTAATTGGTCTGTTGATGATCATTGGTAAAGCCAATTTTTTGAATGGTTATTTTGGTTATTTTGAGGCTATTGTTGGGTTGATGCTCATTTTGTTAGGTTTGTACCGGCTGTTTCAATATTATAATAAAAGGCATAAACCGCAGGAATTAATGGATGCCAAGAGCAGTCATCACTTGGCATACAATGTAGGTTTGGTACATGGATTGGCCGGTAGCGGAGCCATGATATTGCTGGTGATGACAGAAATTCAGGGCAGCTTTAATAGTATGCTTTATTTGCTGATTTTTGGCATTGGGTCAGTTGTAGGGATGTTGGTGGCTGCAGGAATATTCAGCCTGCCTTTTTCAAAAAGAATTACCAATGATCAAAATATACAAGGTCGGTTGATTATCTTATCGTCTTTGCTTTGTATAGGATATGGCGCTTTTGTCATGATTGAAAATTTGTTTTGATGATGGAAGACTACGATCCTAAAGATTTTCTACTATTTGCATTGAATCATTTTGAGATAAAAGTGATCAAACATGAAGGAAAAATGGTCTTTATTGACAAGGATTATGCAGTTGAAATTGAAGGGCAAAAATTATTTAAATTATTGCAAGGCGGTCAGGTGATCGCCCCTTTTTCAAATGTAGAAGAATTATGCAATTTCATTAAAATGGATATTCAGCTCAATGAAGAAAATTGAACTAAATATCATCGCGTTGGCCAATAGTGAATCTCACAAAGGCAATTATGCGCTTATTCTGGAGGAGCAACAAGGCTTCCGCCGCCTCCCTATTATCATAGGCCCTTTTGAGGCACAGGCAATTGCCGTTGCACTGGAAAGGATGCACCCCAACCGCCCGTTGACTCATGATCTTTTTAAAAATACACTTGAAGCCGCTGATATTAAATTGTCAGAAGTCGTCATTTCGGAAATGGTAGGTGGTGTTTTTCATGCCATTTTGATTGGTGAAAAGCAAGACGGCACCACTTTGAAAGTTGATGCCCGTTCTTCAGATGCCATTGCCATTGCGATTCGTTTTAGCTGCCCCATTTTCACTACAGAGGAAATCATGCAGTCTGCTGGCGTGGTTTTGGATAGTCCAAGTAAAGCCTTCACCAATAAACGGGGCAATCTTGCGGATTACTCCCTCGAAGAATTAGAACAATTACTCAAACAGGTTTTGGCCAAAGAGGATTATGAAAGTGCTATGAAAATACGGGATGCGATAGAGAAAAAGAAGGGATGAGTTAATCCCGTTTCTGTCAAAGAATCAAACAGTATAGATGAAAATCCTTTTTCTAACAACGGCATTTAATGGCCTGGCGCAACGTGCTTGGTTAGAACTCGATCGCTTGAACCATCAGGTTAGGGTACAGATCGCCACTGATGCTGTAGTCATGGAAAATGCTGTTGAGGAATTTCAACCGGAGCTAATCATTGCTCCTTTCCTGAAAAAGAAGATTCCTGAAAACATCTGGAAAAATCATGTTTGCCTGGTCATTCATCCGGGGATCAAAGGCGATCGGGGAGCTTCCTCTTTAGACTGGGCCATATTGAAGGAAGAAAAAGAATGGGGGGTAACCCTATTGCAGGCGACCGAAAAAATGGATGCGGGAGCAATATGGGCATCTAGAACTTTCCCCATGCGGAAAGTCCCTAAGGCCTGTCTGTATCGTCATGAAGTTACTCAGGCTGCTATGGAAAGCCTACTAGAAGCCGTAGAGAAATTTGAACATAAATCTTTCCAACCAACGCCATTGGATTATGCCAATCCCGACATCAAAGGCACCTGGAACCGCAGTACCCGCCCATCCGACTACCAATTTTCCTGGACAGATGCTGCTGCTGATATTTTAAAAAAAATCAGGGCTGCCGATAGTGAGCCAGGTGTTTTAATCCAACTATTTGACGAGGAATATTATGCCTTTGGAGGCCATTTGGAGGAGCGTTTAACTGGAAATGCCGGACAGATATTGGCAAAAAGAAACCAGGCGATATGTATTGCTACAGCAGATAATGCTATTTGGCTAACCCATTTAAAAGCCAATCAGGAAGGGGCCATTAAATTGCCGGCAACCTTGGCCTTGGGACAAGATGCTGATGTTATACCAAGTGATGAAAGGAGTCCTTTTGACCAAAAATCAGGGGCTACTTTTCAGGAGATCAGGTACGAACAGGAGGGAGAAGTAGGCTTCATTTATTTCGATTTTTACAATGGTGCCATGAACGTGGATCAGTGTAACCGCTTGCGGGAAACCATCATCGAAGCCAAAAAAAGGCCAATAAAAATCATTGTTTTGATGGGCGGCGAAGATGTATGGTCAAATGGCATTCACCTCAATACCATTGAATATGCGGATAACCCAGCTGATGAATCCTGGGCGAATATCAATGCCATTGATGACCTGATTTTGGAAATCATTCAATCTCCCAATCATTATATGGTCGCCGCTTTGCAGGGTAATGCCGGGGCGGGAGGAGTGCCCTTTGCATTGGCAGGTGATAAGGTGCTGGCCAGAAATGGAATTGTTTTAAATCCACATACCAAAAATATGGGTTTGTATGGCTCGGAATATTGGACTTATTTATTGCCAAAAAGAATAGGAACGGAAAAGGCCAACCATTTTACGGAGCAATGCCTGCCCTGGGGAACGGCCTTGGCTAAAGAAATTGGATTGATAGATGATGTGTTTGGAGCAACCGCAGCAGATTTTAGGCAGGAAGTCAAAAAGGTGGCCCATGAAATTGCAGGGCTTTCCTATTTTGATAAATTGTTAATGGCCAAACGCTTCCAACAAAAAAAGGACAGTCGAGTAAAGGCATTGGCCAAATATCGCGAAGAGGAGTTGGTTCGCATGCGGGTCAATTTTTATGAAAATGATGAAAACTATGATGAAAAACGATACTGGTTTGTCCATAAAATATACGATGCTGAACAAGGGCAATCGGTAGAAGATAGGGATTGGTATAGTAGCCGCAGAAAGATCTATCGACGACGCAAATGGGAGTCGATCGATTATGATAAATAGAATTAAAAATGCGCTTCTTTTTATGAAAATCATCATCACAGGACCGGAATCCGCAGGCAAAAGCTGGTTGACCCAATCTCTGGCCAGCCATTTTGATGCACCCTGCCTTTTGGAATATTCACGCGAATATCTCGCTCAATTAAACCGGCCATACCGAGAGGAGGACCTCCTGCGTATGGCCCAGGGGCATTTACAACGAGAGGCTTTGATGGAGGCAGATCAACAACCACTCGTCTTTATCGATACTGGCCTTTTGGTGATCAAGATTTGGGGGCTGTACAAATACGGTCGTATCGACTCCTGGATTGATGTACAACTGCGGGCTCAAACTGAGGTCCATTACCTGCTTTGTGCCCCTGACTTGCCGTGGGAGGATGACCCCTTACGGGAAAATCCGCAGGATCGGGAGGTATTATTTGAGCTTTATCATCAGGCATTGGTGGAGCTGGGTAATCCATTTGCGGTTGTTCGTGGGGTAGGGGAGGCGCGCTTGGATGGTGCGGTGAGCGTGGTGGAAGGGTGGATTTAGGGGAGTGAGTTTCAATGTTTTTGAAATTTGAAAAGTCTTGTAATTGGAGGAAGGGCTATCTGAAAATGTATATCTCTTTTATTTTTTCACCGCAGAGGCGCAGGGGACGCGGAGGTTTCGCGGAGATGATATCAAGGTTTATAAGGATAAGGGGAATAGGAGTAGAAGGGAATAGTCAAGCACCTGTTTTAGGTGGAATTTTTTATTCTAATCATACCACTTCTTTTGACTAAAGCGACACATATTGGTAATCAGGTTGTTGTGTTCCCTCCGGTATCATATACCTGCTGACCATTTTCATTTTTCTAAGATTATTGAGGTTTAACGCCGGCTTTGGGGTGGTATCAGTTACCTGCCAGGTCTTTATATACGATCAACTACTATAGCAGCACTCAGCGCGGCCTCGCTCTGCCATAGCGGCTACGCGAAGGCGAGGTGGGTTCCGGCATAGGAGCATTGGCCGTTAAGAAAAAAGCGGCAACCGTACTGCTCAAGAAGAAATACTGTTAGAGCTAAAACCGATAAAAAACCAGAAAACTAAAAGACCAACAATCAAAAAAGAACAGGCTATCACAAATCAAAAAAGCGTGTTTATTTCTTCCCCTCCAACTGGGCCGCTTTTTTTAGGTCAATCCTCCAGCCGGAATGTTTTTTTTTTGCTTCGTTTTCTTTTGCCACCAAAAAAAAATGAAGACGCCCGATTAATTAATGCTCCAAATCTTAAACCTACTTCCAACTCTCAAACAAAAGCCTTGACTAGGATCGCCCCGATCTTTATCTATTGCTTTTGCTGTTATCAAACACCCCAAAAGTCTCCTACCACCTAATCAGCTACTAAATATGTACTCAGCGCGGGTGGGTTCCGGCATAGGAGCATTGGCCGTTAAGAAAAAAGCGGGAACCGTACTGCTCAAGAAGAAATACTGCTTGAGCTAAAACCGAAGAATAATCAGGAAAATCCTGCCCTACAATCAAAAGAGATCAAGCTATCACAAAACGCCAAAGCGAGTTTATTTCTTTCACCCGAAATGGACCGCTTTTTTTAGGACAATCCTCCAGCCGGAATGGTTTTTTTTGCTTCGTTTTCTTTTGCCACCAAAAAAAAATGAAGACGCCCGATTAATTAATGCTCCAAATCTTAAACCTACTTCCAACTCTCAAACAAAAGCCTTCACCCAAATTTAGAAGGCAATAGAAAATTTAATGCCGTCAGCCTAGCGCATTTATTCTGCAAACGTCATCGGGCAGAAAAATTTCCGCCCAACCAAGGCAGCCATCAAGCACTATCACCGGTCTGCCAATATTGCCTTATGAGCACTAAGTTGACGACATCCAATAGGAAATTAGCCGCCTAAAGCTTGCAGGTGCTAACTCCGCTGGCCGCTAAGCAACAATAAATTGACCTTGCAGGTTATGTTTTTACCTGCTTGAATTAATTGGACAGATAAATGCAGCATGGAAAAAAGCTGGCTTTCAGCGCTTTGCGGTCAACCAAATGAATTTGGTTGATACGAAGGGCTACAAACACCACACGAACCTCTTACCACCAAATCAGCCACTAAACAAGCACTCCGCGCGGGCGGCTTCCGGCATAGGAGCATTGGCCGTTAAGAAAAAAGCGGCAACCGTACTGCTCAAGAAGAAATACTGCTTGAGCTAAAACCAAGCTAAAATCAAGAAGAGTATGCCAAACAATCAAAAAAGAACAAGCTACCACAAATCAAAAAAGCGAGTTTATTTCTTCCACCCCAACTGGGCCGCTTTTTTTAGGCCAATCCTCCAGCCGGATGGTTTTTTTTGCTTCGGGTTTTTTGCCATCAAAAAAAATGAAGACGCCCGATTATTTAATGCTCCAAATCTCAAACAAACTTCCAAAAATCAAACAAAAGCCTTAACTGCATAATGCCGAACTTTATCTATTACTTTTGCACCCCCTCTGGCGGTAAACCGAAAGACTGTAAAAAAACCAATTCAAAACCTAATAGTGGCAACTAATTTGGCCTTGCAGGCTATGTTTTGACCTACTTGAATTAATTGGACAGATAAATGCAGCATGGAAGAAAGCTGGCTTTCAGCGCTTTGCGGTCAACCAAATGAATTTGGTTGGTACTAAGAGCTAAGGGCCACTTTTTTTAGGCCAATTCTCCAGCCGGATGGTTTTTTTTTGCTTCGTCCGTAGGATGAAGACGCCCGATTTATTAAAGACTCAAATCCGATCGTTTAAGTTTGAAAATTTAAACGCAACATACAACTACACAACATTGTCATCAATAAATCAACCCTCATCGTCAACTCATCGACGCATTTTTCCCCCAACCACCATTACTAGCCACATATTTTGGTAAATTTACCCCTTCTTAACCGATAAAAGAATATGATACTGAGCGATAAAAAGATCCTGGAAGGCATTGCCAATGGAGAAATTGTTATTGAGCCATTTGACCGCGCTTGCCTGGGCACCAATTCCTATGATGTGCATCTGAGTAAAAGCCTGGCCATTTATAAAGACCACATCTTGGATGCACGGCGGCACAATGAGATTGAGCACCTGGAAATTCCGGAAAGGGGTTTTGTCTTGCATCCCAATACCTTATACTTGGGCGTAACGGAGGAATACACCGAAACCCACAACTCGGTCCCTTTTCTGGAGGGAAAATCGAGTGTAGGCAGACTCGGTATTGATATCCACGCTACTGCAGGCAAGGGCGACGTTGGTTTTTGTAATACCTGGACCCTGGAGATTTCCTGCACCCACCCGGTACGCGTATATGCAGGTATGCCGATTGGCCAGTTGATCTATTTTAAGGTAGAAGGGGAGATTGAGAATTATTACAACAAAAAGAAAAATGCCAAATACAATGAACGGACGATTCGGCCGGTGGAAAGTATGATGTGGAAGAATAAGTTTTAGAGCATGTTTGGAGGCCAACCCCGATGCAAGATCGGGGCAAGCTATTCGGGCTGCAAAGGATCACTTTATTGATGATACTTCGTTACTTTTCTTGTCCGTCTCGGCTCAGCCTAGATGAACTTCAAAAAAAGCCTTGTCTCATCATCTCAGCTGAGCCGAGACGCTTCCAAAGCCGACCTCCAAACATGCTCTTAGCAATATGATTGATTCGGAGGGGACTTGCGCTAGCGCTGCGGATGGGCGGTGTGCAACACCGGACGAGGCCTATAGGGCCGAAGGCTGAGCGATAGCGAACCCAGTAGCATAGCGACCCTTGGGTAGCGCCCATAAGACGGTCGAAACTTTTATAGTATGAATCTCAAAATAATTTCCGCTGGTGCGGGTAGTGGTAAAACCTACCGATTGACTCAGGAGATGGTCCGTCTGCTGAAGGAAGGTGTGCGCCCCAGTGGCATTATAGCAACGACCTTTACCCGGAAGGCGGCGGCAGAATTGCAGGAAAGGGTAAGGGTAAAGCTATTGGAAGAGGGCATGCCTGACCAGGCGGATGAATTGTCGAATGCGCTGATTGGTACGGTACATGGATTGGGTGTGAAGTTGCTACACCGTTTTGCTTTTGAGGCGGGGGTATCTCCGGAGGTAGCCATCATTGCCGATGAAGATCAACAGTTGATGTTTAATCAATCACTAGCCACCGTATTGACCCTGGAAAGGGTAGCGGCAGTGGAGCAATTGAGCAACCGTCTTGGGCTGAACAAACGGGAACACTACGACTGGCGGAGAGAGGTGAAAAACCTGACTGACGTAGCCCGCGCCAATGATTTTTCCATCGAGGTGCTGGAGCAGAGTAAACAGCGTTCTTTTGAAAGCTTTCAGGCATTTTTGGGGCAGGTATCTGATCAACCGGCCACCTATTTCTCGGAGCGGATGGAACAGCTGCTAACGGAAACCATAGCGGAAGTAACCCAAAATGAAGATGCCACCAAAAAGACCCTGGTAGCCGTACAAAACCTGCAGACTATGCTGCGGGAGCTGCGATTACGGGGAGAATTGTATTGGTTTCAATGGGTGAAAATTGCCAAAATTGATCCGGGAGCAAAAAGCCGGGATGCAATGGCTGCCATCAAAGCCTTTGCAGAAACCCACGATACTCATCCCGATTTTCACCGGGATATCCGTCAATTTATCGATCAGATCTTTGACATTTCTATCGCCGCTATACGCGAGTACGAAGCTTACAAAAACAGCCGTGGACTGATTGACTACACCGATATGGAGGTGCTCATCAAACGCCTGCTGGACAATGAGCAGGTGAAGGCCATTTTGGCTGAGGAGCTCGACCTGTTGATGGTTGATGAATTTCAGGATACCAGTCCGTTACAATTGGAATTGTTTCTAAAATTATCGCGCTTTGCCAATCATTCCATCTGGGTAGGTGACCCCAAACAATCGATCTATGGATTTCGAGGCGCAGAACCCCGGCTGATGCAGGCCATCATCGAGCAGAGTGGAGGGGTCAAACCCGAAGATATTCAGACCTTTTCCTGGCGGAGTCGCGAGGATATTGTCTTTGCAACTAATGCCTTGTTTACCAAAGCATTTCATGAAACACCGGAAGATCAGGTGGCCCTGCAACCTAAGCGCTGTAAAAAGGCATCAAAAGATTCGGTTAACAAAGTTGACGAACCCGCCGAAATGGGCGACGCCCTGCTGCATTGGCACTTTGAATTTGATGAAGGCAACCGTCAGCCCGGCAGACCCTGGACGGAAAATTGTATTGCGGAAAGCCTGGAGAAGTTTCTGGCAGGAAAGGCCTGGATTCAACCCAAAGGTAGCAAGGAACACCGCCCTGCCGTGCCTGGTGATGTCGCCATATTGTGCCGCTCTAATGCCGAGTGCCAACTAGTGGCAGAGTCGTTACACCGGGCGGGAATACGAGCTGCCATAGCCCGCACCGGTTTGATGAGTACTACCGAGTCTAAACTGATATTGGCCTGCCTGAAGTATATTCTCAACTATTATGATTCGTTGTCGGTTGCTGAAATTTTGCTATTGGGTTCCGGGCTTAAAATTGAACAAATAATAGAAAATCGTCTTGAATATCTGGAACAAATTGAAGCCGGTGAATTTCCCGGAAAGTGGGCCGAAGGGGACGAATTGATCCGTCAGCTCAACCTTTTGCGGGAACAAGTGGTGGAATTATCCAGTGCTGAAATTTTGAATCTCCTTCTGGAAGAGCTGGATCTGCGGCGAACCATCGCCAGCTGGGGTAATGCACAACAACGGCTCGACAATGTAGATGTATTGCGTAAGCTGGCCTTGCAATACGAGGAGGCCTGCAATCGCCTGCATACGGCCGCCTCACTGGGTGGTTTCCTGCTGTGGTTGAGCGACCTGGAAAATAATCAGCGGGACCTTCAGGGCAGTGGAGAAGGCCCCAATACCGTCAATGTATTGACCTACCATAAAAGTAAAGGACTAGAATGGCCGATTGTAATTTGCCATAGCATGGAAGGCATGTTGCGGGCAGATGTTTGGGGGGTAGAAATTGTGCCTGAAACAGATACGATCGACCTGGAAAATGTACTGGGCAATCGCTGGCTGCGCTATTGGGTCAACCCCTATGCTGATCAGTACCGACGTACCGCCCTTGAAGAACGACTGGATTCAAGTGCTGCCAAGATTGAAAAAAAGAAACAGGCCCTACAGGAAGAGGCCCGTCTGCTCTACGTCGGTATTACTCGTGCCCGCGATTACCTCATTTTTCCATCTACAAGTCGGCCCGCTAAATGGCTCAATCGGGTATGGCATCACGGCCAGGAAGATTATCCCACCCTTGATCCCGGTACGGACGAAAGCCCCTGGGAATGGAAAGGCAAATTCCTCGCGATCCACACCACTCGATTCCTATATCCAAGAGATTTTACCTATGGAGAATTGGCTGATGAACCAACGGTTTTTCCAGAGGAAAGAAAAGGAAAGAAAACCTATCTACCCCAACGAATCGACTTGCAGAAAGAAGATTTGGGATTAAAAATCAATGGCCGCATCGTAAATACTAAAACGTATGCCCCACCCCTGCAATTGCTGGATGAATTTGACCAATACCGGGCGGCCAAAGTCGTCAAAGCTTTCCTGACGGCAGATCGCAGCCACTTTCCTGCCGATGAGCGCCTGGCAATGGCTAATGGACTGGTCATTCGTTTTGAAGCAGATGAATTGGTTGTTCCAGAGGCCTTATTGCCCCTTTCAGATGCCTGGCATCGACAGCTGCAAAGCCAGCTGCAACCAACTTCTATTACTCGAAAATACCCAGTGCGTTATACCTATCAAGGGCGATTATTTGAAACCATTGTTGATGTTGTAGCTGATATTCCAGGCGGTAAAGCCCTAATACAAAACAGCGGTTTTGCAGGTAACGGAAAACATTTGCAAAAAAAAGCACAGGAACTGGCCTCCTGGTTGTATTTTAGTCGAGCGGCTTTACAGGAAGTTTTTGATACACCGATGGTTCGTACTTATATTCATTTTGTGATGAGTGGGGTATTGGTAGAGGTGGAAGTGAAAAGTGAAAAGTGAAAAGTGGGCATGCAGCGACGTCGATTTATCTCGTCGTAGCAGTGAAACCTGTAAAAATGTGGGCAGTGGAATGGACGTGATGCCAGCCACAATTCATCTATACTTGGTCCATTCCTTCCAGTAAAACATTCCTTCCATTATCTAGATATGAAACTAAAAAACATGAAAAACATACTCCCTTCAATCCTCTTTTGGGTGATATTGATCAGCTCATCCTGTAAGGAAGATGTAAAACAGTCAGAAGCCTTTCTGGTTAAGTCTCCGGCTGAGCTGGTAAACATAGAATTTTTATTGACCGCTGATCAGCAGCCAGCCTATCTGGTGCGGTTCAAAGATCAACTCGTTTTGGATACCTCCACTATGGGTTTTGACCTACGGGGCATGGAGCCGCTTGGTAAAGGCATGCAAGTATTAGGTACCGATACCCATGCTATGGATGAAACGTGGGAAATGCCGTGGGGAGAACAACGGAAGGTTGTCAATAAATATAAAGAATTGACAGTTAAACTTCAGGAAATTGACGCACCCAACCGCCTGATGAATATCATCTTTCGAGCTTACGATGATGGGCTGGGTTTTCGTTATGAATTTCCGAAGCAGGAAGGCCTGAATGAGGTGGTGATTATGGATGAAAATACACAATTTTCTCTTACCGGCGACCACAATTGCTGGTGGATACCTGGCGATTGGGATATCTACGAGCATTTGTACAACACTACTAAATTCTCGGAAATTGATGCCATCAGCAAGCGGGATCACCCGAATCTGGCGCAAACTTATATTCCTGAAAATGCCGTGAATACACCAGTAAGTATGAAAACAGCAGCGGGTTTATACCTCAGTTTTCACGAGGCCAATCTGACTGATTATTCTGGTATGACTTTAAAAATTGATACGGAGAATCTACGTATGGTAAGTGAATTAGTGGGCAGTGGTGAAGGACATAAGGTAAAACGCACCGTTCCTTTTATGACGCCCTGGCGCACAGTACAGATTGCCGAAAAGGCTGGTGATCTGATTGAATCAAAACTGATTGTCAACCTGAATGAGCCCAATAAATTGGGAGACGTATCCTGGTTTAAACCCACAAAATATGTCGGCATCTGGTGGGAAATGCACCTCGGCAAGTCTTCCTGGGATATGGCTAGCGGCAAACATGGTGCTACGACAGCCAATGCCAAACATTTTATCGACTTTGCAGCTGCCAATAATATCGGCGCTTTATTGGTAGAAGGTTGGAATACAGGTTGGGAACACTGGATTGGTTTTGACGATCGGGAAGGCGTATTTGATTTTGTGACCCCTTATCCGGATTACAACCTGGAGGAAGTAGTGGCTTATGGCAAATCCAAAGGCGTGGTCATCATCATGCACCACGAAACTTCAGCGGCGCCGCGTACCTATGATGAGCAAATGGATACAGCCTTTCAGCTCATGCATAAGCTGGGCATTCATGCCGTAAAAACGGGCTATGTTGGGAAAATTATTCCCAATACCGAATACCATCACGGCCAATGGATGGTGAACCATTACCGGCGGGTTATCGAAACGGCAGCCAAATACGAAATCGCAGTCAATGCCCATGAACCAATCAAAGATACGGGCACCAGAAGGACCTATCCCAATGAAATTGCACGGGAAGGTCTGCGGGGCCAGGAATTCAATGCTTGGGCAACGGATGGCGGCAATCCACCGGAGCATTTGCCTATAATCGCCTTTACCCGTATGCTGGCTGGACCTATTGATTTCACACCCGGTATTTTTAATATCAAACTAGATCCCTATAAGGCAGAAAATCAGATCAACACCACACTGGCACAACAATTGGCCTTGTACGTAGTCATCTACAGCCCGGTACAAATGGCAGCTGACCTGCCTGAATTTTATGTAGGACAACCCGCCTTTCAATTTATCCGTGACGTTGGTGTAGATTGGGAAACTACGAAAGTACTGAATGGCGAAATTGGTGATTTTGTAACCATTGCCCGCCAGGAAAGGGGAACTAATAAATGGTTTGTAGGCAGCATCACTGACGAAAATGCACGGGAATTGACCATTGCATTGGACTTCCTGGAGGCCAGTAAAACCTATGAAGCTACCATTTACGCCGATGGCGATAATGCGCATTGGAATGACAATCCTACTGATATTAAAATTGAGAAAAAAACGGTAGATAATCATCAGCAATTAAAATTGAAACTGGCTGCTGGCGGGGGCGTGGCGATTAGTTTTTTGCCGGTGGAGGAGTGAAAAGTAAGGTGGGGTTAGTCTTGGTTGAATATTTGTGAGGTTTCTGATTATTTATTTTCCACTTCAGGTATATCGGAGTACGGCTATTTCCCCCTGGGGGGAACACAAAGGGGGAATTAATTACTCAAATTTCCTTATTCAACTGACTCATCCAATTGGGCGTTTCTCTGTTGATTGGACCTGTTTTCGTCTATCCAATCTCCGATCATAATGGATACATCAACCATTTTATTCAATACTTCCCAGTCTGAAAAACGGAGAACTGTGAAGCCAATTTCTTTCAATGCGGCATCCCTCTTTTGGTCCCTGAGAAAACCTTCTTCTGAATCATGGGTGATACCATCTACTTCTATAATCAGCAGCAATTCTTTACACATAAAATCTGCTATATAATTTACACCTTATCGCCTAACTCCTTCTCCCAACTCCGCAATTTTATCCCGTAACCAATCCTTATGCAGAATAGGCGCCTTAAAGGTGTCAAACTTCGCTTGTAATTGCTGGACCTTTTTTTGAAACGCCTCTTTTTTTAATACCCCTTCAAGTGCAGCAGTTGAGGCCAATGTTTTGGCAAATTTCACAAAATTTAAGGTCCATCTACGTTGTTCCGAAGCAATCTTTTTAGTGCGTAAAGCGAATATCCGAAAGCTATCCAGGGCCGAAAAAAGCAAGGCTTCTTCTTTCATCTCATAATAGATTTTTACCTGTAGGAATTTGGTTTTTTGTTTGTAGAAATAGTTGGTATACAATACGTGCTGAACCAGTTCCAGGGCTTCTTCGTATCGCTCTTGATGAAAATAGATATTGGCGAGATTGAATCCATAAGCGTTATCTCTGGCGTCATCGGGCAAATAGGGGGCGTAAGACCTGACAAAATTTTCTCCCCAGTCGAATAGACCAAAATTGCAGGCTAGCGAAGTAATGTTGTTATAGGTAATCTGGTGAAGAGTCCCGTTGTTCATCAGGAAGTCATTATCGAGCAGGCGAATATAAATTTTAAAAGTTTCCTTTGCAAAAAAAGGGTGATTAGCATTGGTTTTTTTAGTGGTATAGTTTAGCAGGTGTCCATACACCGTTTTTCGATCCTGGTAACTGAAATCCGATTCGTTTTTTTCAAAAAAGGCCAATAACTCAAAATAATGCGCTTCTTGCTCCGGGTACCAAATTGCCATCAGGCATTTATAAAATACGTGGATAATAGGGATGGCGAAAAAATGGGCCTGGTATTTTTCGATAAAGGCAATCAATGGTTGTAATAAGGATTGTTCTGCTTTTTCGTTGTGGAGATTTGACAATGTCAATAATTCACAACTTCGTTCCAATTTTTGTTTCAAATACCAGGTATCCAAGGTAGAAGAAGCTTCCTTCAGCAAGTGCATGGCATACTTTTTTTCCAATTTTTTTTGATAATCGTGCTCTAATAATAAGAACTGATAATGTAGCTTATAGTGATCCTCATCCCAGCCATCGGTGGCAGCCAACGACTTTTTTGCCTTGCGTAAATTGCTCTGAAACAGTTTGATCAACCCTCGTTCCTGTGTTGCAACCAATCCATGCAGGGCCATCTCCTGGCTTGCTTCAATACCTATTTGTTCCAAAAACCGGTTGAGCAATTCCATCAGGTAGGACATGACATTATTTACCTTGAATTCGGCATAAGATTCCCCAGGGAAAAGGTGTGAAAATAATTCCTCTTTGGTGATGCTTTTCCAACGTTTAGGATGATCAAAAAGGTACTCGGCAAGTGTTAGAGTAGGTTGGTGTTTATTAAAAAATGGGGATTGTACAAAATCCCGGAAGCGGGCTAAATCCTTACTGTTAAGCAAAGAAAGATTGGTCATAAGTTTGCTGTCATTGATCATCATCATGACTCAAAAGTCTAAAATATTGAAAAATAAATAAACTTAAATATATAGTTATCAGGTATTTATATAAAATAGTGATAGGGCTATTATCCTAAAATTAAGGAATAATGTACTTTATTAAGCGTTTTTCAGGGCCTAATTTTGCAGAAGCTACCATGTCGATGGGCATTATGGAGCAATTACGAGCGACTATTGACTGACAAAATTTTTAACTCCCTTTTTTCAACTCAACCTTAAAGCTTCGTCATGAAGAATATTTTTACCTTAATAGTTTTTATCTTTTGCACGACCGTCCACACCTTTGCACAGGATGGTGCCTTAGACTCCTCATTTGCCGAAAACGGCATTTTACTACTAGATTTAGTTGGCGGTACAGAAACGGCAAACGATGTAGTGGTGCAGCCCGATGGAAAAATTGTTATTGTGGCTTCCGCCAGATTTCCGCATAACTTTGACATTGAAGTCATTCGTTTGAATGAAGACGGCTCCCTGGACTCTACCTTTGCAGTGAATGGGCAGTATCACTACCTCAATGAAGCCGGTTCCGATTTGGGCTATAGCCTTAAGATGCTGGAAGATGGCAGTTTCTTGGTGTCCGGTTCACACGGCACAGATGAGCCCAATAATACTGAGATGATCCTGATCAAGCTGACTGCTGATGGCGCATTAGATACTTCCTTTGGCAATAATGGTATAGTCATTCAGCATATAGATGATAGCGAAGACTACGCCAGAACGATTGCAGTAAACGATGCTGGTGAAATCTTTCTGGGGGGCACCAGCAAAATACCAGGCTGGGGCTTTTACAGAAGTGTCATAGCCAAATTTGACGCCAACGGTTCAATTGATTCTACTTTCGGAACAGATGGTATTTTCATGTGGGACCTGGATTCTATCGTTAGCGATGTACTCCAGTTGGAGGTTCTGGAAGATGGCAATTTGTTGACTTCGGGTCGTACTAAACCTGCAGGAACAGAACGTATCTCTCTCTATAAAGTACGGAGTGATGGCAGCGGTTTTGATACTAGTTTTGGAACTGATGGTACCATATTAGCTCCCTACCAAGGCAGAGGTTATGGCCTCACCATTCACGAAAATGGCAATATCCTGGTGACCGGCAATAATAGTACGGCTCAGGGCAATAACCTGGTTGTATTAGCTTATCATCCGGATGGCAGTGTAAATACCGATTTTGGTTTGGATGGCGTCGTTTCTGTAGATAATGACATCAATGATGTTGGATTAGCGATCACTATACAACCCGACGGTAAAATCCTGGCGGGAGGAGAAAGTGGTGGAACTTTCTTTGCAGGTGGTCCTCGGAAATTCTTTTCTGTACGGATGCATGCCACTGGTGTAATTGATTCTACTTGGGGTGAAAATGGCGTCGTTGCCACCCAAACTTCAGACTTATTTGCTTTTGCAAATGGGATCACGCTGCAAGCTGATGGAAAAGTTCTACTGGTAGGTGCTTCTGCAACACCAGTTACCCAAAATGACCTGACTGTAATTCGCTATGGCAATTTTATTGATCAGGATATGGACGGTTTCAGCATTGCTAATGATTGTAATGATTTAGATGTAGCTATTAATCCTAGCGCCACTGAGATTCCCAATAATGAGATAGATGAGGATTGTGATGGCATTGCACTGGTCATTGACGCCGACATGGACGGTTTTAATTCCGATGAAGATTGTGACGATAACAATCCGGATATCAACCCGGATGCAGAAGAAATAGCGGATAATGATGTTGATGAAAATTGTGATGGATTCCTACTAGTGGGCGTAAGAGAAACGGAACTGTCTAAGCAGTTTAATGTATTCCCTAACCCGGCAAGTGATGTGGTTTACCTGAGGTATGAAGCCAACGGTGCTAATCCGGAGCAGGCGATCATACATGATGCGACAGGTCGCGTTTTACGAGTATTTAACTTGGATTTTAATGACAACACGGCAGTCATGAATCTGGATGGCCTTCCATCTGGCATGTTGGTATTGACGATTCAAACCACTGAAGGAATTGCGATAAAACGACTGATCAAACAATAGAGTGAAAGGTCAGGTCTCAGAAATCATGTGTCAGGGGGCAAGTGTCAGGGTGAACCGCATACTACTTCCTGACACTTGCACTTGACCAGCTAGAATGGGTATATTTTATTTTAAAATCTTGATCATGATGGTACAGCGAATTACCGCCATTTGTTTTTACCTGCTTATTGCCAGCCAAGGAATTTTTAGCCAAAACCTGATAGCCGACCCAGGATTCGAAATTTGGGATGGCACTTCAGGACAAAGCCCTAATACTTTAAGTGGACTTACTCATTGGTATTCTGCTAATGGTACGGCTGATCATCACCATGTTGATATTGAATTTGGTTCCAACCTAACTGGTCTGGAACCTTGTCCATTGGGCGAGGGTAATACTTGGTGTGGATTCCCTTATGAAGGAGGTGGCGTCTTAGGCGTTTGGAAAGGTAATGGCCCCGACGGGTCAAAGGAATGGGGCGGTACTCAATTACTGGAACCCCTGGTACCAGGCGACTGCTACGAGATTTCATTCTGGATTCAGAACAAAAAGGATGACCCGGATCAATTATACGAGACCAACCAATGGGGCGTCTTCTTTTCCAATACACAGTATCCGACCTTTAATGCTAATCTGGCTAATTTTTCGGCCATGGCCGATCAGTGGGTCACTTCGGAGCAAGTCACTTCTGGTAGCGAGTGGCAACAGCTGACCTTTACCTACACTGCCAGTGAGGCATTTGAGTATGTTTATATCGGTTACGTTGGGGATGTAGCAAACTCCACTTTCACCGCTGCAAATGACAGTTACCTATTGGGCTTTTATGTCTGGATTGACGAGTTAATTATTGAACACGTTGATGTTGAAGTACCGGACGATATCAGTCTTTGTCTGGGCGATAGTGTATTGCTAAATTTTGCCTCTAATTACTCACTCAGCTGGACGGATGGTATGGTGACTGATACGACCACTTCGGTCTGGGCAAAACCAGAACTTACAACGACTTATTACGTAGAAGCCATAGGCAATATGGGCTGCACCAAGCTTGATTCGGTAGTTGTGACGGTATTGCAAGAAAATTTCATTGATTATCCGCAGCCCGTTTGTGTTGCCACAGAAGCTTTCGAATTGGATCCAAATGTAGGGGCAGGGTCCTGGACCGGCGAGGGTATCATCAATTCGGCTACCGGACTTTTTGATCCCTCAGTGAGTGGTAGTGGTACTATTACTGTGGCATTTAATTCCGCTACGGAATGTAGCAATGATTTTACCATGTTTATTGAAGTTTTAGAAACACCAGAAGTCGACTTAATTGCCGACTTCAGCGAAGGTTGTTTACCACTCACAGTCAATTTTGAAGCTATTACCGATACTCCCGCGCTGGCCTACGAATGGTCTTTCGGCGATGGTGCCACCAGTAATGAGATAGGGACAGCCAGCCACACTTTTACTGAAGGTGGCAACTACGACCTAGCCGTGCGGGTGACTCATTTTGAAAATTGTATTTCAGAATATAATCAGGAAAACTTGGTGCGGGTATACGATGCCCCCGTTGCCAATTTCGCCTTTACTCCGGAAAATCCCGATATTCTGGATAGTGAGGTGCAATTTGAAGACCGCTCGGAAGGCAATATCCTGCAATGGCAATGGGATTTTGGTGATCAAACCTCTAGTTCCGGAGCTAGCCCTTTGCATGAATACCGGGCACCAGGGGTATATGAGGTCAATTTTCAGGTAACGGGTATCGGCAATTGTGTCGACACCATTAGCCGTAGCATTACCGTTAAAAATGCAATTAGAATGTACGTACCCAACGCTTTTTCTCCCAACCTGGATGGCATCAATGACCGTTTCGAAATTGGTTATGTAGGGGATTTACAAGAGTATGAAATGACGGTGTTTAATCGTTGGGGAGGGCTTATCTTCCATTCCAAGAGCCTTGAAAATACCTGGGACGGCAGCATCCCTAATGGCCGCCCAGCAGAGACCGGTATCTATACTTATTTTATAAAATATACCCTGCAATCTGCTACGGATGCTGGAAGTGTAGAAGAAGAAATTGTATCTGGAGATGTGATGGTTTTGCGATAAACAGCTTGACCTCCAAACATGCAATAAGTGATTAATCATATTTTATCTCCAATATACGATGCCAACTCCCAAACCCCACCCGTTCAATCATTTTCCGGGAGCCAATATTGCTGGCTTCACAAGAACATATAGGAATTAGTTTACGCTGGATACTTATAGCCTTAGCCTGACCTAAAAGAAAAGTGCCAACCCCTTTTTTGCGATGTTGTTGAGCGGTGATCGCCCCGAGGTCCGCTATTTGAGGTTGATAGGTATTTCCTCTGACTTCACAGGTTCCCATGATGTCTCTGTCCGAACTAAGTTTAAAGAGTTCTTCTTTATTGATCAGATTTTCAAAGTAAGATTTTAGCCATTCTGCAGGGGCGCCAACATTGGTTACCCCAAAAGCGACCACTGCGTCTAAATCCTGAAGTTGGACAAGTGTAAAATCCAGGCCTTCAAATTGTGGCAAAACGGAGGCCTCCTGATGCCCATCCGTAAATAAATAGGAATGCACCTGCACTTTCGTGCAAATATCCAGGCTAAGGCTCAAATACTGTGGATGGTTGGTAAAGGTAAGCCCTGTTTTTATGGCATGTTCTTGTATTACCTGACGGAAAATGTCCTGACTTTCCACCACATATTCTGGTAAAAGAAAAAAATGAATCAAGCGCCCCTCTCCATCCAGACTATAATATCCGATTAGCTTGTTTTTTTGAAAAATACTCCACAAATTTGATTGATGGATGATTTGATCCCACATACCATCTAGCGGGATTGAGAGCGTAGAGTAAAGTTGTGGGCGAAGCATGGATAGGTCAGTTGGGGTGATTTCCTTAAGTTGCATGGGCTAGGTTTTGGGGACAATTTAAGAGAAAATTGAAGTTCTACCACTATTCGAAAGAACAAAACAGGAGGAACATTTTAAAATAATTAGTACGAAATTATTCGTATTTTCTGAAAATCTGTATATTGTTAGCCTAATTTGTTTCTTCACCCGACACACCATATTGATATGATCAAAAATGCCTTAAAAATTGCCCTGCGCAATTTCCGACGCCAGCCCGGTTACACCATTCTGAATATTCTGGGATTGACCGTTGGTATTGCTGCCACCTTATTTATCCTATTATACATCACTGAAGAGAACCGCTTTGACAAATACCATGAAAAAGCGGATCGCATTTACCGTATTTCCAGTGACGTTACCGAACCGGATGATGCTTTTCGCTGGGCTGTTACACAGTCGCCATTGGGCATGCAATTAAAACAAGACTATCCAGAAGTAGAAGAGTACGTAAGGTTTATTTCCAACGGCCGAACCCGTTTCCAGCGTGGAGAGACGGATCAAAATTATTTTTTTGAAGAAAAAGTATACCTGGTTGATTCCACGGTTTGTGATGTATTCAGCTTTAATTTCCTTTTAGGAGATGCCAAATCTGCGTTGCGCGAACCCAATTCTATTGCACTCTCTAATGGTACCTCAAAACGGATTTTTGGTAATGATAATCCGCTAGGTGAATTCCTGCAAACACCCAGTGGCCGGAAGTATAAAGTCACGGGTGTTTATGAGGATATGCCTAAGTATTCCCATCTCATTGCCAACGCTATGATTTCCAGTAACACCATTCCTGGATTAGGTAATCCCGATGCGGATTCCTGGAGCAATTTTGGTATTTATACCTACGTATTACTCAAGGAGGGGACCAGTGTTGAAGCCTTTGCTGCCAAACTACCAGAGGTGATCAACAAATATGTGGCTGTTATTTTTGATGAGCTGGATATCAAAATTAAATATGAGGCTATTGGCCTGACTGACATTCACTTGCACTCCACATTTGAGGGAGAACCCGAACCAACGGGAGAGATTGGATTTCTCTATATTTTTGGTATTGTAGGCTTGTTTTTATTGTTAATTGCCTGCATAAACTATATGAATCTGGCCACTGCCCGTGCTACCAAACGGGCCACTGAAGTAGGTATCCGAAAGGTATTGGGTTCGGAAAGAAGACAGTTGATCTGGTTGTTTTTAGGAGAATCCATCATTTTTACGACTATTGCTTTGGTGTTGAGTTTTTTGTTGGTTTTAATTCTTTTGCCCGTCTTTAACAATGCTTTTGAATTGACCCTGGGCCAGTCGTTGCTTGTGTCAGGTCCGGTTTTGATAGGGGCATTAGGAATACTTTTGCTGGCTGGAATTGTTGGCGGCAGTTACCCGGCATTTTACCTATCCGCCTTTCCACCGATTTCTGTTTTGAAGGGCAATTTATCAAAAGGAACTGGCAATCCCGGATTGCGCAAAGCATTGGTTACCCTACAGTTTGCGATTACAATTTTTATGCTGATAGGTACAGGCATCATTTATGACCAGATGCAATATCTACGTACCAAAGATTTGGGATTCAATAAAGAGCATGTACTTACTTTTGAATTGGCAGGTAGGGATGGTCCGGATAAATACCCGATTTTGCGTGAAAAGCTATTGCAAAACCCCAAGATTACCAGTATAGGTACAGCTACGACAACACCAGGCGACGGTTATGGCAAAGTGATAATGACTTTAGAAAAAGCTGATGGCACGACCGATCAATATGGCGTAGATAATTATGGCGTAGACTATGAGTTTTTTCCCACCATGGGTATTGAAGTAGTCGAAGGAAGAAATTTTAGCCGGGAATTCGGTTCGGATACTTCTTTGGCCGTGATGGTCAATCAGGCGATGGTAAAACGGATGAATTGGTCAGATGCCATTGGCCGGAAAGTGAAATTTGGTAATAATGATACCATTCCGTTTATGAAAATAGTTGGTGTGGTCAAGGATTTTCATCAAAGTTCGCTCTATGATCCGATTACGCCCATCCTGTTTTTTCCGAGGTTTAACAACCGCCAGATTCATGTACGTATGAATCCGCAAGGTGCCGAAGATGTTTCAGCTATCCTTGGATATGCTAAGCAACAATGGCAGGAAGTTTTTCCAGGTGAAGATTTTGAATACGGTTTTGTTGATGCTTCTTTCATGGAATTGTACCAGGCGGATCAGATCAGAGCCAGGCTGTTTACCCTTTTTAGTGTCCTGATGATCTTTGTGGCCTGTCTGGGGTTATTAGGCCTGACGTCCTTTACTGCGGAGCAAAGAACCAAAGAAATCGGCGTCCGAAAAATTATGGGAGCCAACACCACTGATATTGTCTATCTGCTGACCCGCAATTTTATCCTGTTAGTAGGCTTTGCTGCGCTCCCGGCTTTTATTGCCGCCTGGTATTTTATGACCAAATGGCTGGAGACCTTTTCCTATCATACGACCATGAACTACTGGATGTATGCCCTGGCATTTTTCCTGGTCGGTGTCATCACATTATTGACCACGAGTTATTATGCCATCCGGGCAGCCTATGGCAATCCGGTGGAGGCGTTGCGTTATGAATAGGGGCAACCCTAGTGGTTGCCCAAATTACAGCAATCAATAGGTAGGGCGACCCTAGTGGTCGCCCCAATAGGAATAAATGGAAGAATAAAAATAAATGGAATAATAAGAATGGAAAAATGCATTGATTGAAAGAATTAGCTCGCCCATTGTCAAAGGCGGTCCATTTTCCATTCTTCTCAAAAGAAACAGATATAAATCAAAAGAAATAATTTGAATCCCCCATTTCTTCCATTTTATCCAAAATTAGCATCAATGAAATACCTCCTTCCACTAGTCCTGATCCTACTGACATTTTCCTGTCAAAACACCCCACCTGCTAATGTCGATTGGGCCTGGTATTTGGGTGGACCTGACGCCAATCATTATTCTCCTTTACAGCAGATCAACAAAGAAAATGTCGCACAACTGCAAGTCGCCTGGACCTACCAAAGTGGCGATAAGGATGACAACAACCGCTCACAGATTCAATGTAATCCACTGGTCATTGACGGCATTTTGTATGGCACCTCGCCCAAGTTGAAATTGTTTGCACTGGATGCAGCCACAGGCGAAGAACTATGGCAATTTGACCCCTTTGACGAAGCTTATCAACAATTTGGAATGGGCGTCAACCGGGGATTGGTTTATTGGAATGAGGCAGTTGAATCAGCCAGAATATTTTTTACAGCTGGTACTTTTCTATATGCAATTGATGCCGCTACCGGTCAGGTAATCCCTACTTTTGGCCAGCAGGGAAAAGTAGACCTTCATCAAGGCTTGGGTGAAGCTGCCCAGGATTATTTTATCGTAAGCAATACTCCGGGAATAGTTTACAAAGACCTGCTTATTTTGGGTATGCGGGTTTCCGAAGATATTGGGGCAGCACCGGGGTATATTCGCGCCTTTGATGTACGGACAGGCGAGATACGCTGGATTTTTCACACCATTCCCCAACCGGGAGAAATGGGCTATGAGACCTGGCCGCCCGATGCCTGGAAAACCAGCGGTGGTGCCAATGCCTGGAGCGGCCTTAGTTTGGATGAAGAGCGGGGCATCGTTTTTATACCTACCGGCTCTGCTTCCTACGATTTTTATGGCGGTGATCGAATCGGACAAAATTTGTTTGCCAATTGTGTACTGGCCCTCAATGCCGAAACCGGTGAGCGCATCTGGCATTTCCAAACCGTACACCACGATTTGTGGGACCGGGATTTGCCGGCATCACCCAATTTGGTACAGGTCAAACACGAGGGCAAAACAATAGACGCGGTGGCTCAAATCACCAAATCCGGGCATATTTTTTTGTTGGACCGAACGACAGGCGAACCTTTATTTCCGGTAGAAGAAATTCCAGTACCGGAATCCCACCTAAAGGGTGAACAGACCTGGCCAACACAACCATTACCTGTAAAACCACCACCCTTTTCGCGCCAGGAAATTAACAAAGAGGACCTGACGAGCCGGGGACTGGAAGCACAAGCCTATGCCCAGGCATTGTGGGAAAAAAGCCGCAAGGGTAGTCTATTTGTTCCGCCCGGAGAAGATGGTTCCTTCATTTTTCCGGGGCTGGATGGCGGGGGCGAGTGGGGTGGGGCAGCCGTTGATCCCGAAGGCATTTTATACATCAATTCAAGTGAGATACCTTGGTATGTACAAATGGAAAAATTCACCCCAGCAGATGATAATTTATTGGCCTCCCGAGGTGAACGGATCTACCGGACTTCTTGTCGGGCCTGCCATGGACAAGATAGAGAGGGCGGCGATATGTTTGGAAGCATTCCTGCCCTGACCGGACTGAAAGACCGCTTGCCTGAAGCTGAGGCGATCAACATTATCAAAAATGGCAAAGGCGTAATGCCTTCCTTTTCCCTGCTGAAGGACGAAGAAATAAAATCCATCATTGCCTTCCTTTACGACTCAAAGGAAGAAATCGATGCCAACAAACCGCCAACAGAAAGTACCTGGCCCTATCCCTATGTTTTTGGTGGCTACAATCGCTTTTATGCCCCGGATGGATACCCTGCCATCCAGCCACCCTGGGGACAATTAACGGCTGTAGACCTGAATGAAGGCACTATCAAATGGCAAATCCCTTTTGGCGAATACCCTGAACTGAAAGCACAAGGCACACCTATCACAGGCACAGAAAGTTACGGCGGCCCAATAGTTACGGAAAGCGGCCTGATCTTCATCGCCGCTACCCTGGATGAAAAGATCCGGGCGTACGATAAGGAAAATGGGGCGTTATTGTGGGAAGCGACATTACCGGCTGCTGGCTATGCTACTCCGGCAACTTATTCGGTGGATGGCCGGCAATACGTCGTCATTGCCGCTGGCGGCGGCAAATTGAATACGCCATCAGGGGATGCTTATGTGGCTTTTGCTTTGCCGGAGTAAACAGGTCACCACAATGGAGATAGAGAGACTTAACTGTATCTAATATGGAAATGTACGTTATTCATGTATCCATAAAAGGAATAGCGTATGAAATATATAACCTTGGTTCTGGTATGTCTTTTTACTCTTTCCTGTGAAATTCCTCACAAGAAGAAGGTAACAATTCCAAATGAACTATTGCTCAACTTAGGCAAGGCTATATTATCTTCAGAAGGGCTTATAGAATTTGAAACAGATCAACTTAAGCGAAATATTGAAACCGAAATCTTTGATAGAGGGATATTATACAACGATTCAATTAAAGAGTTGATTGATAAAGTCTTAATTGAATACGAATTCATAGAAGGAATATACAAGAATAATTTCCCAGACAGTTATTATCAAGTTTCTTCCGAAGAAGCCATTCACCAGCTTAGAACGCAAATTTCAGTATCAAAAGATAATATATTATCAAAAATAGATTCCTTTTTGATTAATTTTGGGGATAAGTATGGCCTAAATAAGGAAGAAATTCAAAATAAGATTGAATACTTTGAAACATTATTCAAGCCTTTGGAATTAGCAGAATTGTTTGATAGGGAGGATTTTGAAATTGATAATTATCACTATGATCAATTACTTTTAATTTATCAAATAAGAAAAGTAAAATATGAACTTTTATTTGAGCTAAGTTTATTTGTACGGTTGGAAAGGGTTTATTTCGAAAGGCATTTCCCTGTAGTTCTTGATCCTAAGAATGAATATTTATCCAAGGCAAAAAATATTATTAATATTGGAGTTGGCACTTATTACACCTATATGGATAAAGGAGAAATTAAAATATCTGTTAACGGGCAAGAACAGCAGATTAATCAAGGAATAATAAAATATGAGTTGCCAACAAAACAACAAGGTGAACATAAAATTGACATTGAGATGATATCAACTAATTCAATAACTGGCGAAATTTATACATCTACTTCTTCATACACCTATAGCGTAATTGAAGAATAATCCTCGCTTGCGAGTGTCTCCCGACACGATGCGTAGTGTATGCAAGTCTCAGACTTGCGTTTTTAAATCCCTACCATGCCTCCCCTCAATCTCGCTCGCGAGTGTTTCCTGACACGATGCGTAGTGTATGCAAGCCTCAGACTTGCGTTTTTAAATCCCTACCATGCCTCCCCTCAATCCTCGCTTGCGAGTGTCTCCCGACACGATGCGTAGTGTATGCAAGTCTCAGACTTGCGTTTTAAAATCCCTACAATGCCTCCCCTCAATTCCCTGCCCCCCAAACACTATATTTCAATGAAATCCCCCCATAATAATTCCGCGGCAATCCAGGATAATAATACCTCGGCGCACTGCCTCCAAAACTACCTGCATTGATTAAAAACATAGAAGCATACTTCTCATCCAGCAGGTTGTTGATGCCCGCATGTAAGTCTATCTGCAAATGTTTCCACAAGGTCAAAAAATAGCCAATCTTGGCATTCATCACCTTTGAAGCCTTCGAATAAACGGAATTATCATCCCTCAGCGGCAAAGCATCGGTATATTGAAAATTGATATTGCCATAAAACCCCATCTTTGGTCGATAGTCTATACCTGCTGAAAACAGGTGCGGAGGCGTGCCGGTCAAATCATTGCCGGAATAGTCATTTTCACCGTCTACAAATTCATCAAAACGATAATCAGAATAGGCATAAGAAGCAAAAATACTCAGTGGACTATTAAAACCACTCACGTGATATTGCAAGTAAGCTTCCAGTCCATTATGGGTTGTTTTTCCCGCATTGATGCCCACAAACTGATCTTGGGCAGTACGGCGGGCGACCAGCAGATCCTTGATCTTCATTGTGTAAACCGACACATCAAAGCTCAATTTCCGGCCCAGGTATTTGCCCCGGCTGCCAATTTCAAAATTCCATCCCTTTTCGGGTTGTATATCCGGGTTGATGCTACCATCCGGGGCCAGGGTTTCCTCAAGTGTAGGCGGCGAAAAACCATGACTGACCGTAGCAAAAAGGGTAACCCGGGGATGCAAATGATAGCCCAAGCCCAGGCGGGGAGAAGGGATCAAATCAAAAGTATAGTCATCCGATAAGTCGCCATTACGCAGAAAAAAATCCCTAAGGGTATAATGGGTCTGGTTAAGGTTGACCCCCACGGTTGTAAAAAATTGATTACCCAATTCATAATGTGTTTCTACAAACAAGTTGAAATACCGGCGCCTTTCCTGATTGTCACTCATTAAGGTATCTAGTTGGCCTCCCTGAGTAGCATAAGTTTGCCAGTTGTAATTTTCAAAAAACACCTCTCCACCCAAGGTCAGATTCGGCAAGTCGGATTTGCCTTGGCGGTCGTAGGTGAATTTGGTACGGGCTCCGATAGCCTGATTATTTTCCCTTAATATATTGAATGGCGTAGATTCGTAATTACTGCGATAAGTGGTAAACAAACTGGTGGTATTTCGGATGGCCGCCCGCCCTTTTTTAAACAATAAAGACGCATTAGAGAGGCCGATCAATACCTTTTCATAATCCTCAAAACCCTTGACTTGACCCCAGGTGAATGCTGCCTGGGAAGGGTTGTTTTTATAGTCATCCAGATTGAGCGAGCTCGGAATAAAGGCTTTCAATTTGGTGTAATTTAGAAATGCCGTACTTTGATTGGCCGGTCCGATGGCAGCCTTACCCAGAATGGTGAAGGTCTCCCGGTCATACTCATTATTGTCGCGATAACCATCGCTATGTAGATTGGCATAATTGACATGCACATTAAAATGCCCATTCTTTGATACAGGGTTGGCGTCAATTACCTGTTTAACCAATCCATAAGAACCAAATGATGAGGTATATTTTACTGAAGTAGGTGCAGCCTGTTCCTGACTTTTTGTTTGTAAATGTATCATTCCCCCTAATCCGGCGCCATAAGTGCTACCCGTCGGCCCTTTCCATACCTGCACCTGATCCAACAGGCTCAAATCAATGTCTTCGATGGTGGTTTCCCCTACGCCGGTGGTGAGCGGAATATCATCCAGGTAAGCCCGGATTTTGGTGGTGCTAAAAGGCGAGCGGTTACCGATGCCCCGAATGGTGATGCGGTTGGTATTTAATGAGCCGCTATGCATAAATACACCGGCTATGCGATTGAGGGCAGGCGTGATGCTCACCTCATTATCCCGGGCCAGTTGGTTGCCGTTGATGGTCGCAATAGGGGCCAGGGTTTGCAAAGCCACCGGTGAAGGAATGCCCACTACCTCAGCCACCGCGTTTAGGGTGATAGCCGTCGGACTTAACGCAATTTCCACATACCTGCCCGCTTTTAGCGGACCAATCTGTGCGGTGCGATAGCCGAGGTAGGAGACCACCAGCACATCAGCAGTAGTTTGAAATTTGAAGATGCCGTCAGCCTCAGTATTGGTGCCGTCAGTAGTGCCTTCACCCTTGATGTTGGCAAAGGGTAATGGTTCTTTAGTGACGGCGTCGATGACTATGCCGCTGATGGTGGTTTGGGCCTGCAGTAGGAAGGAAATAAAAAGGAATAAAAAGAGTAATCGGGTTTTCATAAAGTTGCTTTGCAGTAAAATTAATCAAATGCCAGACACTGATAGCAACCTGGAATCTGTTCTTTTGGGCGTATCCCCTGCGGGGTCGGGCTATCCGCTCTAATAGAGTTGTTACGCAGGGGCAGGGCGGTGGGAAAAACGAGAGATTTTTCACCCAATTGCAGCCTTTATTGAGGCGGATAGCATCGCTACCCAACGATAGAAAGGCGAAAAGTGGGTAAAAAAGATCCGTTTTAACCTTGTCATGACCCCTGCGAAACAACTCTAATATACTCGCCTTTAAGGGCTCCGTGCATTCCGCTTCTATCCCTTACGCGGCTTCCCGCGAGTGGTCGGATGAAGAAAAGTCGTCAGACCACTGCCAATTGACGACTGACGACTTTCCGTCGCCCTTCGGCTGCTGACGGATTTTCTCAGACTCCACGATGCATTGCCGACAAAGGCGTTGAATATTAGCGCATGCATTTCCAAATTAGGCCTGGAATGGTTTATTTTGTAAAACATTCAATTCTAGTAAAATCCATCCTATGCGATTATCATTTATGCTACTTCTACTTTTCACCTTTACCTTTTCGGGCATTGGCCAAAAGCGGGTCTTAATCGAAAAATTTACCTCCGTATTTTGCGGCAATTGTCCCAATTCGGCGCTGGTCGTCAAAGATTTGCTGGAACAATATCCCGGTACCATCTGGGTTAATCACCACAAACCCACCCATTGGATGGATTATTATTTTGACAATGATCAAAGTGATGTATTGTGGGATGCTTCCGGTACGGCCGGAACGCCAAGTGGCATGATCGACCGGAGGAGCAATGGCAATGGCCTGGCTTTTTATACCGGAGCATGGTCGGCATTGGTAGCCGAGCAGGTGAATGCCCCTTATTATGCAAATCTGTCGGTAGGAGAGGTGAGTTACAACAGTGTTTCCAGGAGATATACCTTCACTGTAACCGCTGAATTTGATGAAGCACCGCCCACCGGAGATTACCGCCTCTCCGTCATCATGCTGGAAGACTCGGTAGTAGGCGGCTACGGCTTCGGTTTTGATCAGTCCAGTTATTACAATGAAGTAGAAGGGCATCCCCTACAAGGTTTGGGTAATCCCATTGATGGTTACAAACAACTGAATGTAGCCCGTGCCATCCTTGATGGGCCATGGGGTACGGCTGGCGTCATCCCTGAAAGCCCGGAAGTGGGTACCGTTTATTCCCAGGAATACCACTATTATGTTCCCGGCGAATACGATAGCCGCCAATTTAAGGTAGTAGCACTGATTGCACATCACAATGCCGATGATGTCAACGACCGTCAGGTACTCAACGCCACCGAAGCGCGCATGTCGGACTTTGGTCTGACAATTACGGATACCGAAACGCCCGTTGTTGACGACCAGTGGATGAAAATATACCCTAATCCGACTAGTGATTGGCTTCAGCTTGAATTTGCAAAAATACCCGCTTCTGCCCAGTTATTGAATAGCCAGGGGCAGCTGATTCGGACTTTGCAGGTCAATGAATTGAGCCATACTTTATCAGTTACAGATTTGCCGAAAGGCCTATATTTCTTACAACTAACTTTAGACGGACAGCTACTGAACCGGAAGGTATTGGTGGAGTAGGAATGGATCAGAGAATGATTTGATTTAAAGAACTGGACCTAGTTCTTTTTGTATTTTAATTACATAAGCCTCAGAAACGTTCAACACCTTACAAATGATAGGGATATCAAAGTTAAGGTTTAACATGTTAACCGTAGTTTCATAAGTCTTTTTGGCTTCGCCTTTAAGTTCACCTTTTAGTTCGCCTTTAAGCTCACCTTTTTGATACAAGTAATCCTTTTCAAAATCTATGGTTATTGGCATGTCATTGATTATTTTTATCGTTTCTTTACTCAAATTACGCAATCTGGATAAGACATTCAACGATTCACCAACAATTTCTCTACATACCGATACCTTTCCGTTTTCATCACCAATACATACATGCCTGGAGCAAGATGATCCGAAAGATTGATTGAATTTAACAATTCACCATTGTCAATTATTTGTGTAAATACCTCTTTACCAGTTAGGTCCATCAATTGCACATATTGTAAAGACTCCGATTCTGGCATTTCAATAGTCACCACCTGGGTGGCCGGATTAGGGTATACTTTTGGGCCTTTAACCGGCTTGATATTTTCCTGTTGGTTGATGAGGCAAGGATTGCTCGTATCAACCTTATCGGCAAAAAAAGCGGCCAAATTACGGCTACGTAGCCAATAGTTGTCCAGGGCATGGCCCGCCAGGCTTTGGTTAGTAGCTTGTAGCAGGCAGTTGGCATTGTTATTGGTCTGTTCAAAGAGATATTCAGGAGCTGGCTGGCCATTGGCGACGAGGGTATCTATCAAACCGGCAATACCTTTGCTACCATAGACGAAGGGGCGGTTTACAATATAAACACATCCGGCACTTGTCACGGTACAGTAAGCATAACCTGCGAGCAATCGGCCATAGTTAAAGGGTACAATCAGATCATTGGGTTGGTGAAACAGGTAAACGGCCGGAAAAATCGTATCGGCATTAAATTCAAATAAATTGCCAAACATAGCTCCGTAAAAACTACCAACCCCTCTGATTCTAAATTCCGTTTCGGAGGGATTCAACGGCCCATCCAAACTACCCAAATCCGCCCGGTTAAACTGCATGGAATTAATACTGGTATCCAAATTAAAACCCTGGATACATTGACCTTCATAGACATTATGGGGTGGAGATACGGATGGAAGCTCGTGTATATCTTGTGGAACTTCCTCCGGAGTGTCCAAAAAAGCTGTAGCCAGGGTAATAACAGCACCAGCACTTTCTCCTGCCAGGAAGACATTTTCCGGGTCAATATGATACTCATCCGCCCGGTTGATCAGGTAACGAATTGCCCCTTTAGCATCCTGAACGCCCCGATACATAGCCCGAAACCATTCCGAAGTATCGGCCACATTGTAACAATCCCAAACCGGAACGTTACAATGTACATTACTACTGGTATGAAACATCCCCAAACGATAGTTGATGGAGGCCGTAACATAACCTCTTTTGGCAAAATCTGCCCGGAACCGCCCCAGAAAACCAGCTTCTTTACTACCTGCTATAAACGCCCCACCATGAATGACAACCATGAGTGGCCGGCCACATACAGGTATTGTATCACCTATAGGCACAGAAATGTCCATCTTAAGGCTTCGTTCATTACCTGCAAAATCGGTAACTGTCCCATATTCAATATCTAAAAATGACGCAATGGAGAAGGTTGTGTCAACCCATTGTTGTGCGTTTAGAGAAAGACAAATAAAGAAGAAAAGGGTAGTGGTAAAAATTGATTTCATCAATAGTGGATTTTATTCAAATGTAGTCAAATTTTATTCTGACCTCAATTTCTTGTAGTAAACGAGTCAATTATTGAAGGAAAAAGAGAAGGAATGATTTCTTCTGAGAATTAAAAACCGTGGATAGGCCAAAAAGAACTTGGTTGCCCCTATATTTGCGGGTTAGTAAAAATGTGGAAGTATGTACGAGGCTTTTCTCAAAGAATTTGCAAGTTTTTCTTCAGCTGAACAAATGATTCTAAAGCTGATAACGATTCGGTATGAAGGTGCCCGGTTATCTCACGTGGCAACTCAATTGAATCAATTTAATATCAGGACGGAAAGAGACCATAAGTTTAATAGTGCCAATATAAGAGAATACTTGATTCATTTGGAAGAATTGGGTTGGTTGGAAGTAGAACCAGGAAACACCTATGCTGTTCCACCCAAAATGAGGTTGGCCTTGATGCGCTATATTTCCAGACTACCGGGTTTTGATAAATTGATAAGTGCAGTACAGCCTTCTAATTCCCAATGGAATGGCTATTCTTCTTACGGTACCAAGGAGGAATTATTAATAGAAATCCGTGCAGCCTTCTTTAAAAATGAGGAACACCGGTTTAATGAGTTGATGGGCATTGCAAGCAGACGGTTTCCCAATGAAATGAAGGAATCTTATTTCCATACCGCGGTTCTTGGCCCCTTTGACCCGGATTGGGTAAGAGAGCTACCGCTGCCATTCCAGGAAATTAGTGCGAAAAACGAATTGGTTAGATTATTAACAGAGGCAGATTCTGCTGATGACCTTCTTAGCTTTCTAGCGGAACACGAACAGCTAACCCTGGTTGCTGGTTCCTATTTTAGAACTAACCTATATTTTTTATACTACCTACGAGGTGAATTGGCCAAAGCAGATACCCTGATTCCCTTTGAAAAAAACAATTGGCGCCAAAAAATCATGCAATCTGAACTGGCCATCCTTCGTGGACAGGATCAGGAGGGAATTGCCTTATTTGAAGCGGGCCTTCAAGCTTATCGCAAAGAAGTCAAGAGCAAAAATGCTCACTTATTGGATTTTAGCTATGTACTCTATCTACTGGCCTTACTTCGACAGGAGGAAGGGAATTATTTGCAGAAAATTGCCGATTATGTCCGTCAGAGTAAATCCTCTTTTCCTACAGGTATCGCTGCGGCATGTATGATGGCTGTGTTGTACCTACAAAATAAGGACGACTCAATTGGTGAATATTGGCGGAGCTATAGCCGTATTAGTGACCTCTTTCTCGATTGGTTAGGTTTGGCTTATGCTGCCTATTGGTTAGACCATACTTTATTGCCGACGCAAATCAGGAAAATGGAAGTACAGGCTGAGAAGCTGTATGAACAGGATTATCGCTGGCCGGCCATGGAGTTCTCTTTTGTGCTGAGTCGGCTACATGGCCTGGAAGACCGTCGAGAATACTGGCAAAAAAGAGCGAAAAAATTACAAAAATTAACGGGCATAAAAAGTTTTGTAGATGCAGTGCCCCGGATGGAGGCCTGGGAGCGGGCCTTGGAGGTATTGTCGACACTGGGGCAGGATAAACGACCACGGCAGCAAAAAAATGTACAAAAACGCCTGATCTGGCTGATCGATATTGAAAATGAAGTTCTGGAACCCAAACTGCAACAAGTCAATAAAAATGGGCAATGGTCTGCCGGGCGCAGAGTGGCGCTAAAACGGCTCAAGGAAGGCGGTGTTGAAGATTTGCAACAGCCTGATCTTGCGGTCATCAAAACGATAAAAGAAACCACGGATTATTTTGGCTGGCGCTACGAGAAATTCTGGGAAATCGATTTTCAAGAGGCCTTAGTGGCGCTGATTGGGCATCCGCATCTTTATTTATTAGAAAATCCATCCGTTGCCATTGAGCTCGCTCACCAATCACCGCAACTGTTGATAGATGAACAGGAAGGAATTATAGTATTGAAGTTCAACTATGACTTTGAAGGTGCTGGAATCATCGCTATTAAGGAAACACCTACACGTTATATTGTGCTGGAAGTCACAGAAGATCATGCACAGATTAAACGACAGATTGGCAAGGAACTTCACGTACCTGCCCGGGCCCGAAAGCAGCTGGAAGGGATCATTGGTGGCTTGAGCCGGGTGGTTCCGGTCCAGTCGGAATTGAATGGAGCTATGGAAAATATTCCGGTCATACAGGCTGATCCCATTACCTATGTGCATATCCTACCGGTAGGGGACAGCTTCAAGCTGGAATTTTTTGTCAAACCTTTTAAAACCCATCCGCCTTACCTCAAACCCGGGATTGGCCGCGAGAAGATACTGGCAGATATTTCCGGACAACAGCAAGTGGCTCAGCGTAGGCTTGATCGGGAAACCAACAATGCTCAGCTAGTCATCAATGCCTGTCCAACCTTGCAATATTTGCCCTCTACCAAATACGAGTGGGTATTAGAAAATATGGAAGATTGCCTCAATATCTTGCTGGAATTACAGCCCTTGCGCACAGAGGGCCAAATTGTGGTGGAACATCCTCGCGGCGAGCCGGTTCGCCTGGCAGGGCAGGTGGGTTTTGACGATCTTTCCTTACAAGTCAAAGGGGAACGCAACTGGTTTGAAGTTACGGGAGAGTTACGTATCAATGAACATGAAGTACTCAATTTTCGGGAATTGCTGGAACGGACTGCTGCTAGCGATAGCCGTTTTATCCAGTTGAGTGACGGACAGTTTCTGGCCCTGACCGAACGTATGCGTCGCAAATTGAGGGAGCTGGATGCCGTATTTTCCGGCAAGGGTAAACAAATGCACCTGCATCCACTAGCTACAGAGTTGCTGGATGATATCAGTGATCAACTTGCAGAATTTAAAGAAGATCTTGCCTGGCAGAAAACCCGGCAAAAGCTGGATGCAGCCCTTCGCATCCGTCCACAGGTGCCTACTACTTTTCGGGCAGAGTTGCGACCCTACCAGTTGGATGGCTTCCGCTGGTTGATGCAATTGGCCAATTGGGGCGTTGGAGCCTGTCTGGCCGATGATATGGGGCTTGGCAAAACCATTCAGGCGCTGGCAGTTATGGTAGCACGTGCAGAGCAAGGCCCTTCACTGGTTGTTGCTCCTGCTTCGGTAACTCGCAACTGGCTGCGGGAAACCCAAAAATTTGCGCCTACCCTGCGTCCGCAATTGCTGGGCCCTGGTGATCGTGATCAAGTCATTGCTGATCTTGGTCCTTATGATTTATTGCTGGTCAGCTACGGCCTCCTGCCTTTTGAACAGGAAAAGCTAGCTGCCAAAAACTTTTCCACCATCGTATTGGATGAGGCCCAGGCCATTAAAAATCGATCTACAAAACGCTCAAAGGCCGCCAAGGAATTGCAAGGAGATTTTCGCCTGATTACCACCGGTACGCCTATCGAAAATCACCTTGGTGAATTGTGGAACCTCTACCACTTTCTCAATCCTGGTTTGTTGGGAACGCTTGAACATTTTAATAATCGTTTTGCCGGACCGATCACTAAAAATGATGACTTGGAACGCAAGCAGCAATTGCGCCGCCTGATCCAGCCTTTTATCTTGCGTCGGCGGAAAGAAGATGTACTCCAGGAACTACCACCCAAAACAGAGGTTGTGCTCAACGTTGAATTGTCGGAAGAGGAACAAGCTTTTTATGAAGCCTTGCGGCAAAAGGCATTGCAAGATATCGAAGCTTCCGATGGCCCACAAAAGCGCTTCCAGATACTAGCTGAATTGACTCGTTTGCGGCAAGCTGCCTGCCATCCGCGCCTCCTACGTCCGGATATTGACCTGGCCAGCTCAAAGATGGCCCTGGTAGGGGAGACCATCGAAGAATTACTGGAAAATGGCCATAAAGCACTGGTCTTTAGTCAGTTTGTCAAACACCTGCGCCTGCTCGAAGAATGGGTGCAGGATAAAGGCATCGCCTACCAATACCTCGATGGGCAAACTCCAGGCAAAAAGCGGGACGAAGCCGTTCAGGCCTTCCAACGCGGAGAAGGGCAGCTCTTTCTGATTAGTCTAAAAGCGGGAGGTACCGGCCTCAACCTTACTGCCGCAGACTACGTCCTGCATCTCGACCCCTGGTGGAATCCTGCTGTAGAAGACCAGGCCAGTGATCGCGCCCACCGAATCGGCCAGCAAAGACCGGTGACGGTCTATCGCTTTGTTAGCGAAAATACGATCGAGGAAAAGATTGTACAATTACACCATGACAAACGAGACCTGGCTGATAGCTTGCTTTCCGGTGCTGAACAGAGCGCTAAGTTGAGTGCGGAGGATTTGGTGGAATTGATAAAGGGGGGGTGATTTTGCATCGTCGAGCAGATCGTTACCAATATAATCGTTACAAAAATAATGATTATATTTATAACGATTACTTTTGTAATGATTATAAAAGTAACGATTACAAAAGTTATCATTACATTTGTAACGACTTTCAGCGAAAACTCAGCGCCCATACCTATCACAATCAGCCACGGCAAAGACGAGTCGCGGCAGCAATCACAATTTAGTCGATAAAGGGGGCTAGCCCATCCTCATTGGTTGCAAAAAAGGCGCGACCAACGCTATGGCCGAATCAAAATCCTAACAAAGTACGGCCTCTCCTGAGGTATACGCCCATTCTAATGTCTGAAATTTACCGATTCATTTGCCAAATTCCCATTGCCTGGTGGATGGCTCGCCCAAGACAAGATTTGTATTCCAACCATAACCCAGCCCGGCCAGATATCAGTCAGAATAGCTCTTATTACCAACAAATTTTCTCCACATTTCTCCTCCATTTCAAAATAAAAGCTTAATATAACAGACTGTTTTGGCTCTCCTCTACTCAAAAGAGATCGTTTTTTTGAAAAGCGTACCTGACGTTTTTAGCGACTTAATCCAATCACAATTAAACGAGTTAAACATGAAAAAAGAATTACTGATTTTTTTGGCCTGTTTGCTGACTTTGGCTTTACAGGCTCAACACACCCTGAGTGGGGTAGTGACTGATGAAGATAAGCAGCCTCTGATCGGGGTAAATATTGCAGAAATCGGTACACTAAATGGTACTGTTACCGACTATGAGGGGAAATATACATTGACTGTAAAAACCTCTACTGCGGCCTTATATTTTAGTTATACGGGATTTATTACACAGGAAGTTAAACTCACTGGACAAACGGAATTGGATATTACGATGGCCGAAGGAGTTGATCTGGGCGAAATCCAGGTTGTTGGATCGAGGAGTTACCGGCGTTCATCTACAGATACACCGGTGGCCATTGATGTGATTGATATTTCTGAGGTGACGGCAAATAACGGACAGGTGGAGATCAACCAGATATTACAATATGCGGCGCCTTCGTTTAATGCCGGCAAACAATCGGGTTCGGATGGAGCTGACCACATTGACCCGGCTACTTTGCGGGGATTAGGGCCTGACCAAACACTGGTGCTGATCAATGGTAAACGCAGACACCAGAGCTCTTTGGTCAATATTTTTGGAACGCGCGGCCGTGGCAATTCAGGAACGGATTTGAATGCCATTCCCACCAGTGCCATCAAGCGCATAGAAGTCTTGCGTGATGGTGCTTCGGCTCAGTATGGTTCGGATGCCATTGCTGGGGTCATCAATATCGTGCTGAATGATAAGGTGGGGGAGTTGAATGGCAGTGTGACTTATGGTGCTTATAATACCAGTGCCGAGGGGGATTTTCCTGCGGGCACACCCAATACGGATGGCAATCGGCTGGACACCGACAAGGATGGCAATCAGATCGGTGATGATAAATCTTTGGATGGCGGTTCCGTAAAATTGGCGGCCAATTACGGTTTTGGTATAGGCAAAGGTGGCTTTGCAAATATAACCACGGAATATGTCTCCAAAAATAAAACCTTGCGGCCAAGTGCAACCTTCCGCAGAGGTTTTGGAGAAGCGGCGATTGATGGTTTTGGGATTTTTGTGAATGCCGGTGTACCCATTGCTGACAAGACGGAATTTTACCTGTTTGGAGGCAGTAATTACCGGGATACTGATGCTTTTGCATTCACCCGGAATAACCCAACTGCTCGTAATGTGATTAGCATTTACCCGGATGGTTTTACGCCACGGATCACGTCTATCATCAACGACAATTCAGTTTCTGCGGGCATCAGGACTTCGACTAAAGACGACTGGAATATTGATATTAACAATACTTATGGCGTCAATGACTTTCATTATTATATCAAAGGTACCCTGAATGCTTCTTTGGAGGAGGCATCGCCTACTGATTTTGACGCGGGTGGACACCGACTGAGCCAGAATACATCAAGTCTGGGCTTTACCAAGTACTTTGAAACTTTTCTGAATGGTACCAACGTGGCTTTTGGCTTGGAATATCGGAAGGAAAACTTTGAAATATTTTCCGGAGAGGCAGGTTCTTATGGCACCTTTGATGAAAACGGTTTGCTAATCACCCGTGGTGATCAGAATGCGCCAATTGATCCTGAAACCGGTGACCCAAGACCAGGTGGCTCCCAAGGATTTCCTGGTTATAGTCCAGCGAATGAGGTAGATCGCAGCCGGTCTAATATTGCCTTATATGCCGATGCCGAATTTGAGCTGAGTGATCCGTTTTTGGTCAGTCTGGCTGGTAGGTATGAAAGTTATAGCGACTTTGGCAATACCCTCAATTACAAACTGGCAGCACGCTACGAGATTTCTCAGGATTTTGCACTTCGCGGCTCAGTGAGTTCCGGATTCCGGGCGCCATCGCTGGTACAGATATTTTACAACCTGAAATTTACCAACTTTATCGGTGGTGTACCGGTAGAATCATTGTTGGCACCTAACAATAGTCCGGTAACTGCCGGTTTTGGTATTGATAAATTGAAAGAAGAGGAGGCGACTAACGCCAGTTTGGGTTTTGTGCTTAATGCCGGAGATTTTACTGCTACGGTGGATGGTTATTATATTAAAATAGACGACCGTATTGTACTTACAGGAAATTTTGATGCTTCAGCTCTGAATATCGGCGTATCAGATGCTCAGTTTTTTGCCAATGGCCTGGATACGGAAACCACTGGCCTTGATGTTGTATTGAGCTGGAGACGTTATATTGGTGACAATAAGATTACCGCCGCGCTAATGGGCAATATCAATAGCATGAAAGTTAAAAACGTGAAAAGTGGCAACCTGGACAAGGGAACATTCTTTGGCCCACGTGATGAATATTTCTTACTGGCTTCGGCTCCGAATAATAAGTTCCGACTCAACCTGGGATATGAAGCACCAAATTGGAATGTGAACTTAAGTGTCACCCGTTTTAGCGAAGTTGAGTTGTTGGGTTTTGAAGTCTTTGAATTTGAAGATCCATTCGCAACAGAAACCATCAATGCAGCTCGGGATACTTACGAAGCTAAAATTATTACGGATGTAAGTGTAGGGGTTAAATTGAGTGACCAGTTTAAACTGACCGTTGGCGCCAACAACCTGCTAAATGTTTATCCAACCCAGCAAGATTCCGACTGGACAGAGGGTGGTGGATATTGGGATACGGTGCAGATGGGCTTTAGTGGGGCTTATTATTTTGCACGGTTGGGTTTTCAGTTTTAAGAATGAGGTAGGGACGCAAAAATAATGGAGTGAAATATTGTTTGCGTTCTGATTGTATTGCTCACAGGTTCAGTAGAACTGAGCAAATAAGGGTCTGACTTGTGGTTAGGCCCTTATTTGCTTGTAAAGTAATCAGTATTTTGCATATTTGTCTAGCTGAAGGAAAGTAGTTTCCTTGAGTATATTTCTTGCTTTAGCTTTACGCTGTTCTTTAGCAGTTGTGGTGAAAAATCTCTAAAAATTCAATCATTCAAAAAATTCTGATGCTGACAATAATTTAACCCCTATATTTACAAAAAAAACAGTAAAAATGGCCGACGCAATCTTTAAAAGCTTCAAGATCAAAATTCCTTTTTTAGGCTTGGAGGGCAACTGGGAAGTAGATGATGTACAACGCAAAGCTGCCTGGGAGATTTATGTAGAACTAGTTACCAGGGTTACGGTTATTGAATTGAAAAAGGATGAAGGAATCTTGAGAGAAGCGCTCACTTCCTTTTACTCACTGTTTAACTCTACCCGGGAGGTGCTGAAAAAATACGGACCATCTGTAGCTGCTGCCAAAAATCCTGGAGATATGACCCTGGGCCATGTAGCCACTGGGGTGCTCAATAAGGAGCTACGACCGCTACTTGCAAAATGGCACCCGCTCTTGGAAGACCACGAAGGGCGACGTCCGGAAAAAGTCTCCATTTCGGAACACGAACGCTCCTGGAAACATGCCAAGGCCTTGCGCAAGGAGATCGAAAAAGTGCGTAAAAAGTTGATCACTTATGCCGATGTGCTGGCAGAAGTAAGTGAGGTAGATAAGTTGCATGCATGAGCTTGACCGCTATACCAAGCATCCGATCATTTGGGTTGTTTTAACCATTGTTGAAATTGCCATTAGTGGCTATTTGGGCCTTCATTTATTCAACGCTCCTCAGAGTTTGGTGCAATTTTTCCTTTCTGTTTTTAATATAATTTTGATTGTTCTTACTGCCCTGATTATTCTTAATGTATTGATCAATTCCATTGTAAGAAAAAAAGGGGCTATCTTTTTGATAGCTCTAGTAGAGTTATTTCGCAGGAGCAGGGCGGTGGGAAAAACGAGAGATTTTTTATCCAATTGCAGTCTTTATTGAGGCGGATAGCATCACTACCCAACGATAGAAAGGCGAAAAGTGGGTAAAAAAGATCCGTTTTAACCCTGTCATGACCCCTGCGAAACAACTAGTATATCAGGTGATTACTTTGAGTCTTTTAGAGCATGTTTGGAGGCCAACCTTTGGGCTGCAAAGGATCACTTTTTCGATGATACTTCGTTACTTTTCTTGTCCGTACCTCCGGGTATGAACTTCAAAAAAAGCCTCGTCTCATCAAAAAATTGACGCTTTTCGCTTC
>BQJU01000028.1 GCA_021604865.1 Saprospiraceae bacterium | reverse complement strand
ATAGCCCTTCGTACCAACCAAATTCATTTGGTTGACCGCAAAGCGCTGAAAGCCAGCTTTCTTCCATGCTGCATTTATCTGTCCAATTAATTCAAGTAGGTCAAAACATAACCTGCAAGGCTAATTTATTTGCCACTTTTAGGTTTTGAATTGGTTTTCTTATAGTCTTTCGGTCTGCCGCCAGAGGGGTTGCAAAAGCCATAGATAAAGATTGGCATTATGCAGTCAAGGCTTTTGTTTGATTTTTGGAAGTAGGTTTGAGATTTGGAGCTTTAAATAATCTTTCGTCCATTTTTTCCACGACGAAAAAACGGACCAAAAAAGTCGCTCGGCTGGAGGATTGACCTAAAAAAAGCAATCCCAATGATTTTGATTCGGCTATTCGAAGTTAGCGTTTACATTTGGGGTGACTTTCAGCAAAATTTTCTGGTCTCTATAGCTCTAATAAAATTCGGTATGACTCCTATTACTTCTTCACCACCTTAGCACCGGCTTCAAACTTTTTGCGGATGGTACTCAGGGCGTTTTTGATATCTGATTCATTGTTGTAGCGCATCTGAACACCAACCATGGTAAGTCGACCTTTCTTTTCGGTATAGGGTTCGTAACCCTCCTTGTAAATTTTTTCAACGAGCTTGCGTACATTGTCTTCATTGCCAAAAGAACCAATGGAAATGATACAGAATTTTTCATCGGGCAATCTGGTTGGCCCTTCTGTATCCAGGTTTTCTTCTTCCGATTCCGGCTCCGCCTCGATGACCGTTTCTTCATTGTTTGTATCCAGCAGAGCAGCATCTTCTTCTTCCTCTGTTGTCGACATCGAAGGGCTGATATTCACCCTTTCGTCAGGGATACCGGCAACGGGTGGCGTGACTGGATCATCATTGCGAAGAAACCCAAAATAAACGATAGCCAAAAGCAATAAGAATGCACCGGTCGTCAACCAGATCAGGTTGTTTTGCACCCAATTCCCCAGGTGAATGTCTTCCAGTCTTTTTCTCCAGGATGGCGTTTCAGATACCGGCGTAGCCTGGGTGTAATTGGGCTTGTTGTTGTGTGCAATCGGATAGGCTTCCACTTTTGGCAGGCCAAAAGAATCGGTATTAAAATTAGTGGTGTCCGGTAAAAATTTATAGGTGTGTTCGTAATCGAGATATAACCGCCCCAAACGTGGAAAGGCAACAATTTCCTGGCGTTCCAGTGCCGCTTTTACACCACGCACGTATTCCCGGATGGCAGTTTGTGCATCAACCGGCGAAACCTGATATTTTTCCTGAATATACTGAACCAAAAAACCATCATCGACTACAAGGTTACCATTGAACTGCAATTCTTTAGCCGGTGGATGTAGTTGCCCCTGAATCTGGTCTACTACTGCCGGTTTATAATGAGCAGAAAACCCTCCCAGTCCAGGAATGTTTACCTCGTCTTTCTCGTATAACAATTCGTAAATGGAGGTATTAACGTCTATTTTCATTGCTGCCTGATTTAATAGAATTGTTTTGTGGGGCCCATGACTGGGTTAAAATAGATTTTTTTCTCCCACCGTCCTGCCCTTGCGAAACAATTTTAATGATAAAGGTAAGGGTTTTTATGAAATTTCACCATCCGACAGTATTTGACCTACAATTGACAGCCAACAAGGAACCAATCACTTATAGTTTCCTTACTTTTGCGATTAGCCAATCTAAAAAAAATGGAATTAATCAACAAGATCAGCCGCGAGAAATCAGCAGCCCTGTTTGCAGAAGCCAAAAAATATTTCCCTGGAGGAGTCAACTCTCCGGTCCGTGCCTTTAAATCGGTATCGGGTCCACCGCTTTTTATTAAGGAAGGCAAGGGGGCACATATCATCGACGAAGACGACAATCGCTTTCTGGATTTTTGTGGTTCCTGGGGGCCATTGATCCTGGGGCATAATAATGATCAAATCCGGGAGCTGGTGATAGCAACCGTTGCCAAAGGCACTTCTTTTGGTACCCCCAACCGGCTGGGTAACCAATTGGGCAAGTTGATTTTGGACAATAACAAGGTGATTGAAAAATTGCGTTTTGTCAGCTCCGGCACGGAGGCCGTGATGTCGGCCATCCGGCTGGCGAGAGGCGTTACTGGCCGCAATAAAGTAATAAAGTTTGAGGGTTGTTACCATGGCCATGTGGATTCTTTGCTGGTCAAGGCCGGATCAGGATTGGTGACTTTTGGCGAGAGCACTTCAGCAGGTATTCCCCCAGCATTTATTAAAGAAACGCTGGTTTTGCCTCTAGACAAACCGGATTTACTCGATCAAACCTTACAACAACATGGCGAAGATATCGCCTGTATCATCATCGAACCAGTACCGGCCAATAATGGTTTATTACTCCAGGACGAGGCCTTTTTGAAACATTTGCGTAAGCGATCTGAAGAATACGGGATATTGCTTATTTTGGATGAAGTAATTTCTGGTTTCCGGGTCGGTTTTGAGGGTGCCTCGGGCCATTATGGTATTCAGCCCGATATTGCTACTTACGGCAAGATTATCGGTGGTGGCATGCCCGTAGGTGCTTACGGTGCCAGTGCAGAAATCATGGCCCATGTTGCTCCCGACGGTCCGGTCTACCAAGCGGGCACCTTATCGGCCAATCCCGTAGCGATGGCAGCAGGTTATGCCGCCTTGAAACAGTTGCTGGAACCCGGTTTTTACAATAAAATGGCTGAAAAGACCCAAAACTTTGTGCAAAAGATACAGCAGCATTGCGACCAGCGGGGTTACGAAGTGAGCATTCCAACAATCGGCTCTATTTTCTGGTTGGCCTTCTCCCATAAGCGCATTACCCGTGCCGATCAGATTGAAGCAGACAGTATGCAAAAATTTAAGATCCTACATCACGAATTGTTACAAAGAGGCATTTATCTGGGCCCTTCCGGTTATGAAGTCGGTTTTGTTTCTGCGGCCCATACCGAAGCTGACCTGAATGAAGCGGCGGGCTTGATTGGAGAAGCGATGGATGTGGTGTTTGCCGGATAATTGGATGGCGATTTTATACAAAACAGGCAAAACATGGCAGAAGGACAAAACATAAAGTTGCGGATGCTATCGTACTTAATCATAGCATACATGATGCTGGCTTTTGCCTGGTGGTCCGTGTTTTTGTTTGTGAAAAACAAGGATGCTTTTGAAGCCAAACGGGAATTGCAGCAGATTCGGATGGTAGCCGAAAAGGAGATCAAAACCCAGAAGGAATATTACGAATCCGAGGAATACAAAGTCCTGGCCAAACAATACGGTCGGCAGGAATGGATGATCGTTGGCGAAGCGACCTTCTTTGTACTCATTCTGGTCATTGGTATTTGGATGATCAACCGTGGATACAACCGGGAGGTGATGGCGGCCAAACAACGCCGCAATTTTCTCTTATCCATTACCCACGAACTCAAATCCCCCATTGCTTCTATCCGTCTGGTGCTGGAAACCTTTTTGCGTCACAACCAGCTGCGCCCGGAGCAGATGACCAAACTCAACCAAAGTGCCCTACAGGAAACCGACCGACTGAATAACCTGGTCAACAACTTATTGTTGTCCGCCAAACTGGAAACGCTTTATGAACCTTACCTTGAGCCTATCGATCTCTCCGCTTTGCTGATGGAATTGATCCAAAAAATGGAGCATGATCATCCCCAGGCGCATTTTACTTTTCAGGAAAGTGGCGAAATCATGTTCATTCAGGGAGATAGTGTGGGTTTAACCTCCGTTTTTTTAAATTTACTGGAAAATGCGGTGAAATATGCCCAAAACAGTGATGCAAAAATCCATACTTCCATACAATGCGAAAATGCCTGCATGGTGATTCGCATTGCAGATAATGGCATTGGCATTGAGGAAAAGGAGAAAAAAATGATTTTCGAAAAGTTTTACCGGGTGGGCAGTGAAGATACCCGGAAAACAAAAGGAACGGGTTTGGGGTTGTTTATCGTAGATCAGATTGTAAAAGCCCATAAGGGAACAATAAAGGTCAGCGATAACCAACCAAGAGGTACTGTTTTTACCATTAAGCTGCCTATCAACGGAACAAAAGGCAATAAACCGAAATTAAACACCCATGATGAGAATTTTGCTGGTTGAAGATGAAGTAAATATCCGGGATGTCGTCAAGCTCAATCTGGAATTGGAAGGTTATGAAGTCGTTGCCGATAGCAATGGCAAAGATGCGCTCAAACACTTCAGGGAGCAACATTTTGACCTGTTGATCTTAGATGTTATGCTGCCCGAAATTGACGGTTTTCAAATTTGTGAACAGGTCAGGCTGACCAATCTTGATGTGCCCATCATCTTCCTGACGGCCAAAGATACTTCCATGGATCGTATTGCCGGTTTGAAAAGAGGCGCCGACGATTACCTCACCAAACCCTTCAACCTGGAAGAACTTCTACTGCGTGTCGGCAATCTGATTAAACGCACCAGCAAAGCGCCGGATAACACCCCTGAAGTTTATCACTTCGGAAATAATGAGGTCAATTTTGTAACCTTCGAAGCAAAAGGCAATCCGGGCACCTTCACCTTGACCAAAAAAGAAGCCATGCTGCTCAAACTGCTGATCGACCGTAAAAATGAGGTGGTATCCCGCCAGCAAATCCTGCAATCAGTCTGGGGGTATGATGTATACCCTTCTACCCGCACTATCGACAATTTTATTCTTTCCTTTCGGAAATATTTTGAAGAAGATCCTAAACATCCGAAGTATTTCCTTTCTATTCGAGGCGTGGGGTATAAGTTTTTGGATTAGGAATTGGGCCGAATTCGCTTCGGCTTCGAGAAGAAATCGACTATCCCCTTGTCTTCCCCCTTTGTTTTTCCCCCAGGGGAAAATATCCGTGTTTCGACCAAACCAGGAAGGATAAATGCTGACCGGGAATATTATCCCAAAATTGAGCACAGGCTATCCTCCACTGGCGGAGGTGCAGGAATGAAGCAGATTTTGAATGGAGAGGTGTTCCAATCTTAGAGGGAAGCGATCAGACTCCCGATAAATCATTCCAGTCGTTTCAATACCTCAGTAGTGCCTGCCACGGCACCCAATGGCAACGCAAATACAAAGCCAATACCGGTAAAAAAAAGCAAAAGGAATGCAGTGCCATTACCAAGGGCCAGTCCTTTATTTTTGCGGACAAAACGTACACTTTCGCCTACCCGAAAATGGCGCTCCAATGTAAAATCCAGATTGCCAAAACCAGCGTAATAGGCTTGCACGAGGAAGATCGCAATAGGTGCTAATAATCCAAAAGGTGGGATCAAACCAATGAGCAGGATAATCAGGGTAAAAAACAGCTCCCGTATGATATTACGAAAGGCGATAGTGATGCCACGCAGGAAGTCGCTCCCCATTTTCGACAGGCTAAAGGGAACCTCCGGCAGTCCCTTTATTTGTTTTTCTACATTTTCGGAGAGGAAACTCATGAAGGGAGATGCAATGGCCAGGATCAGGTTTTTGAAGAAGAGGATGCTAAACGCAATAATCATCAATCCACTAAATACATTAGCCACCTTTACCAGCCAGGTACGCCCCCAATCGAAAGGATAAAAAGAGATCAACCAGCCTCCCAGATCATCGGAAATGCCCCAGGCAAAACGAAAGATGAGTACGGCTAAAACAACAGCCAGCACAGCAGGGATGACCATATAAGACCATAAGCGATACCGACTGATGATGCCAAATGCTTTGAAATAAGCGGTAAATCCATCGATAAAACCTGCGATCATTTTTTGCTATTATTCCCCCTTTTTACGCTTTCTTCTGGTCTTGAACAGTTCGATAACTTCTTTTTCGGTTAAGAAACCAAAATCGACAAAAGCGGTGGAGACAAATTTCTTGATATCCTGGTAATCTTTGCCCCGTTTGTCCGTGTACTTCTTCAATAAAGACTTCACATAAGTCATGAAAAGGTCTTTAATGTTTTGGTTAAACTTCTGGTTGGCAAAGATGCCCATATAAACGGGAAAATGTTTGTTGATTTCGAAGAATTCGGGATAGGCACTCGCATCCATGTTCTTAAAATTGCGGGCAAAGTAATGGAAGATAATCTGCCGGATGCACTCATTAACCAAGGATACCCCTTTATTCTGGTTGTAGTACAATTTGATGGTCTGATGTACTTCATCATTGACGTATCCCCGCTCATGGATGGTATCTACTACGTCGTAAAAATTACTGAGTTGGTCTTTGACACTACGGTCCATGATGAGAGAAAGGCGCTGATCGGCACTGGGGCTTAAGTCCAGTGTTTTGTTGTGGTGCAATTCCAGTAAAAAGCGGAAGTATTTTTGTGCGAATTCAGGGTCATCTTTACGGACTTTATTAAAAACCGTAATCAAATTCGCTTTATCCTCTTTTTCCAGTTCAAAGAAACCACCAAAGAGCACCATGGTTTGCATGTGTTCTTCCGTTCCCTGAAATTCCTTCCGGTTGATGAAGGTTTTCAGCGGTTCGATCAGGGAGCTATTGTTTCCATTGCGATTGATGCGGTAGATCAGGAAACTTTTCAGCTGTGAGAAAAGCACTTTGAGCCCAGAGATATCTACTGGAAACTCAGCTGACTGGTAATTTTCATTTTGAAATTGACGCTTATAACGAGCTAGTCCGATTGCACGCTCTTCCGGCATGCGGAAACGATCCAGTTTCTGGCTTTGCAGATAATACCGTACTCGTTTATTTTCAATGGCATTGATCAGGTTGGTTACCCAGATATCACTACTAAAGGCGACCCCCATCTGAATGGATTGGCCAATGCGTTTTTTCAGGATATCAAAATTGGCAGAATTGCAGATCGCTAAAAGTACATCCTTGAAGTGTTCCTGTGGACGCACGTATTTATAATCGCGATTGTATTCTCCACGAAGGACTGAATAGCCCAGAATTTTGGGCAAATAAAGGCCTTCGAAGGCCGGATCAAGCATAACCACTTCAAAAGAAACCAGCTGGAGTGGCGTCTCATCCGCAACCTGTTCGTGCAGCGCTGCGATTCGGGGTTCAAACATCTCTTTCAGGCGAGTATATAATTCTTCCTCCTCCTCTTCCAGATATTGAGCTAGTTCATCTGATTCCTGGATATCCTGAGCAATCTGCTCCATTTGCTCAAGGTACTTTGGGTCCAATTCGTGCATAAAGCCTCTATTATTTAAAGGTGAACCTGATAGTGCAATTTAAAGCACTACCAGGTTCACTTAATATATTAGAAATTAAAGTATAGCCAAATTTGTCAGAGTATGATAGCCAAGTGTAAGGTTGGCCTTCATCCCTTCTTTCAATGCAAATATAATATTTCTATTAAAGAAGGATAAATTTTTATCAAAACGATTTCAGAAAAGTGTTAGGAACTTGTTTAGAGGTCGGCATTGCATCGCCGTCGGCAAGCCTATGGCGAAGGACTCAGCGTAAGGTTGGCCTCCAAACATGCTCTCAAATCAGAAGGCGCTTGCCCATAATAACTGGACAAGCGCCTTCAATAGTATTTATTACACAATTCTCGATTAGAAAAATGTGGCGAATAAAGACTACTTTTCTTCTTCAGCAGGTGCTTCAGAATCGGCTTCTGCTTCAACCGGAGTCTCGGCAGCAGGTTCTGTAGCTTCTACTTCAGCAGGTGCTTCTTCAGCGGGTGCATCAGTAGATGTTGCTTCTTCAGCAGGTGCTTCAGCTACTGGTGCCGTTTCTTCAACTGCAGGTGCTTCATCAGTAGCAGCGGCCTCTTCAGCAGGTGCTTCTTCTACCTCGGGTATTTCTACTTTTGGTGGAGGAGGAGGTGTTCCAGACAATTCTTCCAGATAAGCAGCAGTCTCTTCAGCACTTTTGGCAATACGCGCAGCAACCTTGGCATCTTTGATGTCAATCCACTCCTGGTATTTCACATCTGCTTCTTCCTGTGTCAGCGCACCTTTTTTCACACCGCGCATCAGGTGTTTTTTGTAATAAACACCTTTGAAACGCAAAATTGCACGGGCCGTATCCGTTGGCTGTGCACCTTTCATCAACCAATCGAAAGCCTTCTCGCGATCGAGGTCAATAGTAGCAGGCTTAGTCATTGGGTTGTACATCCCAATCCGCTCGATATAGCGTCCGTCCCGCTTAGCACGGGCATCAGCGATAACGATGTGGTAAAATGGGCGCTGCTTACGGCCTTTTCTCTGTAATCTAATTTTGACTGACATGTTAAAATTTCTTTGGTTTAACCTAACCCACTTACTCCCCCTAAGGGACGGTGGGTTTTTAACGGCGCAAATGTATGGGTTTTAATTGAAACTACCAAGGGGCGGCAGGGAAATTGTTTGCTTAGGGGCCAGAGGTGAGACCATTCCATTGTCAGATCACTTCGCTGTCAGAAATTTTTTATCATTTTCAGGACACAATTGGCTCCATTATTTCCACTTATTTCAAATAAATAAAGCCCGCTTGGCATGTTTTTTAAATTGATGTCTTCATTCTGCTTCCATTCTATTTCTCCCATTGCTTCTCTGCCAATTGAATCGTATACTTTTATGGACTTTATTTCTGCTTTTTGTGGATCTATCTTTATTACTGAACTAAAGGGGTTTGGGTAAAGCAGGATATTCTTACAATTCAGGCCTACACTCTCCTCTTCATCCTCTTCTTCAGGAATGGGTTTTATTACCAGGGAGTCACAATCATTGTCTATAAACTTTATTTGCCCAAAAATACCATCTTGGTAACACCTCAGTTTTTTATCTGCATATAAATCACAAAAACAGGTTCTAATATTGGGAAATAGGTTATCCGTATCTCCTATGTATTGCAAAATTTCTCTTTTCTCTTCTTTATTACACCTTTCATCGTCATCATAATAATGTCGATAAGTTACATACTGCTTTTTTATATTATAGCCTGAAATGTTTACAATTTTTACAGAATCTACTGTGACTTCAATTCGACCATAATCATAAATTGTTCCGAAATATTCATAACTAATGGGAATATCCCAGGTTTCTCCTTCATCTTTATTAAAATCATAGACTTTCTTAAACATTTTTGTATCCGGGTGATAAAAATATACTTCCCCCTGTTTTTCTTTAACAATCACCCTAATTCCTCCCGTGCTTGCTTCATCACAAGTAGAAATTGTTCTGGCTACTATTTTGCAAATTTGATTTTCTATAATCGTATCTTTTTGGCATACATAAGTATTAATTATGGAATCTCGAAATAGCCCATAACTCGTATACTTCCACTCCGCATTTAATGGAAACCATTCCTGGCCATTCACTACATTGACACATAAAAAGAATGTGATTGTGGCTAGGTATTTTATTCTCATATATTTTGAAGCTAAGTTTTCAAGGCCTGAAAAACAAATATAAGCATAACTTTTCATCAGGTAGTTCATCATCGTTTTCTGATCTGCCAATCCCTCATCAGGAACAGTTACAGACTCTTTCCTAGCGGCAATTGTAGAAGGTTTGTTTGGAGCGATGCAAAAAGAACAAAATTGATTATGTTTGAGTAAAAATTTAATCACAATGTCTTTTTATCAGAAACCCATACTCATTTTTCTTTGCTGCTTACTCTTTAACGTCTTCCAAACCTCCGTATTACAAGCACAAGATTCACTGGCGCAAAAAAAACTTACCATCACCGGAGATTTTCGCTTTAGAATAGAACACGATTGGCATTCCCGCCGACCGAATGGAACCTTCAGGGATGACCGTAGCCGGTTGAGGTTTCGCAATCGTTTTGGTGCAACGTACCAGTATAATAAATGGGCCTCTTTTGGGTTAAGAATCAGAACAGGTAATCTGAATGATCAACAAGGCCCTCACTTGACCTTGGGAGGCAACGGCGGCGAATTTTCCACCCTGCAAATTGGATTGGAAAAAGCCTATTTTAAAGCTAAACACAAGGGACTTTCTGGCTGGTTGGGTAAAAATACCTTTCCTTTTGAAAAACAAAATGAATTGTTTTGGAATGATAATGTTTTTCCGGAAGGTGCATTTGTAAAATGGAATTTTCCGATTGCAAGCAATTGGATTAACTCAGTAACTATTGGAGCCAGCCATTTTATCATAACCGCCAACAACCAGACTTTTGGAAAAGATAACTATTTTCAAGGCATCCAATTCGTCACAGAGCATTGGGGCTCCAGATTGAAACTATTTCCGGCCTTCTATTATTTCAACCAGGTGCCCACTATTCCCGATGGAAAAAGTACAAATCTGGTCACTTATGGCATTTTACATTTGGGAGGTACCCTGAAGGTGTTGCAACAGCCCAACCTTGTCTTTGGCATCGACTATTATAACAATTTTGAAGGCAAGTCCATCACCGATGAAAATCAAAAGGAATGGATCAATCAGCATGAAGGAATTGTATTGGGTTTGAAATTGGGTGACCTAAAAAAACGGGGAGATTGGCTGGCCCATTTATATTATGCCCATTTGAAAAAATATGCTGTAGTGGATTATTTTGCTCAAAATGATTGGGCACGATGGGATTATTCCGGGCAGGGGGCAACGGGTTCTCGTTTGACCAATTTCCAGGGTGTTGAACTCAGACTTGGTTATGCTTTCGGCAAAAATTTCAACCTGATTTTAAGGGCTTATAGTGTGGAACAATTGATTGCGGAGGGTCAATTTTTGGAATCAGGTAATAGGATTAGATTGGATTTGGATATTGGATTTTGAGATTCAGTCAACAAAAGTTTCGTCTCAGGATAGTCTGGAGAAAATTCATCTGGTTGCCAGATATAAAGCCGGTTCTTTCGATAATTAATAGCAACTTTATATTGCTTCAAAAATTCAAATCCAAGCAGGCCATCCAGCTGTGTATCAAGTGTTGTATTGATATGGTCTATATCCTGGATCACACAATTCATCGGGGCCCAAGGTATATTATTCAGGTTCATTTTTTGTAAAATCCCTTTTTGACATAATGCCACTTTTCCACTATACCCTGCGATCTTAACAAATCCGTCTTTTTGGAAATGCCTGTCTATCTTTTTTGTCAATCCGGTTCGTAGGAGGTTGAAAGCGGCTCCGCTGTCGATGCCTAGTTTAAGCTTTTTACCTCCCACCTCTAAGGTCAGGTAAGGTAAATAATCATTTCGTCCTAATGTAATAGAGTCCGTCGCATCAGCATGTATAGGGCTGTCATATTTCCGCCACCCTTTGTTGTTCAGTTCGAAGAGGGTGATTTCCCTTCGTTGGTAATCAAAAACAATTTCATAATCTTGAAGGATATCATACCCAATATAGCCCATGATGTCTACGCCAAATAACTTTTTCAAGGCATCAAAATTAGTGATCATGGCCCGAACTGATGTTGTCTGCCCATGGCCCCAATTAAACTGGATTACTTTTTCGCGAAAGGTGGTAAACGAACCGGCAAAATCGGTTGATTGTTGGTCCCGGTTGATTAAACCTGTGAAATAGGTGGCATTGAGTATTGTAGAGCTAGCGCCTGTATCAATGATAAATGATCCTTGCTGACCATCTGCATAGGCTTTTACGACAATCAGGTTTTTAAACAATTGAAAAGGAAGGACGAATTCAGAAAGCGGAGTAGTAGAAAGACGGAGGGAATGATCTGCTGCTTTGGCGTCTTTTGTGAAGATAATGAACAGCCCTAGAACGGTACAAATAACAATGCGGGTTAGCGTAGCCATGGTTGTTTTATTTCGGGTGAAAAATTGACCATCATCGATGATCGTTTCCCAAATATGTGGCTACAAACACGCAAAGGTGTTTCACTAAATATTCTAATGTTTGTATTCAAAAAGGAAAAGCGGGAAAAGATTTGAACTATTGATTCACAGAGGGAAGGAAATCCGACACAATAAATTGACTACAAGTTACTTACGTGTCTCACTAGGTGAAAATCCAAATTCTTCAGAAAAAGAGCGAGAAAAATAGGAAAGGTCTTTAAATCCAACCTCAAAAGCAATTTCTGAAATGTTGAGGTCGGTGGATTCTAATAATTCCATGGCTTTTTGAAGTCGTAAACTTCTAACATAAATGGAGGGCGACTTGCCAGTAAGTTCTTTTATTTTGCGATAAATCTGTGCCCGGCTGACGCCCATCGCTTTGCAAAGCTGTGGCAAATTAAAATCCGTGTTACTCCTATTGGCTTCGATGACTTCTTTTAGTTGTATTAAAAAGGCGTCTTCCGAATCAGCGGTTGGAGTCGTTATATTTTCGGATGCTGGTATTTGGTGTTTTTCTCGTTTGGATTGGCGATTTCGCAGAAAAAGATAAAAGCCGAGCCCTAGTATTATCGCCCCAAAAATAAAAGGCCAAGGGCTGATGGAGGCAATAAAGTGTTCATTTGAACTACTTTCCAATGTAGGTAAAGGGAAAGGTGCCAGTACTTTGTTTTTAAAATCCGGATGGTTAAATAATGGTTTTAATTTCCAATCGGTATCGTATTTCAAAAAGCTAACTCTACTACCCTTTAACCGAGATTCAACTAATAACGAAATGGCAATATCATCATTACCCAACCACGCCTCTATGGCGGCCATTCCTATTTCAGTAGTCCCAAAATCAAATTTCTCTCTACGCTGGTTCAGCTGGTTCATTACATCGCGAGCGGCAGCTTCGTCATTCATTTGGGCATAAAAAATTCCTTTAAGGGTTAAAATATCAGCCTGAGATTCGTCCAACCCCACTCCCTTTTCAAATAGGGGTTTCGCTTTTTCGGGTTCATTTAGCGCCAGATAGCAATGGACTTTCGCTTCCTGGATTGTAATGCCGGGGCTATTTTTAATGGGGCGAGGGATGAAATCGTTGCTTGCTGTTTCCAAAAACTGCAAATAAGTATGTGCTATTGCTGATGCCTTTTCCCGGTCGTCTGTTGCCAATAAACCGAGAATGGCAAACGCACGTAAATAATGTGCTGGTGCAAATTCAAGTGGCGTTGTTTTGATGTGATAATCGAGCGCCAGATCCAATTCGTCATAAGCCTTCATATTGGCCAATAAAAATACTTTCTTGGCAATAAAAGAGAGCCTCTGAATTTCAAAAGGCGGATTCATCAACATCTCTTTTACTTCTTCATACCGTCCCAAATGGAAGAAGGCCTCAATTTTTTTAAAATACATGGATCTTGTCGGTGTATCCTCATTATAATCCAATCTTGAGAAATCAATATCTTTAAATAGATCAAGCACCATCTGCGGTTGGTTATAATTGTATAGGAGCGAACTCGCTTTTTGGTTTATCACGTGAGTTTTTCCCCAATACGCAGCCATATAAGGAGACTGCCAACCATTCCATAATTGATCAAAATTTCTGGAGATCCTGGCATTCAACTCGTTAAATAACTCCAACTCCATTCGGTTTAATTGCTCTTTCTTTTGGTGGAATGACTCGATAATAGAATCTGCTTTTTCTGCTTTCCCTGTATTGAGCAAGTTGTGTGCATACCCTATGACAGCGTAGTGGAAATTGGAATCCAATTCAATCGCTTTTTCCAATAATCTGCCTGCCTTTTCCGGATTAAAGTACCAGATTTTTCCAGCCTCTAGATAGGCCTGATAGGCTTCATAAACGGGAGGGCGGCGTTCATAACCAGCCCGGTCTTTGGTGACCCAATAACCCAAAATCCGTTGTTTCAGAATTTCTATAGCTGCCAACGGGTCTTGTTCTGTTCCGGAAATCACCGGGAAAGAAAAAACAATCTCTCCATTTTCTACATCCTTTATCGTACTCGAAAATAGCAGTTCCTCCTCAACCTTATAATAGGTCCCTTCGATCAGGTAATGCACTCCTTCCTGTTGGGAAATAGACTGATCAACAGAATCTTTTTGCAGTTTTGCCCTTTCTATTACGCGGTTGACCTCTCCGACCGACAATATTTTCCCTTCTCCCGCTTCATGCAACCCCGAGGTAATCCAATCGGCTGCCATTTCACCAATCACGGACAGATCTGCTTTTCCGGTATTATTTTTAAAGGGTAAAACGGCAATGTAGGTATCTTTAATTTTTTTAGGAAGAATTTGGTCTTTACCCAATTCGTTGGCATCAGAAAAAAAGCAGCCCATTGTTCCGGTCAATAGGATAGCTATCAAAATGGTTAACCATTTTAATTGAAAATTGCCGGTGGTATTGGAGCGAAAGTTTGTGTACAGTCGGTGTCTTTCTTTATTGCTCATAATTTATTAACCCATTCTTGCAGACTTAGGTTGTTACCTTAGTTGAAATAAAGTTTGCTTCCTTCTCTTACCTATTCGTTAGTAAGATGAATTTTAGGGATAGACTCACCTATGCTGAGGGCATTTTTCTAAATACGAACAGCGTTGTTCCCATTTAGAGCAAGTTTGGAGGCCAACCTTACGCTTGCGCTGAAGCTTTCTCCGGGCGTCTGCGCCATGCTCCTTCGCTGAAGCTTCGGCGCAAGCGAAAGGCTTCTACGACGGCGCGCGGCCGTAGCCTTTGGCGAAGGACTCAGCGCCTTGCTTCGCCGTAGCTTCGCGAAGGCAGCGTAGGAGCATGGGCTGGAAAAGATCACTTTTATGATGATGCTTCGTTACTTTTTTCGTCCGTCTTGGGTATTCTAAAGCACTTACGATTTTCAAAACTATATGTTGGATAGGAATTCTTTACATCTTCAATTATTTCTACGACTTTCCCACCACAAACTTCAAAACATGTTCTCCCTCTTTCGTCATCAGTTTACATAAATAAGTACCATCAACCAGAGAAATTCCCGCCAATACCACTTTGTGTAATCCCATAGGTTGTTTTCCAGTCAGCAAGTTTTGTATCAGGGCGCCTTTCATATCGTAAATCGCCAGTTCGAGGGTTTGAGAAACTGGCAACTCAAATTGAATAAAACTACTTTCTGACACAGGATTTGGGAAAACAGATAAGCCATAATCACCAATATTGAATTCGGGCATACTTGTCACCGGTGCTAAGCCCACATAAATCACATTAACACCCATTGGGATGGCCAAGGTATCCGTTACTTTACTGTAACCAATATCAGCAGGGTTGCTTAGCATCGGAGTGGTCACTATTTCAGGATCATTGATAAAATCCTTGTCGTATTTTGTAATTCGAGCAGGTAACCAGGAAGAGATATAATAATTTTGATCATTGTCTTCATCAATACCATCTATATTACTCAAGGATGTTGTTTGAATGGTCGATAAGGAAAAATCCGATAAATCAACGGCACGAATGGAAGCGCTACTCCCCCATGTCACCCATAAAAGCCGATTTTTTTCGCCATCGAATAAAATACCATTTGGTGTTTTGACCGTATTTTCGACAATCACCTCATAGCTAGGGTTATCAATATCCGTTACATCTATTTTATAAATTTTCCGTGCCGAAAAATCTGTTGCATATAAAATACCAGCACCATCATTAGTGAGGCCATTCAAGAAACTGGCTCCCTCAATTGTCAATGTCATTTCTTCCATTCCCGATGCCAGGTTGAATCCTCTGACTTTACCATCATCAAGCGCAAATACCATTTCGCCCATCACTTCCATTCCATAGGATGCGCTACCATTTCCAAAAAAACTCAAAATACCGTTGCTCGCGCGTTGTAGGATATTATTACCATTAGAGATTAACCATCGATTCTGGATGGAGTCGTAGGTGACACTTTCAGCGTTTTCATAGCTCTGAGCAAAAAGTAGAGAAGAAACGCAAATAAAAAACGAGGTGAAAATTAATTTCATGCTAAACAGGTGATGTATTTCAAGAAAATCCCAAAGGTAATCAGATAATCCTGAATAGGAGGAAGTGTTAGAAACAAGTTTTAAACAGCTTGCAGATTGTTTTCAGGTGACTTCCTACATTTAATCCATCTTCGGTCTAAATACAATACTAAAAAAACACCTCCCTCCAATAAATCCTCCTACAAAAACCAGATAAAGCACTCGTTTTCAAGCAAAAAGTCATATAACTGCTGATTTCTGGTGCTGTTGTTATGGCTACTACAAAAAATATATTTATCTTTAACTAAAGTTCTAAAGCTACGCACAACACATTAATAATAAACGACTATGTTATAGCTATTTTTTTCACAAAAACCTTATATTATGAGAATCAAAAAACACACTCTTTCTAAACTACAGGGCAATTGATGATGGGATTCAAAAGTATCGGATAAGCATATTTTAGCTTTTCCCAATTTCAGCCCCTCCTCCTTACTAATACAGTTTGTCAAAGCGTTTGTAAAGCAGTAATCCTTTGGGCTGCAAACAAGCGCTGACGGAATATCTGATCATTTGGCCTACACTTGTTCAGGCATACTTATGCGACGCTGAAGAGTAGAGTTCTTTCCTACTTAACTACTCTGCGAAATAGCTCTACCAACCTACCTGTTGACGCTCAACTTATGTATTATATGTGGATAAGCAGGATGTGGTATCCTGATCCAACAAGCGTGGAATTTAAAACTGTTTAAACTAATCTAGCAACGGGTGTTTTGTCAAAATAGCAGGCACAACACACGCTACTTAAAATGAATTTCCCATGAGAAAAGAAATAACTACACTAAGCGCGCTTTTGCTCTTATTTTTGGCGGGCGTTCAGGCCCAAATGCAGACTTTTTCTGCCAGTGGTACATTTACGGTACCCGCAGGAGTGACCTCGGTAAATGCACAATGCTGGGGTGGTGGCGGAAAAGGTGGGACCAGGACCTCTACAGGTATTGCTGGTGGCGGCGGGGGTGGAGCATACTCCCTGAAAGCAGTCACAGTTATACCTGGAACCACTTACAATGTAAGTGTTGGAATGGGTAGTTCAACCACATCAGCAGCAGGAGATTCCTGGTTTATAAACAATACAACGGTTTTGGCAAAAGGAGGGAATAGTGTTGCCAACAATACGGCTACAGGGGCTACAGGCGGCGCTAGTGCAAGTGGTATTGGAGATACCAAATACAGTGGTGGTAATGGGGCAGACGGCGGTAATTTCTTCGTTGATTACGGCGGCGGCGGCGGATCTTCAGCGGGTACTGCTGCAAATGGCGCAAATGGTTTTGGTTTCTTGGGAGGAGGTGCTCCAACAGGAGGGGGAAATGGCGGTTTTGGAGGGATTAATTCTCAAGGGACTGGTGGCTCTATTCCGGGAGGAGGTGGTGGTGGTGCCTCAAGCGATGCTGGCTCTCAGACCGGCAGTAATGGAGCAAATGGCCGCGTTGTTCTTTCCTGGACCTGCCCAACTTATAGCATCAATGCAGTAGTTGTCACAGTACCTGCTGTACTTGGCAATAGTGCCTCTATACAGATAACTTCAGGTTCTCTGGCGGATGCCACTTATATTGTTACCTACGATCTCAGTGGTGATAATACAGCTTCGGGGCAAACGGCCTCTCTCATATTTAGTGGTGGTTCAGGTACTTTCCAAACGATTGCCATTACAAATTCCGGTACAACTACCGTGACGATTACTGACCTGACTAATGGAACGGCACCACAAAGTTGCAGTAGTACTGTTAGTGCTAATAATGCTTCCAGTTTTAGTTTTGCAGCTACTAATGGCTCTACCACTTATGGTTCTAATAGTATTTTTACTGTACCGGCAGGAGTGACCAGCATTACGGTACAGGCCTGGGGTGGCGGAGGCGCAGGGAGAGGCGGCGGAGGTAAAAATGGCGGCGGAGGTGGTGGTGCGTTTGCCACCAGGGTCATCTCTGTCTCATCCGGGCAAATGTACCCTGTAACTGTTGGGGCCGGTGGCCCAAACCCTGGCAATCCCGGAGGGAATTCCCAATTTGGAACCACAGCGCCTGCATTAGTAATAGCTGTAGGGGGTGCAAGTGGTGATGGCAATGCTGGTGCTGTGGGTGGACAAGCTGCGGCATGTACACCAACCACAGGAGCCCAATCCGGAGGTAGTGGAGGTAATGTAGCTTCAGGTGGCAGCAATGATGCAGGTGGCGGTGGTGGTGGCTCTGCCACTTCTGGCGCAGTAGGCAATCCCGGAGGAAATGGATCTGGCGATACTGGAGGAAGCGGAGGCACCGGAGAAGGTACCGGTGGAATGGGTGGTAGCGGTTCAAATGGCTCCGGTAGCAATGGTATAGCCCCAGGTGGCGGCGGCGGTGGAAGAGGCGGTTCTGGTGGCGCATCCGGGGCAGGTGCGGCAGGACAGGTCATTGTTACCTACACCTGCGCAACCCTTACCTTAACATCCGGTTCCGGAACAGATAATCAAACCATTAACAATAGCGCTTTAACGAATATTACCTATCAGGTTGGGGTTGGCGCTACTGGCGCAACCGTCTCTGGTTTACCTGCGGGTGTATCCGGAAGTTTTAATGCCGGTGTTTTAACCATTAGCGGTGCTCCTACAGCCACAGGTACTTTTAATTATATGGTTTCGGCGACAGGTTCAGGTTGTACAGACCCTTTACTTACTGGTACTATAGAGGTATCCGCAGTCCTCCCGATACAACTTCTCTCCTTCACCGGAAAACAAATCGACAAAACCATCGAACTCAATTGGCAAACCGCTACCGAAGAAAATAATGACTTCATGGCCGTAGAGCGCTCAGCTGATGGCATTCGTTTTGTGGAAATCGGCCGGGTACAAGGTGCTGGCACGACCACTAAACTTCAATCCTATTCCCTAATCGATGCATCTCCGCTTTCAGGTGCCAACTACTACCGCTTGCGCCAGGTAGATTTTGATGGTCGAATGCAATACCACAAGGTGATTAATATCGACTTTACTACGGATAAACCTTCTGATGATTCCGTGCAGGTATATCCCAATCCGGCTGGAGAAAAAACAAACGTCAGCTGGGTTATTGACAACAACGCAATCACGACACTGAAAGTGTTTAATATCTCAGGGCAGCTTATGGGAACTTACGTTATAAATAAGGGAAATGGCTCTTTTGAGCTGCCGCTTACCCAACTGCCTGCTGGGAATTATATACTGGTGTGGATACAGGGCAATCAACAGAAAACCCTTCGATTTATAAAGCAGTAATTTAGTATTTCTTACTTTCTTTTCTACCCACCAGGAGCGTTATGGTCCTGGTGGGTAACCTACTTTTTACCTATCTATTTCTCCATCCAACACATAAGCTTCTAAGTTTTTGATTTCCAGCTGACAAGTCTGGGAGTATTGATTGTCTTTTTTCAGAAGACTTTCCATCTATAATCAAAAAAAACATATACCTTCACTTGCTATTTAGGTACATACAAATAAGTTCTTAGTAGAAGAAATGGATTGGCACAATTCCGAAGTGTCGTAAAAACATCTATACCCACCATAGGAGTCAAAAGTGAGCTATATGCACATTCTTGGATTACATCCAGGTATGGCATTGAGTATAAATTCCAAAATTGTTTAACCGATTTTAGCAACCGTGTTTTGTTCGCCCTGGTTCGGCAAGATACAGGCTACTTAAAATTAAATTTTCCTATGAAAAAGAGACTTTTTACTTTGAAAGAACACCTATGCACAGATTTATCGACACCGTGGTCAAAGTGTGGTCACAATCCCTTTAAAATCGTATTTTTTATTGCTGGTCTACTAGGAAGTTTTAGCGGTTGGGGGCAAATTTATACCTACACCGATGCTAGCGATGGGAGTTATAGCTCTATTTCAACCAATATGACGGCTACCGCATTGAGCCGTGGTACAGGATTGGGCGCAACTGCGAATTGTATAGGCCTAAACGATGGTTTTGCCGCAGATGAATGGCCTACCACGGGTGTGGATATTGCTTTGTCTAATACCAATGGAGACTATATTGAATTTACCATTACGCCAGATGTCGGATACTTTTTCAACATTACTGGCTTCACAGCAATGCTTCGCCGGAGTAATCCTGCTGGAATTACTGCGGATGGGCCTACTATAGTTCGTTATGCTTACAGTACTGACGGGGCAACCTTTACGGAAAGTAGCAACCGTACGCCAGGGGCAAATACAAACTGTACCAATACCGGAGGGAACCGGAACTGGAATGGTTTTACTGAAATTAGCACCTCCGATGCCGTGATCTTTCGAATCTATGGTTTTAATGGCGGAACCGATGGAACTGGCGATTTAATCCTTCGATCCGTCGTGGTGAGTGGGTTTGTGTACAGTCCTTCCTTTTTTCGGTCAAAAGCTTCCGGAGATTGGAATATGGCCACCACCTGGGAAAGCTCCCCGGATGAGATGACCTGGAATGATGCCACGAATCCACCTACTATTCACGACCATACCATTACTATTCAAAATAGCCACATGGTCACGGTCACGGCTGATGCAGCTATCGATGAAGTTATCATAAATTCGGGCGGGCAAGTGAATGTAAATAGTGGCCAGACACTCACCATTGAAGATGGTACCGGTACTGATCTTACAGTTAATGGCATTCTTCGCAATGCCGGGGTATTGACAACAACAGGAACCTTGTCTTTTGGCTCCGATGGCACCTACATTCACGATAGGAATGGAAACAATTTACCCATTGCAACCTGGGATGCAGCTTCCACCTGTAATATTACCGGCATCATCGGAAACAGACCCGGAAATACGAACCAGACGTTTGGAAACGTAATCTGGAATTGCCCCGACATGACCTCGAATTTAAACTTTCCGTATAATAACATGGTCATTGCCGGTGATTTTGACATTATCAGTACAGGTGGAGGTGCCAATCAGATACAGCTGAATCAAACTTTATTGACGATTGGAGGAAATTTCAACCAAGGTGGAGGAAATTTCAGGCTTGGAAATAATACAAATCGGACGATAACTGTTTCGGGCGACTTTTCATTAAGCGGCGGCATGTTGGATATGAGTTCAGGCGGTAATGCTAATGACCTGGGCACCCTAAATGTGGCAGGTGATTTTTCCCATACCGCAGGCACATTAGTCGTCACTGGCAATGGTACCGGGGTTATCAACTTCACTGGTAACGGAGCCTATCTAGGTGGTGGTACTATTACGGCTAGTAGTACCATCAATTACGACATCAATGCTGGTGCAACGATGTCTTTTGCAACCGCAGATTTAAGTGCTTCGGATGGCACCTTTGTCAATAATGGTACGCTGATGGGCGAAGGTACCCTGACCATCCCTACCGGAGGAACGGCAGCGCTTGTAAATAATGGCACTGTTGCACCCGGTAACTCCATTGGCACACTCACCATAAATGGGGATTTCACCAATGAGGCTGCAGGGACCGTAGAAATCGAACTGACCGGAACATCGGGTGATAATGATGTGCTTGTAGTGAGTGGCGAGGCTAATCTGGATGGTACACTGAATGTGGTACAAATAGGTGGGACCATAGACCTAGGGGATGCTTATAATGCCATAACCTGGACCTCCTTGGTAGGTTCATTTGCCACGGTTAATTTACCGGGAGGTGCAATGAATTGGATGCCATCCCCGATCTATAATATCAATCAACTTTCTCTGGTTTACTCCAGTGCCACCCCACTGCCTATCGAATTGATCTCCTTCACAGGCAAACGAGTGCATCAGACCATAGCGCTAGAATGGGCAACAGCTTCGGAGCTTAACAATGACTTCATGGCCGTAGAACGCTCGGAGGATGGCCTTCGATTTAAAGAAATTGGTACCATAAAAGGGGCTGGTACCACCCATGAACGGCAAAATTATTCCTTTATCGATGAGACTCCGGTACGGGGTGCCAATTACTACCGCTTGCGTCAAGTTGATTTTGATGGAAGGGCACAATACCACAAGGTGATAAATGTCGACTTTGCAGACAAACAACCTGGCATTTCAATCCAGGTTTATCCCAACCCGGCAAATGAACAGATAAGCGTCTCCTGGAATACGGAAACCAGAGAAGTTGGTTTGATTCAAATATTTAACCTGACAGGTCAGCTTATGGCCACTTACCAGATACCGCGAGACAGAGACACCTATGAAATTCCACTACAACAATTGCCTGCTAATAATTATCTGCTGGTATGGACCCAAGGCAATCAAAAGGAAACGATTCGATTCGTGAAACAGTAGCGTTACTTTAATCTTAATAGAGTTGTTTCGCAGGGGCCATGACAGAGTTAAAACGGATGGCTACCCATCACCCTTCCCCTACGAAACAACTCTAACAAAGATCCGTTCTCTGACAAATCCCGTGGTTTCGATTGGCGTCAAATCACGGGATTTTTCATAGAACCCAAATATCTCGGATTTCTCCTCTTCTCCCGCTCTTCTAATTTTCGTAAATTTGACCTGTCATCTATTATTCCAAAAACATCCCTATGAGAATTTGCCTCTATTTGCTTACGCTATTGTTTTGCCCATTTCTACTCTCAGCACAAGAAGTCATTTCCGGAATCATCAATGAATATGCAGCGGTCAGCGAACTGGATAGTTGTACCAATACCCTGACACTAGATGATGCAAGTGTCTTCCAGGAAGGTATGCCAGTATTGCTGATGCAGATGCAAGGTGCTACATTGAGTACAGTCAACAATGCCGAGTTTGGTCGTGTGCTCGACCCAAAAGGAGCGGGCTGGTATGAAAGAAACGAAATAGTGTCAATTGCCGGGAATGTGGTAACCTTGGGGAATCAACTGATACATCCTTACGATCCGGCCGGGAAGCTTCAATTGATCTCGATTCCCACCTATGAAGATGCCTTTGTTGATGCGCTTCTTACTGCGCAGCCCTGGAACGGGCAAACCGGTGGCGTACTCATCCTGGAAGTGAATAACATGCTGATTCTCGATAGCAATATTGATGTGAGTGGTCTGGGATTCCGTGGAGGAAGTGCGGACGTCATACCGGAAAACAATTGCGCTTTTACAACCAATGCCAACAATTATGGTTATAGCCCAACCGACTGGCGGGGAGCACATAAAGGGGAAGGCATTGGCATTGTACCGATCCATCAGTCGACCGGACGAGGTGCACAGGCAAATGGTGGTGGCGGTGGCAATGACCACAACTCCGGTGGCGGTGGCGGTAGCCAGATAGGTATGGGCGGCCAGGGTGGAGAAAACAGGGAGCCTACCTTCTTTGGATGTGATGGTCTTTATCCTGGTTTGGGTGGCAAGGCATTATCCGATCTTGATGAACGCTTTTTCATGGGCGGTGGCGGTGGAGCAGGGCACGAAAACAACAATGTTAGTACTGCTGGTGGCCGAGGAGGTGGAATCGCCATCATTATTGCTAAAGAGTATTTGGGTAATGGGTATATGGTAAAGGCTAATGGCATCGATGGCAATGATACGGCCGGTGATGGTGCCGGTGGTGGCGGTGGTGCAGGCACCGTTGTTTTATTGGCAGAAACGGCTCTTGGCCTACACCTGGAAGCAAATGGGGGTAATGGAGGGTTTATAAACAATGGCAATGCTAATCGCTGTATTGGGCCGGGCGGTGGTGGTGGCGGTGGCCGGATTTTGAGTAATCTGCCACTCCTTGTGCCAATAATCACCTTCCTCCCTGGTACCGCTGGAATGAGTATCAACTCTTCAGATAGCGGTTGCCCCGATGGCACCAACAATGCCCAAAATGGAGCAGCTGGTGGTTTTGAGATTTTGGATAGCCTATTGTCCGGCCGCCAATCTGCATTGCAACCGGCAATTCTAGACCAACCCACGGCCATTACAGCCTGCACCGATGATTCGCTGGGTATTGCTATAGAAATGCAAGGTTTATACCTGAATTTTCAATGGCAAATTGATACCGGTTCTGGTTTTGCTGCTCTGGTGTCGGCACCACCCTACTCGGGTACCCAGAGTCCTAGTTTAATCATCAATCCAATACCAGAAAACTTTCACAATAATCGATATCGCCTCTTTATCCTTTCTAATTGTAGCATGGATACGCTGATCTCCCAACCTATATTACTGGAAGTAATTCCCCAGCCGGAACCGGATTTTTCTTTTGTAATTAATGGCAACGAGGTGCAATTCACCAACAACTCCCAAAACGCGACTACCTATCTATGGGATTTTGGCGACAGCCAGCAAACTACCGAGGTAAATCCCCTACATACCTATGATGGACCAGGCACTTATATGGTGAGTTTAAGTGCTACCAATGCCTGTGGAACGGAAACCATAGATATTCCCATCGTCCTGGAAGAAATGTCGGCACCTACAGCGGCATTTACGGCGAATCCGACGGCAGGTTGCCTACCTCTGGAAGTACAATTCACCAGCCAAAGCACAGGTGTTCCTACTGGTTATACATGGTTATTCCCCGGAGGAAGCCCGGCCTTTTCCAGCATGGAAAACCCAATAGTTACCTACAATAATACGGGCACCTATGATGCCACACTCATAGTGACCAATGCTCAAGGAGTAGACTCTCTGATCCTGACCGATTTCATTGAAGTAAATGATTTACCGTCGGGCGCTTTTAGTTACACTTTGAATGCGCTGCAAGCCAATTTTACCAATAACTCAGTAAATGCAGATAGCTATCAATGGCTGTTTGGTGATAGCCAGGAGTCGACCCAGGAATCGCCGAGCCATACTTATACAATGCCTGGTGTGTATGAAGTTACACTGCTGGCCACTAATGCCTGTGGAACGAGTACCCAAGTACAAACAATCCAGATAGGCATGGCCCCGCAGGCAGCCTTTACCGCTGCCCCGGAAGGAGGCTGTGTGCCCAGAGCTATCCTGTTTACAAATACTTCGACGGGGACTTTTGATAGTCAAACCTGGAGTTTTCCTGGTGGTGATCCGGCGACTTCTACTGCTGCCTCAGTCATGGTCACCTACAATACAATAGGGCTTTATGACGTAACGCTTGAACTCAGCAGTCCTTTGGGCCCTACTACATTGACACAGACCGAAGCCATAGAAATATTGCCGGTACCCCAACCAGATTTTAACTTTACCGTAGATGGTTTGACCGTTACTTTTAACAACCTTTCAGTAGATGCGACTTTCTTCTCCTGGAATTTTGGCGATGATAATACCAGTAACCAGACCAATCCTACTTATACCTATACTCAGCCAGGAACTTATGAAGTCAGCCTCAATGCACAAAATGCCTATTGCGGCGTATCCTCCAGTCAGACCATTTTCCTGACGACTTCCACGGAAGAGCTAATTTCAGGGGGCTGGCAGGTGTTCCCAAATCCTTTTGAAAATGAGTTAAAACTGGAATATAACTACGGACATTTTAATTGCCAATTGTATACCCTACAAGGACAACTGGTTCGAGAAGGAAGCTTCATTGGACAAGGCCTATTGCCTACCACAACCTTGCCTGCTGGTGTATATGTACTGAGAATGTTTGGAGAAACGGAGGTGGTGGTGAAGGTGGTACGGGGAGCTAGGGAATAGGGATGAGTCGGCTTTGCCTTGGAGCAAAGCCGACCTCCAAATAAATGTTAAGCAGGGCGTAATACACCTTTAAACCGGCCTGTTACCTTGGTATTGTCTGAAAGTGTTAAATCAAATTCTACCAACGTTTCATTTCCATCAACTTCAATGGTAACGGTTCCGCCTATCACTTCATAAACGTCGCCTGCGCCAGTCATTGCATCTACGTCTACGCCAATTTCTCCATAAACCATCGTGAACGCTTCCCGATCGCTTGAAAAATTGTATGTCCCATCGACCAAACCCGATTCAGATGAAGTGTTTAAGTCCAGATAAATCACATCCCCTTGACCATTAAACTCCTGGCTAATTTCATTATAAGTGATTGAAGAAGAAGTCAGGGTAACATCAAAATCATAACTGCCGTTTCCGTTTTCTCCATATTCGGCAAGAAAACCTTTCCCCAATTCAAAAGATTCGCCATTCAGGGTAAATTCATTTTTGGGAGTGCCAGAATCATCATCCTTTTTACAGGATTGTAGCATCATAGTCACAGAGAGCAGTCCAATAAACGAGTAATAAATAAATTGTTTCATCATACTTAGTTAAAAAAGGTTATAAAATGATTATTGTTTCAATAATTACGAAGCACGGTGATCCCTCAGCTTCTTAAAGGCTCCCGGTGTCATACCTACATGTTTCTTAAATAAGTTGAAAAAGGTAGATTTAGAGGAAAAACCAGCTTCTTGTGCAATGCCGTAATTGGAGAGGTGTTGTTTTTCGGGGTCCAGCAATAAGGTTTTGACGGCATCGATACGGTATTGATTGACATAATTGTAAAAATTGCTTGAAAATCCGGTATTGAGCAATTCTGACAATTCCTTTTCCTTGATGCCTAGCTGATCGGCTAACATTTGCAAAGTTAGGTCGGCATGTAAATACGGCTTTTCATCTTGCATCAACCGTTCCAATTTTGTTTTAAGCTGTCCCAATTCGGCTGAAGCAATCCGGTTTTCTTTTTTACTTCCATTCGGGAAAACGATTTCTTTTTTAAAAAGCATACAATAGGCTCCCCATAGGGAAAAAACGGCTACAACCAACCAAATCAGATGGTAGTCCAGGCTAGTTGACATTAAACTGTATAATGCAAAATTAATGCACAACATCAATGCCCATAGGCCAACTAGAAATAGTTGGAGGATAAGCAACCGACTCAGCCAGGTTTTGCCGGTTTGTTCCAGGTCATCTCTTTCTTTTAATATCATTTTACAAAGCCACCAGTAATAGATACCCGAAATAACAAAAACCACCTGCTCCGCCAATCCCGGGTAATGATCATAACCATTGTACCGCCCCAGGTGCCGCCATGGCTCTGGACCAAAGAAAAAAACAGCGTGGAGGATAATGATCAGTAACCCCGGGAGGAAATGTAGCCAATCCCTAGATTCAAATTTCCATTTTTTGTATTGATATTGACGGAAGTATAAATACAAGGCAGGACTGGCCACCAATAAGAAGGTAGCCGGAAAGAACAGCCACTTCAAGGGCAAGCGCATGGAATAAGAAGTGCCGCTCAACTGGTTTTTAAAGGCAAAAAGGACCTGGCTTAGAAAAAAGATCAGGAAAAAAATGGCCTGGGGTTCCCGCCAGAATTTGAAGAGGGTTAACAAACCAATAAAGATAGCCAGAAAATAGGCCGGATAGAGGACTTTTTGGTGATAAAAAGAAACAGAACCTTCATTCATAAATATATATTCCACTATTCCAACAGAAGGATAATCCAGGCCAATAAGTGGCATATCGCAAGAGGCACAACGCCCTGGTAATTTAAATACCCTGCCATGTGCTGAGCAGCCGCACGGAGGACAAACATAACCATTCGGATTAATCTTTTCAGGATAAGACAAATGTGGAACCTGCCATACACTAAATGTAATGATGGCCGCTAAACAAAGTGATAAATATATTCCAGGATGATCAAACATGCTTTGCAAATTTAGCGATTTATTTTGTCCCCAGCGTTTGTTCAAAATAGTGTTTGGGACACCTGAAGTATTTGCTTTCTTTCCTTTCTTTAAAAAAAAGGTCTATCTGGAAGCAGCTGTACCTTTCTGGCGTTGAAAACTGAGCATAGAACGATGATTTTTAGGAATTTGGTTATTAATATGAAATTATCCGAACCTGCTAAACAGCTTTATTATGAAAAAATTATTGTTCCTTCCAATCTTACTTATGTTAACTGCAAATACCTGGGCACAGACCAGTCCTGACATTAAAAGCATTGCTTTTTTCTTGCAAGATGGCGTTGAAATTCTCGACTTTGCCGGTCCGATGGAGGTATTTACCTCTGCTGGATTTAATGTTTTTACAGTGGCCGAAACCAAGGACCCCATCAAAGCAATGAGGGTGTTAACCGTTGTACCTGATTATTCTATTGATGATGCTCCCAAAGCAGATATGGTCGCCTTTTTTGGTGGCGGCGGAGCAACGCACAAATCCCAGCAGGACAACCTAAAGGCCTGGACTAAAAAACAGGTAGAAAATACGGATATTCAGTTTTCCGTGTGTACTGGTGCCTTCTTTCTTGGAGAGGTAGGCCTGCTCGATGGCAAAACTGCGACTACCTTTCATTCTGCCATCCCCCATTTACAGGAGCGTTTCCCTAAAGCTACCGTCCGTGATGATGTGCGTTTTGTAGACAATGGCCTAGTCATCACCACTGCGGGCATCTCTGCCGGCATCGATGGGGCGTTGCACCTGGTTTCAAAAATTCATGGCAAGGACTTCGCCCAATCAGTAGCCGACAACATGGAATACTTTGGTTGGGAGCCGGAAAAAGGTTTGGTTTTTGACAATCCATTTATTCAAAATATCCAGGAGAAGGGAATAGAGGCCGCGCTAAAAGCTGCCGACGAAAAAAACATTGTTTTCAAAGGAGAATTATTGAATCTAGGTAATAGCCTGTGGGCAAAAAAACAACAGGAAAAGGCACTTGCCGTTTTTGATTATATGCTCGAAAAATACCCGCTTTCAGCTATTGATTGTTCCACAATTAGAAAAGTCTTTGCAGCCAGTGGTCGAGAAACGCCGCCCAGTGAAGCGGAGTTTTTTGCCATGATCGAAAATGACAATATGCAAAAAGCACGCAGTATTTTAGAACAAACAAAAATCAACACACCCAATTGGCAGATTTTCAGAGAGTGGAGAATCAATGTCCTGGGTTACCAATACTTGGGTAAACAAGACTGGGATAATGCCATAGGTGTATTCCAACTGAATGTAGAGGCTTATCCGAATAGTTTCAATACCTACGATAGCCTGGGCGAAGCCTATATGCTGGCTGGAAAAAAAGACCTGGCGATCAAAAATTATAAAAAATCGTTAGCGTTGAATCCCAATAATGAGAATGGGGTGAAGATGTTGAAAAAGTTGAATGAAAAAGAGGGCATGGGAAAGAAGTCGAAATAAGGGGTGATAAATGAAGGAGGTTGCGGCCCCAATACCCACGGTTGGCGAGGTCGTAACCTCAATCCTAGTCTAATAGCGTTGTTTCGCGATAACTACCTGATAATCAAAAGTCTTACCTATATTCGTGATGCTAAAACCCGACAGGCTTATGCCTGATAGGCTCAAAGGCATTTGACCGGGACTTGGACAGGTGGCTTTGAGATATGCAAATCTGGAGATTTGCAGCCATTGCGTGTCGGTTTGGAAAACCTCACGAGCGAAACGGTGGGGGGAAGACATGGGGCCAGCGAGAGAGGCTTTTTGTGATTATTGATTGAAGATCAAGCCATATAATACTCCTATCAGTATAAAAAGTGAACTGAAAGAAATAAGTCCGATGATTGCTACTAAACATCCTTTGCCAAACTCTTCTCCTTCACTATTATTAATAGCCTCTAACCATTCTAATCCTCTTTTGTGTCTGAAGAGTTTATAGATAAAAAATAAAGTATAATACCCAAAAAAGCCAACTATAAGTCTACGGAAAAATATTTCTACAAAGAATTCTGTTATTAAATCCATTACTCCTTATTTACTGCTTTACCCGCTGATTTGACGGGCGTGAAAAGAATATTACCTGTCTCTACGTTCTTATTAACATTGTCGATTCCCGTATTCATCAAACGATTTAAACGCCCTCTAGTTTTGGGATGCATTCTTGCCAAAGAAGTACCTTTAAAGAATTTACTATACTGAGCAGCATTTAGCCTTTGTGCAATAGTTAACCCTTGAGGCGCAACAACCCTAACAGTTGAAGTAGCACGTCCTATTGGAACCACTGTTGCAACGGTGTTAACAAAACTCATAGTATATTCATTTTTGGAAGCATAATCCCCAGATAAATGAGTAGTATGCGTATCGAAAGGGTTAAATCTCTGAGCTGTTAACCAGGCATCATTGGCTATATTATAAGTCATAAGACCTAAAAAACCGCGATCCTTTACTTTCTCAAAAAAATTGGGCTCACGCGATTTGATTGTGCCTTGAGGATATTGTATTTGAGAGTAGGTAAATTCTGTTACAACACCAAATTCTTCATCATTATACGTCTTGATTTTACCATCACTACCTTTATGGACAATTGCAAAACTTCCATCCTCCTGCTTCCTCACTCTCCCTTTTACGCCTTCAGATCTTCTATGTCGTCTTGCGTCCCGTCTTGATTCAAAAAGACCCAATGGATCCCAATAATTTATAGGGTTATTAAATCCAAATCTATACGGCGTCCAACTCGAAGCCCACTCTGATAATAAGTCAGTCTGATAATACCGTCCTATGGCCCCATCGTAGGTTCGGAAATTGAAATCATAAACTCTATTACCAACTTCATTCATTGCTTCATTGCCATTAAACAGGTAGGCCATCTCCTTTTGAGGATGCACTGTCCAAGGCCCCTCAAATTCCATCCCAAATGGATAATAATGGTGTTCTTGAATCACTTCATTTACTTCAGGATTCACAGATACTCGAATACCTCCATCGCCATTCAGATCGGAGAAAACCAGGCGGGGACCCTACAAAAATATAAAGATTTAAATTGAGGGACCACTACACCACAACTCGGGAGCGAAAGTCCCACTTCGGCGTTACCAACGCCGAAGTGCGGTATCGATCGACATGTGCTCAGTCATACTACCGACAGCAGGGAAAATTCTCTACGACTTGATTGATACTTATATTCGGGATGCTAAAACTCGACAGGCTTATGCCTGATATGCTCAAAATCACCTGACCGGGACTTGGACAGGTGGCTTTTTTATTACTATTTCATAGAAGACTCTGAAGGTTTAATCTCACGAGCTAGGTTGTAAGACGAACCACGCTGACTCCACAAGTAGGCATCTTTTCCTAAAAGTATCTTGCTTGAATAAAACTAATCAAATTAATTATTAATATTAACAATAAGCCGCTCAATAATAGATACCCTACAACTAGAACGCTCTCTCCAATTACGAATGAAGTTCCAATTGAAATAAATAACAAAAAGAGCTCATACTTAGTGGCCTTGAACCTCCAATTTGTCTGTTCAAAGAAAAAACGATCAGCAATTTTATATGAGGTGTACAAAAAGACTGAACCAACAGCAAAAATAGTAGTCCAATATAACCCTTTATCTACCCCATAAAAGATAGAAGAGAATACTCCCAAAAGTATTATCCAAAAAAGCCACTTTTTATTAATGTACATATTTAAACTACTCATTTTTTTACATAAGGATGTTCAGAGAAATTGTAAGTTGGTCCAGCATTTGGAAGTAGACTATTAATTAAACGTTGTGTTACTCCTGAAGAAGACGCGCCAACAGCTGCGGCATTTGCATTAGTAGCCCTTATATGAGAGACTCTTGCTCCCTGTGCATTTTTTAACCTCTGCTTTTGAGGAGCCGTTCGTGCTTCAGCTTTTGCGGGATCTAAACCGGGCCTGTTTTTTCTCTGGGCAGCGCTCAATGCTTTGCCAGCATCATCAACTTTTTGATTGAGTTGTTCTGTCGTTTCTTGAGCAACTTCCTTTATTTTATCTCTGGAAGGAGTCCTAACAGCTTGCCCTGTAAGCACAGCTAATCCTGTCTCTCTTAAATCGACTTCACCATTCTGAGCAATCTGTGTTCCTACATTCACAGAGGCATCAATAGCCATTTCGGCAGCTCGTCTTGTTTTAGGGTCTAACAATTTAGAAGTCTTACCTAATAAACCAGCTCCTGTCGCTCCTGCAATAGCCGAGATTGCTATTGATTTGCCATCTACCTTAGTAAAGGAATCCCCCCAACTTTGTCCCTCAGCACGATTAATAGCTACTTGAATTGAATAATCCAAGCCGGCTCCAACAATCGCTCCTATAAGACATGAAGGACAATTACCATCAGGGTCTGTCAAGTTAACAGGATTATTCCAAGCATAAGCGTAAGGAGATTTATCAACTTGATTTGGATCATCAGCTAAAGCATCGACCGCATTCCACCGTCCAACCGCCGGATCATACCACCGCGCCCCATAATCCAACCACCCCAACTCCAAGTCCTCATTCAATTCCTTGCCATTATACTGGTAAGCAAGTTCCTTTTGCAGATGCACCGTCCAAGGCCCCTCAAACTCCATTCCAAATGGATAATAATGGTGCTCCTGAATCAATTCATTCACTTCAGGGTTGACAGATACCCGAATACCTCCATCACCATTCAGATCGGAAAACACCATTCGGGTATTCCCTAAGTGATCTCTCAGCGCAAATTCGTAACGTGGCCCAGGGGCTGATGCAAGTCTCAGTGCTTGTTTGGAGGTCGGATTTGATGACAAACAAGTACTAAAATGCTGCCCCCAATCCAAAATGTAAACTAGCGCCGCTCAAAAATCTGGCTCTTATAAAGGAGACCATTTTAATAGTCTTCAGTTCAAAATCTATTCCTGTAGAAACCATCAATCCATTAAGCACTTCTTTCTTGGCAATAATATCTACCCCTGCTCCGGTGTGGACATTAAGGCTTCCAATTTGAAAATATTTAAGCATTAAGATGGGAAAGTGGACATATTTTTCGTTGAGGAAGTCTGCGGCAGTTATTCTGCTGTCTGCATTTTTAAATGATAAAGAAGTATACACCACATTTAATTGAAAAATGAGTTTGTTTTGGCTTCCCAAAATAAAAAAATTGGCATAAGCCCCAATATCAAACCCAATATTCGCTGAAAATCCAAGATCTCTTTCCGCTTCAGCTAACAAAGGTTGGTGCAGCGAAGCATAGATGGCCAATTCCGGGCGTTTCGAGGTTTTCTTTACACTAAAATCCTGATATGACTGATTCACACACTCATAATAGGCCAGGAAGGCTTTTGTAAAACTCCTAAGCGAATATTGATAGTCAGGCAGGGTGGGCAGTATGGTCGGGCAGGCTTTAAACCCTCTGCGCAAAACATTGTAATAAACTTGGGCCAGGCCTTTATATCCACTATCCTCCCAAGTGTTTTTCACGACGGCTTCCTCCGGCTTCAACTCTTCCAGGTCCCCTTCTTCCATGCGTAGGTAAAATTGATTTACAGCACCTTTTACATCATAACTGGAATAAAAGCTTACCTCTCCTTTGAGGTGACATTGAAAGAAGACTTGTTTAGGGAGGTTTTTACCTTCAATGGAAAAGGGTTCGTATCGTTTGCCTTCAATGGAATAAGCGATTATCTCTTCAGGAGTCAAAATCCTTTTTTTGCCATCAGGCATTTTAATGGTTATTTCCATACCATTAGGCTTAGGGATTTCAAAAATAGCTCCGCGCAAAGTATCCCCTGCCAAGGTTATCAAAAAATCCTGCGCTCCCAGCCCAGTAAAAAGGGCGGTAGCCAATATCACACAAATTAATTTTTTCATAGAACGCGTCGTTTTTTAGTTGATTAAATTTGATTCACACCAATTATTTTTAAGTTCTGACTTAATTGTTCTGGTGACTGAAAATGGATGGCTGATAAGCCTACCGCTTCTGCGCCTTTAACATTCTTTATGACATCATCAATAAAAACGGCTTTTGTCGGGTCGATATTAAAGCGGTCAAGCATTAGGTTATATATCCTATGATCGGGTTTTTTCATCATTTCTTGTCCCGATACAAGAATGCCTTCAAAATAGCTTAAAAATGGAAATAACTCCAAGGCAATCGGCCAGGTTTCTGCCGACCAATTGGTTAAAGCATACAAGCGATAATTTTTATTTTCGTACAATCCCGTTAGGATATCAACCGTGCCCTCCACCGCGCCACCTACCATTTCCCGCCAGCGGCCATAATAGGCCACAATAGCTTCTTCATATTTGGGATGCTGTGCCACCAATAATGCGATAGCCTCCTTCCACAACCGGCCAGCATCCTGCTGCTCATTCCATTCCGGATTGCAAATTTCCGTAAGGAAATATTCCATTTCCTCTTCTTCAAATATTTTCCGGTACAAATAGCGCGGATTCCAATCAATAAGTACACCACCAAGGTCGAAAATAATCGTATCAGTTGTAGATGAAGGCATGGAAAATATAGTTTAAGAATGTATTTAAAATACGAATTAACGGTAAAAAAAATTAATATAAGAAATTGAGGCGGAATGTTTTGTTGAAATGAGTGGATTGGTCGACTACGCAGGGCTTCGTCACCGAAAGGAAGGGGGTGTACGAGAAAGTGTGCTTTTTTCACCGCTATCTCCTTATCTTTGATGGAAGTAAAGGTATTAATGGCTGTTTTCTGTCCTTTTTTCAATTCAAACAATATTTTAGACCTATGCCCCAATTTGCGCTTAAACTGCTTGGGTTGTTCACTATCCTTTTTTTCTGGCTTTCGCCAAATGTTTCAGCACAGTTTTTCCTTAATGGTGATGCTGTACAGCTCAATGACACCTGCTATCAATTGACCCCGGCAGTCAATAACAAGGTGGGTTCTATCTGGAATCCAGATAAAATCAGCCTCAATGAATCCTTTGATGTAGTGGTTCAGGTAAATCTGGGGTGTACAGATGATTGGGGTGCCGATGGCCTTGTTTTTGGCTTTCAACCCGTCAGCACAACCATAGGTGTGGGCGGTGGAGGTATTGGTTTTCTGAATGTAAACCCCGCATTGGGCATCGAGATTGACACCTGGCAGAATGTGATGTTAAACGATCCTGCTTATGACCACATCGCCATTGAAAAAAACGGCACAGTTAACCACAATTCACCCAATTTGCTGGCAGGGCCGATTCAGGCCAGCACCTCCTCACCCAATATCGAAGATTGTGAATTCCACGATCTGCGGGTGAGCTGGGATGCCGGATTGCACCAATTGCATGTCTATTTTGATTGTGATCTGCGCCTTAGTTATGAAGGCGACATTGTCAATACTATTTTTGCCGGTGATCCGCTCGTTTATTGGGGATTTACCGCTGGCACGGGAGCTGCCAACAATATACATCAGGTATGTTTGAGTTATACTTCCTTTCTCGATGAACAAGAAGATATTGTGATGTGTCCGGGTGGACAAGCCCAACTACATGCCCGGGGCGGTCAAAGTTACCATTGGACACCCGAGGCGGGCATTGATGATCCTTTTTCGCCTAATCCCATTGTGGCACCAGCTCAGACTACGCTCTATCAATTGGAAGTTTTGGATGTTTGTAATTTTCCTTTTTATGATGATATTCTAGTTGAAGTAGCTGGTGATTCTGTTTTTTTCGACCTTGGCCCGGATACCACCATTTGCAAAGACAATCCTTTATTCCTGGATGTCACAACGCCAACAGCCATTTACAATTGGTCGACCGGAGCCACCACCCCTACCCTAACGGTCAATAATTCGGGTCTTTATGGCGTTACCGTTACCCGAACAGATACGTTTTGTACCTCGGTTGATTTTATTGATGTGAATCAACTACATCTTCCCTTTATCGAACTTGGTCCGGATACCAGCCTTTGTCTAAAAGAAACGATTACCCTGCATGCCTCCGACCCCAATGCCACCTACCTTTGGTCAAATGGCTCCCACCTCGACAGCCTACAGGTCAATGCCCCAGGCCAGTACTCAATCATAGCCACCAATTATTGCGGCACCGCCAATGACAATATCAATATAAGCTATGAAGACTGCGAGAAAATCTATATCCCCAACGCCTTTTCGCCTAATGATGACGGTGTAAATGATGTCTTTCGCCCATTTCACCAAGCCGATATTGTCAACATCCGGGTCATGCGCATCTTCAACCGCTGGGGTGGCCTTCTATACGAAACCCATGATTTTTTACCCGAAGAATATGCCAAAGCCTGGAATGGAAAAGCCGACAACAAACCACTCGACCCTGGGGCCTACCTATATGTGTTGGAAGTAGATTTCCGAAACGGCAATAGCCGGTCTTTTAGTGGAATAGTGTATTTGCTGAGATAGGGGCTTAGTGGGCGTGTGCGAGAAAGTGTGCTTTTTTCACCGCAAAGACACGGAGAACGCGGAGTTTCGCACCGTAATTTATTGAAATGCAATTCTTTATACCCTAAACTGGAAATTGAAGATTTTGAGGTAGACACACTTTGCTGGACACTCCCAAGAACTGGAAAGCGTTACCCCGATCTAAACCACCTCTGCCGCCCTAAACCTCCTAAACCTTCCTAAACCTGCTTTCCCTGAAGGACTGGAAAAAATGTACGAATTGCATAGAGTTACGCCGATCTAAACCACCTATGCTGCCCCTAAACCTGCTAAACCACCCTAAACCTGCTTTCCCCAGAAGAACAGGAAAAAATGAAAGAACTGGAAAGAACTACCCCGTTTTCAACCACCTCTGCCGCCCCTAAACCTGCTAAACCATCCTAAACCTGCTTTCCCCAGAAGAACTGGAAAGAGTTACGCCAATCTAAACCACCTCTGCTGACCTAAACCTTCTAAACCATCCTAAACCTGCCTTCCCCGGAAGAATTGGAAAGAGTTACGCCGTACTATACCACCAATTTGCCCCTAAACCTTCCTAAACCACCCTAAACCTGCTTTCCCCAGAAGAACTGGAAAGAGTTACGCCAATCTAAACCACCTCTGCTACCCCTAAACCCTCCTAAACCCTCCTAAAACCAAGTCCTCTTCCCTCCTCATTCCTTCCCCGCTCGCTCCTGCAAATGCTGCACCTGAAAAGCCTTTGGTGTAAAGCCAGTTTTCTCCTTAAATACTTTGGTAAAAGTCGTTGGATTATTAAAGCCGGCAGTATAGCCGATTTCTCTGACAGGAAGGTGTGATTGGCCAGGATCAAGCAAGAATTGCCGGGCTGTTTCGAAGCGAAAATCGTTGATATATTCTGGAAAGTTCTTGCCAATTTCCTGATTGAGGACCTGCGACAACTGATGCCGGTTGCAATGCACAAGGTCAGCCAAATCATCCAGTCTTAAGCCGGAATCCAGGAATGGTTTTTCATCGCGCATGATCTGGTTGAGTTTTTTCAGAATGGACTTGCTCGCCCCAGGAGTCAGCGTTGAACTACGGTATTTTTTAGATAAAAAGGAGTTTTTGAGGATTTGTCCTTCAAATATTTCCGGCTGGCGGTACCCCAACCACCCTACAGTGTAAATGAACAGACACATAAATGCCGAAATCAAATAATCCCAATTCTTCTTATAATTGCCGGTAAATATCATCACATAATAACCGATATAACTAAGAATAAAGCCCAGATACAGGAAGAAAAGGGTTCGAAGCCACCTGTTGCGAATGTTGACAAACTGGTCAGAGGGTACTCCTCTATTTTGGCCAAATACCAGAACAATAAAAAAGACCTGATACACCAATTGATAGACTATCTGAACCTTGGGCAGGGCTAAAAATCCGACCTGATTTAAAAGGGGAATATCAGAATAAAAAACGCTGCCTTCCTGAAGCAAATTGGCTTTTGCTGATGCATCTAAAAGTAGGTTTGGTGCCAATAGTGTAAAGAGCAATAATGCCGGAAGGAAGTGCACATAATTATAAGCAGCGAGGTGGCCATTATTTTTGACTACTTTGAGGTAAAGATAAAGCAAAGGCGTCAGTAAATACATGGCCAAAACTACAATGCCCAAAAAGTGGGGAAAAACCTGAACATAGTTGGTCCAAAACAGTACATACTGCAATAACATCAGTGAAAAAACAAAAAAGAGGGCTCCTAGCAAAATATTGGCCTTGCGCCAGCCTTTTAAAATAATTACCAGCGTTAAAAAGAGCCCTTGACCTACAGCAATAAGAAAAAGTGAGGTCCAGGTGTCAAAAGACGGGTTAATGGTTTCCATAGCTTATCATTCTGTATGACGCCAGTAAAGTTAACCAATATCAATAGTATTTCCCACTGAACCTTTGTCGGGAATTTTTCTTCACCTCATTTTTGCAGCTGCCTGCCCCCTGAATCCTGACTCCTGACTCCTGACTCCTGGCACCTGGCACCTGACTCCTGAATCCTCACTCCTTCCGTAAAGCCTCTACCGGATTAGCCGTCGCTGTACGTATAGCCTGAAAACTGATGGTCGCTAAAGCAATCACAATAGCAATTAATCCTGCCAGAACAAACACATCCCAACTAATCGTGATGTGGTAGGCGAAATCCTCCAACCACTTTTGCATAACGTACCAGGCCAGTGGTATCGCAATAAGCAGGGATATTAAGACCAACGTCAGAAAACTTTGTGTCAACAAACGGATAATACTTTTCACAGAGGCCCCCAATACTTTACGGATACTGATTTCTTTACTTCGCTGCTCAGCCATAAAAGCAGAAAGCCCAAATAAACCTAAACAGGCAACAATGATAGCCAGGATAGCAAAGCTCGTAAAAATTCGCCCCATCCGCTGTACATCGGCGTACATGGTAGCAAAACTCTCGTCCAGGAAAGTATACCTGATATTCTGATTTGGAGAAAATCTATCCCAGATACCCTCAACACTCTTAATCAATCCCGGCATGTCAGTGGTATTTACTTTGACAGCAATGTGGGAAGTCGTGTTATTGCCAATAACCATGCAAAGTGGTCGAATATCATCTCTTATCGATTCTGAATGAAAATCTTCAACGACTCCAATGATTTCCCAGACGTTCGAAGAATTGGTGATACGTTTGCCAATAGGTTCATCCAGGGCCAATCTCTTTGCCATGTCCTGATTGATAATAACCGCTTGTGAATCCAAAGCCAAATCAACAGAAAAATCTCTTCCTTCTACAATATTCATACCCATAGTCTTGAGGTAATCATGATCGACTTGCCAGATCTGGCCAGAGATAGGATCTTCTTCTTTAGTTTTTCCTTCCCGCCAAAAAACATTGCCATTTCTTTTTGTACCGGGAATGGGCAAAAAATCACTTAGAGAAGCACTTTTCACTTGTGGCAATTGTAATAAAGCCTGCTTAAAGGTGGACTCCTTTTCTGCCAGGGTATTAGCTCCTCCAAGGATCAACACCTGTTCTTTTTCATACCCCAGTTTTTTGTTGAGAATAAAATCCATCTGACGATAGATGATAAACGTACCGATAATCAGGATGATAGAAGTGGTAAATTGGAAAACGACAAGTGCATTACGCATACCTGAACTTTTGCTTCCTCTACTGAGGTCTCCTTTCAACACATCAATCGGTCTAAATGCCGACAAATAAAAGGAGGGGTATAATCCTGCAAAAAGCCCCACGACTAACGTTGACACCAAAAGCAGGGGAACAAACCACCATTCATGCCATGGAAAGCTTAACGATTTGTCTGCTAATTGATTAAAAAACGGAAGCACCAGACCAGCCAATAGCACACCTATAATAAAGGAAAACAAACTAAATAATACAGATTCGATCAGGAATTGATTGACCAGGTGACCTCGAACAGATCCCAGAACTTTGCGCAGACCAACTTCTTTGGCACGGTTAGCTGATTTAGCCGTGGAAAGGTTGATAAAATTGATACAGGCAATAAGCAAAATAAAGATCGCTATGGCACCAAACAACCAAACAAAACGGATATCTCCATGGTTTAAACGGTCAAATATCCCCTCGGATCTAAGGTGAATATCGCGCAATGGCTGCAAGTAAAAACTTGCTTTTCTGGCATTTTCTTCGATATTTGTTGAACCCGCTTCTATCTCACTCGGAATGATATAATCATCAATAATGGCCAGCATCTTTTTCTCAAGCTGAGCCGCATCAACACCAGGGCGTACCTTGATATAAGTGTGGTAATTGTTTGCTTGCCAAAAAGTCTGTTCTCCTGGCCAGAATTCCACTTGGGTCATGGTCATCAAAAAGTCAAAATGAAGGTGAGATGTGGCTGGAAAATCTTCCATTACTCCACCAATCTTATAAGCATTTTCTTCATCATTATTTAAAATTAAATGTTTCCCCACGGGATTCTCATTGGGAAAATATTTATCGGCTTTACTTTTGGAAATGACAATGGAATGGGGTTGAGCTAGCGCGTGTTTTACATCTCCATATACCATAGGTATGTCCAATAGTTCCATAAATTCCTGGTCAGCAAAAACGAACCCATCTTCGTGGAAATTTTGCATTTCACCTTCTACCCTCAACTCATTGGCACCCGCTCCAAAAAGTTCGCTGGAATTAAAGCGCCCCGACAACTCTACTTCCGGATAATCGGATTCTAATACATCGCCGAAAGGCGCAGGAAAATGAACGCCTTTTTCTATTTTTCCATCATCATTAAATTGTCCAATAACCCTATAAATGCGATCAACATCCGGATATTGAAGGTCATAACTGAGCTCGTCCCTGATAAAGAGAGAAATCAATAAACAAGCGGCAATGCCCAGAGCAAAACCGCCAATTTTAATAAAAGAATATTGTTTTTGCTTCAGCAAATGGCGGAAAGCAATTTTGACATTACTTCTTAACATGATGGGTGATAACTTTAAGTTGAAATTTTTGATTGTAGACAATCTTAAAGAACGTAAAACATCCCAGGCGAAACGGCGACGGGCTTCCTTAGAATCACCTTCCTCAATTCTATTATAAAACAATTCATAAATGTCGCCCTGGATCTCTTCCAGCAATTCAGGCTTGCAATACCATTCCAGAAATTTATCTGCCCATTTGGGAGGGTGATTATTGGTCTTTTTCATGAAAAGGAAAGGTTTGACGTAAAACCTGGAATCTGTTTCCATAAATTAAACCGTACATCACGGACTTGAGCAAGCGCCAGACTTCCTTCCTGGGTAATACTAAAAAGACGCTTCCGTCTACCTCCCCGCTCCGCAGTGGCCTCACTCCATTCCGATTGGACAAAACCTTTTGCCTCCAACCTGCGGAGAGCGGCATGCACGGCACTAATATTTACAGATCTGTTTGCCTGTTTTTCAAGTGCCTCCATTACACCTACACCATAGGCTTCCCCCTGTAAGGCAGCTACAACCAGCAGGACTAATTCTTCAAACTCTCCAAGGTAAATTCTTTCCATTACTATATGATTTACAAATGTAAAAGTAATGGGTATCTTTCACTTTTGCAAATGTAATGGATGATTTGCAGGAAGAAATGGACGAAATGGAGGGATTGGAGAAATGGAAAATGTATGAATAGTTGGCCTCACCCACTACCCATCACTATTGGAAAGATGGAAGAAATGTTTGGTTTCCTTATCAGCCCATCTCCATCTCTTTCACCTCTGCGGGCACCACTTTGACCCGCGTTAGCAAAATCAAGCTGATCACAAAAAAAACAGCCAATATCAACACACTGTTTCTCATGCTGCCGGTAATCAGGTCAAGATAACCAAAAGTGAAAGTACCAAGGATAATGGCTGTTTTTTCCAATACATCATAGAAACTGAAGTAGGAAGTCGTGTCCTCAGTATTTGGAGGAAGCAATTTAGAATAGGTAGAACGAGAAAGTGATTGAATGCCCCCCATGACCACACCAACTGCAGCCGCGACACCATAAAACTGAATTTTGTTTTGCACCAAATAAGCCACAAAACAGATAGCAGTCCAAATGATCAACATTATTATCAGGGAAAGTTTATTGCCCTTCCATTCAGAAATTTTGGCAAAAAGGTAAGCGCCACCAATCGCTACCACCTGTAACAAAAGGACCACCATAATCAATTCACTGGTCTCAAAATGCAATTCCTTTTCAGCAAAGGTAGAAGCGAGGTACAAAACCGTTTGTACACCGGCGCTGTAACAAAAAAAGGAGATCAAAAAGGACTTGATATTGGTTTGGTATTTTAATGCACCCCATACTTTCTGCAATTCTTTAAAGCCTTTACCAATCAATTTTCCACTGGGTTTGCCTTTGTCATCTTCCGGCAAAAATCGGAATGAGATCATAGCAAAACCAATCCACCATAAACCAACCATCAAAAATGAGATGCGTACAGCCAGCGTACTTTCTTCTGAGATGCCCAACCAACCAGGATTTAGAATAATAGCCAGGTTGATACACAACAAAAGGATGCTTCCAATATACCCAAAAGCAAAACCACGGGCACTAACACTATCGTAGCGATCTTCCGTAACAATGAGCGGCAGATAGGCATTGTAAAACACCAATCCCCCTGCAAAACCAATCATGCCCATAATAAATCCAATGGTGCCAATCAGCCATTGAGAAGCATCGGTAAAAAAGAAGAGTGAGATACAGCCGATAGCGCCGAAAGTGGTAAAAAATTTAAGGAAAAACTTCTTTTTCCCTCCATAATCCGCAATACCTGACAAAAAGGGAGATGCAATAGCTATAATCAGATAAGCTGCCGAGATAGAAAAAGCATATAAACTACTATTGGTCACCTCCAGGCCAAATATATTGATCTGTTCATCTGTAATCTTTACAAAGTAACCGGGAAAAATCGCTACCGTAATCACAAGTGCAAAGGCAGAATTGGCCCAATCAAACAGTGCCCAGGCGTTGATCACCTTTTTATCATTGAGTGGCTTTGGTGATGATTTAGGCGCCGTATCGTTAAGAATCTCCATAAGAATGTATGACTTATAGATCGCAATATAGATAAAGTTGTTTGTATATTGCGATTTACTACTAGGTTTCAAAATCGAGAAGACCGTATGGCTGATCAAGGGTAATGAGCCATGGGAATTGTTAAAAAACTGTTTGGAGCATGAGAATAGGGATTCTTTCCCGTGGACCACAACTTTACTCTACACAGAGTATTTACCAAGCTGGTTTACGTCGTGGACATACCATGTACATTGTAGATCATATCCGTTGCAATCTTTTATTAAACGAAGGACGCCCAACAGTCTTGTGTGACGATGTTCCTTTGCAGCATCTGGATGCCATCATTCCACGGATCGGTGCTTCTGTCACTTCTCAGGGGGCAGCAGTCATCAATCAATTTCAGTCCATGAAAGTATTCACAACTACCAAGGCAGATGCCCTGCTGGAATGCAGGGACAAATTGCGTTGTTTGCAGCGTCTTGCACATTTTGGCATTCCCATTCCCTGCACTGTTTTTCCAGGGTCAGGACAGGCCGTCGGCCCCATGATAGATACAGTGGGCGGGCTACCGGTAGTGATCAAATTGCTGGAAAGCACTCACGGGATTGGCGTCATCCTTGCCGAAACAGTACGAAGTGTTGAATCTACGATTGAAGCTTTTCATCGCTTGCGCGAAAAGGTGATTATCCAGGAATACATAAAAGAATCAAATGGTGCCGATATCCGGGTATTGGTGGTAGCTGGAGAGGTCATTGCTGTCATGAAACGGCAGGCAAGAGCTGGAGAATTTCGTTCCAATCTACACCGGGGTGCCTCGGCAACCGTAGCCGTACTGAGCCCCAGAGAAGAAGCCTTGGCGCTCCGAGCTGTTCGGGTCATGGGTTTGGACGTAGCTGGTGTTGACATCCTGCGCTCAAGCCGCGGTCCGCTAATCATGGAAGTCAATGCGTCACCTGGACTGGAGGGTATCGAAACGATTACCAAAGTAGATATAGCGGTAAAAATTATCAGCTTTATTGAAAAGCAGGTAAAAAAACCAAAAATTGAACAATAACCATTCATCACATGGCCATTACAGAGGATAATAAACCCTTTTTAATTCACAATATTTCCATACTGCCCGGTCAGAAAGAGGTGATCCGTATACCGGTAGGGCAATTACCTGCAGGAGGGCAAATCAGCATCCGTGCTCATGTATTTCGCAGTGAATGCCCCGGCCCGGTAATGCTGGTAATGGGTGGTGTGCACGGTGATGAAATCAATGGCGTGGAGATCGTGCGTAGAGCTATTGAGCGTGGCTTTTTCAACCAACTTCAATTGGGCTGTGTCATTGCTATCCCGATCTTAAATATTTATGGTTTTATCAATTTTTCCCGCGATGTACCAGATGGCAAAGATGTAAACCGCAGCTTTCCCGGAAACTTTAAGGGTTCTCTTGCTTCACGGGTAGCCCGAACCCTGACAAAAAAAATATTGCCTTTTGTAGATTTTGGAATTGATTTCCATACCGGAGGGCGAAGCTTGTACAATTATCCCCAGGTCCGTTTTTCAGCAGGGCATGCTCCGAGTGAATCTTTGGCGAAAGCCGTTGGTGCTCCGTGCCTTATTGCTTCCCGCCCTATTCCTAAATCATTGCGCAAAGTAGCCCTGGAAAATGGAAAACCTATAGTCGTATTTGAAGGTGGCGAAAGCCTGCGCTACGATGGATTTGCCATCCAAAAAGGATTGGAGGGTATCAAACGGGTGATGCAGGATAAAAAAATGATACTCGGTACCCCTGCACCTGCTGATAGTCGGATATTCGCCAAGTCAAGCTGGGTCAGAGCGGACCGGGCAGGCTTATTTGAATGGACCAAATGTTCCGGCAATCAGGTACAAAAAGGAGAACCCATCGGCATTATTAAAGACCCACAGGCCCAAAAACCACCAAGCCGGATTTATGCTCCCCACAATGGGTTTATCATTGGCCAAAACAATGCCCCGGTGATCAGCCAGGGGGATGCGCTGTTTCATCTGGCTAATTAGTGGGGGGTGTGAAAGATGGAAGCATTGTTGGCCCCACGAAATAACCACTTTCTCACTTTTCACCTCTCTCTTTCTAATTTCTCACTATATAAATTCGTCCCAATTCCAATAAATTACAACAGACTATCTATTGCAACGAATCTTTTTCAAAAGAAAACGGTTACTTAAGGAGTAGCAAGAACCCATATTATTTGGAACATACCATAGCTAAAAGCCATATACTACCCATCCGTATACAGATAGCCTATGCCTGTGGTATGCTGGGTTGGTCTATAATGACCAATATCATTGCGGTTATGCTCATCTATCTCTACCTGCCTCCCAATAATTCAAATTTGACTCCGTTAGTACCTCAAATCACGGTATGGGGTGTTTTCACCCTGATGTCATTGATCGTTGCCAGTGGTCGCTTGCTGGATGCATTTACCGATCCATTAATCGCTTTTTGGAGTGATAAACTAAACCACCCGAAAGGGCGCCGTACGCCATTTATGGCTATAGCTATATTTCCTAGTATTGGTTTTTGTATTGGCATGTTTATTCCGCTAGTTCAATCGGAAAGTTATGCCAATGTATGGTGGCTAGCCTTCATGCAGATAGGTTTTTACCTCTTTATGACCGCATATATTGTACCTTTTAATGCCATGCTGCCCGAGCTTGCTCCAGATAGTGAGGCTAAGGTAAAATTATCAACCTATTTATCGCTGGCCTTTGTATTGGGTATGATCATATCTTCTCAAACACCTGGTCTGGCAGATGTTTTACAAAACCAATTTTTCTTGACTGGTCGGGGAGAAGCGATGCAGTGGGCGATCATCATACAGGTGCTACTAGGCGGCGTGTTTTTACTGATTCCTTTGCTCACAATCAATGAAAAAAGATATTGTGTTGGGCGCCCTACCACCATTCCGCTTTCATTAGCCTTGCGGCAAATACTAACCAATCGAAATTTCCTCCTCTTTATCCTGGCTGATTTTGCCTATTTCGTTTCGCTCACGATTGTTAGCAGTAGCTTGTTGTATCTCCTTCGGGTATTGCTCGGGTTGGAAGAATATATAGGAGGGAAAGTGATGGGTGTTATGGTGCTGGTGTCCCTGTTATTTTACCCTTTAGTTGTACGTATGGCCCGTCACTGGGGCATGAAGTGGTTAATTTTCGGTTCACTACTCATGCAGGGATTTTTACTCGCCTCCATTTATTTTTTTGGACGATTACCAATATCAGCAGAAACCCAGATTTTCGGGTTTGCCATTTTAAGCGCCTTGCCAGCTGCTTTTCTGGGTATTCTGCCCTTTGCCATTATTGCCGAATTGGCGAGAACAGATACGGAACGTACCGGACAGCAAAAGGAAGCTTTGTTTTTTGCTGTCCGCAATTTTTCTACCAAGTTAGGCCAAACCATTGGCATTATGATCTTTGCCATACTCACCATATTTGGTAAAGATCCTGGCAATGACCTGGGCATTCGCCTGGCAGGTGTTTTTGCCAGTGTGTTGTGTATCATGGCGGCAATCGTTTTTACACAATTCAAAGAGTCCTCTATTAGACAACCCCAGACAAAAACCAGCTAAAAATTCAACTCTTGCTATAAAGTGTATGTTACAAATTCCATTACTTGCCTGCAAATAGATACAAGCGCTAACAATTTAAGTTATCTTTATTTTCTTATGAAAGACTACATCACCATTGCCACTTTCCACAACAGCTATCAGCTGGATCTGGTCAAAAGTCAGCTTCAGGCTGAGGACATCCCATTTTTTGTCAGAGATGAGCGCATTTTACAGGTCGATCCTATGGAATCATTTGCTTATGGTGGTGCTAAATTACAGGTTCCCCCTTCCCATTTGGAAACCGTCAGGAAGATGCTGGAAGAAGCGGGCATTCTATCCGCTGAACACGATCGTATCAAAACGTTAGGCATCTTGCAACCAATAGATCGGCTGGCCGCGCAGATGCCATTGATTCGTGTATTCAGTGCCGAGACGAGGGTCTTTTTATTGCTATCTTCTTTGCTGATTCTTTTGTTCTTAGTTCTGGTTTTTGTGCTTATTTAAGTGCATGCTTGCGCACGGCATTGCATGGGTAGTTTTAACCTCATCATGGCCCCAGCGCAACAACGCTACAGTTATCATTTCTGTAGAAAGGCGGACTTTCTTTCTAATTATTTGAAAAAGTCCTAACATATTTTCTATTTTAACCAATGGAAAAAACATTCCTAGGGGAATTTCCCCATCAACCTATCATCAAATCGCCTAGTGGAAACGGTCTGAAGTAACTGCCACTTTAGCTCTAATAAAAGAGCAAGAAAAAGGGGCAATGATCTCGATCAAATCACACTAGTCTCTTCTCACACCGACTAAAATTTAATTTTTTATTTATTAACCAATCAAGTGTTAATTATGATGCGTTATTTACTATTACTATGCTTTTTTGCCTTGACTTCGGGCATCAAGGCACAAGCACCGGCTAACGATGCCTGTGCAGATGCCATCGAGGTAATGCTCGACATTACCTATGATTTCACCACACTGGAATCGACTACTGACGGTCCCAAACATCCGTCTGCGAGTTGTTTTGGCACCAATGATTCCATTCCACATGATGTGTGGTACACCTTTACTTCGCCCATTACAGGAGAAGTAAAATGGTCCAATTGCGGTACCGCCGATTACGATTCCCGGGTTGTAGTTTATCAGGCTGGAATAGCCTGTACTCCCGGACCAGATGATTTTCTGGCTTGTAATGATGATGGACCTGCTGGTTGTTCTGCTGCATTTTTTACTTCTGAAGTGAGCTTCCCGGTGACCTCCGGACAGACTTACCTGCTACGGGTGGGCGGTTATGCCGACGCGGATGGCATAGCGGAAGGCACTGGTACTTTTATTATGGAAGAATTGGTAGGTGGGCCAGACAATAACCAATGTGGCAACGCCATTGCCATTACCTTGGGCGAAGATCAGGCGTTTTCCACGATTGATGCAACCACGGATGGGCCCGACCATCCGGATAATCCCTGCTTCGGATTTGGTAGTATTACAGCCACTAATGATATCTGGTATACCTTTACGCCAGACTTTACCGGTGCTGTGCAATGGGCTACCTGCAACTCGATCAACTTCGACTCTCGCCTTGCTGTGTATGGTCCAAACGTAAATTGCCCGGTAGCAGATGAAGATTTGTACACCTGCAACGACGATGGTGCTGGTTGTGAAAACTATTCTTCCTCCGTGGTCTTTACTGTGGATGAAGGCCAAACCTACCTCATGCGTATTGGCGGCTGGAACGGCGAACAGGGTCAAGGTACTTTTGACCTCATAGAAGTTGCTGCTCCAATGCCTCCAGCCAATGACCTGTGTGACACGCCCGGCGAAGCCTATATCATCACCAGAGAAGTAGCTGATAATTTTGAAGACGTCATTTCCGGAACGACGGCTGATGGTACTTTCGAATCAGAAAATTACATCTATCCGATTTGCCTGACCAACCAAAATGGCGGTGAATTTTCCGATGTATGGTACACCTTCAATACGCTGGGAAATGAAACCCTGGAATTACGGCTACTCCTGGCTAATGACATTGAAAACTCAGCCTTCTTCATGGATGTTTTTGCAGCCTGTGATATGATGGTAGACACCTCTGTAATAATGGGAAGTTGTTTGAATGTTAATGCGGATATTCAGTTAGATACGGATACACTGACAGGTTTGCCACTTGAACCCACTCAGTTATTTATCCGGGTAACAACTCGTTTGACTTCTGATGCTCCGGGAGATTTTGGACTCCAAATTATTGGAGATATCGTTTCAGGTGTCAATGACCTGGATTTTCTCAAGGAACTGTCTTTCTTCCCCAATCCGGTTTCAGAAATGGCTGCCCTAAGGTTTAATCTCGAAGAAAGCAATATGGTCAGTACCCGAATAATGAATACTTTGGGACAAGAGGTGAGGTCAGCTAATCACGGCCAGCTGGCTAGTGGTCAACACAGCCTGGAAATGAACCTGCATGATCTGCAACCTGGCATCTACCTGCTTAATATCAGCAATGGTAGCCAGCAACAAAATTTAAAATTTATTAAACAATAAAAATGTTTCATTCCAGGGGCCAGCGAAAAACTGGCTCCTGGATTTATCCTCATTAAATCCCATATTTTGTCCTCAGTTTTCATCACTCCGCTCTCAAAGCCTCTGCAGGATTCGCCATTGCCGCCCGGTAAGACTGATAACTAACGGTCAATAAAGCAAGCAGATAAACCATTAATCCCGCAAATAGGAATAAACCTATACTCAATTGTATGTGATAGGCAAAATTGTCCAGCCAGCGACTCAACCCAAAATAGGCCATAGGTGCTGCCAGCAGAAATCCCAAAATCACCAACCCCGAAAATTCTCTGGAAAGCAAATTGATAATCTGCATCACAGAAGCACCCAATACTTTACGCACCCCAATCTCCTTGGTTTTCTGTTGGGTAATATAAGTAATCAACCCCCACAAACCTAGACAGGCAATCAATATGGCCATTCCAGAAAGAACGCCAAACAGGGACAACAATCGCGTTTCGGATTCATACAACTGACGGATATTTTCATCCAGAAAATCATACTCAAAAACCTGTCCGGGGTTAAATTTTTCCCATTTCTGCTCAATATGTGTCAATGTAGATTCAAGGTCACTGGTTTTAACCTTAATACCCGCTCGAAAATATAGGTCTTTATAGGGAAACATAATTAGGGGGATAATTTCCTGATGCAGGGAATGCATATTAAAGTCCCTGACAACGCCCACTATCCTTCCACGAATGTCATTAACCCCTATGGTATATGTTTGATTCAAAGCATCAGTAGCCTGTGCAAATCCAAGCTTTTGTGCCAATTTTTCATTAATCACAAAAGGAAAATCTTTGGCATCATCACCAGCCTGATCCATTTTTCTTTGGTCGTCAGGGTTGAGTGGACGCCCGGCTGCCATTTGCAAACCAAAAGTTTCAAAATAATTACCATCAACGGTCTTAAGTGCCACTTTTACCCAATCCGCCTTATCCTCAGGAGAACGATACAGACTACTACTAATATTATTCGAAGAAGTTGGCGCGCCCAATGAAAAGGAAACGGCACTAATATTGGGATCTGCCAGCAACTGTTCCCGGAAAGATGCTAGTTTTTCCCTATTCGAAATATCCATTACCAGAATGGCATCCTGGTCAAATCCAAGGCTTTTTTGTTGAACAAAATGTAATTGTTGACCAATTGCCAAAGATCCGATCACCAATAAGGTTGATATGCAAAACTGAACAGTGACCAGACCTTTTCTCATCCAGCTATTGCCCCGTCCCATTTGTGCCATACCCGTTTTAATAGCCAGCACCGGTCGGAATCGGGCAATAACTACCGCAGGATATAATCCGGCAAGAATGGTTATAAACAGAGTCAATAATAGAAAAAATACCAGCAGGCTCGGATTGGCTATATAATCAACCTGAAGTGGCAAATCAAAAGAGGCATTAAAATAGGGCAACATCAATTCCACCATTAAAACGGATAGGAAAACGGAAAGAACAGTGACCAGGAAGGTTTCCCCAAGAAATTGGCCAATCAGTTGCCTGCGTTGTGCTCCAACCACTTTACGAATACCAATCTCCTGGGCCCGCTGCACAGACTGTGCGGTAGAAAGATTGATAAAATTGATACAGGCTACCAGTAGGATTAAAGCTCCCAATCCAGAAAAAAACCACAAGTATAACGGATTGATTGAAGGGCGGGTTCCTCCAGCAGTATATCGCTGATCAAAATGGATATCAGCCAATGGTTGTAAGTAGAGTTCTATATTGGTTTCTTCTTCTTCAGAGGTCAAATATTTCTTAGCAAAACCTTTAAGCCCGGCTTCGTATCGGTCTGGCGATTCATTTGGCCCCAGCCGGACATAAGTACATCCCGAAAGTGTGGTGCCCCAAGAATCTACATCGATCCCGAAATAGTCCGTTGTAAAAGAAGTAAAAGAGGTAATCAGTTCGCCCTGCAAATGGGAAGTTTTTGGCAAATCCTCCATAATTGCAGCAATGGTTAAATTCAATTTGCCGCCAAGGCTTATCGTCTGCCCAATGGCTTTTTGGCCGGAATAGATTTTGTCGGCCAGACTCTTGGTGATAACCGCTTGATTCGGCAGGTTTAAAGCAGTAGAAGCATCACCTTCCAATACCTTAAAATCAAAGATGTCGAAAAAATCGCCGTCAGCAAATAAGACCTCAGCTTTGTATTTTTCGCCATCCGATTTTTGAATGGTCGCTTCACCATCGATATGCAGACTCCCTACTTTTTCCATATCGGGGAATTCATTACGCATAGCGGCTCCCATGACGTAGGGGGTATTGCCTCCGTAGTTCAGTACCTCCGGCTCCTGGTTGATCAAGCCGACCCGGTATATCCGGTCTGCATAAGGATATTGGGTGTCAAACTGCAGGTGGTATTGGACAAACAAAAAAATGACAAAACAACAGGCGATACCAATCGATAATCCAAGAACATGGATAGCCGTATTCAATTTTGACTTTGCCAGTTTTCTAGCTGCTATTTTTATATGATTTTTCCACATGGTACGCTCTTATTGAAATGGGCTTTTTTATTCATTTTTCAAAACAGCTACAGGGTTGGCCAGTATTTACTCATACCGCAATGCCTTCACCGGATTACGCAATGCTGAACGTAGGGTATAAAAGCTCACGGTCAGGGCCGCCGTCAACCCCATGATCAACCCAGCCACCAGGATCATTTGCCATCCAATATCTACGTGATAGGCAAACTTCTGCAACCAAGCCCGCAGGAGATACCAGGCCAAAGGGGCTGCTGTGAGAAAGGCGATTAATAATAACTGACCGAATTCTTTATTGAGCAACATGAGAATATTGCCCACTGAGGCCCCCAGCACTTTGCGAATCCCCACTTCTTTGGTGCGCCTTTCGGCTAAAAAGGCAGATAAGCCCAACAACCCCAAACAGGAGATAATGAGTGCAATGACGGCAAACAAATCGGCCAGATCACTGGTGGTTTCCTCACTTTTATACATCTTTTCGTATAGCTGATCCAGAAATTCGTAGGCAACCGTTTCGCCACCAGAGATCTTCTGAAAGGTCGTTTGAAGTTCGGCAAGAGCAGCCTCCGTCTGACCATCCTTGGGGCGAATCAATATCAGGTTATTCCCTCCTTCCGGATCATACCGCAAAATCAGCGGCTTGATAGGTTGGTGGAGCGAAGAAAAATGAAAATCTTTTACTACGCCAATGATACGCCCCTCGTCTCCCCAAAAAGACAGTTTTTTCCCAATAGGTGATTCCAGTCCCATTGTGCGGGCAGCTTCTTCGTTGATGATGTATGCCATATTAGTTGTGTCAACGGTCATTTCTTTGCGGAAATTTTCACCGGCTATCAGCGGGACTTTCAGGATATTTAAAAATTGATGGTCTGTGATAATGATATTAAAAATCCCCCTTTGGTCATCCGTCATTCCTTCCCATACTGGATCACCGGTCATACTATTGATCCGCAGTGGATTTGAATCACTTCCCGTCACTACTTCGATGTTGGGTTGTTGGCTTAGTTCATTTTTAAAAAGGTCTAATTTTTCTCTCTGTGTTTCAGAGAGTGGAAAAAACACAACATTTTTTTTATCCATGCCCAGATCAGCAGATTTGAGGTAATTGATTTGTCCGCGTACCACAATAGCACCAATGAGCAACAGCATGGAAAGGGTAAACTGCATAATGACCATCAGCCTGCGCAATTGAACGGCACCCCATTTGTTGGTCAGTTTGCCTTTGAGGATTTTGATGATATCAAAGGAAGACATCATCAGCGCCGGATAACTGCCGGCCAATACGCCTACTACCGTCAGAAAGCCGGTAAATAACAAGAGATTACCCGGATCTAAAAAATCAATTAAAATTTCTTTTCCTGTTAGGGTATTAAAATAAGGCAACAAAAACTGGGCGCCAATCAAAGCCAATACCCCAGCCAGAAAGGTGGTTAATAGTGCCTCGGTAATAAATTGGCTGACCAACTTACTACGGGGAGCCCCGACTACTTTGCGAACGCCCACTTCCCGGGCTCGCTGAGAAGAACGGGCAGTGGTGAGGTTCATATAATTGATGCAGGCAATAAAGAGCACAAAAAGTGCCGCCAGAAAAAATATCTGCACATAATCAATTCTGCCACCTACAGGTTTGCCATTTTCAAATTTGGAATAAAGGTATTGGTCTTTCAATGGTTGAAGAAACATACCGTGTTCGGGATAACCTCCTTGGGTATTATCCTTGATAATCTGGTACATTTTATCAGCAGTCTTTTTAGGGTCGGCCCCTTTAGACAGCAAAAAGTACATATCAAAATTAAAACTGCCCCATTGTGTAAGTGATCCGGGATATTTTTTCTCCAGATTATCGATGGGAATCAGGTAGTCAAAATTCAGGGTCGATTGTCTGGGAATATCTGCAAAAACGCCGGTCACATTCAAAAGCTGTCCATCCTCTAATGCGATACTTTGCCCAATGGTCCTGCCTTCCTCTCGCCAGTTGATGCCAAAAAATTTAGCCGCCAGCTTTTCGGATAAAACAATAGAATTGGGATCGGAAAATGCATTTCCCAGATCCCCTTCCAAAAAATCAAAACTAAACACATCAAATATATAGGGAAAAGCATAAGCCCCGTGCTCCAGGAAGGATTTTTCATCCACTATTAGCTTATGGCTCCAGGTACCCAAAGCGGTAACGTTTTCTATTTCAGGTAATGCTTCCCGCAACACATTTGCGTAAGGAGCGGGGGTGCCTTGCCAATTGGAAATAGCGCCATTACCTTCGTTCATCAGGTTGTGCAGGCGGAAAATCCGGGCTTCGTTTTTGTGGAAACGATCATAACCCAATTCATCCTGCACCCATAGAAACATCAGCATGCTGACTAAAAGGCCAAGAGCCAGGCCAGCAATATTCAAAAAACTATTACCTTTTTGACGACTTAGCCCACGTAGAGCCGTCTTTAAATAATGATGTATCATAATTTAATTTGATTCTTAAAGAACTTGTTCAGAGCATCATCATATTTGAAGGTCGGTCGGGTTTTACCGCCAAAAAATTGGCCGCCAAACATCTCTCAAAGTCCATTGTCAATCATACACGGATGGTAAAAAAACAGTCGGGAAAATTTCAATTGCTAAGCGCTTGTTTAAGGTTACCTCAACAGTTCCCGGATTCATAGAATGATTATAAAACCGAAACTGTTGAGCCTTCCTTAAATGGGTTTTGTCGGGTGGTTGATTTTAAAAATTCGGTGATTTCTTTTTTTACTTTTAGTGACTGTCGGGTCAGTTTTTATTTTGTGCCGTAAACACTGGCAGATTTTCGAACTTGTTCATCAGTACGGATATTCCCGTCTACGATTTCAATAATGCGGCTTCCATATTCAGCATTCTTTTCGGAATGGGTTACCTGGATGATGGTCACGCCTTCTTCATTGAGTTCGCGGAATAATTCCATGATCTCTTCCCCTTGTTTGCTATGTAAGTTGCCAGTAGGCTCATCAGCCAGCAATAGTCTGGGTTTGTGGATCACGGCCCGGGCCACGCCAACCAATTGCTGTTGACCACCAGACAACTGATCGGGAAACAGGTCTTTTTTGGCGACAATGCTGAATCGGTCCAGAATATCTGCCACGATGCTTTTCCGGTCTTTCCCCTTTACATTGCGGTATAACAGGGGTGTTTCAATGTTTTCATAAACCGTCAAATCATCAATCAGATGATAAGCCTGGAAAACGAAACCCATATATTGTTTGTGGATGTCGTGCCGTTTACGCTCATTGAGGCGGTGTACCGGCTCGTCAAGAAAGTGATACTCGCCTCCCGTAGGAGATTCCAGCATACCGATGATATTTAGCAAAGTCGTTTTCCCTGCTCCACTTGGCCCCATTATGGTGACAAATTCGCCGGCCTTAATTTCCAGATTGACCTGATTGAGAATCCAGGCTCTATTCAAGCCAGTCCTTACAGATTTTTCGAGGTCGATTAATTTTATCATTGATTGCTTTTTTTACCTAATAAACCAATATCTATGCCATTAATTATACACCACTGAATATCAGTGTTTTAAAAACAATTTCCAAATGATTCACCTAGCTATTTTTGTCCATTTCTGAACAGGAAGTGTTCATTATCGAACACTATTCACTGCGCAAACTATCCACTGGACTAGCCATGCCCGCACGAAAAGCCTGGAAACTTACGGCCACCCAGGCAATAGCAAGGGCCAACAAGCCGGCAATAACAAAGGTAATCGGATTGATGCCCACCTGAAAGGCAAAATCCTTCAACCAGCTTCGCATAATCAGCCAGGATAATGGGGCAGCAATAAGGGTTGCCACCACCACCAATCCGGTGAGATGACGGTTCAACATCAAAACAATATCCAAAACAGAAGCCCCTAATACTTTACGGATACCGATCTCCTTCGTTCTGCGGGCAGCAGTTATACTAGCTATCCCAAAAAGTCCAAGTGCAGCAATAACGATGGCCAGTAAAGTCGCAAAGGATAGAATGCTACTGAGTGATTGTTCCGACCGATATTGAGCATTAATAGCTTCATCAATAAAGGAAAACTGAAATGGCTGGTCTGGAGCTAACTTGCGCCAGGCCTGTTCTATCTTACCCAAAGTATAAGGAATATTCCCTCCTTCGAGTTTTAGGGTATACTTGGGGAGCGGCAAATCCCCATAATTCATATCAGACATTAAGCCAATGATGGCTAATGGGTCCAACGTCATTAAAAGGGGTTGTACTTCTTCGCGCAGAGAGGAAAAATTAAAATCCTCAGTAATCCCGATTAGTCGAAAGCCTTCAAAAGGTGGGGGTAAGGGTGTATCCAGATAATCTTCCCAACCAAAAGTTTTGGCCATTGTTTCATTGACGATAACGCCTCCCTGAATATCGGTAGCCGTCTCCTCACTAAAATGACGGCCTTGCTTCATACCAACCTCCATAACCGGCAGGAAATTGTAATCGGTAGCCAAGAGATAAAATCCCCGGTATTTATCAATGGCTTCATCCGTATAACCAACCTGCACCCATCCTGGCGTGCCAAAAGTATGTGAACTTATTGCGAAACCAAGTACTTCCCGTTCATCCGCTAACTCATTCTGCAACAGCTGGCCTTTTTTGTAACCTTCTTTGTACAACGATATCAGTCCTTTTTCGGCGGTTGGAGTAGCCAGATACGGAATGCTAATCAGCTGGTCCTTGTCAAAACCCAGGTTTTTATTTTGTAAATACTGCATTTGCTCCTGCATGATATAGGTGCAAATAATCAAACCGACCGACAATACAAACTGAAAACCGACTAAGGTTCGCAGTAAAAAATGTTTGCTGGTTCCAAGTTTGTTCACCTTGCCGTAAAGGGTCTTCAATGGACTGAAGCCGGATAATACCAAAGCGGGGTACAAACCTGCTGCTAGGCCCAATACGATAGTCAACAATACGATGAATAAAAAGATGGAAAAGTCAATTTCTAAAACTAACGATTTACCCGCCAGTTGGTTAAAATAGGGCAAAACGACATTAGTCAACATAAAACCAATGAATACAGCAAGGACCGTCAAAAAAATCGTCTCGCTCCAAAATTGCACCATCAATTGCATCCGGTTGGCACCATTTACCTTGCGCACCCCTACTTCGCGGGCTCTGGTCAACGACTGCCCAACCGATAAAGAAACATAATTGATACCTGCCAGCAACAGAATTAACAAGCCAATGGCTCCCAAAATATAGGGATAACGCCAATCACTGACCGCCACAATCCCTACTGGAATTTCATTATTTAAATGAATGTCAGTCAGCGGTTGATACCCAACAATATATTCACCCGGTGCATAGGATTCGGTGACTTTGGAGTCAATCAGGCTGGCTGTTTTTGCGCTAAGCGAAGCCAAATCAGTTCCCGGTCTAAGCAATACATAAGTTTCCGGATAAACCGTAGTCCAGCTCACTAGAGCTCCTGGCCGGAACAGCTGTTTGACATTTTCAAAGGCAATGAGCATATCGTATTGAATACTGGAATGCTGAGGTGCCGGCTTAATGATGCCCGAGACCTGAAACTGCCGCCACTCGCCACCTAGCTGCAAATCAAGGCTCTCTCCTGTGGGGTCTGCATCACCAAAATATTTTTGAGCAATTTCTGGACTAAGCACTACTTTATTAGGGCTATCTAACACCTGGTCTGGTTCTCCCTTGAGCAAAGAAAAATCAAACACCTCTAACAGGGAAGGAGTAGCCAGATGAATGGTTTCCTGATCTTTAAAAGTGCCTTTCCGAACAACATTGGTTTGTGTGAGGTATTGCACCACCGATTCGACCTCGGGAAGATTTTCCTTCAATTCCTCTCCAAGGATAAAGGGGGTAACAGTATTAAAAAAAACCTCTCCCTGGTAGTGTTCCTTTACCCAATTGCGGTAAATCCGGTCAGATTTGCTGTGAAAATGGTCAAAGGACCACTCGTCTTTTACAAATAAAAAAATGAGCAAAACGACAGTAATGGCAACTGATAGATTAAATAAATTAATGAAGCTATTCAGCTTCTCCTTAAATAGATTCCGAAAGGCGATCTTTAGATAGTTTTTCCACATGAGTAAAAAATTTAATCATTATTTAAAGCATCCGAAGGATTGGCAGTAATGGCCTGAACAATGCTCCTGCTAATCGTCAGAAAAGCAACGATAACCACTACGATCCCGGCTACCAAAAGTGAAAAATAAGTGACCCCAACGTGCACCTGATAAATGCTGTTCAATAACATCTCTGAAAGCTTTAGCCCAATTAAGCCGCCAACAGCTAGACCGATAAAGGCTACAATTAAAAAGTGAGCACTCAACAAATAAGCTATTTGCGACGGACGGGCACCAAGAATGCGTCGGATAGTTACTTCTTTGAGTCGTTTCAATAGGTTGAGAGAAACCAGTGAATTCAGACCGGTCATGGACAACAACAAAGCGATAAGTGCAAATACAGAAAAAATATACTGGATATTGGTATTCGTTTTCAGGGAACTGGCCAAAAAATCATCCTGGAAGTAATGTTCAAAAGGCATTTGCGCAAAGTCCTTTTTCCAGGCTACACTTAGATGATCCCTTACCTCAAGCATATCGGCAGACTGAGTTTTGATGACCAGATAACCAAAACGGTCCGGCTTAGTCAATGTCAGCACCAAAGGACGGATCGGATCGTGAAAATTATCCTGAATAAAATTTTTGACCACGCCAACAACATTGTATCGAAGGGTATCAAAAAGGGTCAATTGCTGGCCCAGAGGATCCCCATCCTGAAAATAGAGATCGGCAAATTTTTCATTGATCAAAATACTTTCAGTAAAGTCGGTAGACAATTGGTAATCAAAGCTCCTGCCGCTCAGCAGTTGAATATCCATAACCTCCAGGTAGTTTTCACCGACAGGCATAAACTCTACCTCTTGTTTTTTATCCTTGAATTTCACTTCAATGCGTGGCGCGGAATCTCCGATATGAAAACGGACGCCGGCTACAGCCTGCACTTGCGGATGCTGACGGGCATTAGCCTCCATCACTCGAAACGTTTGTTCGTCCGGTATGCGAATCGCCTGGATGCCTTCCCGTTGAAATCCTATATCGGCATTTTTTTGAAATTCAGCATTCCGGGTAAAAGCAAAACCTGCCACCAGGGCAATCGTGGATATGCCCACCTGTGCGCCGAGTAATATTTTGGAAAAAAGATTGGCTCCGGCAAATTTAACCTTGCCTCTGAAAATACCTGTAGGATTAAATCCACTGATGTAAAATGCGGGATAGGCTGCGGCAATAAATGTGGTCGTCAATAAAACCGCTATAAGGAAAGCAACTAAAGGCAGGTTTTGGGTAAAAACCAGGTGTAAGTCAACAAAAGTCCACATCTGGTTGTACCTGGGTAATAACCAATCCGTGAATAGTAAACCCACACCCAACGCAATTAAACTAATCAACAAGCCCTCCATCAAAAGCTGCCAAATTAATTGCTTACGACTTCCGCCTATCACCTTTCTGACTCCTATTTCTTTTAGCCTGCGCCCGGAAAGGCTGATGGACATATTGGTAAAATTCAGGCTGGCAGTCAGTAGCAATAAAATACCCATAAGGGTCATTCCCCAAACCATTGATGGTGGCAGGCTCTGCCCTAAGGCATTCCAGCGCAAATCATCCGCATGATGGGCCATCGTATTTAGAGGTTGCAGTGCAAATTTTTCAATCTGCCAATCGCTATGCATCTGATTTTGAACAGGTAGGTAAGCTTCCAGATATCGACTTACGCGTTCCTGGTCTTCCGGGTTTTTCAGCATCAGGAAAGTGGCATCGGTCAGATAGGTCCAATCTTTTAAATTGACTTGTGCATTATCCCGGTTATACATATTTTCTACACTGGTCAACAGCTCATATTGGATGCTGGAATTGACCGGTGTATCTTTGAGCAATCCCGTGATCAGCAACTGTTTTTGGAACGGCTGATCAGGATAGATGGTCAAGATTTGACCTACTGGGTCGGAGGTTCCGAAATATTTAATGGCCAGTGCTTCAGAAATTACCGCAGTAGCCGCATCATCCAACCTGATCTGTCCACTAAGCAAGGGGAAGTCGAACCATTCAAAAAAAGCATTTTCTGTAAAAGAGATACGCTCCCGGTCTGTGTCCTTACCATTACTGATGACGGCATTGCGAAATTCCAGGATCAGGGCATCCTGTACCCCACTTACTTCTGCCTTAGCTGCCGCCGCCAAGGGAGCCGGACAAACGCCAAAAGCCTGAAGATTATCCTTCTTGATACTGACCACGCGGAAGATCTGTTCCCCTCGGGTATGAAAATGATCAAAGTCGTGATCAAACTTCCAGCTAAGGTATGCAATAACACAACTAGCCAGCGCTATGCCTAGCCCCAGCACATTAATCAGGAGGTGTACTTTGTGCTTCCAGAAATGCCGGTAAGCAACCTTGAAATAATTTTGCAACATAGTCGGGAATTTAATAGAGTTGTTACGCAGGGGCAGGGCGATGGGAAAAACTATGGCATCCGTTTTAACCCTGTCGTGGCCCCTGCGAAACAACTCTTATACCATATTTGGAGGCCAGGGCTTAATTGGCCTCCAAATATGCCCGTGCTACTTACTCATAGCGCAATGCTTTCACCGGATTGATCGAAGCAGCACGAATGGTTTGCAGGCTGATGGTCAGTAAGGCAATACTGATGGACAAAACTGCTGCCATGATAAAAATCCACCACGAGAGTTCAATGTGACTTACGAAACGTTCCAGCCAATCATGCATCACCAACCAAGCCACAGGAGCAGCAATAACAAACCCGACGATGACGAGTTTTAAAAATTCTCCGGAGAGCAAAGTAGAAAGCTGAGAAATGGAAGCACCCATTACTTTACGAATGCCAATTTCTTTGGTTCGTTGCTGGGCTGTAAAAGTTGCCAGGCCAAAGAGACCCAAACAGGAAATAAAAATGGAAAGGATGGCAAACAGCCGGGACAAAGTACCTACTCTAGCTTCCGTGCGGTATAGTTTTTCGTATTCTTTATCCACAAAAGAAAATTCAAAGGGATAGGCTGGATTGTGAGTAGCCAGTATCTTTTCAATTTGCCCTAGAGTCTGTTGGGTATCATCAGTATTCAAACGGGCAAAAATAAAGTTCTTCCAGGGGCGATGCATTAGAATGACCGGTTCCTGTTCAACATGCAGGGAATTGGTTCTAAAATTTTTAACCATGCCAATAATTTGTCCTTCGTCCCCTTGTACGGTAATCCTTTCTCCGACCGCTTGTTGGAGGCCCATCATCTCTGCGGCTCTTTCATTGACGATAAAATTGGTGGAGTCAGCAGGGAATGCAGCCGAAAAATCACGGCCATCTACCAAGTCAGCCCCAATCGTTTCCATAAAGTCCAATTCTACGGGAATGGTTTGAAACAAAATACTCGCCTCCGGATCTTTGCCCGGCCAGCTTACCGAAGAAGTGTTGTTGCCCCATTGATAGATCAATCCATTGGAGGCCGAAACCGATTGAACACCGGGTAAATTGGTCAGCTCAGTTTTCACCAAGTCATATTTATCCCATAATGTACCATTAACAGGCATGTAAATAAAGTTCTCCTTCTGGAAACCCAGATTCTGGTGGCGAATATGATTCATTTGCAAATAAATCACCATGGTGCCAACAATCAGGAAAGTAGCTATGGCAAATTGGGTAACCACCAGCCCTTTCCGAAACCAGTTGGCTCCTTTGCCTTGCTTGCCAAGCTTATTAAAAATTTCAATAGGCTGAAAACGAGACAGAAAAAATGCTGGGTAACTACCCGCCAGAAAACCGGCTAATAAGGTGATGCCCAACAATAGGCTCCATACGCCGACTTTTGAAAAATCGAGATAGATATGTGCATCAAAAAGTTCATTAAAAGCTGGTAAGCTGAGCTGCACAAGGACGACCGCAAAAACGCCGGCAAAAATGCTGAGCAACAGTGACTCCCCCAGAAACTGTCGGATCAACATACCACGTGTGGCTCCCGACACCCTGCGGATGCCCACTTCTTTGGTACGGGTACTCGCTCTTGCCGTGGATAAGTTCATAAAATTAATGCAGGCAATAAGGATAATAAACAAGGCGATAATAGCAAAAAGACGGATATAGGTAATACGTCCACCACCCTGATATTTACCATCCTTGTAGTCGTACCGGAGATACATATCGGCCAATCCCTGGAATAATAAATCCGCATTATCCTGATCAGACACCGTCTTGAGGTATTCCTTTAAATCAGGGATCTCGTTTAGGTTGGGAGATTGGGGCGTAGTCATCAGGAAGGTCCGGATGCCATTACTATTCCAGTTTTTTAGCCAATCATTATTTTTTTCGTAATCCTTTAAGGGTAAGAGAAAGTCAAATTTAAAAGAAGTATTGTCCGGCACATCAGCCATCACCCCCGCTATCTGAACCTCTCTTTCGTTGTCCACTCTGATCATTTGCCCCACCACATCCGTATGGCCAAAATACTTTTCTGCCATTTTGGTGGTGATCAAAATCTTTCCGGGTTCTTCCAAAGCATCTGCACCTTCACCGGCTATTACCGGAAAATTGAAAATGCGCAAAAAATCAGGATCAGCGTGATATCCTTTTTCTTTAAACACCTTGTTGTCTACTTTAAACAACTTTTCGTCACCCCAGGTAACCCGGGAACTAAGCGCAATTTCCGGCCAATTCGTTTTTAGTGAGGCGGCCAACTGTCCTGGTGTAGCTGAAGTGGTCAATACAAACCCATCTGAATAGTATTGGTTTTCCAAAACTCGATAGATTCGATCACCATTGGGGTGGAAATTATCAAAGGAATATTGCTCCAGAATCCATAGACTGATCAACATTACACAACTCAAACCTATAGTCAGACCTAACAAATTGACTATTGTATAGAGTTTGTTTTTGTATAGATTACGCAAACTTGTCAATAAATAGTTCCTTAGCATAATTAGAGGTTTATCAGATGACGCTGTATTCAGAGCAGGTTTAGCATGAAAAATTCCTTCCCTCTACTCGTCCCTCAATGCGTCAATAGGGTTAGTGAGGGCGGCACGTACGGATTGTATACCTAGTGTAACCACGGCAATCAGAATCGCCATTATACCGGCTAGTGGGATACTCCACCAGGGAAAATCAATACTATAAGCATAGGATTGCAGCCATTGTTTCATCAGCCACCAGCCCATTGGGGCTGCTATAACTATGGCAATAGCAACCAGCAGAATAAATTCTTTAGAGATAAGGCCGACAATACTAGGCACCGATGCGCCAAGTACTTTTCGGATACCGATTTCTTTTGTACGTTGGCTCGTTACCAAAACGACTACGCCGAATAATCCCATACAAGAGAGTATAATGGCTAGAAGTCCGGAAGTAGTAAACAACTTGGCAATAGACTCCTCAACCTGGTATTGTCGTTGATTATTTTCATCCAGAAAAGTGGCCTGAAATATAGTTTCCGGGTAGAGCTTTTTCCAGGTTTCTTCCAGGTTGCTCATTGCCGTACGATTGCTCACACTAACAAAAATGTAGCCCAACCGGAAGTCATCAATGGGTTTGGCCAGCACCAAAGAAAGCGGCTCCATGGCTTTATCAAGCGGTAAAAAGTGATAATCTTTGACGACGCCAATGACTTTGCGGTCTGGCCCCAAATCTAATACGGTTCCAATGGGGGAATCTTCTCCCAATTGACGGGCAAAAGTCTCATTGATAATTATGGATTCACTACTGTCCGTTGGAAATTCAGGTGAAAAACTACGGCCTTCCACCAAGGGGATATTAAGGGTTTCAAAATAATCGTAATCAACTACAGCCCAATGCGTCCTAAGTAAACGATCGCCTTGTGAGAAGCCCATGATTGAGGTAGTCCGGGAACCATCTTTTCCCATGCCCAGATTTCCATAACTGCCGGTAATGCTTTTCACATTCGGATTAGCTGCCAGCTCATTGCGCATGCGTTGCAAAACCTGATAACTGTCCAACTCATTGCCAATGGGTATGCTGATCACATCTTCTTTTGAATAGCCGAGTGGTTTAGAACGCAAATAATCAATTTGATTCCAAACAATCATCGTACAAATGATCAGAAATACAGATAGGGTGAATTGTAGCAACACCAGAATGTTGCGCAATTTTCCCGGCTTTTGTACCGAGGTGCTACCTTTGAGTACTGAAGCCGGTTGGAACCGGGAGAGTACCAATGCCGGGTAACTGCCACCAATAAGGCCGACAAAAACAAGGATAGATCCAATAGCAAAAATAAGCGTAGGGTTATACAAACTAATCTTTTGCCGAAAGAGCTGGTTATAATCTGCCAGGCCAAATTGGGCTAAAATAAGGCCTAAAAACAGCGCGACAAAAATCAACAGGCTAACCTCTCCAAAAAATTGACTGATCAGTTGTCGTTTAGTCGCTCCTAATACTTTTCTCACCCCTACTTCCCTAGCTCGGGTGAGTGCAGTACCAATGGTCAGGTTGATGAAGTTGATACAGACAATGACAAGGATAAAAAAAGCAATAATCAACAAACCCATTGGCAGGGCAATACTAATACCATTTCCAGTGATTTCAGTATCAAAATGCAAATCGTTTAGGGGGAGCAATTTTAAGCTGTAAACCTCTCCTTCCACATCAGGCTGGGCGCCATCTTTTTGCAATTGTTCAATTTCATCATTCCTATATTTGTGTACAACTCCTTTTAGTTTTTCTTCCGCTTCTTGTTGGCTTAATGTCGGCGGCAATTGCACAAACATGCCTAGGAACTGATTGTCAAAATTGTCTTTATTATCCTGGTAATCCGGGTGATTTTCAAATCGGGTAATCATGTTGTAATGCAGCGAAGAATTGTTGGGTTCATCTTCCACCAAACCACTAACCTCCATCCGGTAGGCTTTGCCAGCAATATTGAGGGTAATGGTTTTGCCTATAGGGTTTTCCTCACCGAATACTTTGGCTGCGGTCTTTTCAGACAAGACTACGGTATTCAAATTGGCCAATACCTGGTTAGGTGTTCCTTCCAATAGCTGAAAAGAAAACATTTCAAAAAAGTTGGCATCGGTAAAGCGGATACTAGATTCTATTATATCGCCTTCATATTTAATGGAGGCAGGCCCACTAGACCAACGCATGACATGCTCCAATTCCGGCATTTCACTTTCTAGTGCCTCTTTTAATGGACTGGCCTGTGTGGCTCCCTTGGCAATGCCGGATGAATGATTCGTAACATTATAGACCTGATAAATCCGGTCGCCATTTTTATGGAAATTGTCAAAGGAAAACTGATGAAAAACAGTGAGCAACAACAATAAACTAACCCCCATTGCCACCGCAAGGCCAATCACATTGATTGCCGAAAAAAGCTTCCTTTTTAAGATATTCCGGTAGGCTATTTTAAGAATATTGTAAATCATCCTTTTTGCGTATAAAAATTTTAGAATAAAGGGAAGCGAGATTAATCACTATCCGTTTTCGAGAGGATAGTGGTTTTAAAACATAGCAATGCCAGGTAAACCGCTTACAGTTCAGCAAATCATCAGTAATGAATGGAAAAACCGGACTTGTAATATTACAACCTGGCAGCTTTGGAAAGCAGGTTTTCCGTAACAACCTGCCCATCCAGCATGCGGATGATGCGGTTGCCAAACTCGGCACAAAATTGAGAGTGCGTAACCATGATGATCGTAGCGCCCTCGTCATTGAGGTGTACCAGTGTTTTCATCACATCATTACCATTGGCACTATCCAAATTTCCCGTAGGCTCATCCGCCAGGATAATCTTCGGGTTATTAACAATAGCCCGTGCTACAGCAACCCTTTGCTGCTGACCACCAGACAACTGCTGAGGAAAGTGATTACGGCGATGCATCATGTTCATGCGTTCCAATACTTCTTCCACGCGGGTCTTGCGGTCGCGGGAACTGACTTTGGTATAAATCAGTGGCAACTCGACGTTTTCAAACACCGTCAATTCGTCAATTAGGTTAAAGCTTTGGAAGATAAAACCAATGTTGTTTTTTCGCAACATGGAACGCTGACGCTCGGAATATTTGGAGACTTCATGATCTAAAAAGTGGTAGGCTCCACCAGATGGGTTGTCAATGAGTCCGAGAATATTCAGCAAGGTAGACTTTCCACAACCTGAAGGTCCCATAATTGAGACAAATTCGCCTTGATTGATGGTGATGTCTACCTCGTTGAGGGCAGTGGTTTCCACATCCTCCGTACGGTACACTTTTTTAAGTTTTTCAATCCGAATCATAATGGTAATACTTGTTGTTTGATGGCCTTGGTTTAGAAATCATACTTGATAAGTCGGGTATCAAGTCTATTCATCTTTTATAAAAGTATCGGTAACAGACCGAGTAATATAATAATGACAATATCCAGAATTAATCGCTGCATGGCATTGTGTTTTTTTTATTATTTAAGCACTAATTCGTCCTTATCGCCGTAGTTTTCATAGCTGGAGACAATAACAATATCGTCATCATCTAGCCCCTCTAATACCTCGTAATAGTTGGGGTTCTGGCGGCCCACTACAATGCTTCGTTTTCTGGCCGTTTTGCCATCACTACTTAACACATAGACCCATTTTCCTCCGGTAGACTGGTAAAATCCTCCTTTAGCCAAGAGTCTGGCCTGGGTATCATCGCTGAGAGATAACTTCAGTGAAATTGTCTGTCCACGTTTGATGTTATCGGGGCTTTTACCCACAAAGACCATATCTACATCAAATGATCCATTGACTACTTCGGGATAAATGCGGTGAATTCTCAGGGTATACTCTTGATTATTCATGGTGAAGTTGCCTTCCTGCTGAGGGAAAATCCGGGAAATATAAAATTCATCAATACGCGCCCGAATTTTATAGTTTTCCAGGATATCGATTTGAGCAATGCGGTCGCCACGGCTGATCAACTCACCAAGTTCGGTATCCAAGGAAGACAGTTGGCCGCTGATCGGTGCTCTAACCGTTAGATTTCCCAGACTGTTTCTGGCAAATTCAAGGTTCCGTTGCATCAAATCAAGGGTTGTGGCCATCTGATTGGTTTGCATAACCTGAAAAAGAGAATCCTTTTCAATCGTAGCTTGCAGCAATTTATTACGGCGCAGCAGGTGTTCGTATTCGTCTTGTGTTTCCTGGAATTCTACCTCTGAAATGACACTATCCTTGTACAATTTTGCACTCCGGTCAGTTCTTTTGCCCAATAGATCAATACGATAAGTAACATCAAGGGCCTCTTCCTTCAAGTTCAGGCTTTGCTGCTCCATTAAGATACTCGTTTGGCGAATATCATTGATCTGGTTTACAATTTGTGCCTCCTGATTCAGGACGTTCAATTGTAGCTCAAGGTTGGAAAGGCGCATAATCTGTTGATCTTTTTCTACAAATGCTCCATTTTCAACAAAGACTTCTTCTACTTTACCACTTTCTACGGCATCCAGGTAAACGGTCTTAATCGGCTCCACAACTCCAAATAGTGTAATGTATTCTTTGAATACTCCGGAATTTACAGTATCCACCAATAAACGTTCCATTTCCACATTCAGGCGGGAAACACCAGCATCACGGTAAATAGCAGTCAACAAGAAAAACACTGCACCTATGGCAACCACCCCCAAAGTGATTCTTTGCCAAGTCCAGGTTTTACTTTCTATCTTGCGATCCATTGTCATGTTCAAAAAAATTTATCTAAAACTAAAAATTCGGGTGATTTCTTAACTCAAGCTCTACAAGGGGCATGCCACAAATTTCAATCAACTGAATTACAACACTTTAAGCAATACCGCGTTATCACTATAATCGCCAAAGTTGTTCAGATTTGAACAATAGGTGTTCAAAAACGAACAGTCCGGACGCAACTATTTTGATAAGTTTGTATCTTTATTATACAACCTGAGATAAATGAAACAAAACGCCAGCATTCTAATTGTTGATGACGAAGAGGATATCCTACTGAGTATGCAGTTGTATCTTTCCCAGCACTTTGAACGGGTAGATACGGAAAATAATCCTTATCAGTTACCACGGCTGCTACGCAATCAGAATTATGACCTCATTCTCCTGGATATGAATTTCAAAAAAGGAGATACCAGTGGTGAAGATGGCATGATGTGGCTCAAAAAAATAATTGAACTAAAACCCAATGCCAGTGTCATCATGATCACTGCCTATGCAGATGTAAAAACGGCGGTTACTGCGGTAAAAGCCGGAGCAGTGGATTTTATTGAAAAACCATGGCGCAATGAAAAATTGCTGACCACCATCTTTGCAGCATTAGAGTTGAGTCGCTCTCGCAAACAAGTCGAGCAGCTGGAAATGAAACAACAAATCCTGACTAGCGAACTCGATCAGGGTTATGGTGATATTATTGGTACCTCTGGTGCTATGAAGCAGGTTTTTAGCATAATTGATAAGGTCGCAAAAACGGATGCCAACATCTTGATTCTGGGAGAAAACGGAACAGGTAAGGAGCTCATTGCCAGAGCTATACACCGGCAATCAGACAGGTCAAAATCCGTATTCATCAGTGTTGATTTGGGTGCTATTCCAGAAGGTTTGTTTGAAAGCGAGTTATTTGGCCACAAAAAAGGCGCTTTTACAGATGCTCGCGAAGACCGCACCGGTCGTTTTGAAGTTGCTTCTAGCGGTAGTCTTTTCCTGGATGAAATCGGGAACCTATCTCTTCCCTTACAGGCCAAATTGCTAACCGTATTACAAAATCGTCAAATCCGAAAAGTCGGTTCCAACGAATCCATCCCTGTAGATATCCGGTTGATCTGTGCGACAAACATGCCGTTGTATGATATGATCGGTGAGCATTCTTTCCGCCAGGATTTGTTGTATCGAATCAATACTGTCGAGATCAAACTCCCTGCATTGCGGGACCGCAAAGAGGATATCCCCGCATTGGTGGATCATTACAGGACTTTATATTCCAAAAAATACCAAAAACCCCTGCTTAGGGTTCAGTCGGCAACCATGAAAGCATTGCAAGCATACGAATGGCCTGGCAATATCCGGGAATTGCGACATGCTGTGGAACGGGCCGTAATATTGAGTGAAACGGAGGAGCTGGAAATTTCCGATTTCATCTTGCAGTCCAGAGAACAAAACGGCAAGGCTGAACACAGTTTTTCCAATTATAATCTGGCCGAAATCGAAGCTTGGGCGGTTCGGAAAGCCCTGACTAAACATGCCGGCAACATCTCTAAAGCTGCCGAAGAACTCGGACTAACCCGGGCAGCATTGTACCGGAGGCTGGCAAAGTATGATCTTTAAAATAACCGTTCTTGGACAAACCTCATGGTCAAAAAAAAAAGATAGATTGTCCCTCCATTGATGACAATACATCGACTTTCCTCCACCAAATCAAGTAGACCCAAATGTTATACAACTTCAAGATTAATATCGTCGTCAGGCTTGGCATTTTGATGTTACTGGTCGGAACCATGGTTTTCAGTTTTTACCAGGAGTTTTTTTTAACTACCGGATTTGCCGGTCTTTTATTGATCGTTACTGTTTTCAGTCTGTTTTATTATGTTGACCAAACAAACCGTGACCTGGCACATTTTTTTGAGAGCATCAATTACAACGATTTCACGAGTACCGGGACGGCCCGCCACAAAGGGGAATCCTTCGGCGAATTGCACGATGGTTTTAATTTGATCAATCGTAAATTTCAGGATATCCGGGCGGAGAAGGAAGCCAACCATCAGTTTCTACAGACAGTGGTAGAACATGTTGATATTGGCCTGCTTTGCCTGAGTGATGAAGGGGATGTGATTTTGTTAAATAAAACCATGCAAAAGCTGATCCACAAATCCTATCTGGTCAACGTTAGTAGTCTGGAAAAGGTAGATGAAACCCTGTTTCGAACGATCCAGAATATTCAAGCCGGTCAACGCGAACTTATCAAAATCAATATTGATAATAAACTCCTGCAATTGGCCGTACAAGCTGTGGAATTGAATATGAACAAGCAACACCTGCGCTTGATTTCTTTTCAAAATATCCAAAGCGAACTTGAGGAACAGGAATTGGTAGCCTGGCAAAAGTTGATCCGCATTTTGACCCACGAAATCATGAATTCAGTAGCGCCCATCGCTTCTTTGAGTTCTACGCTTCACGATGTCATCGGTCAGAAAGAAGAGATTGAAAAGGATACCTTAAAAATGGTGCGCAATTCGCTAAGTGTTATCCAGCGGCGTAGCGAAGGGCTTTTAGGATTTACAGAGACCTACCGCAGCCTGACCCGTATTCCGCCACCGAATTTCCAATTGATCGACGGCAATCAACTGCTCGAAGAAATGGAAACCCTGTTTTTGGCGGAAGCCGAAGCCAAACACGTGCCACTCACCTTTCATCTGCCCACCAGCTCCCCTACTTTTCATGGAGACCCTAATCTTTTGCAACAAGTATTGATCAACTTGATAAAAAATGCTATGGATGCCGTCAAAAGCAAAGGCGATGATGGTCAGGTTCATATTCACCTTCAACAAAATGTAGGCGGCAAAATCCTTATCCAAGTTGTTGACAATGGCCAGGGCATTTCTCCCGAAATGATGGAGCAGATTTTTGTGCCCTTTTTTACGACTAAGGAACAAGGTTCCGGTATTGGCCTTAGCCTCTCCCGCCAAATCATGCAGGTCCATAAAGGCAGTATCGAGGTGCAATCCGTGGAGGGAGAGGGAACGGTCGTGACCTTGGTTTTATAATAGCGTTGTTTACGTTGCAATAGCTGAGAGCATGCTCTGAGTCCCACCACCTGCTACAACGCAACAAGGGTAAATTGATCTACAAACAAGCTAGCACAAAGGGTAGTTATCGACAATTTTTGGTAAAAATGGGGTGAGGTTAAAAAGATGGGTTTTAGTGCCTATTTAAACGAAGGCCTTCGCTCAAATTACAGCGTAAACTTAATGGGTAGATTATAGTGTACAGGAACTTTTTTATTCCTTTGTTTCCCGGCTATCCAGCGGATCCCCTTTTTGTTCATATCCGTAACCAGTTTCAGCGCCGATTGGCCGCAACCAGAACCAATATCGCGGTTGATTTTGGCTTCGGTAATAGAACCGTCAGGCATCACAATAAACCGGATTACAACTGTTCCCTGAATGCCTTTCTGACGGGCATCATTTGGATATACCAAATTTTGGCGGATGTACTGATTCAGTTCCTGGTCAGCACATTTCATTTTTTGCTGTAATTCCATAGAGCTGTTTTCACAACCTGGAAACCGCGGCATTTCTTCTACCACGACAAATACTTCCTGTGGTGCTGGCTGAGCAAATGCAGCCAATGAGCATCCCAGGAATAAAAGAAAAATTAAACTCTTTTTCATGTTATTAGATTTGTTTTAGCAAGAATCTCGCAAAGGTATTCAAAATACTAAATATATTGAAAATATTAATATTAATTATCTTTATTTTGAGTGTGTTAGGGGTTGGTGCCTGAGTTGACTTAGGTCTTGGGGTGGGGTTTAGTTCATGTTTGGAGGCCGCCTTTTGGGCTGCAATGGGTCACTTTTATGATGATACTTCGCTACTTTTTTCGTCCGTACCTCGGGGTATGAACTTCAAAAAAGCCTATTCTCATCAAAAAATTGACGCTTTTCGCTTCCCATCGGCCGCCGACGGTGATGCAAAGCCGGCCTCTAAACAAGCTCGTAATATAACAAGCTACTTAACGCAACGAAAAAGAGATTCGTATGTTTCAAAGATTTTTTATAAAACATGGATTTTTGCCAAATCACGTGATTTGGCAAGGACGATAAAATATCAACTCATTTAATGAGTAAGGGTATCTCTATAAATGTTTGAGGTAGAGTCGCTTTCTTTTGTATTTCCAGATTGGTATCAAAAAGGCGGTTCAAATTATTACCAGCCAGGTCTTCCAGGTCAGTGCTAATGCGAAGGAAGTAAGTTCCGGGAAGCCAGTTTTCATGAGGGGTGAATTGCCAGCTGCATTCTCTAGGGCCAAAGCTAGTGGTTCCATTCAAAAACGGCCCACTATCTCGACGAACCGCAAGACTACTGTGCAGCATGGCAAAATCGAGAGACTCCGGAAATTCGATTTTCAAAGGTGAATCGGAAGCAGCAAGTGGAGGAGTGATTTTCCAGTCTGTAGGGTTGGGCTGCTGGCGATCCGCTTCGGTTATAGTCCAGGTCTTTTCAAAGTTGTTAGCCATGGGTTGCCCATTCATGTCCTCCCAATCTTTATCCACAACCAATGTGTATTGCAGACCTGAAGTTAAGGGTGGCCCCATTTTCAGATTGGGTTGTAATCCCGTTTTAATCCTTCCCGGATCAAACCATATAGTTAATCGTTGCCCTGATGGATCCCAGAGCCCCTCCTCTAATTCTAAAAAAGGTGCAGCAATTGCCTTGCCCTTTTGGTCCAATATCCGGATGTGGTTATAAATGTCTACCTGACGCATGGGTCGGGAAAAAACCAGGTAAAATTTTAATTGATTGGCAGGAATACTATCTGAACTCGGATACACCATTAATACTTCCGGAGGGGTAATTGTCTCCGCCGCGGGCAAATTTATCTTTTTGACCAATTGTGCCGGCCAGGAATCCGGTAAATCCTTTCCATATAGTTTTACATAAGCATTTGTCAAGTCAAGCTCTACCTGATAGGTCCGCCCATGCTGCAAGGGGAATCGAGGTTTAAAAAAGACATTTAAAGAATCTACAACATAGGTTCCCAACATAGCCATGCTATTAACCATTCCCCTATCCATAGGATAAACCTTCAAAAATAACCGCCATGAGTTTTCTGAAAGACCAGATGAGGGAAACGCCCCTGGCCAATTGCTCACCTGAATCTGTCCAATAGCCGGATCAGCCAGATCGGTAATCAAGGTAATTTTTGGCAAATTTTGCCCCGGAAGGGTAACTCCCCATCCGAGGCAAAAAAGGTATAGGTAAATACTATGGATGTATCTTAAGTTTATCACTTACAGCCACTTCGTCGGATAACTATTCAGATTCAGATAACCATTTGGCATACGTTGTAACAGCAGAACATTATCAGCATTGAGGTTATCAATTTGAGTGATCCCAATTTTTGACAATACAGCATGTTCTAAACCTACGGCATATTCGCCCTCTTTAAGCGGCTCTGTGAGGCCGGTTTTGTACTTGGCAATATCCATCGGATCGATGCGGATCATGGCTTTGGAAGTATTGGACATCAAGATATAATCTTTGCCTTCTTTTTGAAAACTAATGATGTCAATCGGCATATTACCAAAACCGAATTCGCCTAGCGTGGTGCTTTTCACATGTTTTCCAGGTTTCAGGTCAGCAACAGGTATGCTCACAAAAGGAGTACAGGTGTAAGCGGCAAGCAAATAGGGTTGTCCCTCAAGCTGATAAGGCAATAATGTCCGGATGGGGGCTTCTGTTTCTGATTTCCCATGAGCGACATGCCAAACTTCAATCGTGCTATACTGAGCCTCTTTGCCAAAAGGGAAAGACAGCACCCTGACAGCAGAGGCAAATTCCTCATTTGATAAGCCTGCGATGTACAATTTTCCATCGGCAAAAGCCAGATCGGTAATGGCTTCGGTACGTTTATCACTTTTGCGCCAATTTTCGCTACCTTCTTTTATCATGGCAGGCACTTCTGCGGCATCGTGTTTGATATTATCCAGGCCAACTTCCTCAAATTTTCCATCGGGAGTGAGTCGGAGCAAAATATTGGCATAGGTGATATCATTGGGCAATTTCCAGAAGCCCTGCTTAAGCGCATCAGCCCGGGAAACGGCCAGATAAATGTTTTGGGAAATGGGATTCACAGCTACATCGTGGATGATGATGCCTTTGGCATCCGTGCCAAGCAGTCCAGCGAGCTTGCCTTCCACATCTACCAATTCGAAACCTTCTTTTGAATCATTCAGTTTGCGGTCTTCGGTATCCAGCGCAAACACTTTTCCTGATTTTGAATCTCCGATAAAAAGAATGCCCTCGGGTCCAAATTGTAATACGCTCATGGATTTTACTTCTGCTTTTCCACGGCGAAAGTCTTTGGTCAGGTTTGCATAATCATTGTGGGCAAATAAACAAAGGCTGAGTGATACCAGCCCCAAAGAAGTGAATAGTTTTTTCATGACAATCGGGTTTTGATTAAAATCAAATATACATAAAAAAAGCCGTATTCCATTGTGGAATACGGCTCAATTAGTGTACATTGTTTTCTCCGGGTTAGTTTTAATTGTCCCGGAAAATGTAGTGTATGAAACTTTTTTTTTCGGTCCTGATTACTTGATCATCAACTCCTTGTAGATTGTTTTTGCCGATGTCTTCATACGCAGGGTGTAGATACCTCTTTCCAAGGTAGAAACATCGTAGCGGCGCTCCACTTTCAATTGATTGCGGAAGATTTCGCTGAAGATTTCTTCTCCTGATTCATTCCGGATACTCACCTCTACATTGGCTAACTGCTTGTTCAACACAGAAACGTCTACAAAATCTTCATTTTGACGGATAATCGGTAAAAAGTATTCTTTGCGGAAGTCCTCATTAACCACAGCCTTATTGGCTTCAAGGTGAAACGGCTGGGTAATGATACGAGTAGTTGTCGTCAAAACCAGTCTGTAGTCGCCATTAGGCAAATTCTCCAAATTCAAGGTTTTGAAAAAGGTATGCTCCACTATTTGGTCAAAGAGCACCACTTCGTTCTCATCAATAATTTGCATGTTGGCTTTTGTGTCCGTACTGATGACCTCCAGTCTGACCTTTTTGGCATTGCTCACTTCAGTAACTCTGAATGTAGGAGCTGTATTGCTAGCCATTGCCATTGTGCTTAAGACCATGATGGCCATAACACTGTACATCATTTTTTTAATTGCCTTCATAATAACAGTTTTTTGATTAATTCTGAATATTTGGTGATTACAAAGGCAAAGATAAGGGCTGCCCCATCTCACGGCTACGATGATTTTACCCAATACCGATACTATTTTAACCCTAATAAATCATTTGCATTAATTTAGAGTTAATATAGTCCTACTTTTCAGAATATAATTCTATTTTGCGAAATTTCGCAAAAGGAGTTTTGGTCACAATCGTTACCTCTCCAACGAATATTCTGAATATGAAAAGGGACAATAAAAAGCTTCCAATCCTGCTCTAATAGGTCCATTTTATGCGTTCATCGATAAAAACGTGCAGAAACGTGACTTTTTCTAGCATTCATAGTCCACAGATGGTTTTCTATCGAACTCGCTTTCCAAAACGTGACTTTATCATCAATTCCCCTGATGTTTGTGGAAACATTATTACCTGATAGTCATGAAAATTAAATTCCATATTTTAATCTTTGTTATACTCGCAGGTCTTACCTTGAATGCTTGTCAGACAAAAAAGACCACCCCAGAGCCAAACTTGTTTGATTCATTTGTACAGGATGATTATACGACCATACAACTCACTGCCGATTGGGATCAGGTTATTGCAGATGAAGCGGAAACAGGAAAATTTGCTGCAGACATTGAATGGCAAGATGTACAGGGGCAATCCGAGAAAATGCAGATCAAACTGGAGCCTCGTGGCAAAACCCGCTTGAATTATTGTGCTTTTCCACCCCTTAAACTCATCTTCTCAAAGGAGGATATGGAAGAAAGAGGCCTTAATGGTGCTCGTAAACTTAAACTGGTCAGTCACTGTAATGGTGATGAATCTCTGGTTCTGCGGGAGTACCTGGCTTATAAAATGTATCAGGAATTGACTGAAAAAAGTTTTCTTGTGCAGTTGGTCAAAATCACCTATACAGATAGCCAGGGACAACAACCAGACGAAACCCATTGGGGGTTCATTCTGGAAAACCACAACGATATGGCCCAACGGCTGAATGCTAAAATAATGTCTTCGGAAACGACCCGGCTCAAAAACATTGATGGTGCGCAGTATCGCAGCCTGGCCTTGTTTCAATATATGATTGGTAATACGGATTGGAATATGAATCTACACCACAATATCAAATTGATCCAGGAGGTCGGCCGGCCTTGTCCGTCACCGATCCCTTACGACTTTGATTATTCCGGTTTGGTGAATGCACCTTATGCTATTCCCCACCCTATGTTGCCGGTAAATGATGTGCAGGATCGCTACTTTCAATGGAGAGGTAAAGATGTAGCTGCATTTGAGCAAACGGTACAACATTTTTTGGAAAGTAAATCGAGCCTGTTGGATCTTACACAGAATTTCACTTATCTCTCTGCAAGCGAACGGCAGGAAATAATTCAATATATGGAGGCTTTTTATCAAAAAATAGAGGGCCTGGACTGGAACCATAATGACCTTGTAAGTGTTCTTAATGATAATATCGACCTATCTTAAGAAGACTTATCAAAGCAACTAGTGCAACTAGACCGAAATAATTGACCCTTTTGTCTTTTCATTTATCGGCTTTTTGTTAATATTAACGTTTGGAGGCTGGCTTTTGTATCAAAAAGTGATCCTTTACAGCCAAATAGTTGTCTTCCAAACATGCTCGTAAAGAGTCTATTACTTCAGACTGCTTTCATTAGCACTAACAACCTAGAACAAAAAAGTAATTTGCATAAACAGGAAATGGAGAAAGGATTCGCTTTCAATATTTCCGAATAAAATTCATGGGATTATAATTTGAAGTTAGCCGGAACGGTCGCTAGATCGCTTCCGGCTATCTTTTTGTGGTATGGTTTTCCTATAAAGCCCTACATTTGCGGCAAATTGTAGCGGTCTATGCTTTTCAGCTCTTTGCTGTTTCTTTATGTTTTTTTACCGGTGGTGTTGCTGCTGATTCTGTTGAGTCCACGGCGATGGCACAATGGGATATTGCTGGTAGCCAGTCTGTTTTTTTACACCTGGGGAGGTGTGAGCTATAGTATACTCTTACTGGGCTCTATTCTAGTCAATTACTTGGTGGGTAAAGGCATTGGGCATGCGGCGACCAAAGCGAAAAAAAAGAGGTGGCTGGTGTTGGGGTTGGCCGTCAATCTGGCGTTGCTGGTGGCCTTTAAATATGCCCACTTTCTGGTGGAGAACCTCAATTTGCTGTTTAATGAGAAAGACCAACTTACGCTCCATCCAATTGCATTACCATTAGGTATTTCCTTTTTTACTTTTCAGGCCATTTCTTATCTCGTAGATGTATATGCAAAACGGACCCCTGCCCAGCAAAATTTGCCCCGGTTGGCGCTGTACATTTCCCTATTTCCTCAACTCATTGCCGGTCCTATTGTGCGCTATCATGATATTGCCGATCAAATTCGTCAGCGGTCGCTGAGTTGGGTGCTTTTTGCCTCCGGAATTGAGCGATTTATTCTCGGTTTGGGGAAAAAAGTATTACTCGCCAATAATTTTGCGCAGCTAGCGGATGACATATTTGCTGTAGCTCCTGAAAACCTGGATCCACTCACTGCCTGGGTTGGGTTGATCATGTATAGCCTGCAGATTTATTTCGACTTTTCCGGCTATTCGGATATGGCTATTGGTCTGGGTAGGATGTTTGGTTTTCACATTCCCGAAAATTTCAACTTTCCTTACATCGCCCGATCTATTCGGGAATTCTGGCGACGGTGGCACATTTCGTTGTCTCAGTGGTTTCGGGATTATCTGTATATCCCATTGGGGGGCAATCGTTATGGTCCGGTGCGGACATATTTCAACCTGCTGATCGTTTTTTTTCTGACTGGATTGTGGCATGGTGCTTCCTGGAATTTTGTGATCTGGGGGCTATTACATGGCTTTTTTATGATTATTGAACGGCTGGGCTTTGAGCGTTTTCTGGCGCGATTAGGTTGGGGCATTAGTCATGTATACACCCTGCTGGTAGTCCTGCTGGCCTGGGTCTTTTTTCGTGCTCCCGACTTGCCTCATGCTTTGGGATATTTGCAGGCTTTGTTCCAGCCTGGTCCGGCAACCGGTTTTCATTTTGATCTTGCCTTTTATTTTGGTTATGAATTGTGCATGGCCCTGGCATTGGCATTGCTGGCTGCTACGCCCCTATTCCGATGGATGCATCAACAGTTCAATGCTCGTTTGGCGAAAGCCCCCTCATTGCTTGGCATCTATGATGTATTTACCTCTCTGGGGTTGATGGTGATCTTCCTCTATTGCACCATGAACCTGGTGACTAGTGCCTACAATCCGTTTATTTATTTTCGGTTTTGAGCGCAGAACTAGCTGGTCAGGCCAGAAAATTAGCTAACATTTATAAATATTACCTGCTAAAAGCCCAATCGGATGCATTTTGGGGAGGAAATCACTTCTCTCACAAAAAATTATCCGATGAAAAAAAGTAGGTACTTTTCTGTTGTGTTGATTTTAATGATGCCGGCTTTGGGTCCGGCGCAGGATTTTCAATTATTTGCTGATGAAGACAGTCCAATCAACCAAATTTCCTTTGCGGGTTTCTACCGGGGCTGTGCCTGGGTAGATATCGACAATGACCATGATCTGGATTTGAGTTTCCTGGGTTTTTTGTTCCGCAATGATGGCGATGACCAGTTTTCTGCCGTTAACAGTTTTGGCATTCCTACTGATATATTGGGCAGCGTAGGTTGGGCCGATTATGAGAATGACGGCGACCTCGATTGTCTGTATGGTGCGCGTTCAGGCACCGAAATTTATCAGAATGATGGCACCGGCAATTTTACAATTGTTCCGGTTGATCCCAATGATACGCTTCCTACCTGGTCGGGGCAATGGGGCAATTATAATAATGATCCTTATCCGGATGTCATTGTCACGGTGGCTTTTAATTTCGCTGGCCTGACTACGCCCAATTCCTTTTATGTTGGCAATGCTGATGGGACCTTTACCTCCGTTGACACCTTTGATTTTGTCAACCAGACGGCACCTTATACCGTCAGTTACTGGACCGACTTTGATGAAGATGGAGATTCTGATCTGTTTATCGCTTCTGGTCCTGGTGGCGGCCCTGGTCCCGACTTCATTTATCGCAATGATTTAATTGAAAATGGCACTCCGGGCCTGACCCGCATCACAGATGCTCCGTTCACACCCAACAATCAGGATGGCCAGTGTTACAATTTTATCGACTACGATCTGGATGGTGACCTGGATTTGTACCTGACCAATTATTCGGGCGCGCCCAACCGTTTTTATGAAAATCAAAACGGTACCTACACCAGCATAACCAATGAGCTGGTCTTTCCGGGAAGTAACCTGGCCAATAGCTGGGGTGATTTTGATAATGATGGCTACCAGGATGTACTCATCACGGCAGATAATCTGGGCGTTAGTGGATATTACCATAATAATGGCGACGGTAGCTTTACACGTTTGTCAAAACCCTTCCAGGACAATTTTGTCAATTCTACGCAAAATATTTCCGGTGTTACCATTGGCGATTACGACAACGATGGTGATCTGGATTTCTTTGCCAATGGTGGTGGCGGAACCGGCGCCAGGGGGTTGTTTAAAAACCTATTAGACAACGACAACCATTTTGTCAATTTCACCCTTTCCGGTGACCCTTCCAATCAGGCTGCCCTTGGTGCCATAGTCAAGGTAAAAGCGACTATCAATGGACAGGAAGTTTGGCTACACCGGGAGGTCTCTTCACAGAATTCCTTTATGAGTCAAAATAGCCTGCGGGTCCACTACGGCCTGGGCGCTACCAGCACCATCGACTCGATGACCATTGCCTGGCCTTCCGGCAATTTTGAAGTTTTCACCAATATCGCCTCCGACCGTTTTTATAGTATCACGGAAGGCACACAAACCCTCGTTGATCTGATGCTTAATACGGCTACAGAAAACCTGGAAGTCCAGAACCAAGCATGGTTTGATATTGCGCCCAATCCGGTGAATAATGAACTAAAACTACATTTTAAACTCGCCGAGGCGCATGATTCTGTACAATTGCAACTCTTTTCTATGGATGGTGCCTTACAGCTTTCAAAAAAGGTAAATGTAACACCCAATCAGACCATCAGCTGGGATATCAGCCGATTGGCTCAGGGGGCTTATACGCTGAGAGCGACGGTGGATGGGAAGGTGAGTGATCAGAAGGTGGTGGTGCAGCGATAGGTGGCTGGGGGGTAAAAAAAATTAGTGAGTTGGTGAAAAAGTGGAGGCGGGAGAGGGAGATAGTGAGATAGTGAGTGGGAGTCAAGGTGAGTAGGCTTTGCGTTTGTTTCTATTGACTTGTCTTTTGCTCTTTATTCCACTGCTTTAAATAAACGATTTTATTGCACGATTACCTCAACCGCCTCCTGTGCCAACCATTTTTCCAAAAGGCGTTCATTGGTGCTAATTTCAGCGAGGTAAAATTTTTCAAAATAGGAGAAGACTTCAGAGATCTCAAGGCGTTCAATTTCTACCCCTCGGGCCTCCAAATAATTGGAGTGGATTAAAAATAATTGACCTTCTTTTTTTAGTAAATAGCCTACGTGACTTTGATCCAATCCAATAAAATAGACTCCTTCATTAGTCACACTATCCAATGCTATAATGTTTTCTTTTACCGATTTTTTGTTGATTTCTATTACTGGTTGGAGAATATTCAATGTTCTGGCCTCATTGATTGGCGATTGTTGAGCAAGTTTGTATCGATTTATGACTATCCCCATGTCTTTCAAGGTAGTTGATACAAAATAACCACAAGCAATTTCACCTTTACCAGGTTGGGAAGTATGCCCCTCAAAAGACCATTTTGTGCCATACCAATAGGGGATAATTTTATTTATCAATAATTCAGCGAATAAAGTTGATAAGGAATCTTTTGAAATCTCATTTTCATTAATATTTAGTCTTATTTGTTTGACTTCCAACTTTGTTTCTTCATAAGAAGAATACTCATTTTGACTTGTAAGTATTTCTGTTTTTCCTAGTTCAATTCCCAATTTTTCTTCAACATTTGTTTTTGATAATTCTGTAGGAGTAATTTGGACTGATTCATCCTGAGCAGAAGGGGTTGGGGTGCAATTTATGTTTAGTATTATCGTTGGAAATACAAAGAATAAAAAATTGATTTTCATCTATTATTTGCTTTTTTCACCGCCCCTCAACAACAAGGCGTAGGCACATCAAATAAATTAGGGAATCCCGTATCATCCAGGTATTTAATCCAGCCGGTCACCTTTTTTGTTGGATTATCCGGGTTTTTGCAATATCCATCCGTATTATTCCAGATACTCACTTCCACTTCAGCCCAGTTGCCCTGGAAATTTCCGGTCATACTCATTAAATGATAGAAGTCTGTATTGTATCGGTTGATTTTCAGTAACATGATTTTTTTGGAATCTTTATCGGGTTTCGACCTTAGGTTCATGTTATAATTTGCGGTAATGGTGGTGCTTTTGCAATTTTCATAATAAGTCTTCCAGGAAACAGCTTTAAAACCCAACTGGGTGGATTCTTCCTGGTTTAACCAATAGTTTTTTCCATTCAATCTCACTTCCAGGAAGCCATTTTGTATTTTGAAATATTGCATCGCATGGCTTTTATAACCCGTCCAAACCAATGCACTGGTTTCGTGCTGAATAGGATTTCTGGTTCCTTGACTGGAAACGAGGTAAGTCTCTACGATCTGATGGTCATTCTTTTCCTTAATTAGGTAATCACCGGAAGGGGTATATTGATGATTGTATAGATTCAGTTTAATTACCTGAGTCTCCTCACCGCTGGGATAAGCTTCATCACTCACCAGAATTTCAGGAGTGATCATTCCGATACCCTTAATATTTTCTTCCTGGCTGAATAAAACGAAAGGTAACAGGCTGATTAAAAGCAGGAATTGTTTATACATTATTGTGATTTTTTCCAAAACTAATGATTCCGCGGAAATAGTTAGGGGTCAGCGAAGAAAGGAATTCCTAATATACCCTTGTAGCTCCGTTTCCGGGGATATCAAAATGGCCTTTACAAGTATCTTAAAAAAAAAGCGCTCAATACTGCAACCCAACTACTCACTTAGTTCTGCCAAACCCTCATCTGATATTGTTTCCCCTTCCGGGACACCGTAATATTGTTCTAACAAACAACCAATTTTAATAAAATTAAATTTATTCCAAATGTTAAAGCGAGTTGCAGTTTTAGTTTATGGTGTAATGGTCTATTTCATGTTCTTCGCCATTTTTTTATACCTCATTGGATTTGTCGGGAATTTATTGGTGCCCAAAAGTATAGACGGCGCCATAGAGGTACCGCTTTGGCAGGCCATGCTGACCAATATCTTGTTGATAGGCCTATTTGCTGTACAACACAGTGTGATGGCACGTCCCTGGTTTAAAAAATGGTGGACCCAGTTTGTGCCCAAACCGATCGAGCGCAGTACCTATGTCTTGTTTACGGTTATAGCTCTGGTAACCCTGTTTGTCTTTTGGCAACCCATGGGGGGCACCATTTGGACCATTAAAGATGGTTTTACATCAGGCGTATTGATGGCACTATTTGCTCTGGGCTGGACCCTTGTTTTAGTCAGTACCTTTTTGATCAATCACTTCGATCTATTTGGCTTGCGACAGGTATGGCTATACTTTCGTGGCCAACCATATACGATCCTTCATTTTAGGGTACAAACCTTATACAAATATATACGCCACCCACTTTACCTTGGTTTTTTGATTGCTGTTTGGGCAACACCCGTGATGACTACAGCAAAGTTGTTCCTGGCGGTATCGTGGAGCATTTATATCCTAAGTGCTATCCGTTGGGAGGAAAAAGATATGCTATCCCTTTTTGGTGATAAATATCGTCAATACAAAAAGTCTGTTCCGATGATCCTTCCCTCCATTTTTGGTAAAAAGCCATCGAAACCTACTTTCGAGACGCTTGCAAAGGGAAATGAATAGTTGAATAACACATGAGTCATTATGAATATAACCCATGGTGACTCATGTCCAACCTAACTTAGTGCTTGTTTGGAAGTCGGATTTGCATCGCCGTTCCCCGGGCGTCTGCGCCAAAGGCTTCGACGACGGCGCGTGGCCGCGCGCCTTTGGCGCAGACGCCCGGAGAAAGCTTCAGCGCAAGCGTAAGTTTGACCTCCAAATAGGCACTTAAGCACCATCAAAATCATTTATTATCATGAAAAGTCGATTAAAGAAACACGGCAAAGCAGCCCTCCTACTTTATATTTGCTGGTGTACAGCTAAAGGATTGGCATTCCTGGCTCTGGGAAGGCATTTTTTGGGATAATCCTGACTCCTAATTATAGAGTTCTTTCAAACCAAGCATCTTACTTTGTTCAGGATCCCATACTTTGACTTGAAAACACTTGTAGATGTCCACAGGAAGAAGGGAGGTCGTATTTGGGTGTTGAAATTCCTCTATCTCACTAAATACATGAGGCAGTTTGTAGAAGGGGATTTTAGAATTGATATGGTGAATATGGTGGTAACCGATATTGCCGGTAAACCAATGCATAACCTTATTCATTTTCATATAACTCGAAGAGTACATAGCTGCATAAACGTAATCCCATTCTTCCTTAGATTTATATTTTGCTGTAGGGAAATTGTGTTGTGCATAAAACAAATAAGCCCCAATGGCGCTACCTAAAAAGCTAGGCAATAAAAAGCCGATTAAAAAGCTTTGTACCCCAAAAAGCATTAAAATAGTCAACCCGATACTATAATGAAAAAGAAGGGCCAGGAAAGAGTCAAAATGTTTGCCCGATCCCTTGATCAATGATCGGAGGCACATGCCCCAAAGGAAAGCAAAAAAGTACCCAAAAGATATGGTAAACGGATGTCTGATAAATAGGTAGATTCGCTGCTCCTGTTTACTTGCTGCCAGAAAATCTTTTTTGGTAACCAGGGGAAAAGAACCAATGCTGGAAGTGTATAGCTTCGAATTATGGGCATGGTGGTAATCGTGAGTCCGTTTCCAGATACTGGTTGGCGCCAGGATGTACATGCCATAAAGTGTGAATAATATATTGGCAATTTTGGAGTTCTGCAGAATCGTTTGGTGCAGATAGTCATGATAAATAATGAACATCCGCACGGTTAATAACCCTGCCAGAGTTGCGCATATTAACTGAGGAACAATGTGGACATTCACAATTGCGCCACTGTATGCTGCCAGTAGTAAGACTAGTGTACTTAGGGTCAATTTCCAACTTTTTGCCCTATCTTCCTTAGCGTACTTTCTAGTTGCTATTATCAATTGCTTGCCTTCTAACATGCCGTAAAGATAAGCTATTCTTTTATTCTTTTATGCTTCCATCTCCGGTGTGTCCACAACCAAATATCAGGATTCTCCTGAATGTCACGATCAAGTCTACGGGTATGTGTTTCTGAAATTTCATCTTCGGTATATGCGCCTGGAGTTTCTATCAACAATTCACTATCAACCTCATAGTACCCTCGTTTTGGGCGTTTTATGGAAACATAGACGATGGGGTAATTCAGTTTTTTGGCAATTTTAGCGGTACCTCCAAAGATCGGGGTATCCTGGTTTAGAAATTGGGTCCAGAAAGCACCTTTAGGAGAAGGGGTCTGATCGGCAATAAAGGCGGTGGCGGTAACCTCATTCCTGTTTGAGATCATACCCCGAAAAGTATTTTTCATGGTGTACAGCTTATTCCCTAAACGGGTACGCATGTGGTACACCAGTCCATCAAAATATTTATTCCTCAAGGGGTGGTAGATAACAAAAAGCTGATGGTACGGATCCTGACTGAACCGGGCACCACCCAATTCCCAATTGCCCAAATGCCCCATCACAACAATTATACTTTGTTTTTGCTGATAGAATTTTTCAAAAACCGCTACATCCTTAAATTTCACCCGCTTTTTAAGCACGCTAGGTGTGATGGACAAGGTTTTAAGTGTTTCAAAAATCAAATCACAGAAATACCGGTAAAACCTGTCCTGAATTTGCTGTATTTCCCGATCTGATTTTTCCGGAAAGGCGTTTTTTAGATTTGTATGCACCACCTTCGTTCTATACCCGATCAGTTTGTATAAAACCAAATAGGTAAAGTCGGACAAAAGATACAATAACCAAAATGGGAGCAATGAGATTGCATAGATTAGCGGAAGGGTAATATAATAGATGATTGCAGCCATTTGAGGCCCTCAAGGTAATCAAATCCTAAAGTTGCAGCAAAATGTCTGGAAAAAAGTGAATAATTTTTACCCGTGTATACTACCCTATCCGCAATTATCCTCAATTTGATTGAATAATCACTGGTTTTAAAACCGATTGTTTATTAGCACTCCATTTTATAAAATAAGTGCCACCACCAATCTGCTTTTGAGGGTTCCAGATCCTGTACCCCCTTTGATTTCGTTCATGGCAAATCCCAAAACCTGAGTCATTACGATAAAACAACAGGAAAGGATGGTTGCGAATTTTATGAGTGCATGTTTGGTAGTTTCTATGGCCTACTTTTTTTAATCAATGAGCGTTAATTTAACTCAAAGAACGATTATTTTTTGCGTCAAAACATATTTCTCGGCTTCTAAGACCGCATAATAAATGCCTGTCCCCCAATCGTTTACATCCAGATTAACCGTATAGGTGCCTGCCGTCTTTCTACCCTCTTCCAAAGTTGTGATCACCTTTTGGGTGGAGTCTACAATTTTAAGTCGCACGTTTTGGGGAAAGGTATTGATTTTATAAGTGAGTACAGTTTCTAAATTGACGGGATTGGGACTTGGCGGCAACAAGGTGGCATATTCATTTTGGTATGGGTTAGCTACTTCCTTCGCACTAGTGAGTAAGGGACATTCGACATCCTCCAATGAGCAAACGCCGGTTATCATTCTCACCAGGCCGGGATGTAGCGCATTGGAATTTGAAATCCAGGAAGGCACCGAGCAATTTACCCAAAGTGTATCACCGGTAATGCTGGCAGCGATGCCATTGGGTTTGGAGAAAGTAGCCAGTAATGCTGGTCCGTCGTTATTTGAAAAGCCTTGAAATACACCAGCTATCCGTTCTGAATCACCCGACAGTGAGAGTTTATAAATCTGACCTCCGCCAATGGTGGCTACAAATAAGAATCCGTTAGAATAGGTTAAATGCCCATTGCCTACTGAGGATAATGCAGGCAATATATTAAATAAGCTAACTGTTCCATCCGGCTTGATTTTTAATATTTTACCATCACTAAAATTACAGACATACAGATTTCCCTCCGGATCAATAGTAATGCCATTTGGACAATTAAAGTGAGTGCTACTGGCAAAAAGGGTATTGGTACCATCAGGTGTAATTTTCCGGATGGTATTGTTATTACAACTACAAACATACAAGTTGTCATCGGCATCATTGGTGATCCCTATAGGTGAGGCCAATCCAGTAGTTGCCCAATTGTAATTAATATTGCCATCAGGCGTGCGTTTACTGACTCGGCCTCCGGAAGGATTGGATTGAAAAAAATTCCCCTGACTATCAAAACGGCTACCAGAAGCCCCTAAAAACCCGGTAGCAAATTCTGTGACATTCCAGGTGCCGTATTCCAATTGGTAGACTTTGGTATTGGAGCTAGCCTGACCAAGCGCCGGACCAAAATCACTGACATAAATATTGCCATCAGGGCCAAAAGTCACTCCGCCACTCGCATCGAGATTTAAGAGGGTTTCTACCTTCAGGTCTTGGGTGAAAGAAAAGGACAAAACAAAGAGAAAAACCGTAATGGTAAATAGTATTTTTTTAATCATCGGATATTTATTTTATTGGAGAAAGCAACTTATTGATCGCTATTGTCATCGGACAATGATCAGTGTTTTTGAAAAGATGGACGCCTCACTTTCCAGAATTAAATAATAACTTCCAGGAGCCCAGCCACTGGTGTTCAATTTGAATTCATGAATCCCTGGTGGTTTTTTTCCATTGAATAAGGTGGTGATTTCTTTTTGAGAGGCGTCCAATACACTCAATTTAATGGCCTGTTTATCAAGGTTGTTTTCGGAATTGATTTGAAGGGTAATGTTTGTAGCTTCGCTAAATGGATTGGGGTGTACGTTTAGAGAAATTGCTGCTCTTTTTGGTTCAAGTACAGCAGTGGTTTGGCCTTCTACAAACTGTAGAAACTGATTACTTGAAATATTAGTGAAACTTTCTTTTAGGCCCAGGGGCCATTCGATGATCAGAGAGTCGATGCTTGCTGCATCACCCAGGCCGAAATGTACGCGCATGCTGTTTTGTCCACAAAATGCATTTTGTGAGGAGATATCTCTGCGTTGCCAAAAAGTCTGTCCGTTAATCGTAGCTTTCACGCGTATTTTAGCCCCTATTGCCGAACGGTTTGAGATGGTGCCTTCCAGGGTGAGGTTGATCCAATTTTCGCCGGCACCGGGATTAAGGTTATTTCGATACAACCCCCTAAAGGCCGATTGGGTCGAATTCATAAAAAGATCGAGGTCTCCATCGTTGTCATAATCTCCATTGGCGGCACTACGGGTACCAATTATATTGGCCATAGCAGGAAAATGATGAGCAAAGGTACCATCTCCATTACTCAAGTAAAAATGATTGCCAAAAGGACTAAGATAATCAGCAGTAATAAAGACATCCAGCCAACCGTCATTGTTAAAATCTCCCCAGGTATTGGCCAGCCATTTGGCTGCCTCACTTACCATGTGCACACCTAAATCGGCATCCGTTAGTCTTGTAAAGGTACCATCTCCATTATTTTTGTAAAAATCATTGGGCAGGTCTTCCTTAAAATTGGTCACAAAAGCATCGAGGTCTCCATCATTGTCATAGTCGATTAGGTTCCAGTTTTGGCCATCACGGAAGTCTCCAAACAAAACACCCGTTTGATTGAGCACAAGGTCAGGGCTACCCGTTTCGGTAAGTTGATTGATATAAATATGGTCTTTTGAATTAACGCTCACTTCTCCACTTCCAATAAAAAGATCCATATCGCCATCGTCATCAAAATCTGCCCAGTTGCCAACCGTATAAGCCCTCAGCCCCATGTTGACATCACTATTGGTAATTTCCGTAAAACTACCATCGCCATTATTATTGAAAAGCCAGTTGGTATGACAGGGGTTACTAATTCCACAAGGATGTGTAGCGACCAGATCTACCCAGCCATCATTGTCATAATCTGCCCAGGCTGCTGACCAGGCATTTAGGTTGGTGGCGATATCACCGGTCGTTATTTTAGTGAAGGTGCCATCTCCGTTATTGGTAAATACGCCATTACTGCTCCGATTCACCAATACGAGATCAAGGTCTCCATCATTGTCAATATCCGCCCAGGAGTTTCCATTGTTGTACCCTATACTGATCCCCACGATGCCACTATTAAAAATGCGGGTAAAGTTGCCATTGCCATCATTCTGGTATAGGAAGTCCTGATTGAGAAATAAGTCGATATCGCCATCACCATCATAATCGACCCAGCTGACTCCGGCATATCCACCGGTAGGGGTATCTGTTGCAATAGGACCGGTGGTTATTTTGGTAAAAGTTTGACTAAAAAGGAACGTACAGAAGCTTAGTAATATAAGAGTAAATGTTGTTCTCATACAAAAAAAAATTATGGTGATTGATTAGAGCATGTTTGGAGGCCAACCATTGGGCTGCAAAGGATCACTTTTTCGATGATACTTCGTTACTTTTCTCGTCCGTACCTCCGGGTATGAACTTCAAAAAAAGCCTTATCTCATCAAAAAACTGACGCTTTTCGCCTCCAAAGCCGACCTCCAAACAAGCTCTTAGAAGTATATGGACCAAAGTTAAAGAAAGCATGCCTGTCTGTCCATCGCATAAATATGTGATAGACCGAAGTTTGTCTGCATTTATACATAAAAATGGACTTCCAGGGCGAGGACATTGAGAGGCATTTTTTTGGCCAATTTTATGACCAGGTGGTACGCCAATAGATAAGCCACATTGCTAGGTGGAAAAGCTGGCTTTCAGCCCTTTTAGGGCAATCAAATGAATTTGGTGGGTACGACTCGTAACGGCCAAAATTTTTTGGCCGCCTCCATGACCAGGCGATACGGCCGATATATAAGCCACATTGCTAGGTGGAAAAGTTGGTTTGCAGCCCTTTTAGGGCAACCAAATGAATTTGGTGGGTACGACTCGTAACGGCCAAATTTTTTGGCCGCCTCCATGACCAGGCGATACGGCCGATATATAAGCCACATTGCTAGGTGAAAAGTTGGCTTGCAGCCCTTTTAGGGCAACCAAATGAATTTGGTGGGTACGATGCTACACCAGCCGCTCCTTCAGCGCCTTAGCCACTGCCCCTGCCTTGGAATTGACTTTTAACTTTCGGTAGATATTCCGGATATGCGTGCGAACGGTGTCCTGGCTGATGAATAAACATTCCCCTACTTTTTTATAACTTTTGCCATTACAAAGCTCTATCAGGACATCTTTTTCACGTGGTGACAAGTCAGGTTTTTGTTTAGAGCGAAAGGATTGTACCACCATGCGTGCAATTTGCATGCTCATCGGAGCACCGCCATGATGCGCTTCCTTAATGGCCGATAGAATTTTTGGGATAGGCGTATTTTTGGTAAGGTACCCGCAAGCACCAGCACAGAGAGATTGGAATACTTTTTCATCATCCTGATGCACAGAAAACATGATGATTTCAAAAGGAGCTTCTTTCTCCACAAAAAGAGATACGCCCTGAATGCCGTCCATGCCCTCCGCCAAGGTGATGTCCAATAGTAGAACATCTGGTGGATGTATCAATAAAGCATCCAAGGCAGATTCAACATTATAGAAAAGTTTGTTGCAGGAGAAATCAGGATGTTCATCAATGAGCAACCCAAGATGTTCACGAATATCCTTATCGTCTTCAATGATGCCTACTTCAATCATAATTTTGGTTGTTTTGCACGAGTTTGGAATATGACTTTAGTTCCTCTTCCAGGTTCGGTAATGACTTCCAGTTGTCCGCCCACTTTTTTAGAACGATTGAACATTGACCCCAGCCCGTAACCAAATTTTTCATGATTCAGGGTAAAACCATTACCATTGTCAACTAGTGTTATGGTAATATCTTTATCACATTCTTCAATGTTTAACACCACTGTTGTACAATTGGCGTGTTTTAAGGCATTAGTCATCGCTTCTTTAAAAATCATCACCAATTGCCTTTTCCAATCCATATCCAAGCAATGGTCTTTATGAGCTTCTTTTATGCCTTCCACAGAAAATTGGATCGCCGTATCTGCAAACAATTCATCACCAAAGTCTCTCAAATGGATAAATAATTCCAGCGCCGAATCCTTGGAAGGATTCATGGCCCAGATAAAATCTCTGGTGGAACAATAAAGGCCATTGGCATTGTCTTGAATTTTCCGAAGCAGGTGCGCTGAATTTGCGGGAAAGGCATCCTTCTGGAGCATTAGTGATTCTGCAAAAAGGGTGATCTTCGTCAAGCGGTGGCCCAATTCATCATGAAAATCATCAGCGGCTTTTTTACGAACCTCTGTGGCAATCATCAACCGATCCATACGTATCCGCCAATGAATTTTATAAACCACCCATATAGCTAACCCCAACAATGCAATCACCAATAACGCAAACCAGGACGTGTGCCAGAAAGGTGGCGCAACGATGATTTTTAATTGTTTAGTTTCGGAATTTAAAAAGCCACCTTTATTTCCTGCCCGCGCCTTAAACAGGTATTCGCCGGGTGCCAAATTGGTATAGGTCGCTGACCGCTGGCTTTCACAATACCGCCAGTTGTCATCAAATCCCTCCAGCTGATAAGCATATTGTACATCATTCGGATTGTCGTAAGTTGGAGAGACAAATTCCAGGATGATACAATCGTCCCGATGACTCAGATGAACCGTTTCTACCTCATCCAAAGGCATTTGAAAAGTGTAGCTTTGATCGTAATTTCTTATACCTGTCAATATCGGTGTAGCCACAGTATCCTGATTATTCCAATCAGAGGGTTGGATTTTATTTAAGCCTTTTGAACTTCCAAAATACAAATTGCCAAAGCTATCCTGAACGGAGCAGTTGCGCTGAAATTGGTTACTCAACAACCCCGATGCTTTTGAAAAACGGTAGAAAGTCTGATCCTTAGTATTGACACTCCTGATGCCATCAATAGAACTTATCCAGAGGTTGCCTTTTGTTCCTTGTTGGATCGCTTTTATATTGGGAATGATGGGGAATGTTTCGCTTAAAGGGCGCATGGTCAAACTATCCAAATCCAGTTTCACAAGCCCTTTGCTATAAGTTCCTACCCAATAGTCCGTACCGGTATGATAAAAAGTATTGGCCGTCATCAAGTCACAATAGTAATTCTGGGCATTTTTATAGGCCACTTTCCGGCAAGAGATGGACTGGTCTGCCCGATTAAAGGTCAAAAGGTCTACGCCTTCCTTGACATATCCAATCAGGAATTCCGAGCCACTAACTTGCATCATACATTGAATATTATTACTGCTGATGGACTTTCCGGGTTCTTTACCAGCCGTGTAATAGTGAAATCGATCAGTTTTTAGATCAAAAAGAAAGAGTCCATTGGTAGTGCCCATCCATAGCCTACCCGATTGATCGGAAAGGATATGCCGCACACATCCAAAATAGGTCTTTTTATGACCTATGGTCACGGATTTGAGGTGGCGGTATTTTTTTTCTCCTTTGTCAATGATTACCAAACCCTGGCTGGTTGCCACCCACAACTCACCATTTTTAGCTTTAGCAATTCCATTTACCCTTAAAAAAGCAAATGGATTGTGTTGATTTGGATCATTGATTACTGGGATCAATGCCTTAGTATCAAAATAATAGCGGTAAAAATTGTTGCGCGCGCCCATCCACATAAACTCCTGATTTTCCAACAACAAGGCGGTAACTTCAAAATTGTTTGGCTTATCAGAATCACTATTTTGCACACTATGGATTGGCCATTTTCTATTATAAATTCGCCATAATCCTTTGCCCTTGCTGCCTAACCATATTCCGTTTTTATCATCTACAACAACACGGGTTATTTCGCCATAATTTAAGTGGTCACTTAGATCCATGATTAACACCCAAGCTCCTCCATTCCATTTTAGCAACTCATTTGACTTAGTACAAAGCCAGATACTTTCTTCCTGATCTTTAAAAGCAAATGCAGCCGCCTGTGGTGGTTGTGGAAAATGCGTCCAGGGTGAGAATTGATTAACATAAGTGAGCAATTTACCGGCATTAGAGAGGTACCATTTAATATGGCTGGCATCTTCAAAAATGAAAAATTGTGCCGGATTTTTGATACTCCCTGGACCTGTACCTGGTAGTGATTTTTCAAAATAAATGCCATCAATAGATTTATATAAACTGCCTATATAGGTTTGTATCCAAAACACCCCATTGGCATCTTCAAAACCCTTTTCTATAGCGCAGTTAATAGGTATGGTATCCAGCTCACTTTTAAAAAAAGTCGGCACAAAAGTTTTGGAAGCATGGCTATAAAGTTCGAATCCAGTACTCGTTTTTAAATAGATCCGCTGATTGGAGGCCGGAAAGGTTTTGTACACCTTTTTAGGTGGATCTTCTTTTATCGGAGTGATTAAAGCCAATTGTTTCGTTTCGTCGTCGACAGTATACCAGCCATAGTTTGTAGCAATGCTTACACCTAATCCTGGGATGAAGCAGAGTTCATAAATATAGGTATTGCGATCGGGGAAGAAATAATTCGTGAATTTTTGGGTCAATTTATCATATTTGGAAATGATGCCTATGCTAAGGTTCACCCAAACATTGCCCTGATCATCCTCACATATACTATTGATAAAATTGGCGCCAATTGAGGTAGTGTCACTAGGATGGTAGCGGTGTTTTTTAAAAGTATATCCATCAAATTTATTCAACCCATGCTCCGTGGCGATCCACATAAACCCGGCTTCATCCTGGAATAAATCCATGACATCATTACTCGAAAGCCCATCTTCTACCATCCAATTTGACAGAATATAGTTTTGGGCAGATAGGAGGTTTGTCAATTTTGGACAAAGGCTCAGTAGTATCGATAAAAAGAGGTGTTTTGCATAAAGATTGGCCATTTCACCCTAGTTTTAATTTCATAGCTTGGAGCAAATTATAAATTGGCCGGGTAATGAGCTATACCAATGTGGTTGGAATGTCGCAGGTTTGCAAAAACAATAGGGGCCAGCGAAGAATATCACCTCAAAGGCGTCCCAATATTGAATACGGGATAAGCCGTCTCCTCATCTGAAAATCCAAAGGTTAACGACAAGGTTAGGCTTTCATTCAATGGAACAATATACAATCCAAAGCCAAATCCGTCCCTCCATTTGTCAACCTCCTTCGCTCGTCAGGGTTTTCCAAACCGACACGAAAAGTCTTCAAATCTCTGGATTTGTGTAGCAAAGTATCCTACCGCTTATGGAGGTTACAAATCACCTATAATTTCTTAAATTTACCTGAGCTGATCCAAAAGGGAGCAGCCAGCCTGGATATTACCTATGATGCCAATGGCCGAAAGTGGAAACAGATTGGTCCCAGCGGCATCAAGGAATACATCAATGGCATT
>BQJU01000027.1 GCA_021604865.1 Saprospiraceae bacterium | reverse complement strand
TGTCTCCTGCTATTTCCTGACATTGATCCAACGAAGCCTCCATCTGGTATAGCGTACCCGTAAGGAAATGAATCATTGCCTGCCAGAAATGTAGCTGGAAAGCCAAGCTGGGATCTGCTTCGGCAACGGCTTTCCAGCTATCTAAAAGTTGTTGTGCATGAGCAAAATCGCCTTTGCAGTCTTCGTAGTGCAGACTAAATCCGAGGGTTTTGAAAATATCTTGCTGCATGGTTTCAGGGGTATTGTATAAGCCTATGCTAGAATCCCATACTCATAATTTCTACACCGGAAGTATCCAGGGTTTTCCGGTTGATCTTATCACCTGTTTTGATGTTACTCATGGTTACAATCGATGTTTCCTTATTGTTTTTAGAAACATAGGTGGTTTGAATGGGCATGCCTTCCAGTCCCTGGTATGCTGAGAGGTTGATACCTCCAGACTTTTGCTTTTTCTGTTGTTTCACACGCATGCTTTGCATTAGCATATTGAAGTCCAGTTTAATATCCTGTGTTATCCAAGCCGAAGAAGTCCCATGATCCATTTCCACAATATATTTGGTGCAGAAATAGCCGTTGATGGTTTTGGTCTCACTGGTTTTAGTGATTTTAATGTCATCATCCGTAACATTGTCAGCCATATTAACCACCTGCTGCCGCATCTTATAGCCCTGTTTTTTACCATCTTGTTCCATTATCGTCGTCATGGAACCTTCTTGATTGTCCAGAATCATACGCATTTCTTCCTCATTTTCGGTTTTGAGGGTCATGCCGGTTTTCCAGGTATCAAAAGTGTAGGTCGCATGCATGATCTCTTCCTTACCTTTTGTCAGGTTTTTGATTTCGGCATCAAAGCTGATCTGAAATTCATTTTTAATCGGCTCCCAGTCTTCGCTGCTGCCGCCACCCATCATTCGGGTGATCATTTCCTGTCTTTGGCGCTCGATTTCTTCCTCTGTCATGACTTCTTCCTCTTCAACGGTCTCTAAATCTGCCTCCTTTTTTTTCTTTTTCTTCTTTTTAAAAATGTCGCCTACCTTATCGAAGGTTTTATCCACTGCTTTGTCTATCTCGCGGTCAACATTCTGATTGGCCCTGTTTTTTGCCCTTTGTTCCACCCGGCTTTGTGCATTCAGGCATAAGGTGGTGGAGAGGGCAAGCACTAATAAAAGGATAATACGTTTGATTTGCATAATCGATTCTTTTTGGAATTATTAGGAAAGTCTATTATCAAAGTAGGTTTGGCAAAATTTACTGATTTCTTTGCAAAGAAGCTATTTTCCTGCAAAAATTTCACATCCTTACCTGTGTTTTTTGTACAGATTGATAAGCAGATAGCAATGTCTTAACCACTGGCAGGGTTTCTTTAAATTTTGAAAACCCATGTGCAGCATTTTTGTGCCAGGACAGGTGATTTGCATTCGGAAACCGACCGGGAATCGGCTTTAAATCCAATACGTCATCGTCTGTCGCCAGAAAAAAATTGAGATTTTCTGGCCGAAGTACCGCGTCTGCTTCCCTTTTTAGCTGGCCAAAAACAGGTAGGTACGTCGCTTTAAAATGATAATCTCGTCCTTTCATAAAGGTTTGATGCCGACCGATACCCCGATGCAGGGTCAGGTGTGGTTGTAGGGAAGGATTGTATAAAAAACAAGGAACATTTAAACGCGCGCTAAAATACATGGCATAAAAACCGCCCAGTGAGGTGCCGACCAGATATACCGGCAGCGAAAGGGTTGTAAGCAGTTGATCTATCTGACCCACTACTTTCATTGGTTCAGCATCCAGGTCAGGGGAAAGGATGGTTCCCGTTTGAAAAAAATCGCAAAGCTGATCGTATTTATAGCCGCCACCATCACTATTGAATCCGTGCAGATAGATTATAGTCATATCACAAAGATAAAATTTGGCAGCCAAAATATATGCTCATTTAAGGTGCGTTGGGATAAAATAATAATTTGGCAAAAGTTATATGTGTTCCAAACTAAAAATAGATAAAATCCTAGATGAAAGGTTGAAACACAATCTAACAACCTGTTTTCAAAATATTCTGCGGCACCAACCATTGTCAAATCTGGGGCCAATGTAGATACATGAAAAAAAATGGACTTAAAGAAATAATGAGGTCGAATTTTTGAAAAATAGCGCAAGAAAAGAAAAAAAAAACATAACATAAAGAAAATCGTGATAAATTATTGCTAAATCTAAAAAATCGCCTTAACTTTGTTCTCTTGTTACTTTAATAAGTCAGAACATATCATCACCCATATAAGCGGGGTAAAGTCCAATCTTATAGGACACAGCACGTGTTGCCTCAGTTTGTATTTAACTTAAGTAACATCCCAAGATTCTATTTTGAAAATCAGTAGGCAAAAGACCAGCACAAGTATTCGATCTTGAATAGACTTTTTCAATTGGACCTTACTGAAATTTAGGCTAATGACAAACAGTACTATTGCAGGCCTCTGTCAGATGACAAGGGGAATACCTTTTTATTGCGACTTATAAATATTAGCATTCATTTTAATATCAAAAACGGCGGCGAGATGACTTTCAAAACTATTATTTCCGGGCGACTAGAGTTCGGCACTCCAAGAAGCTACGAGCAAGTGATCAAAATGTTTGATCACCGCAAAGAGAATTATTATAAAAATGATATTCTGCTTAACGGAGAAGACATCTTCCTAATGGATGAATATGCATTGGAAGTGCCTCGCTTTATTACACAGTCTACAGTAAGATGCTTGCAAAACACTGTCAATTTACTGAAACAAGTGGCACAGTTTGCTGTAGCGGGTGATATGAATGCCTGGATGGTAGACGAAGGTAAAGTGATCAAACAGCTGCATATCGAACCTCATTGTGACAAGACTGCTGTTAAGGCATTTTTGAAAGGCCGTGACCTGGTCAATGAAGTTGGAATGGAAAATGAAGCTCGTGAAGCATTAAGTCGTGCCATTGATAAATTTGAGCGCCATGCACTAGCTTACGAGCGCCGGGGTTATGTCAATTTCCGCCTTCGTAACTATGGTGATGCACTTTATGATTACAACAAGAGCATTGACATCAACCCACGTAAAGCCGATCCCTATTTTGGCCGTGCGTTTGTCCGTATCGCCCAGTCAGACCATGCCGCTGCTATTATCGATTTTGAGAGTGCTGTTAAACATTCTATTCCTTTACAGGCTATTTACTGGAAAGCTCGCCGGCTTAAAGCGGATTGCCTGATACATATAGAAAAATATGAGTTGGCGATCAAAGAGCTCAATCTTTTTCTTAAGCGTAACTTCAAACCCGACAACTCCAACTATAAATGGCGTAAAAAAACCTATTTCACCCTTGGGAAAGCCCTTTTTGAAATAGGAAACTATAAAGATGCTGTAGCTGCATTTGACAATGCGCTAAAGACAGAATCAACCAAAGAATTAGTTGCTGAATCTGAAATCTTATTGCAACGTGGCATTGCCTTGAAAAAAGCAGGACTGGATGGGTCTACTGAAAATTTTAAGGCGGCCGCTGTGCGCGGCTCTAAAAAAGCTGCCAAACAGTTAAAAGAACAGGTCTAGTAATAGGCTACTTTTCAAAGAATGATAATTTTGAAAGAAAGGCCGATGAAAATAGGAGCCGGGGAAAGCACAGTCTTTCTTCGGCTTTTTTTTTGCTTTTGTAAAACACCCTAATGGTCTTGACGTTTAAGAAAGGAATGGGTCTACTTTACCACAGTTCTCCCAGTACATCCAATTTTAGCAAATAAACCAAAAAAATGGGCATAGCTTCTCAAATATTGAAATATATCACCATCCTTTGTTTGCTCTTCCCTTTGGGGGCTTCCGCCCAAAAAATCACTACGGAAAAAGACCTGAGTAAAAAAGAAAAGAAGTGGTACGAAGAAGCCTTATCCTACAATCGTTCGGAGAATTTTCCGGATGCGATTTCTGCTTTGGATAAAGTAATTGAGGCGGCTCCCGATTTTCTGGATGCCCGCATACTTCAGGCTTCTATCAAAGGCCAGATGGGTGACCTGGCTGCTTCGGAACAGGGATTTGAAGCGATCCTCCACCAAGCCCCTGATTACAATAATCGGATCTTGTATGAGCTGGCGCTTACCGAAATGCAGCAGCTGAAATACGATGAATCAGTCCTTCATTTTAAACAATATCTGGCTGCCGACACGAAAAGTGACCGCCGTCGGCAAAAAGCAGAAATCTATCTGGTCAATGCCCGTTTTGCGGCAGAAGCTGTTAAAAATCCCGTCCCCTTTGATCCTGTCAATCTGGGAGATTCCATTAATACGACTGATCAGGAATACCTGCCCTCTTTTACTGCTGATGGTGAATACTTGATTTTCACTGCGCGGGTCAATCGCCAGGAAGACTTCTTTTACAGTCAAAAAATAGCCGGCCAATGGACAATGCGGAAGTCCCTTGATGCAATCAATACGCCACAAAATGAAGGGGCACAAAGCATTTCCGCCGATGGTCGACTTTTGATCTTTACCTTTTGTGGTAGAACCGGACCGGGTTCTACCAGTTGCGATTTATTCTACTCAGAAAATCAAAATGGCACCTGGGTTTCCCCTAAACCATTGCAGGGCCCCATCAATACAGCAGGTTGGGAAGGACAACCCTCTTTATCTGCTGATGGCCAAACCCTTTATTTTGCCAGTGACCGGCCCGGAGGTAAAGGTGGTCGTGATATTTGGCAAAGTAAGCGACTATCGGATGGGAGCTGGAGCCAACCTATAAACCTTGGAGATAAAATCAATACACCAGCCAACGACGAATGCCCATTCATTCATCCTGATGGAGAAACGCTCTACTTTTGTTCTGCTGGTCATCCGGGTATGGGCGGACTGGATCTATACCTGGTCCGGCGTACACCTGGAGGTGATTGGCAAACCCCGATCAACCTGGGTTATCCAATCAACACACCTGCTACAGAAGGGACCCTGACGGTCAGCCTGGATGGGAAAACGGCCTATTTTGCGCGCGATAAAAATGGGCTGAATGATCCGCAGGGACAACAAAGTCGACTGGTGGATAATGATATCTATAGCTTTCCGCTATATCCGGAAGCACGCCCTCAATTGGTGACCTACGTCAAAGCAAAAGTTGTTAATGCCCAGGGTAGAAGGGGCATGCAAGCCGACATAACCTTTATCGATCTTACCCACGATCAGACATTCCTTTCGGCAACAACCGACAATAAAGGCAATTTTCTGGTGAGCCTTCCGGCTGGCCGTGATTATGCCCTTAATGTCAATCGGACAGGGTACCTTTTTCATTCCGAACACTTTGCGCTAAGTGAAGCCAATACTGCTGATAATCCCTATATTTTAGAAATCATATTACAGCCCATACCGACCGATGATGGTCAGGAAGGCCAGGAGGTAATCTCCGATCCGATTGTATTGCAAAATCTCTTTTTTGCCACCGGCTCCGCTGAATTGAAACCGGCATCAACGACCGAACTACAGCGCTTGAAAAAACTGCTAACAGAAAACCCTAAACTACGTATTCGCATCAATGGCCATACCGATAATGTAGGCAGCGAAGCAGATAACCTTCGCCTTTCCGAAGAAAGGGCCAAAGCCGTTTATAACTGGTTGAAAAACCAGGATATCGCTCCTGATCGCTTGTCCTATAAAGGTTTTGGCGAAAGCCTCCCCATCACTGACAATGACACCCCCGAAGGCAGGCAACGCAATCGCAGAACAGACTTTGTGGTCATTGGGAAGGGAATATAGTCTATCCAAATATGCTCTCAACAACAAAACCTGCCTTCCAAATGTTGGAGATAGAGATGCTATTGCATCCGCTAATAAAACAACCTTCATGCCAGGAATCTGGAATTATTTAAAAAGTCTGTTTAAAGAAGTTGAGCATAGCTCTCCTTCGCAACCTGCTCTACACGAGCTAATTATTCGCAGTGATGAAGAGCAGCAAGATTATGAGCAATGGAAAGAAGGGTTGATCCGGCGTCGATTGTTAGATTGGCTCAGCGATCAGTATGCCATTTACCGTGTCTCACCAAACGATATTGATGAGGCGCTCGATTTTCTGGATAACCCGACATCCAAAGGATTTGTCATCCATTTCTATAAGACCAACTATACCCCCCGGGAAGTGACCCACCTTTTTGACTATCTAAAGGAACAGGTATTACAACACAATTACCGGACTCAAATTTCCGATTCCCGCATATATAATCGTCCCGATTGGGTGGAAACCACAGAGCGCCACTACCTCAAACCTCGCATCAATACCAAAACAGATGATAAACTGCATCAGGCCTACGGCAATGTGATGATCGAACTGGAACTGCACGACGACAAAGTGCACAACCTACGTTTTCGCGCCACGAGTTACCAGGATCGCCAATTTCATGAAGCGCAGGAATTTCGGGAGTTGATGGGGGTCGTATTGGGGTAACCCTAACGCTATAGCCCGAAGAAAACGCGTCAAGCCATACCTTCCAAACAATCCTGAATCGCCTGATCCAGCATAGAAACACCCAGGTCCAATTCTTCTTTAGTTACAGTCAGTGGTGGAGCAATACGGAATACTCCGCCCATGCCTGGCACCCGCACGATATTCATACTGAGTCCCAGTTCCAGGCAGCGTTCCGAAATGCTATGGCCCAGTTCCGGGGCTGGCGTTTTGCTTTCGCGGTCGGTGACAATTTCTACACCCAATAATAGGCCTCTTCCCCGCACATCACCAATACATTCATAGGTCTTTTTCAATTCCAGCAGTTTTGCTTTCAGATAAGCACCTTGTTCCCTGGCTTTTTTGGCAAGTTGTTCCTGTTTCAGAATCCGGAGCATCGCCAGGCCTACCTCAGCGGGCAAGGGATCGGATACATGAGAGGTGATGTGTAAAAAGCCTTTGGAGTAACAGTTTTCTTCAATTTCCTTGCTGGTAATCGTAGCCGAGAGGGGCAAGCCACCACCCAGCGTCTTGGAGAGGGTCAAAAAATCCGGTACAACACCGTCGCGTTCAAAGGCAAAATCACTGCCTACCCTACCCATAGCCGTTTGTGCTTCATCCAAAATCAACAACATACCGCGCTCCTCACACATCGCTTTCAATTTAGCGAGGTAACCTTCCGGCAAATCGACAATTCCCGCGGCGCTCAGTATTGGCTCAAGGATCACGGCAGCGGGTGCGCCTACGGATTGGCTATCTGCTAATTTCATGCCTACCTCCAGACAACTGTGGTCACAGGTGCCGCCACAGTGCCGGATCGGACATCGATAGGCATAGGGAGCCGGCAAGATCCTGCTGCCTGGTATCGTCGGCCCATATCCGCGGCGTGCACCAGCATAGGTGTGGGCTTGCGCTCCGGCTGTAAGACCATGCCAGGAACCGGAAAACCCCAACACTTCAAATCCGCCGGTAGCCAGCTTGGCCATACGCAATGCTACTTCATTTGACTCTGCGCCAGTATTGAGTAAGATGGCCTTATCCAGCCCTTCAGGCAGCATTTCAGCGAGTTCCTTACACAGCTGTACCACAGGAGGTGAAAGCATCGTACTCAACAAATGGATGCTCTCTTTAGATGCTTTTTCCATGGCTTTGATCACCTCGGGATGGTTATGGCCAAAAACAGAACACATCTGCCCGGAGGTGAAATCCAAAATAGCTTTGCCATCAGTCGTATAAATATAGGACCCCTTGGCTCGTTCTACCAAAAAGGGAGAAAATTCACCGCAATAGCGGATCATCACGGCTTCGGCTTCTTCTTGCCAGTTGTCCTCCAAATCAATATGGGATTGCTGATCGACTTCAGCGTTATGGGTATGGTTTTTCATGGAAATGATTTTAATGTTTTCCAATAAGTTTAAGAATGTAACCCTATATATGCCAAGAAAATTCCCAAACGCTATTACTTCTTTAAGGTAGACTTGATTGAAAAAACCTGAAGAAAATCATTATTACAACCCAATACCAAGCTTTGGTTATCCAGTATTTTCATACTTTTCACATCAAAAGGTGCAAAAAAACCGCTTTCCTTGTAGGATAAGGGCTCGAAATTGCCTTTACTATCGCCCAGCATCAATAGTCCGATTCCGGCATCATTCCTTGCGGTTTCTATTTCTGCACTATATAGGTTGCCAGCTATGAGTATGTCAAGGTGTTCATCTGCATTAAAATCACGAATGATGATATCATTGATGGAAGAAACCTGTGCCTTCACTGGTAGTGGATGAACGGCAAATTGGCCATCACCCAAATTTTCGACATAAACGCTGGCAAAGGTATTGGCTGCATAATGCAGGCTTTTTTCCAGGTTATCAGGTTCATAAACCTCAAAAACATCCGCAGAAGCAAACAGATCATAGGTTTTGAATTTCTCTTTAATCATCGGGACCTGCTCCGAAGAACAGGACCGACCTCGTAAGGGAAACTTTATCCCAAAATTGTAGTAAGTCAGGACGATATCTTTATGGCCATTTTTATCAAAATCATAATAATAGACTTCGAATGGTTCTTTTTCTGTTGCTTTATATTTATAATTCCGGCCCAGATTTCCTGCTACAAAATCCATGTCGCCGTCCTGGTCTATATCTTCCACCTCCACACTAAACCACCAGCCTGTCGTATTTTCCAACCCACAGCTTTCTGTTTGATTGGTAAAATGGCTGCCTTCATTTTTGAAGATAGTCAACGGCATCCACTCACCAACAAGTAATATATCTTTCAAGCCATCACCATCATAATCCATCCACTTGGCATCATTGACCATGCCGATATCTTTCAGGCCCGGAGCCATTTTTTCTGTACCATTAATAAATTTGCCACCATCATTGATCAATAGAACACTTGACGCCGGTTCAGGATAAGACCACGGGATGTGGCGCCCGGTGACTAACAAGTCAATATCTCCATCTTTATCAAAATCTTCCGGCAATACTTTTGATCCGCTGAAATTCATCTCCGGAAGCAAACCTTCGGCTTTGGTGAACAGTCCTTTTCCATCATTGAGATACAGACGATCCTGATAGGCTGAAGACCCTGGTTCATATTCATTACCGCCACTGACAATATATAAATCCTGGTCGCCATCCAAATCAAAGTCAAAAAAGGCAGCATCCAAATCTTCGTATATTTTATCCGCTACCAAAACGGCCTGCATGATCGGCTGAAGACTACCATCAGCTTTTTGTATAATAAAATTGGCCGTTTGGCCAGCGCCGGCACCTACAAAAATGTCATGCATTCCGTCATTATTCAAATCACCTACAGCTATGGCTGGGCCAAAGTTGGACATTTTATGCGGAAGCAGCACCTGTTTTTCAAAATCATCAAACTCATTCTCTTTATGGCGATAATTAAGTCCGGTCTTGTTGGTTTGGTTGACAAAAATAGGCGTAGCAGCAGCTGTCATATCCTCTAGTCCAGGTCTTGTAGTTTGAGCCTGACCATAATATACCTTCAGGAGTTGGTCGGCTTTGATGTCAGTCAGGATATTGACTTTGCCATCAGGCCACTGCACTTTGACTTCTTTTACATTTTCCGTATTGCCCAGGCCAAAATGAGCAATGGATTCACTAGTTGAATAGATGCCCCTGGCGCCGGTGATTTCAAAAAATTGTTTTTCACCACCTTCATTTTCTATCCATACTTTTACGCCCTGGTTGGATGTACCCCGGCCATTATTGATGGGTTCTACCCTGAGGTAATGATTTTTAGATAGGGTTGTTCCATTATTTTGATAGAGATATGCCGCTTCATTTACATTATTGACAATAAGATCGAGGTCCCCATCATTATCCAGATCTGCATAGGCAGCACCATTGGAAAAAGTTTCCTGATCAAGGCCCCATTCGTCCATTTTTTTGGAAAAGGTGAGGTCTTTATTATTTTGATACACATAGTTTTTCAATTTTTGGGAAGGTGTCATAGCCAATAATTTATTGATATCGACAAGGTCCCAAATAGAAACATTTTCTGGGTTAGGATTATCTTTAAGGAATTCGGCGACCGTAGAATTGATCTTTTTTGCAAATGATTTAGAAGCATCGCTATTTCGAATATCCCGCAAAAGGCCATTGGTGATAAATAAGTCTTTCCAGCCATCATTGTCCAGATCTGCAAATAGACTGGCCCAGCTCCAATCGGTAGTTGCCACATTACTCATCTGAGCAATATCGCTAAAGCATAAGTCGCCATTATTGAAATGAAAGGTGTTGAACATATATTGATAATACCCGCCTTCATCGACCACTTTCCAAAAATTAGCAGGGTTCATCCCGCTCATATTGGTTTTGAGGCGATAATTATCTTCAGCAGCCATATCCACTACGATCAAATCCAGCTGGCCGTCATTATTGATATCACCGGCATCGACGCCCATACTGTAAAAAGAAATGTGTTTAGTTGCTTCCTGGATTTTATCCGTAAAAGTGCCATCTCCATTATTGATATATAAAAAGTCAGGTGCCCAGAAATCATTTGCAACATAAAGATCAGTCCAGCCATCTCCATTCAGATCACTTGCAGTAACGGCGTTAGGGAAGCCGGGTTTGAGTACGCCGGCTTTTGCGGATACATCAACAAAAGTATTGCCCTGATTTTCCAGCAATCGTGGACTGTATTCTTCTTTTAATAAGTCCGTTTTGGGGATCGTGGAGTAATCACCCGGGTTGGGTGGTTGATTCAAAAGGAAGAGGTCAAGATCACCATCCTTGTCATAATCAATGTAGGTAGCCCCACGTGTTCTTTCACTATTGTCAATACCAAACTCAGCAGCTCGTTCGGTAAAGGTATTATCACCGTTATTGACAAATAATTTGTTTCTTCTCAATTCGGGTTTATCATCATACAATTCTCTACATACGTAAATATCAGTAAATCCATCATTGTTAATATCTCCAAACAATACACCTGATGACCAGCCTCCATTATCAGTGATTCCAGCTTTTGTAGTGATGTCTTCAAATACCATATTGCCCTTATTGAGGTAGAGCTTATCAGGTACAAGGTTACCGGCAAAATACAAATCCATCAGCCCGTCATTATTGATGTCACCAACCCCTACACCGCCGCCACCATAATAATTGGAATAAATGAGGATATTGTTTTCCTTGGTATCTTCAATTTTGTTATTAAACGTGATATTCGTTCGTGCTGCATCCAATAAGACGAACTGTTTGCTCTCCTCCACAGCTGTAAAAGAAAGCTGGGTACAGGGCAGGAAAAATAGCAGGCAATAGATTGGCAGATTTAATACGCTCTTCATGATAAATTGTTGTCTATAGTTTTTACAAATTGGGCCGAAAAGTGTGTTGGAAGTTTTGTTTTTCTGTGTAGCCTTCCCTCGCACTTGTTCTCAATGGATGAATAAAGATAAAGCTTTAAGAGAACAAAATCCGAAAGATATACGATAATATTCACCTCAATTTAACCCGAAAAGTGAATCAGAAAAGACGATGAAACCCCTAAGAAAAATCTGAGTTATCGGAAATTGATGATATATTGCCACAGTTAGATTCAAAGAACAAAAAAATAGGGTGAGGTATTTTTTTCATATCGGATATAAAGGAAACCAATACCGGGGCTGGCAGCGGCAGGCAGGAGTTATTAGTATTCAGGAAACACTAGAAGAAAACATCGGGCAAGTGCTCAAAAAGAGGGTGCGCTGTATTGGTTGTGGCAGAACCGATGCAGGGGTCAATGCCAATCAATATTTTTTTCATCTGGATATGGATAAAAGCCCGGATCCCGACCTGCTTTTTGTGTTAAACAAAACCCTGCCAAAAGATATCGCTATAATTGACATCATTCCTGTTGGTGATCGGGCGCATGCGCAATATGATGCTACAGCCCGTACTTATCAATATTTTATCCATACGGTCAAAGATCCTTTTCTGGCCGACCTAAGCGCCTTGTATCTGGTAAAAGAACTCAACCTCCAGCAAATGCAGGAAGCCGTAGCCCTATTGCCCCGCTACAGTGATTTTCGCTCTTTTTGTAAAACACCGGATAAACACAACAACACCATCTGTAAAGTGACCTCTGCCAGTCTCATTGCCGATACGGATGCACAACATTTGTGTTTTCAGATCACCGCCAATCGTTTCCTACGGGGGATGATCCGGCTGATCGTTGGTAACTTGATGGAAGTCGGGCAAGGTAAGCTTTCAGTGCCTACCTTTGAACGATATTTAATGGGCCTTGAGCAACCCAAATTCACCTTATATGCCTACCCTCAGGGACTCTACCTGGCAAAAGTTACTTACCCATTTCTGGATATACCTTCTAAACTCGAATTGCCGACAGCATTGTCCCAATTGGTTTTTAATGATTAACTAACACAACCCATAAGATTGTCTATGAAAAATTTTCTTCTGCTTCTGTGTCTTGTATTTACGTCGGCCATTTATGCACAAACTCAATCCATACAGAACTCTCCACCTTTAACGGAAGCCTCCCCAGAAAGTGTAGGCATTTCAACCGAAAGGCTGGCCAGAATAGATAAAATGTGTGAGCAAGCAATAGCTGCTAATGAAGTACCTGGCATAGTAGCCCTGGTAGCCCGAAAAGGAAAAATCGTTTACCACAAGGCTTTCGGAATGGCCGATAATGCCTCAAAGCGCAAGATGCAGCCAGATGATATTTTCCGCATTGCCTCCCAATCCAAAGCGATTACCTCTACCGCAGTAATGATGCTATGGGAAGAAGGTCGTTTTCAACTGGATGATCCCATTTCTAAATACATTCCCGAGTTCAAAAACCCACAGGTGCTGAAAACCTTTCAATATAAAGATACCAGCTACAGTGTGGAGCCCGCCAATAAAGAAATTACCATCCGGCATTTGCTGACCCATACTTCAGGCCTGGGCTATGGAGCTATTGACCACGATGAGTCATTCAAAATGATCTATTACAAAGCAGGCATTACGGATCTGTTTACTACAGAAAAAATCAGTATTGAAGAAAGTGTTAAGAAGTTGGCCAAACTACCTTTGCACCATCATCCAGGTGAAGCTTATGTTTACAGTGAAGGTCTTGATGTACTAGGCTATTTTATTGAAGTGATCTCCGGAATGCCTTTTGACGAGTTTTTAAGAAAGCGATTGTTTGACCCGTTGGGCATGAATGACACCTGGTTTTATTTGCCTGATGACAAGGCTAAAAGGCTGGTTCCGGTGCAGCAAAAAGAAGGTGAAAAATGGAAGCGTTATCCGGTTACTTTTTATGATCCCGATTATCCGATCAAAGGTGCTCGGCGCTTTTTCTCCGGAGGGGCAGGTCTGTCCAGTACGGCTAAAGATTATGCCACCTTTTTGCAAATGTACCTCAATGGCGGTGAGTTAAACGGTATTCGCATCCTGAGTAGAACCACTGTCCAGTCCATGATGGGTAACCAAATTGGAGACCTGTGGGGTAATGGTGGCAGGTACTACGGCCTTGCTTTTGGTGTATTGGATCAAATAGGCCAGAACCAAGGAGGCAAAGGCAGTGTGGGTACTTTTGATTGGGGTGGTTATTTTAACACCCATTATTTTGCCGATCCTGAAGAGCAAATCATCGGCATCATTATGAAACAAACACGTGGGTCTACCGGAGATCAAACCAGCTGGAAATTCCGGCTATTGGTGGGGCAGTCAATTGATGACTGAGTGACCTCGCAGGAATGAAAGAAGGCATCAGCGATGGAAAGTCAGCAGTTTAGTTTCATCATGATGCCTGCACAACAACTCTATTATTTCAACAAACTCACGCTACCTGAATACCGCGCTACCTGGCCGTCTAGGAACAACACTTCTGCCATGTAGGCATACACGCCCCTCTCTGCAGGTTTACCTAAAAAGGTGCCATCCCAACCGGTACTCTGGTCATTGGGATTCAGGTCTGTTCCGTCAAATACCAATCCACCCCAGCGATTGAAAATGGTCAGCCGGTTAACAGCTTGTACATTGGGAACATGTCCATAGACCATAAAACGATCATTGACTCCATCATCATTGGGACTAAAGGCATTTGGAAAATAGACGCGCCGGTCTTTCAACACTTCAATAAAAAGGGTATCGGATGTTATACAACTATCTCCAAAAACGGCAGTCAAGCTAAAGGTGTCCGACTCGATAGGATACCAGGAGGGATTCAGACAATCATTTACACAAAGAGGATCAACGAGCTGATTCCAGGAGAGGCTTTGATAGGGAGTAGTAACAAAAGCATGTAATTGTACCAAATCGCCCAATGAGACGGTCAAATCCGGGCCTACATCCACCACAAAAGGAGGTGGCGTGTTGACCGTCAGTATTTCCTGATAGGAACAACCGTAGCGATCGGTAATGGAAAGCCGATAATTACCAGCCGGCAAATTTAAAAATGCCACCATAGAATCTGTGGGCAGGCTGGCCAGGTGAATATCCAATGGGGAAAATCCATTAAAAACAGTTACAAGCTCTATCGCGCCATCCTGGGTATTAAAACAGGATAAATCCATAACGTTGGTTTCCGCCTCAATGAGGCCGTCATCTACAAAAGTGAGGTCCAGTGTCACAATGCTGTCACAACCTAATGATGACAAAAGGCTGTCCTGGTAAATGCCACTTTGGGTGAAGGTCTCATCGCCCAACTGATAGATCAGGCCATCACAAAGGGTGTCCCTGAATTCATAAAATTTGGGCACCACAAAAACGACTTTGACATTGGAAATTACCCGGCATCGGGAGTTTTGCAAATTGGCCGAACCATTAGCTAGTAAATAGCGATAGTAGTAATAGCCGCCGGAAAGATTGTTATGGGTAAATACCGCCGCATTGGCTCCGGGAATATCTTCCCAATTCAGGCCTTCATCGGTACTGATTTGCCATTGAAAGGCAGGGTCATCGTATTGACTGCCAACCACAGTGGCTTCCAAGTCAATTGGGTCTCCATCTTCACATATATTGGCAATATTAGTGGGTAAAATGAGGGCTTCCGGTCCACAGGGGCGGAAGGTAATATTGTCAATAGCCAGGTCATTACCCACTCCTCCCGGAGCATTATTGCGCAGAGACAATTGCACACTCGTTTGGCCGGGTTCCGTATAAAAAGTGAAGCCGTAAGTTTGCCATTGTTCATTTTGTGGAATTTCACCACTTGTAAAAAACTGCACCCCGTCAATCAGAAAGGAGACGTTGGGCTTGATATGTTGGGTGACCGGCGTTTTTATCAGATTGATGACATCAGCTGAAAATTCATATTGGGTATTTCCACACAGTCCTTCCACCAATTGGTCATAAAAAAGCCCGGGTGTATAATCGGCATTGACCACCATCATATACCCATTAGGGTCAGGGCTATTGTCTGGAATTCTAAGCCAGGTATTGTAAAGGCCAGGCCAGGCTCCTGTAAAATTGGTAATCGTATAGGCGCCATCAGATGGAGGAGGGAAGGCTGTATAATTATAACCGGGGGCAATACTGGGATTGCCTGGCAACACATTGGCAGTACCGGTTCCAAAGTCTCCACTGGTAAATATATTTTCACCCAAATTTCCGGTGCAAATATCTGTTTGACCAACAGAAAAAAAAGGAAGCAATAAAAGGGAGATAAACAGACTGTGTTTTAACATTGTTGTTATGCGCTTAGTATAAGCGGTCTAAAGTAGTAAAATAGAATGGATAATACGGCATAGAGTTGATTGAGAGCATGCTTGGAGGCCAAAGGCCGTTTAAATGACACTACTTACGATTGGATTTTTATTTCATTTGCACCAGCAAACCTTTTCACTGGTTTTACCGTATATTATAGACACACATTTTAAAATCATTATAAATCAACCTTATGAATAAAAGAATTTTACTGCTATCACTGATCGTTAGTTTTTTTAGCCTGGACCTATCTGCGCAAGTACCCAAAAAGGTGGTTGTCGAACATTTTACGAATACCCGTTGTAGTATTTGTGCCAGCCGAAATCCGAGTTTTTACACCAACCTCAATAACCATCCCAATATTTTGCACCTATCTATTCATCCTAGTGCTCCTTACAGCAGTTGTTTGTTACACCAACACAATCCTACGGAAAATGATGGACGCACCAATTACTATAATGTATACGGCTCCACACCTCGCCTGGTCATCCAGGGAGAGGTCATTCCCACAGGTGACAACTACAGCAATAGCGTCCTTTTTGACCCCTATGAAGATCGGATATCTCCGGCATCTATCACCTTTAGTGAAGTAGGCCTGACAGAGAACAATAGTGTTCGGGTGACGTTGAGCATTAAAACCGAAGCAGCGCACAACTTAACTGACCTGAAACTCTTTGTAGCGTTGGCTGAAGATACCATTTTTTATAATGCCCCGAATGGAGAAGAACTTCAATTTGATGTATTCCGTAAAGCAATGACAGCCATCAGTGGAGATGATATCAGTTTGCCTGCCTCAGTAGGCGAAAGTGTAACGTTTACAGCTACGATTCCCCTGAACCCGGAATGGGTTGAATCCAGAATTTTTCCGGTTGTAATTTTGCAGGAAAGTGGCAACAAAGCAGTGGTACAGTCAGCAGCCGGGCCTACGGCGACCCCAGTCACTACAACTGCTGTAGGAGATATGCAATTCCAGGATTTTGATGTTTATCCAAATCCGGTACATGATTTTTTGTATTTCCAATCTCAAAATTCAATTTCCGGAAAGGCACGTATGTATACCAACACCGGAAAACTGATCGGAAATTTTGACCTAGCCACCACTTCAAAAATAGACCTGAGCCACTATGCTGCTGGTGTTTATTTTTTAAAATTGATTCAGGAAGGACAGGAAATTGTGCGAAAAGTGGTTAAACTGTAAACGCTAAGGAGCTATTCTCTCTCAGATTCGATATTATCCGACAAAAATATGAAGAGACTATCAATGATTCTACTACTGAAACTCATAAGGTTGCGTACCACCCTCTCGGCTTTGATCTGGGCAATGGCCTTTTTTACGATCTGAATCATAATCTGAGTTTAAGAATTGACCAATTATTACAAGTTGGCTACTTTTGTAAAAAAAACACTTATGTCAGTAGATACTCAAGCAGACTTAATTGGCATCCAGGAAGCTGGACAAGCGGTTGCCATCACCTTAAAAAAAATGCACGACTATGCCGAGCCAGGCATGTCTACCAAAGAATTGGATGAGTTCGGCTATAATATTCTGAAGGCTTTTGGGGCAACTCCGGCTCCCAAAAAAGAATATGGATTTCCGGGCTATACCTGTATAAGCCTCAATCATGAGGTTTGTCACGGTATCCCATCCCCGCAGGTTCTATTACAGGAAGGTGACTTGGTCAACATCGATGTTTCTGCTGAACTAAATGGGTATTTTGGTGACAATGGGGGGTCATTTGTTCTGGGGAAAGATTACCGTCAATTGAATCCGTTGGTGCAAGCTTCCAAAGATATCTTGTACAAAGCCATGAGTAAAATCAAGGGCGGGGTGCGTATTTCCGATATTGGTGGCCTGATAGAGACCGAAGCCAAACGCCGGGGATTTAAGGTGGTCAAAAATATCTGTGGCCATGGCATTGGTCGCAAATTACATGAGGAACCAAGAGAAATCCCTTGCTACCGGGATCGCCTACTAAGAACCCGTTTTAGGAAAAACAGTGTCATTGCTCTGGAAACTTTCATTTCTACTGGTGCCAGAAATGTCTATGAAGCGTCTGATGGCTGGACCCTTGTTACAAAAGACAAAAGTTTTGTAGCCCAGCATGAGCACACATTGATCGTTACAGATGGCTATCCGATTGTGGTGACAAAGGATAATGGCATTTGAAATAGGATTTAGGTCGTAATTTTCCATTGAATATCTTCAATCAACTTAAAAGAGAAATTGTAGTCTGATTAGCGCGCTCTTGTGTGCATATTATTATTTGCCTAAGTGCTAAGAGACTGGTGTGGTGTTTGATAACAGCAAAAAGCAATTGATAAAGGTTGGACCTATCCTGACCAAAGCTTTTGTTTGAACATGTCAGGCAAAAAGTTGGCCTCCAAACATACTCATGAATTCATTGTCTTTAATTTGATTAACAAAAAAGTAACTACCCCATAACAGACCTTAACGATAATATCTCCTTTATTTGTACTGTCATTCATATTCATATCCGGCAAATCCAATTAAAGGATAAAATGTAGATTGTTTTAAAAGATACTGTTTAAGAAAGCTTTACTTCTCAACCGGATATTTCACCCCATATTTAAAGTTTGTATAGCGTTAACCATTCGTCTGTATGCCATAGATGAAGCAAGGTTTTCTATTTTTTATACGTAAAACTAAAGACAATGAAGAAGTTAATCTTTCTTGCGTTAATGGGTTTGTCATGCCTCCTGCTGACTAGTATTCCCCTCAATGCCCAGGTTTCCAGAAAAGGAGAAAAGGGTAAAACAGAGGTACAAAAAGAAACCACCTCACACAAAACCAGCACCACCACCAGTCGAAAAAGAGTGCCAGGAAAGTCAACTTCTACAAAAAGGGATACGCCCCGTCGCGAAAATTCAGGTGTAGCCAGACAAGGTGCAAGGCAAAACTCAGGCGGTCAACATGGCCGTTATCGAGGTCATAATAAAGGGGCCAAAACCAAAGCTAAAGCCTTCAAATACAAAAGCAAAAACAGCAAAGCCAAATGCGGGGTAAAAGGTTGTGAGCATCCCGGCAAACATAAAGGATTGCACAAAAAGCAACAGGTTGTACGCCCGATTTATTTTGGCAAACAACGACATTAAGAGAAGTAACAAACCTTAAACCGTTAACAAAAAAGAGAACCATGAAAAAGTCAATTTTTGTACTACCATTTATGTTTCTAATCAGTAGTCTGACCCTGGTTGGCCAGCAAAACTCAATTTTCATTGGAGCTACCGGTGGCGGAAACTTATCCAAGTTTAAATACACCAGCGATTTATCCAATTTATATTCTTCTACCAGTCCTGTTTTTGGATTGAACGGCGGGGCCATTTTTGGCTTGGAGATCCAGAATTTTGTCTTGAGCAGTGGCCTGCAATATGTGCAAAAGGGCAGTGTTTATGAAACCGACACCTTTGAAGATGAGTTTGGAACCGGCGTTTTTTCTGCAAAGGAGCGCCTGCATTACGTTTCCGTGCCGCTTCATCTCGCTTACCGCAAATACTTGACCGACCGCTTTGCATTAACAATTGGCATTGGTCCTTCATTCAACTTTGGCGTAGGCGGGAAAATTGACGAATCCATTGAATATTTTGGATCCGAGGAGATCGAAGAAACCAACTACAAGGTAAAGTTTGGCAATGGTGTAAATGATGATTATAAAGGCATGCAGGTTGGATTCCAACTTAGTACTGGTTTTGTTTATGCCCTCAATGAAGAAAGCAAACTGACCTTCAATGTGATCTGGGATTCAGGCGTGAGTGATTCTTTTAATAAGCGTTACAAAACGGCAAATAGCTTTTTTGACACTTACCATGGCGACCAAATGAATCGCTCCACTATGTTTTCTATTGGCTATGAACGTCATTTTACATTTGGTGACCGGTATTAAAATATTCAATCATGCTGATTTGTAATAATTGTTCTACGGTTAATGAAGAGCATACCATCAGGTGTATACACTGCAATATGCAGGGCAATTTCCGAGAGCAGATCGGAGAAAGCAGGAGCGATGAGTCTCTGTCAACACCCAAATCTAAGCCTTGCCAAAATTGTGGAAACCATTCCCCTGGTGAAGGAAGTAAATGTGTGCATTGTCATTTCCCCATACAGGGAAAGAAGGCAAAAATTAATGCGGAGCTCAATGACACACTTCCCACTTTTCAAAATACTTCACAAAAGCTGAAATAGCATGTCACGAAGAAAAGCGGAAATATTCAATTTGTCCTTTCTGGACTTGCTGACCAGTGCCTTGGGAGCAATCATCTTCCTGTTCATCATCACCCCGAAAGGGGGCGCTCCGGCTTCAGATGTTCAACAGGTTGGTATGTATCTCGATACGGTCAATCACAAAGTCTTTGGTTTTTTACCTGATAGCCTCTGGCAGAAAAATGTTGGGGATACCCTTTTCACCGTATTGGTAGATTATAAGGAATTACCCGACGAAAAGCCCGAACGGATCATCGTTTTAAACGAACCACCGAAAAAGACCTATGATCAACCCGTCAAGGTAAAACAACCGGAAACGCCAATCCCGAAAAAAGTGGAGCCAAAAAAAGTGCCGGAGAAACCGGTGACAAAACCGACCACACCTCAGGAGCCGGTCAAAACGACTACCGGCGAGTCGAACACCTTTAAAGGGGATGCGCCTTCGGTACCCTGTAAGGTATCGTTCGAAATCTCCTGGCCTACTGAGGAAGAAAACATTGATCTGTACGTATGCCGGGGCAACACCTGTGTCTACGGGGGGCGGAAAAGAGACAAAAATATCGGTAATTGGGATAGTGGCAAATCCAGAAACCGCCTGTTTGGCAATGACCTGAGAACCAACCAGGAAGCTGTCCGTCAGTTTGATGCCATCATTCCCGGAGAATATACCCTCTATGCACAATTCAAGGAAAGTGAAAAAAACCACCGTTCGGTAACCGTCAAAGGCCTGATCTACACCAAGGACAAAACGGGTAAGGAACGTGGAGAAAATTTTTCCAAGATTATTCCATTAAGTGACAACCGGGTACTACTGGGTAAGGTCGTGCTACTTGAAAATGGAGTGTTCAAGCTTAAGTAGGTAAATGTTCGCTCCAACGGAAGAAAGATCATTTTAGACAAAAGAACTCTAAAACACAATGATTATGTTCAAATCAAAGTCCAGTCAATTAGTATTCAGCGTAATTCTAGCGGCCGGTCTGTGGTTGTTGCTGATTGTTTTCGGCAATATATTTAACCCTGGATCTGGAATGCACCGATTTGTTGAGGCCCTGGGCGGGTCTTACAGCGGCTACATTCAGGCGGCGATATACGGTTTGTTTTTCTACAGCTTCTTCGATTTGTCTGAAAAACGCAAATACATTCAAAAACAATATGAGGGTTTTAACCTGGGTTTGCTGCCAGTTAAAGATCAGTTGGTTTTATCTCCGGATGAAGTAGCCAATATCAAGCTTAATACCATCCAACTGGAGCAAAACGGCAATAATTTTTTGGTGGCCGATTTCATCAAAAAAGCTTGTACCCAATATCGTAACGACCAGTCGGTTGGTGAAACGCTACAAGTCTTTAGTGCCCAAGTTGACAATAGCAAAGAGGAAATGGATGGTGAGCTGGAAAAGGTACGCTATTTTCTGAGTGCCATTATTTCCTTGGGATTTATTGGCACCCTGATCGGGCTATCCACCTCGATTGGTATGGCTCACTTGGCCAAGACGGCCGAAGGTATGCCCGCCATTACCCAACACTTGAATGTAGCCTTTGACACCACATTGGTTGCCCTGCTGATCGGGTTGATCCTCAATTTCTTCTACCATCGCTACATCGAAGACCTGGATACTTTCTTTTCTCGTAGCAAATCCTACGTCATCGATAACCTGATTAGCCGGATTTATAAGCCTGCTTAAGATCGCTGTCGCTGTCAGATCGCTTTGCTGTCAGACCGTTTCACTGTTAGAAATCAGACGCTGCAGTGTATTAAGTCTCACAGCCAAAGGCGATCTGACAGTCAAGGCGCAGCCGAAAGCTGACTGCTCCTACCTCCCAGCCACCACTTTTCTGCTGAGCATCCCCTTCTCAGATTTAAGGTGAACAAAATAAACGCCAGCTGGCAAGTCCGAAGTGTTAAAATAAACATGCTGCCGCCCTTCTGGCAAGGAACCAATGTTTTTCACTTTGAGCATACGTCCATAAGTATCAACCAAAGAAATGCTGACTTGCAAAAAGTTTTGCGAAAGCAAAAAGTCAACCGTCAATTCCTGCTCAAATGGATTAGGATAACATTGAAAATCAGTTATCCCATTGGGGTTTTTCGGAACGTCCAGCACACATCTGGTATTAACAATATGACCCACAGAAAATCCGCTTTGAGCATTGCTGCATATGGATTTGATTTGTACTTCGTACTGGCGGCATTCTGTAAGACCTGACAATATTATTTCCGGATCAATAACGGCCTCTTCGAGCCAATTCTGGCTGGCTGAATCCCGGTAACGGAGAATATAGCTTAAGGCATCATCCACTTCCTGCCAACCCAATGTGATGGACGTGGTGCTGGAATCCATGGTAACCAGGTCGTCAGGGTTGGGACAGGGAGTCTGAGTAACGATCTCCACACAATAATCTTCTATCTCTCCAAAATTGCCCTGTCCAAAAGGACAAGGGCCATCGACACCATCAAACTGCATGACTACCCTCAATCGGGTAAGCCCGGGATTGGCATCCTCTGGAATCGTTAATTCAGTTTCTAAAGGGCCATTGGTTGATTCTCCTGCATCATAGATAATTTCGCTGGGTGAAAAGGTTCCATTGTGATCCAAATCAATATATACCCGGAAATATTCTCCAAATGAATTGCCTATATAACCAGGTGTTAAAACCATATTGTAGGTATTACCACGAGCCAGCAGAGAGGTCCCCAGTAAGGTGTAATTCCCATAGCTGTCATCATTGCCGGATACATTTTCAAAAGCACCTAATACAACGGATTCTATCCATTCTTCATTGGCATCCAGATTTTGCGGTAAGCAATACTCTGTATCCGCACAAAATCCACAATCGGTCGTATAAAAAGATTGAATTTCGCTGGCTAGGCTTTGGCCGCCCACACATTCCGTAAGCAGTTGGATATCATAGCCAGTACAGAGGGTCAGATCATTAAAAGAGAAAGCAGTTTCAGTCGTATTTATTTCCGTCCACTCGAAAGTATTGGTCAGTCGATAACGGAACAGGTAACTCTGGGCTGCCAATACAGGATTCCAACTCACCAATGCTTGATTAGTAGTTATATCGGTGATGTTGATGGTATGAGGCGGCTCGCAGCAACCATCCGTCCGGAATATTCTGCTTTCGGTCCACTCAAGAACTGTTGCCCCACAACGGCCCTGCAATTGCACTTCATAATTGGTGCAGCCTATTAATGCTGATAACGTAAATGGCGTATTTACGTCAATCACTATATTCCAGTTCTGAGTATTTAGTGGCTTCCAACGTAAATCTACCCGATCTACGGTATCAAGTGTATTCCAAGTTAATTGGGCATTAACATCCGTAATATTATTAATACTCAGGCTACTGGGTTGAAAACAGTTGTCACAATTTTCGAGCAGCAACATCAGACTATTGTATACATTCAGTCGGCCTCCGGTTACCGTAATGCCCGCTAATGAAGGATTGGGGTCAACCCCTTCCAGAATGTATTGTTTAGCCAATAATGCAGCGGCGGCGGGATCAGCTTTCGCCAAATTGATAAATCCAGGACAATCTGCCGAATATAACAAACCAACGGTGCCAGTAACATGTGGCGTAGCTCCGGAAGTTCCTCCAAATGAACCATAATTATTGCCCTGTTTAGTGGTCCAGGTTCCGCTCCCAAAAGCACCAAGATCAATAGTTGTTACACCATAACCCGCTCCCATCACCTTTTCATCATTGCGGTTCATATTGGTCACCGAAATCAGGAAGTCGCTAGGACAGGCAGTGGGTAAATCTCCTTCAAGGTCTACGTCAACATTGTCATTGATAGTCGCACCACAATTGAGAATACCATGCGTACCCAGAGCATCATAAAAGGCACACCAGATAGGTGCATCCGCCGGATCCCCGAGGTCAACACCCCAGGAAGCATTAGTCGCAACCACAAATGCGCCTTCAGCTCCATTCGTTTCATTGTATCGCATGCGTTGTACCAGTGGATAGGAATAGGCAGAAAGGACCCTAGCTTCATCGGTATTAAAATCATTGCGAATAACCATCACTTTTACATTCCAATTCACCCCTGTTACGCCTAAAGCATTATTGCCTTTGGCACCCATGATGCCCGCTACCGGGGTACCATGATTCCCGCCATTGATATTGTCAGTTTCTGCATTGGAGTTCCAGCCCAGATAGTCATCTACATACCCATTATTATCATCATCCAAGCCGTTCCCGGGAATTTCTGCATAGTTGATCCAGCGATTGCCGGCAAAATCTTCATGGGAAAGGTCGATGCCATCATCGAGGGCACACACTACAATCGTATCTCCCTGGACGGTCAGTCCACCAGTTGTCAAATCCCAAGCTAGGTCCATATCAATATCGGCGCCTACCGTTCCGCCATCCTGCCCGGTATTAATATATTGCCATTGATCAACAAAACCCGGATCATCAGGGATTGTGGAACGTAGCTGGACAAAATGAATAAACTGGGCCAACTGTACCGTTTTGTCCCGACGGATGGCTGTCAATAATTCATATTCATTGATCTCGGTGTAATCAAATTGAAAGGTCCACACTTGGAGCGGTGGCGAAACCAGTTTTTTCAAACGAAATTGACTTTTTTTTCCTTGAAAAGTACCCCAATGTTGGGCCCATGTACGAACATTAGTTCCTTTTTCCAACATAACCATGACTTCACCTTGTACGTGGTCCAACAGTTGAGCCTGAATAAAAATCGGAAAACTTAGTAGCAATGCTAAAATCAGTTTTTTCATACAAAAAATTGTAAATGCGCATAATTGAATGTGGTACTGCAAGCTAGAAAAAAGCCTTTAATTCTTGGATTTAAAAAGCGAAATTGTCAAACTACTAACACCAGGGATGTCGATTAATAACTATCCGGCAATATGTTTACTTTTGCAAAAACCATATCCACTTGATCATGTATAACAGAATTCTGAGTTTATATATTTTTCTTTTTCTTCCCCTAATTTTATGTGGGCAAAGTTCGCAATTGGAACTCTCCCTTAAAAGTCCCAGTCAGACCATGTACTGGCATTTGCACTTTCTTCAGCCGGAGTCCTATTTCCCTGACACCGCAGCTCTAGCCTTGTACCCCAATGTCGTCGACTCCGTTACACGTCGAAAAAGGGCCATCCAACTCAAACAAATTCTGGACGGAAAAGGAATCTATGTCCGCTTTAATTTTATTCCAAATGATACCAACTTCATAGATAGCCTTACTCAAATGGCTTTGTATACGCCCTATCCCGACCAATTACCAGAGGTATACCTGGAACGGTTGAACAACCGGTGGTATTATTCCCAGGAAACGGTGACAGCAATTCCAAAACTCCATCGTAGCGTTTACCCCTACGGATTAGACCGCCTTTTGAATATATCCCCCAAATTCGGGCAAACAAAATTCCTGGGTTATTCTCTCTGGCAATATTTCAGCTTTCTGGTCATTATTTTATTGTCTTTTTTTGTACATGCTATTCTGAGTCGAATTTTAGGTCCGATTGTCGGCCGCCTGAGCCGGTCCCGATTGTATCCTTCTCTGATCGAACCCGACTTGGTACAGCGTATTGCTCGTCTGATCAGTGTGTTATTAATATTCAAGGGAATCAGAATGTTGCTGCCCGTTTTGTTATTACCTCCGGCAACAACTGCATTTACGATAACATTCATTAAAATCGTCAATACCATTTTGGTGATGCTGATTGTCCTACGGATATTGGAGGTACTGATGTTGTATTTCCGAAAATTGACCGAACGTACGGAAAATAAACTTGACGAACAGCTGGTACCTATTATCAGCCGTTCTGCCCAAATTCTTATTGTCATCGGCGCTATGGCGCAAATACTCAGCATTTTTGAAGTCAACCTCACGGCGTTGATTGCCGGCTTGTCCATTGGCGGATTAGCTTTGGCTCTAGCAGCACAGGACACCGTTAAAAACCTGATCGGCTCGGCGATGATTTTTGTGGATCAACCCTTCCAAATCGGTGATTATATCGATGGGGGCAGCTTTGCGGGTACCGTTGTGGAAGTAGGTTTCCGTACCACCCGGATTATAAAGCCAGATAGCTCTATCATATCCGTACCTAACGGCACCATTGCCAATCAGGTCATCACCAACCTGGGCGTTAGAGTATACCGGCTCTTTCAAACCGAGTTGGGCATCACCTACGATACCCCTCCCGATTTGATAGAACAGTTTGTCGCTGGCCTGCACCAATTGGTGGAAGCCCATCCCGAAGCCAATGACGAAGGCGCTTATATTTACGTCAGTAGTTTCGGTGCTTCTTCCATCAATATCCTGTTTCGGGTTCCCATTGCTGTAAAAGATTATGGCTCAGAGCTCGCTGTCAAAGAAACCCTCATATTAGAGATAATCCGGTTGGCTGAAGCACTGGGCGTACGTTTTGCTTTCCCTTCTACGACAATGTATGTAGAAGAATTTCCGGGAAAGCCGTCTCTGATGCCAACTTATACTACCGATGCCGAAAAAGTAAAAGTAGCTATTGCAGGTTTTATGGAAAACTATAAAAAGAAATTGGAAGAAAAGGCTAAAAAGAAAGAAGAACAACAATAATTATAGCTGGCTTGTCACAAACAAAAGCGGCATCGATAATATTCGATGCCGCTTTTTTATATGAATATCAGAACTAGTCCAACGATCATTATCCATTCATAGAAATCAGGAACTCTTCGTTGCTGCTGGTACTAATCAAATGCTTCCGCAGGAACTCCATAGCTTCATCCGGCTTCATATCAGCCAGGTGGTTGCGTAGGATAAACATCCGCTGGAGCGTATCTTTGTCGAGCAGTAAGTCCTCGCGGCGGGTACTTGACTTGGTCAAATCGATAGCTGGATAGAGACGCTTATTAGACAGGCTCCGATCCAATTGCAGTTCCATGTTACCAGTACCTTTAAATTCTTCGAAGATCACGCCGTCCATCTTGGAGCCGGTATCTGTCAGAGCCGTAGCCAGAATGGTCAGGGATCCACCGCCTTCAATGTTACGGGCAGCACCAAAGAACTTTTTAGGTTTGTGCAATGCATTGGCTTCCACACCACCGGAAAGTACTTTACCACTTGCAGGAGCTACAGTATTGTATGCCCGTGCCAGACGTGTAATAGAGTCAAGCAGGATACAAACATCATGCCCACTTTCCACCAGTCTTTTGGCTTTTTCCAGCACTATACCTGCTACACGTACGTGGTTATCAGCCGGTTCATCAAAAGTAGAAGCGACTACTTCGGCATTAACACTACGTTTCATATCTGTTACTTCCTCAGGACGTTCGTCAATAAGCAAGACGATCAGGTAACACTCCGGGTGATTTTTGGCTACAGCATTTGCTACATCTTTAAGCAGCCAGGTTTTACCTGTTTTAGGTTGTGCCACAATCAGACCACGCTGTCCTTTGCCTATTGGCGTGAAGAGATCAATAATTCGTGTGCTATAGTCTCTTCCCGTTGGTGACATGATCAGGTTGAACTTCTCCTGAGGGAAAAGAGGGGTCAGGTAATCAAAAGGTACCCGGTCCCGAATATCTTGTGGTTGTAAGCCGTTAATTTTAGAAACCCGTAATAGGGCGAAGTATTTTTCTCCCTCTTTTGGAGGGCGCACAGCTCCTCGAACGGTATCACCGGTACGCAAACCAAACAGTTTGATTTGGGATGGGGATACGTATATATCATCAGGAGAGGTGAGGTAGTTGTAATCGGCTGAGCGCAAAAAGCCATAACCATCAGGCATCATTTCCAAGATACCTTCACCCTCAATAATACCATCTAATTCAATGTCAAATTTCTTTTCCGGTGGAGATTTGGATTCAGGGACATTGGCTTCAGATCGGGTAGCCTCTTGGCGGGAAGAAGATCGACGGACAGGTGTTTTGGATTCTGGGGCATTGGATTCAGACCGGGAAGATTCCTGACGAGGAGGAGTGGATCTGCGAGAAGAAGAATCTGTATCTTCTTGAGTACGCGGGTTCCGGTTACTCTGCCTGCGAGAGCGATAATCCTCATCTTCGCCACTTTCAGTTTTTTCGTTGCGGCTATCTCTTCTATTTTCCCGGCGGCTATCTCGTTCCTTGCCATTGTTATCAGGTGCTTCCTCTTTGGTAGTTGTTCGCTTGGTTTTGGATTGTCTTTCCGGACGAGCGCTAGTTACAGCTTTCTCCTCTTTTTCGGCAGCTGGCTCCTCCGTTGCACCAACAACGGCTTGGTGATCCAGGATTTTATGAATCAACTCTTGTTTATTTAAGCGTTTATACCCGGATAATCCGATTTGTTCAGCTAATTCCCGAAGTTCAGGAACAAGCATGTCATTCAATTGCAGTATATCAAGCATGATTAAATATATGTTACTAAAATAAAAACGTTCTGGAATGGTTTGTCTGCTGTCATCAGTCAGAAAAAAAAATACTATTATAAGTGGAATCTATTCTGTTGTGCGGAGAAACAGTTTTGTCCTTGGAAAAAGTAATTGAAAATCGCTGACCTCACAATGCCTACCAGCTCTTGGAACTTCCTGTTAGAAGTGGGGAATAAAGTAAGAATTGGAGCACAAACACCTTTAACTAAAACTGGCAATAAGACATAGCTTAGAGTGGGGTGCTTTGTTTTGCCGAAACAAATTTACACTTAATTTTGGATTTCAAATACTATCTTTGCAAAAAATAACCAAAAGGGGGCATTAAAGTTGCCCACTAAGTGTTAATTATGTCTTATAATCTATCTCATCTATGTTAGAAATTGGTTTTTTTCGAGAAAATCGCGATCGAATTATTGCGGGATTGAAAGTTCGGAATTTTAAGGAAATGGATCTGGTCGATGAAATATTTCGACTAGACGAAATCCGTAGAGGTGCACAAACGGAATTAGACAATATTCTATCCGACCGCAACCGGCTTTCAAAAGAGATCGGAGATAAATACAAGGCCGAACAAAGGGAAGAAGCCGAAGCCATGAAGGCAGAGGTTGCTACGCTGAAAGAAAAAGGCAGCGTCCTGGAAGAAGCTTTAAAAACAACAACTTCCGACCTGGAAGATCTATTGTATAAAATACCGAATATCCCCAACGAATCGGTGCCCGCTGGTACTTCCGAAGAGGATAATGAAGTCTTCCGCGCCTGGGAAGGAACTCTTCCTGAACTAGGAGAGTCGGCACTCCCCCATTGGGATTTGGCAAAAAAATATGAGATTTTCGACCTGGAACTAGGGGTAAAGATTACCGGCGCCGGTTTCCCGGTATTCCAGGGCAAAGGTGCCCGCCTACAGCGTGCTTTAATCAATTTTTTCCTCGACGAAGCCAGCCGTGCCGGTTACCGTGAAGTAGTGCCTCCACTACTTGTTAATGAAGACACGGCACGTGCTACGGGACAATTGCCCGACAAGGAAGGCCAGATGTATTATGTAGAAAAGGACGATTTGTACTTGATCCCCACTGCGGAAGTTCCGATAACGAACATTTATCGGGATACGATCCTTAAAGAAGAAGATTTTCCGGTTAAATTAACAGGCTATACGCCATGTTTTCGAAGAGAGGCTGGTTCTTATGGTGCACATGTACGGGGACTCAATAGAGTTCACCAGTTCGATAAAGTAGAAATTGTGCAAATCCAGCACCCTGATAAGTCTTATGATACTTTGCATGAAATGGTGGCTCACGTTTCCAGCCTGATGGAAAAGTTGGAATTGCCTTACCGAATCTTGCGTTTGTGTGGAGGTGACCTCGGTTTTACTTCCGCCTTAACTTTTGATTTTGAAGTATATTCTGCGGCCCAACAACGTTGGTTGGAAGTCAGTTCCGTCTCTAATTTTGAGACATTCCAGACCAACCGCCTGAAGTTGCGTTTCCGCGATGGAAAAAACACGCGCCTGGCGCATACCCTTAATGGCAGTGCCCTGGCTCTGGCCCGCATTATTGCAGCATTGTTGGAAAACAACCAAACTCCCGAAGGAATAAAAATTCCTAAGGTCTTGCAAACATATACGGGGTTTGAATTGCTTAACTAGTGGGTTGTCAACCTTCAGATGCCGGGTAAGGTATCTGCATTTTTTTTGTATGCCTAAGACGCCATAGATTATCCGGCAACTTGGGTTTGACAGACCACTAACATAAACTGTTAACTATGGGCTCCTATATGGGGTATATTATCATTACCGGCCTTTTTTCGCTAGTCGGCATGTTTTTGAGCAATCGCTTGAAAGCTAAATTTAAGCACTACAGCCAAGTGCCAATGAGCTCTGGCCGCAGTGGCAGGGAAATTGCTCAGGCCATGCTGGATTATTATGGCATCCATGATGTAAAAATCGAGGAGGGGCAGGGCTTTTTATCGGATCATTATAACCCGCTGACCAAAACAGTCAAATTAAGCCCCAATGTTTATCGAGATCGTAGTGTGGCTGCAGCAGCAGTAGCAGCCCACGAATGTGGCCATGCCGTACAACATGCTAACGCCTATGTTTGGCTCAAGCTACGCTCTGCTATTGTACCCGTAGTCAATCTGGCGGCAAAGGCTCAGCAATTTTTACTTTTGTTTGCTCTTGGCGCCTTTGGTGTCAATGGCGGTTCCACAATGATGTTGATCACCATGGTCACTTTTGGTGTCACGGCTCTCTTTAGTTTGATTACCCTCCCGGTAGAGTTTGATGCAAGCCGGCGGGCACTGGCCTGGCTGGAGGAGAGCAGTGCTGCCAAGGGAGCCGAATATGCCGGTGCCAAAGATGCTCTTTGGTGGGCAGCCATGACTTATGTTTCGGCAGCACTTTCAGCACTTGTAATGTTCTTATACTTTTTATTGCGCTACCAGGCAATGAGTAGACGATAGTTTTTTTTAACTTTATACCTGACACCAAATTATTACTGATATGCAGCAGGATGAACTAAAAGTCTTAATTACATCGACCGAATCTTTGATGAATGATGCCATTGAACATCTTCACCACGAATTGGTTAAGGTACGTACCGGAAAAGCTTCCCCAAGTATGTTGGCTGATTTGAAGGTTAATTATTATGGTACACCCACAAAACTCAGTCAGGCTGCCAATATTTCGGCTTCCGACTCCCGTACGCTGGTCATTCAACCCTGGGATAAATCCCTGATTCCCGTTATTGAAAGGGCCATCTTTGAAGCCAACCTGGGCGTTACGCCTCAAAACGATGGAGAAATTGTACGCATCAGCATTCCCGCCCTTACCGAAGAACGACGAAAAGACCTGGTAAAAAAGGCCAAATCGCTAGGAGAAGATGCTAAGGTTGGCATACGTGCCGCTCGACATAAAGGCATGGAATCCATCAAACAAGCCATTAAAGATGGCTTACCCGAAGACAATGGCAAGCGTCGGGAAAAAGAAATCCAGGATCTCACAGATAAATTCAGCCAAAAGGTTGATGAAATGATCTCCAATAAAGAAGTGGACATCATGACAATCTAGATTCACTATAGAATGTAATTAACTACTAATCAATATTTTAACAAATTACCGTTTCTTTGTTTCTGACAAAAAAAAACCGACATTGACTACCTATAGCTCTTTTTTAGTTGAATCTTTCAATTCTATAACTTGTCTAAGTGCTAAAATCGTTTTACCTTTGTCCGGCTTTTCAAAAACGGCAAAATTTTAGAGAAAATGAAAAGGACGTTTCAACCATCAAAAAGAAAGCGGGCAAATAAGCATGGATTCCGTTCTCGCATGAGCAGCAAGAATGGCCGTAAGGTACTTGCTCGCCGCAGAGCTAAGGGCCGTGCAAAGCTGAGTGTTTCTGACGAAAATAGTCTGAAGTAATAGCTATAGAACGCGTTGCTTTTAGCTAACCAATAGGACGTGTCATTCTCTGACTGGAGAATGACACGTTTTGGTATTTAAACTAGTCCCATTTATCGGGCTTTTTTATTTTGGGCGTGTCTCTGCGGGCCAGGTCATGCATGCATGGCTAGATTGCGCTGTGGCCTTCAAAGCCTGTTTGAGGCAACACTACTTACTACTGCACATCATCACCTCGCAGCTTTCGGAAACGCTTTCTAGCTTCCACGGCAAAGGTACTACCTGAGTAATCAATAAATAAGGTTTCGTAAAGTGTCTTCGCTTTTTCCAGATCATCGAGGTGTCTTTCGTACAACTCAGCCAATTGGAAAATGGAGTTATCCGTTCGGATACCTTCGGGGAAATTGTCAATGATGCGTTGATACATCTCGGCGGCTTTGGAGTATTCCCGCTTTTTGCGATAAACCTGCCCCTTCAGGTAATATACATCGTCTTGCAATGCGTGTTCTGGAAATAACAGCAATAGGCTATCCACCTTCACAAAGGCTTCATCAAAACGATTTTGAAAAACCAGCAGATCGGCATCGGCATACATTTCCAGTGCGGTGGCAGTAGTATCCAATCCAAGGTTATCCATGATAAAGACCGATAGATCCAGGGCATCATTGGCAATCAACTTGGAAGTCGAGGCTTTCAGAATATCAAACTGCGCTTGTGCCCATTGGAAATCGCCGGAATAATAAGACAGTTTTGCATTGCGGTACCGTGCTTCGTGTCCGAGCAGGGCCTCCTTAAAATCTTTATCCACCTGAGAGTATAACAGGGTAGCTTCCCACCGTTCACCTTGCATGAGGTAGAAATCGGCCAGGGCCAACTTGGCTTCTGCCTCAATCACCCGATCCACATTGGGATAAGCAATCAGTTGATCCAATAATTCAATAGCCTTATCCAGATCATTGAGATAGAAAGCTTCCAACTTAGCCAATTCCAGTTGAATACCAGCATTGGTTTTGTTCCGACCCGATTCATCAAGAAATTGTTGGTATTGCAGTTCAAGCTGCCTCAATTCCTCCTCTGTATAATGAAAACCGCCCACCAATTTGTCGCGACGGGCGCGCAGGGATTGTTGTTTGGCATCCTGATAATAGGTTGAACTCAGCCCCTTTTTTTCAACGATGTAATCAAATATCTCGATGGCCGAATCATAATCTCGATCATTGGCCGCTGTCTGACCTAGTCGAAACAACCGTCCACCATTCTCATTAAATCGTCGATCCAGGGCCTTTTCCTGCCGGAAAGCATTTTTATAATCCTTGCGCTGAATAAATACCCAGGCCAATAACTCTGGATAGATAGGGTCATTTTCATTTTCCTGAATCCGGGCATACAATTGTGCCTGCAATTCTTCAAAATCCTTTTCAGAGAGAAACCGCTGAAACAACGTCTTCAGGGTATTGATGCGATCGGGTTTATCTTCCAGACTGATGAGGTAATTCTGGATCATTTTATCATTGTCTCCTTTCCGGCGGTAGAGTTCTCCTAGATTGAAGGCAAATATGCGTTGGTCTTTTAATAATTCAGCTCCACGTTCATATACCTGAGTCGCTAAGTCATAACGGGTAAGGTTTAAGAAAGCATTAGCTAGACGAGTAATGATGTATTGGTCTTTTGGTAGTCGCTGGATCGAATATTTATACTGCTCCTCCGCTTCATCATCTTTAAATTGCCGATTGAGCAGCCGACCATAGGTAACGTAGAGGTTGACGTTATCCGGTTGTTTTTTCAATTGCTTTTTGATGACTTTTTCGCCATTCTCAAAATCATCCATCGACAAAAGGCACTCTACGTAACGGTCGAAGAAAAAGTCACTGTTGCTCTTTTCAAAAAGCTTCTCATAGATTACGGAAGCCTTTTCGTATTCTCCATTTTGATAGTATTGTTGGGCCAATTTGGCATCCTGAGTTTTTGCTAATGGCAACCAACATAGAGAAATCAGTAAAACAAATAAAAACCTCATCATTTAATGCTTCTTTAATACATACGTTTATACAACGAAAGTTTTGAATAAAAGTTGCCAATTACTCAGCTACAAAAATAGCAAACCGGTACCGAATTGCTTCGATACCGGTTTGCCATTTTATATCTATAAGATAGTTATTACTCGAGTTTGAAACGTACGGGCAAGTTAAATTGCACCCGTACAGAACGACCGCGTTGCTTACCAGGAGTCCATTTGATTCCCTCTTTGTTCATCAGCTCCACTACACGCAGGGCTTCCTGACCACATTGGGCACCAATGTCCCGGACCACCTTAGCGTCCGTTACCTTACCATCTCTTTCTACTACAAACTGTACTACACAAGTACCTTCTACACCATTCTCCCGGGCAATAGCCGGATACTTGATATTTTTGTAGATAAATTCAAGCATTTTCTTATCCGCACATGCCTTTTTTTCCTTTTCGGAACCCGACATGTCTTCACATCCGGGGAAACGAGGCATTTGTTCCACAACCTTAAAGATTTCTTCTGTTTCTTGTTTTGGTGGTGGCGGTGGCGGTGGTGGCGGTGGTGGTGGCGCTTCTACGATAGGCTCTTGTTCTACCTCTGTATCGGCCTCAACACTCTGATCGACAAACTCCGGTTCTTCTTCTTCCAGAATTTCTTCTTCAGGAACTTCTTCAATCACCGGTGGCGGTGGTGGTGGCGGTGGTGGTGGCGGTTCAGCGGTACGCGGTGGTTCCAACTCGATGTCTTCTTCCAGTGTATCCATATACCCGGAAACATCGATAATTTTCTCGTATTGCGTCCAACCGAATGCCAGAACTGTCAAGCCCATGGTAATCGCCAATCCGAGGTTGAAAAAAGTACCGCTGTGCTTAAATACATTGGCACCGGGGTATTTGTTTCTACCGTCCAAAGGGGACTTACTAGGCTGGTCAGCAAATTGTTCCGCAAGTCCACTTTCTGCCCGCTTGCGATAAACGGACTTCATCACCTGGATAAAGGTAATCAGTCCAGCCACAACGACCAGGACGATAATCGCCAGGGGAGCGCCTGCAATGGAAATATCAAGCAATAACATACTGACAAGGTTTTACTTATAAAATAATTTCAATAGTAGTACACTTAGTAAAGCACCAATAATATTAGCAATAATGTCATTAAGTTCAAAATATCGCCCCGGAAAAAATGAATATTGTACAATCTCCATCAAAATTCCGTAAGCAGAACAAATGACAAATGCCATCAGAATCGTCGTTTTTTGCAAGCCCATTTTTTGGCGAAAGCCGTAAAAAAGACAGCCGGCAAAAATCATATAAACGATGGCATGTGCTATTTTATCCGGCGACGCAAGATTCCACGATATCTGAGGGAGGTTCTTGCTGGCTGTAGTAGACACCCCAAAAATAAATAATGCCCATACAATTGCCGGTATAAATGCTTTCAAATTGATACTTCTAGTTACCTAGATGCAAATCCAATTATTTTTGGTGCATCAGGGTGTAAAAAAAATTAGCAGATCAAGCTACTATTTTCTTATAGGCTTCTGCATCCAAGAGTTCTTTAACCTCACTCGGATCACTAAGCTTGATTTTGACAATCCAGCCCTCGCCATAAGGATCTTTATTGACCAGCGTCGGATCATCACCTTCTGCTTCATTCAAGGCAGCATTAAATTCTACCACTGTGCCGGAAACCGGCATCAAAAGTTCAGAGGTTGTCTTGACGGCTTCTACGGTACCAAATACGGCACCCTGATCCAGAGATTCACCTATTGTATCTACTTCGATGTAGACCAACTCATCCAACTCAGTTTGGGCAAAATCGGTAATGCCTACATAAGCGTAGTCATCCGCCTCTACCCTCAACCATTCGTGGTCATCGGTATATTTCAGATTTGCAGGAAATTCCATAATTTGGAATATTGGTTATTTAATGAAACAAATGCCTGGAATTTTCCGGGCCGCCCAAAAATAATTGATTTTTTCAGCTTGTCAGTGATTTTGGAAAAAAATCTGGATATAATTCAAATTTCACCCCACCTGACTATCTTCGCATTAATGTCATCCTATTCAATACATCACATTGCAGCCTTGGTTGGTGGACAGATTGAGCCACCTGATGCTCCGGATTATCACATCGAACAATTGTTGTACGATAGCCGGCAGATCATTTTCCCGGAAACGGGTCTGTTTTTTGCATTGAGTGGACCGCAACAGGATGGCCACAACTTTATCGCTCAGGCCTACAAAGCGGGTGTGCGTAGTTTTATTATAGATAAAGCAATAGCTGTTGAATCCTTGCCTGAAGCCTCTTTTATCCGGGTAGCTGATACGCTGGCGGCACTTCAACAGCTAGCCAATTACCACCGCCACCAATTTGACCTGCCAGTAATCGGTATCACGGGTAGCAATGGCAAAACCATTATCAAGGAATGGCTTTTTCAGTTGCTGCGGGAGGATTACCAAATCGTAAAAAGCCCTCGTAGTTTCAACTCCCAATTGGGGGTGTCCTTATCAGTTTGGCAAATTGGTCCACAACACGAGTTGGGCATTTTTGAAGCGGGCATCTCTACCAGTGGTGAAATGCAGCGGCTGGCCCCGATCATTGATTGCAGGATTGGCCTTTTTACCAATATCGGCGAAGCACACCGAGAGGGGTTTCCGGATACAACAACCAAAATCACCGAAAAGCTAACCCTTTTTAAAAATGCCGAAATACTCATCTATTGCCGGGACGATCACCGCCTGGATGCGTCAATAAAAGCCAGTAAAATTCCAACCTTTTCCTGGTCGGTTGAAGGGGCTGCAGACTTGCAAATTACGGGCATACAGCCGATGGGGAAAGCAACTAAACTGGTCGCCACATACCAGCAGCAGGCATTAGAAATACTCATTCCATTTAATGAACCAACGGCTATTGAAAATACGATACATTGTTGGGCCGTCCTCCTTTATTTAGGCGTTGCACCAGCAGTCATCGCTCATCGGATACTGCAACTGGATACACTGGCCATGCGCCTGGAATTAAAAGAAGGCATCAACAATTGTATCCTGATCAATGATAGTTACAATGCCGATCTGACCTCACTGACAATGGCCTTACAGTTTCTGCAACAGCAAAAAAAAGACCTCCGTCGTACCTTGATTTTATCCGATATACTGCAAAGTGGGCTTACTGACCGGGAACTTTATGGTCAAATTGCGCAACTTATTTCAACCATTGGCATACATCGATTGATTGGCATAGGTCAATACATTCCAACCATTGATGCCCAACTATCGCCAGAAATTGAGCACTATTTTTTTTCGGATACCGCCAGCCTGCTCTCAGAACTAAGCCAATTTGATTTTCAAAACGAAATCATCCTGCTCAAAGGAGCGCGGCCTTTTGGGTTTGAAGCCATTGCCGAAAGGCTTTCCCGCCAGGTGCACCGCACCCGGCTGGAGGTCAACCTCAACGCCCTGGCCCACAACCTTCGCATTATGCGCAATTACCTGCTGCCTACCACCAAATTGATGGTGATGGTCAAAGCTGCTGCTTATGGAAGTGGGAGCCTGGAAATTGCCCGCGCCCTGGAGTTTCACCAGGTTGATTATTTAGGTGTAGCCTACACGGATGAGGGCGTAGATTTGAGGCGGACAGGCATTCATTTACCCATCCTGGTGCTTAATCCGGAACCGGCAGCTTATGATGCCTTATTGCGGTACCAACTGGAGCCCGAAGTATACAGCCTCCAGCAACTCAGGGAGCTTGCCCGCTTTTGTCAGGGACAGGGCAGTGACCTGACCATTCATCTGAAACTGGATACCGGCATGCACCGCCTCGGTTTCGAGTCGCAGCATGTGGACGAACTTTGTGAAATACTTAAACACAATCCACAATTAAAGGTCCGGTCGATCTTTTCTCACCTTGCTGCCAGCGAGGCCGATACACATGATCCTTTTACCCACCAACAAGTCAGTCGTTTCCAGCAAGATTATCAACGCATTACAGCAACCTTGGCTTACCGGCCATTGCGGCATACCCTCAATTCAGCTGGCATCGTTCGTTTTCCACAATACCAGATGGATTTGGTGCGTTTGGGCATTGGTATCTATGGTGTTGGTTCCGCGACCGATCAGTTAAAACCAGTGATGCAACTAAAGGCTACAGTTTCTCAAATCAAAGAGCTGGCACCGGGCGAGACGGTTGGTTATGGGCGTCATGGGATATTAAAGCAGGGTGGGAAAATTGCCACCATTAGTGTTGGATATGCGGATGGCTTGTCGCGACGTGCAGGCAATGGACGTTATAGCTTGTTGGTGCGCGGTCAACTGGCTCCGATTGTCGGTAATGTCTGTATGGATATGTGTATGGTGGAAGTCACCCATATTGCCAAAGTACAGGAGGGGGATGAAGTAATTGTTTTTGGCGAAATGCCTCGTGTAGAAACGCTGGCAGAAGCTTTGGAGACTATTCCCTATGAGGTGTTTACGAATATCTCTCCTCGGGTAAAACGGGTTTATGTGCAGGATTGAGATGGTTTTGCTGTTAGACGGTCTTGGCTTTGCCTTGAGACGGACAAGAGATTAACGAAGGAAGATCGAAAAAGTGATCCTTTGCAGCCAAAAGAGCGGGTCCAATCTTGTATCGGTGTTGGCCTCCAAACTGCCTCTAAAACCTTAAGGAAATCCTAAAACGCATTGAAACCCCCTTAAAATTACTAATTTTGCGGTGCTTTTAAAAAAGAGACTTTTTTTTGAATAAAAAATGATCAGTTAAACATGTTCAAGCAAATTCTAATCTTACTTATCGCGGTCATGGGGATTTTGTCCACAGCCATGGCTCAGGAAGACAATCGAGAACTTTTCTCTGTAGAAGGCAACCCTGTTTCGGTGTCGGAATTTGTGTACATCTATAGTAAGACAAACGGGAAAACGGCTGATTTTTCCAAACCGTCACTAGAAGAGTATCTGGATCTTTATGTCAAGTTTAAGCTAAAAGTGCAAAAGGCAAAAGATATGCAATTGGATACGATCAAGCAACTCCAGGAGGAGCTGGCAGGTTACCGTCGTCAATTGGCAGATTCGTACCTAATCGATAAGAGTCTGACGGATCAATTGGTTAAGGAAGCTTATGATCGCATACAGCAGGATGTCGATATCAGCCATATCCTAATTGCCTTAAATCCTGACCCTACGCCCGAAGATACACTCGCGGCCTTTCAAAAAGCAGAAAGTGCCCTCAAACGCATTGAAGGTGGTGTTGCTTTTAGTGCTGTAGCCAAAGAAGTATCGATGGATAAATCCGTACAGCGCAATGAAGGGCATGTTGGTTTTGTCACGGCTTTATTTCCGAAAGGATTTTACAATTTGGAGTCGGCGGCGTATTCCGCTCCTTTAAATAAACTAGTTGGTCCGGTACGTACTGATGCCGGCTATCACATCCTAATGGTCAACGCCCGACGACCGGCCCGGGGAGAGCTGGAAGCAGCTCATATTCTGGTACGCAAAAACGAAAAGAATCCGGAAGCCGCCAAGGCAAAGGTCGACAGCATATACCTATTATTAAAAAGTGGTATTGATTTTGAAGAGGCCGCCAAGCAGTTCTCAGATGACGGACGTACCGCAGCTAAAGGAGGGTATATTGGTTTTTTTGGCATCAACCGCTATGAAAAACCTTTTGAAGAAGCGGCTTTTGCCTTGAAAGCAGATGATTCCTTCTCCGAACCTTTCCAAACCTCTGCCGGTTGGCATATTGTTAGACGAATTAGTCACAAGGGCATACAACCTTTTAACATTGAGAAGAGTCGTTTGGATGGGAAAATTCGCAAAGACCCTCGTTTTGAAGCATCTCGCTTAAAAATGCTGGAGCAAATTAAAAACAAAAGCGATTTTAAGGAAAATCCGGCAGTCCTCGATGCATTTATCAGCACTCTGACGGATACCTTTCTGACGTTTCGCTGGAAAGCGCCAAAGGAAAAATCAACAGAGGCCTTGTTTTCCCTTGGAAGCAGTTACAAAGTTACTTTAGGTGATTTTACCGATTACCTGGGTTCAGCTTCCCGCCAACGCCTGAAAATGGGTCGGGGAGGCAGTCTTGATGACGCCACGCATAAATTGTATGCAGACTTTGTGAATGACCAGATCCTGAAATACGAAGAAAGCCAATTGGAAAATAAATATCCCGAATTCAAATCGTTGATGCGGGAATACGAAGAAGGCATTTTGTTATTTGAAGCGACCAAACGTTTGGTGTGGGACAAAGCGTCTCAGGATACTACCGGACTGGAACAGTTCTTTGAAAAAAATCTCAAAGGGAAGTACATCTGGAAAGAGCGGGCTGAAACGAGCGTATACCGCGTTCCTGGAAAATACCGCACGGAAGCCCAGGCCATTTACCTCTATTCCAAAAAGCGCAATGCTGAAGACGTAAAAGCGAAGTTCAATACAGATAGTACGACATTGGTTACCGTAGAGACGACCAATTATGAAAAGGATCGGAATCCTGAAATGAAAGACATGGAATGGGAAGTAGGTGCCATGTCCAGAATGGAAGAATTGCCCCGTGGCAATGCGATCAAATTTTACAAAATCGAAAACATTTTACCCGCTGGACCCAAAACGTTGAAAGAAGCAAGAGGGTATGCCGTAGCCGACTACCAGGATCAACTGGAACGGGAATGGATTGAACTATTACGCAAAGAATACAAAGTAAAGATTAACAAACCCGTTTTTGAAAGTTTAATTAAAAAATAGGGTTCGGGAACAATAATGAAGATAGGTTTAAGAATAATAGGATTGTTAGTGCTAATAAGCATCTTGTTTATGGCCTGTCAATCATCCAATGACGGTGATGGAGAGGATCGGCTTTTAGCTAAGGTCCAAAACAAATCTCTCTACCTTTCAGAAATGGACGGCATGTTTCCTTTAGGCACCACCAGTGAGGATAGCAGTTTAATTATTAATGCATATTTATCGCGCTGGATCAAGGATGCGCTGTTGTTGTACGAAGCAGAGCGAAATATTCCCAGTGACCTCAATATAGACAAGCTGGTACGGGATTACCGAGCATCGCTTATCCGACATAATTACGAGCAGATTATTGTCGAGCAACGGCTCGATTCTACGGTCTCTCAAGCGGAGTTGACAGCCTTTTATGAAGAAAATAAGGAGCAATACCAGTTGGAAACGCCCATTATTCGTTGTTATTTTATCAAAGTGCCTCTCCCTGTTCCGGAATCGAGTAAGTTGAGGCGCTTGTGGAATAGCAGCTCAATGGGGGCTTTTCATTCTCTGTCAAAATACTGTGATGAACATGCCGAGGCGCAATTGTTGGAAGATAGTGTTTGGTATAATGTTGAGAAGATAGCCATGGAATTGCCAAAAGGCACCCTGACTGCCGATAATGTAGGGTCGAAAAGGGAATTTACCCAGCGTGACGGAAAGTATCAATATTATTTCCGCCTCTTTGAGTTGAAAAAAAGAAAGGACATTGCACCTCTTTCTTATATTGAGGATCAGGCACGTAAAGTGATTCTGCACAACCGCAAGATCAAATTGCTGCAAGAGGCCAAGGAGGAACTTTACGACCGGGAATCACGAAGGGACAATATTCAGGTGTTTGTAGAATAGCAATCGGCTGCTCTGAGTGCATGTTTGTAAAGAAAATGAATCCTGAAACCAGGATTAAAACAATAAATAAATGAAACAATTATTTGTATCCATAGCTTTTTCTTTGATGGCATTAATGAGTTGTGCTCAACGGAAGATTATCGACAAGGTAGTCGCTACTGTTGGAGGAGAATTGATTTTGCTTTCCGAAGTAGAGGAGCAACATGCACTCATGGAGGCACAAAGCGGGGAATTACCCGAAAATGCACGCTGTGAAATCATGAATAGTTTGTTGGTCAGTAAGCTATTGCTCAACCAGGCTAAGCTGGATAGTATCGAAATTTCCGATGGCGAAGTGGAAGATCAGCTGAATGCCCGGATTGACCGGATCTTGACCTATATGAATGGTGATGTCACCCAGTTTGAAGCCTACTATGGGCAATCTATTGGCGAGGTGAAGGCACAGTTTCGGGAAGATTTGCGCAACCAGATACTGGGAGAGCGGATGCGCGGACAGATTATGTCGGGTATCAATGTGACGCCCTCTGAAGTCAAGCAGTTTTTTGCGCAAATCCCAATAGATAGCCTCCCCTATTTCAGTTCCGAAGTAGAGGTTGGAGAGATCGTCTATAAACCTAAAATTAATGCGGAGGAACGACAAAATTCCATCAGCAAGCTGGAGGAAATCCGCCAGCAAATTATTGATGGAAGTGTCACCTTTGAGGAAATGGCACAAAAGTATTCTGCTGATGGTTCAGGACGCGCCGGTGGTGACCTGGGATGGGCCAAGCGAGGGAAATTTGTTCCTGAATTTGAAGCTGCCGCTTATAAACTGGATAAGGATGAAATTTCTCCGGTCGTAGAATCGGAGTTTGGTTTTCACCTGATACAGATGCTGGAACGCAGAGGTAACTCGATCCATACCCGCCACATCCTGATCCGCCCGGAGATAACGGATAATGACTTGGAACTGGCGCGCATGCACCTGGATTCGGTCCGACAATTAATTGAAACCGATTCTATGGGGTTTTCTACTGCCGTAAAGCTGTTTTCTGACGAAAACTCTCAGAGTTATACCAATGACGGTCGTATCGTCAATCCCAATACCGGCAATACCTTTTTTGAAATCGGTGACCTGGATGCCGATATCTACTTCGCTGTAGATACTTTGGATATCAATGAAGTTTCCGCACCTTTTGAATTCAATACGCCAACGGGAGAAACTCAGTTTCGTCTGGTGCAACTTCAGTCCCGCACCAATCCACATAAAGCCAACCTGAAGGAAGATTATTCTAAAATTCAGAAAGCAGCTATTCAGGCCAAACAAAGCGAATTTATCAATGAGTGGGTCATGAATAGGGTTAATGCGACCTTTATTGCGCTGGATCAGTTATATGATGGTTGTCCTAGTTTGGAACCCTGGCAGCAGCGGCGATTGCGACCGTAGTTTCGAGCTTGTTGCTCCTTAAGGTTAAAATTGACCTTAGATTGTCCTCAAAAAGGGTTTTGCGCCTTTTTTGGGGATTTTTTTTTAAAAGAAGATAGAGCATGGTTTGAAAAAGATCATATTTTCCAAGATATTACTCTTTGTGTCCCTTTAGAGCTTGTCTTTTAAAAACAACTACACTTTTAAAGTTAAGTTATGCAACTACAATCTGTAATCCTTGTACTCCTTTTTAGTTTAACGGCTTGTTTTAATTCTAAACACCCGGAAAAACATAGCGAAGCCAGTTTTTCTAAAAAGGGAATCTTGCCGGGTGCTGATCAAACAGAAAGATACCTGCCATATCTAAAAGAAAAAAGAGTTGCTATCATGGGCAACCCAGCTAGTATTATTGGTCAAAAACATTTGGTGGATAGCCTTCTAACCCTGGGGATAAATATTGTAAAAATATTTGGGCCGGAGCATGGCTTTCGGGGTAATGCCAGTGCGGGTGCACCCGTAGTGGATGAAATAGATGCTGCCACTGGTATTCCGATAATCTCGTTATATGGATCAAAAAATAAACCCAGCACACAAGATCTTGCGGATGTGGATATCCTGATTTATGATTTACAAGATGTTGGTTGTCGGTTTTATACAAAGATCAATGCACTGGTCCGGTTAATGGAAGCATGCCACGAAAATGAAGTAGAATTGATGATATTGGATCGTCCCAACCCCAATGGTTATTTAATAGACGGCCCTGTTTTGGATATGAAATATAAATCGGGGATCGGTATGTTTCCGATACCCATGTCACATGGATTGACGGTGGGCGAATTTGCACAGATGGCGAATGGGGAAGGCTGGCTGACCAATAAAGTAAAATGCAAGATCAAAATAATTCCCGTAGCGAATTATAATCATGACATGCCCTATACCTTGCCGATAAGTCCCTCGCCCAACTTGAATACCCAACAGTCCATTCTGTTATATCCTTCCACTTGTATGTTTGAAGGTGTTTATCTTAATCATGGACGTGGTACCTATTTTCCATTTACCGTGCTGGGTAGCCCCGAGCTGAAAGGCAAATATGATTTTTCCTTCACGCCAACAGGCATCAAAGGTATGGCAGAAACCCCTTTGTTCATGGATCAGGTTTGTTATGGCATTGATTTACGCAATTATGACGTCGACCTACTACGCCAAAGCAAACAGATCAACCTACAATGGATCATGGAATTGTACCGGGCACATCCTCACAAAGAAAAATTCTTCGATTCCAAACTAAGTAATCAAATGGGTACTATTGAAAAGTTGATTGGCTCGGGTTTATTCAGGCAGCAGATCATTGATGGGAAATCAGAAGAAGAGATTCGTGCAAGTTGGGAGCCTGGCCTTAGTGAATATAAACAGATGCGGAAAAAATATTTGTTATATCCGTAAGTACAAGCTAGGGGCTGCCAAATCTGAATATAAAATTATTTCCGCTTCCACACCCCAATCAAACCCAACACTGGCCCAGGAAGCAAAGTCCAATAAATCCACTCAGAAGCATATTGGATATTTAACCAATTAATCAGCTCAATGCTGAAAATGGTAATAGAAAAGCCTATGCAGTTAACGATCGTCAGTGCCGAGCCAATATAGAGTGGTGGAGCCGTCTGTGCCACCAGCGTGGAAAATTGAGGAGAATCGCCAACGACGGCAAAACCCCAGAGCAACAAAAAAGCCAGAAAAAAGACCAGTGGAAGCTGAAAAGCAAGCGGAGAAAATAGACAACAGAGCCCTGATGTCAGCAACATGGCCATGGCTACCGTCCGACTACCTTTACGTAAGGACCAATAACCTCCTAGCATACACCCCAGGCTCCCCATACCAATAATCAGAAAACTCCATAGCGAAAGGCTGGCCTTAAAAGCCGGATTGGTCTGCAAGATAACCGGTACAAAGGCCCAAAAAGCATACAGTTCCCACATGTGGCCGAAGTAACCATAGGCGGCGGCCCGAAATTCGCGGAAGCTAAAGATTTCCACAATAACCCCCGGTTTAAACTGGCCACCCTTTTTCCGAAAGGGCCCATCGCCTACTCCAAAGAGAATCAACAGTCCACCCATAAATGCTACCGCAGAAGTAGTCAGTAAAATAGCTGACCAGGGCAGCGACTGTCCCTGAAAACGTAGAAAATGGGGAAATGCCGTACCCAACACCAAAGCCCCGACCAGATAGCCCAGTGCCTTACCTAAATCTTTGGCATACCAATCCGCCGCAATCTTCATACCAATAGGGTAAACGCCCGCCAAAAAAAAGCCCGTGAGCCAACGAAAGATCAGGATACCCCAATAACCGTCAGCAAAAAGGTAAATACTCAAATTCGCCAGTGCTCCTAATGTTGCTGATACAAAAAAAACCTTCGAGGGCGAAAAACGATCGGCAATAACTAAAAACGCAAAGGTCAGCGTACCACCTATAAATCCCAGTTGCACCGCGGATGTAATATTGCCCAACGAACCTGCCGGCAAGTCAAATGCCTGCTGCAAATCGGCCATAATAGCATTACCCGCAAACCAAAGCGAAGTGCCCGCAAACTGCGAAATGATAATGAATGGTAAAATGTGGTTTGGAACTGTTTTGATATGATTTTGCAAGGATTTTTCCATTGAAAATTGTCATTACTCAAAATACGTCCAATGCTCTGGAAACACCAGCACATCACGGATAGAATCAGTGATCAGTCCACTCTTCCGGATTAATGTTTTGAAGGCATCATCCTGGCCACTGAGGACGTAATAAAAGATGAAAGCCAATTCGTAGCGGGAAAAGAGAGAACGTAGCGTATTCAAAAAAAAGGGCTGGTCTATTTCATCCTCCATCACATAAGCAAGCAGGTGTTTAATATTGTTGAAATACACCTCAAACATGCCCGTATCTCCCCTAAAGTAATTACCGAAATACTCCTGAATATAAGCCAAATGGTCGCCCTTAATTTGTTCTTTTTTGCCAAATCGAAACTTGGCACCACCATATAGGTTATGGATTCCCTCCCGTCCGCTGACCCGGTATTCATCCGAATAACCACTATCACCAGGCCGCAATTCAACGTAACAGATGGATGCCAGATTTTGAAAATGGATATCCAGCAACTTAAAAAAATTGGTGCGCCGGTTGGGTAGGGCTGTATTTTTGAGTGCCAGGTCTACCTCTGGCCGATCCAGGTCATCTTCTCCGATGTTGTCGATGATTTTCAGCAGGTGGGTGCGCAATTTGTTCAGCCCCAATTCAATTTGTTCGTAAGGCAGGGTATTGATTGACGAAAGATGCATCAAGTCATTGTATTGGCTCTTAAGCAGGATAAAGTCATTGTAGACTACTGCATTATTTGCCAGCATCTTCTCCACCGCTTCAATGCCAAAATTAAGCCCTTTGGCTACTCTGGATTTCAAATCGAGCTGGGTTTGGTGTAGGTCCATAAGGATACTGATTCTTTAAACTTCGTTCGAAAGTAGACAATTATTTGGCATTTTCCCAACGTGAGGGAAAGGTAAAGAGGAGATTGACGGAGAAAAGTCGTTACAAATGTAATCGTTGTTTTTACTACGACCTTGACTCGTTCTAAAAAAAATTACCTGATTAAATTCTTCATCATAACAGTTTCGGGAGTGTGCAAAGTTTTAAATAATGGGGCGTCTTCATTTTCTTTTGGTAAAAAAACCATCCGGCTGGAGGATTGACCTAAAAAAAACGGCCCAGTTGGGGGGAAGAAATAAACTCGCTTTTTTGATTTTTGATGGCTTGATTTTTTTTGATTGTTGGCCTTTGGGGTTTCTGATTATTCACTGTTTTTAGCTCAAGCAAGATTTCTTCTTGAGCAGTATGGTTGCCGCTTTTTTCTTAACGGCCAATGCTCCTATGCCGGAACCCGCCCGCGCTGAGTGCGTGTTTCGTGGCTGATTGGGTGGTTGGAGACTGGTGGGTGTTTGATACCAGCAACAAACAAAAGATTAAAGATCGGCATTATGCAGTCAAGGCTTTTGTTTTGATCTTTGGAAGTAGGTTTGATATTTGGGCATTAAATAATGGGGCGTCTTCATTTTTTTTTGATTGTTCATTGGTTTTAGATCAGAGCTTGGAGGTCGGTTTTTGTAGCGAAAAGTGTCAATTTTTTGATGAGACTTCGTTGCTTTTCTTGTCCGTTTTGGCTGAGCCGAGACACTACAAAAGCCGACCTCCAAACATGAATTAAAGCAATTTTTTGATGTTTTTTTCAATCCAGATCTCTGTTTCGTCAAGGCCCAAAGTAAAAACGCCATTTTGTTGGACTTTAAAATCATGCAGGTCTTTGGCAAATGCCTCAAAGGCTTTCTTTTGAACTTTTTTAGTGTGGTGGGCAAATATATCTCCCTTCAGGTGGTCCAGTATCAGCTTTTCGAAGGTGGACACATCATCCTTCCTTTTCATCCTACGCCGAAGATCATTGGTCTTATCCCTAGCCAGCTCATACAAGCCCTGATCTATAAAAAACATCAATTGTAAGAAGGGAGCAAAACGTTGCAAATCTCTGCGATGGTCATTTCTACTTTGGTTAATAATTTTAAGCAGCCAGTGTAGTGCACGGTCCGTATCATCCAACATAAAATAGACCAGAGAAATCAGGTAATAAAGCACCAGTTCCCGCGCCCGGTTGATTTTTTCTTTATAAGTACTCATCCCCTTTTCGATCCATTCAATTTCTTTTTGAGCTAAACCCCAATTTTTGGTATTGAGGTAAAAAAACAGTTTTAAAAAGGCAATGCTTTGAAAAAATTCGCCTTCCTCATTAAAGTTTCGGGGTTCAAGAAACTTCAATGACTTAATGACGCCCGAAAGTTCTTTTGAAAAAGCAAAAGGTATACTGGGTTTACGCCCCTCCAATATTTCAATGATCGCCTGTGAATGCGAAAAATCTCCTAGTCCATGCAGACTATCCAGATAATTGGACAAATAAATTCTAAATCTATGGGGCTGATCCTTGATGTGATGGGGATGATCACTCCAAATTTTGACCACTTCAAACAATAGATCTGAAAATTCCTGATAATTTCCGGAAAATTTGGCTAAATAAGCATCGGTTAGAAACCTAAAATATTTTCCGGTAAAAGGAAGGTTTGTTTTCCCCAATAAACTGATCTCTTGTTGCCATTTTGATTTTAGACTATCAAGCTGTTCCTGGCTTATCCTGGTTGCTTTCCTGGACAGCGTGCCAATTTTGTAGTAGGTCATCATGGCAATATGTTCCAGTGTGATTTTTTGAATCAATTCATCAAGATCCTTTGAAATTTCATCGATTCTTTCCACCATCAACGCCTCATTCCGAAAAGCAGTAAAGCTGAGCTCCCTTCTTTTGATGGCTAGCAGGAGGTATGTTTTTTCGTATTTTTCAGCCTTCCTGCGGGCGAGATTCAGGTGTTCTGCTGATTGTTTGTACATGCCTCTCTTTTCCAGTAAATCGGCCTCCTGTATCATGTTTTGGATATTTGCTTCTATATCCTTGCCATCATTATAAGCGCGCAAGGCTCTCAAAATCAGGGTATACAGATAGTTTTGCAGAACGTGGAACTTTTTAGCTTCAAATTCCTCAGCAAAGGCTTCCTGAATTTCCTCTTTGTCATATTTGTGCATTTTATCCAGGAATTCAAATAACCGGAGGTAGTTTGTGTCTTCGCCGCCCTGGCCGGCATTAAAGATCGTGAAATAACGTTTTTCGCTTCGGGTTAATGACTTCACCAATACAAATAGATTACTGGGGGCTGCCATGATTTGTGCTGTTTTTTGATATTAAAGGATTCTCTGGTTTAGTGCTTGTTTGGATATATACCTTTGTTTTTTAAATGGTTGATCTCCAAATCTGCCCTAACTCAAAGAAATAAAAATTCCTGCTATCACGTGCAGGTTTTTCTTCTTTTTGTGTCATCTATAATCAAGGCTTCTTTTTGGAAACCTACAATTAAAAAAAAATGGCTTTGCCTAATGGATGGGAATAATTGACTTTTGAACCAGTTATTAATTTGAATCAGAGAGTTATGCCAGGATATGGAGATCACTATTGCCAGGAAATTGCTCGATTATTTAAGCTATGGGCTATTTATGAGCCAGGCAGGAATGTTTCCTGCGGTGACGTTTTAACCTATAAAGATCCTGACTCTTCTTCGCATAAAAGTAACCCAATTGGTCGATTTACAAAAACTGCGCCAATAAAAAAATTAAACATTAAAATACCTCCTCAGACAGAGGATATTGTAGCTCCCATGCATTATTGCAGTCCAGGCGCAACATTCCGCTTTAAGGAGGGCCCCAAATTATTAGAAGTCACCTTTGCCAATGGTCAGGATTTCTTTTTAACGGCAATCAATTGCAGCCAAAAAAGATTTGATCCTTCAGAATTGGATCAGCCAACACTCAAAAGATTATACGAAGAATATGATTGGGACACTCATTTTATGGTATTAGGGGTGCTTCATGCCGGCCGGGCATTGGTATTGCAAGCGAGTGGAGCGGGTGCCTTTTTCCACATTGAAGGGCCGGAAGCTCATTTGCTCGATCCGGGAATCAATGGGTCTCCGAGTGCAGATCACATAATGACAATCAACAATAAAAAGCTGGATCACCTTTATCGCATTTGGCGGGAAGATCATCCACTATTTTTAACACTAGGCCAGATCAGGAAAACTGATGAAGGCCACCAAATGGGTATAATCATCCCTACTTAAATAAACTTGTATAACCCTAAAGACTCTCTGGTTTTGCCGGATTACAGTCGTAAGACTAATGTTTTCGTCTGTAATTCCGGTTTTTTATAAAAAAGTAAATACTTACAGTGATGAGTAAAAAATTAAATTTAACAAATGAGCATGAGTTGACCTTTGCTTTACCTTTTAATGAGTTAGGGCCGAGGCATACCAGCCTCCAACAAGGAATTTCCTGGACCAATGAATTGCACGGCATTCCGGACTCCTGGAAAGCAACTCAGGGAAAAGGCGTAAAAATTGCGGTCTTAGATACTGGCCTGGCGCCCAATCACCCCGCGTTGAAATGCAATGTACTTGAAGTCGCTGATTTTAGCAATACAGCCTCCAATGCTGGTGACGGCCATGGCCATGGCACACACATTGCTGGTATTCTTGCTGCCAAAGAAATGAAACCTCCAGGACCTGCAGGTATTGCTCCAATGGCCAAATTATTAATAGGAAAAGTATTGGATGACAACGGCCGCGGCAATGCCAATGCCATTGCAGAAGGAATTTATTGGGCGGTGGATTGTGGAGCCAATCTGATTATCCTTAACTGTGGAAGTGAGTATGAGTTTGTAGTGATAAAAAAAGCCATTAAATACGCTACCAAAGCGAAAACATTTATCTTAAGTTCTATAGGAGATTCTGGTACTAATTGGAACACTTTCCATTTTCCGGCAAGCGAGAACGAGGTCATTACCGTGGGCAATGAATTCAATTATTACAACACTCCCCCTATACATGCTCTAAATGTTCCAGCTTTATTTGTTCCCTCACGGGAGGTGGTTTCCACTTTTCCGCCCAAAGGTTATGCCTCAATGTCTGGCGCAGCTACTTCTACAGCCATTGCTACCGGTATTGCTGCTTTGGCACTTTCTAAGCATTATCAATTTGGCGGCACCACTCCGATCCGATCCAGCGAGGATTTACTCAATCATTTGGAGCGGGTGGATTTTTCTTCTCGTTTAGGTGCTAGTTCTACCTTAGTCAATCCAGAAACATTTGTTAATACAAGAGCGGTTGCCTAGATTAGTGATTGTTTAATTTAATCTGATTTTTATATAAAAAATGCGCTAACGATTAAGCTATGAATTTTTGGGGTTCAAATCCTTTTCTTATTTATCTAAACCTCAGGCCTATTTATGAATGATTCTAACGGGTTAAATGGAATTCCTCCTTGGGCGATACCAGACAAAAGTACCAGATATCCCAAACTGAAAGAATTTCAAAAATTACTAGATGCAGATAATGGAGACTTGTCCTATGGTTTGTCTTGTGAGGTGAAACCTATGAATGCGCTTTATTATGACCCTCAGATTCCCCAAATCCCCGAAATGATCTCTGATGCCCATGGCAAATTGAGGAAAATCCTGATGACCTACCCTTATACGGGCAATGATGAATTTAAGTACCGGGATATTTTCACCTCTTTTTTAAAGTCATTGCCCAAATATACTAAGGTCTATTTATTAGGAAACATTGCCCAAAAAAAGAAGGAAGAAAAAGATTCAAAAAAGATTTGGGATAAATTGTTTGAAGAGTTGAGGGCCATTCGGGAAAAAATCAAATTTAAAGAAGACCGTCTGGTGGTCATCAACCCACAAAATATCCAGGGGTTTTCCATTTGGGCACAAGATCCCTTTATTCCTGTACTTGACCCTGAGGCAAATGATGGCCATATTTATTTAATAGAACCCATCAAATTTAAAGAAGCGGAAGGTACTGATGGAGACAGAATGATCAATGGTGATTCGGCAATTGCGGATTGCCTGGCTGTAGCAAATTGTTTTGAGGGGTTGTGCACCAATCAATCCCGGGTATGTTTATTTTTCCAGGGAGGTAATGTATTGGCAGGTGATGACTTTTTATTGGTGGGACAGGATGATATCAATAAAACTAAAGCTTTGTTTGGCACCTGTTTTTCAGCCGATGGAATCCTATTGCCTAATCATCCAGATCCGATCAATGCTGATGATAGTGGTGTTCACCGGGCATTCCAGTATGTATTTGGTCAAAAGAAAATGATGATACCTATTGGATTTGATTATCGGTTGAAGTTTCCAAAAAATAAAGCATTCAAGGATAAATTCTATTGTAAGGGAGAATTCCAACCTTTTTATCACTTAGATCTCTTTATTACCCCTGCCGGATATTTGTTTGACGAACCTTATTATACCTTAATACTGGCTGCCCCGTTTAACGCTTCTGCTAAGGGTGACCCCATAGCTGATGAGTGGTTAATTCGTCCGATGAATCACTGGTTGTTGGATATCAAAATGCATCTGGAAAACATTCGGATAGACGGGAAAAGAAAATTTATAGTACGTTCTATGCCTATGCCTGTTTACCCCAAAAAATCCGGCAACAAAAGATCCTGGATTCCACTAAGTTACAACAACTGCTTAGTAGAAATCACTAAACACAGTAGAAAGGTATGGGTGCCACAATATGCCGACACTGAAGAGGAAAGTCAATTAGAGGAATATGATAATCTGGCCCTACAATATTGGCAAAACCATGGCTTTACAGCTATCCCCGTAGATGGGTGTTTCCCATTGATTCGTCGAGGAGGGTCTATTCGATGTATCACCAAATGTCTGCATAGGAGTGAAAAATAAATTCTAATTTCCATTTAAAACCCATAGAAATGAAATCCAGCAAAACTATCGTATTACAATCCACCGACACCCTAACCTTTGATTTTACCAATAGAGTAATCAAGCTAAACGGGACAACTATTCAAATGGATGATAATGGGACGCCCGTGGATCTATCATTTGAAGACTATTATTGCCAGCTAAACATCGAAGACAGCAGTACGGGGTGGAGAGACCTCGTCATTAGTTGTAATTCAGATTTTGGCTCCAACATCAATTACCAAATGAGAACATTGACCAATTATGGTGAATCTTCGGGGCAAATTGGCTTAACGCTCAGTAGTATAAGTACTAGTTACGGAGACAAAATTTCTTTTATTATTGGTACAACCGACCAGAGAATGGAGATGAGTCACCACCAAACTGAGTCGGAATTCTCTATTGAAAATGACCAGGGCATATTGATTAAATTTGACCATAATGGGGATGATTATTTCAATCTTTGGTATGGATTATCCTAAAATCCACTATTCTAAAAACGCGCATCTCTAACAATTAGGTTTTTACACGAGATCTCTTTGGCATAATTTTGCCAAAGGGATTTCTTCTTTTTTTATATCTTGTAAAATTATATTTGAGTGTAACATTCCCTATGACCATAAACAAACAACATATTCAGCGCTGGATTAAACAGATTCAACAGGATCAAATTGAGTCCTGTATAGAAGAAATTTGTCAGTCATTAGAAGACTTCCATCCGGATCAAAGAGAAACGGTGATTAACCTGAGTCCCCGTCTCATTAACGTGAGGAATATGTGAACATAGCCCGAACCATTCGTACAAATGATCCGAGCTATTTTTTAGATATACCTTACTTTTCCAAATTATTCAATCAGCTTCGCTCTAAAATCACAATTGGTAACCACAATCGTATCCGAAAAAATATTATTCACCGGTAATCCACCACTTTTCACAAAAGTCGCTTCGAGTGATCCGACAACTTCTCCAAGTTCATCATTTATTTCAGATATAGTAATCCAATTTTGAAGGTTTTCCGCAGTATGCAAATAAAAAGTACCCGTCGCGGCGTCTCCATCAGCTGTTGATGTATACACAATTGCAGTAGGTTTTGATGTTTCTCCTGGTGACACATAATGAAGCTCAAGAGATTCGGATAATTTCGGTTGAAGATTTTTTATAAATATGGAACTCCTGTGGGCCCAAAGTGTATTGGCATACCAGATATTATGATCGAGTGAAATATAAATTGTTCCATCCTGTTTATAGGAATACGTGGCTCGATTCGCTTCCCAATGTTCTCCATTAATCAAGGCAGAAGCACCAAAAAAATTCCAGGCAAATGGATTCTCTTCTATTTCATGACAGTCTTCCTTTTTACAGGAGTAATTCAATATAGAGAGGAGCATTAAAAAGAATATCGGTATCAAATTATTTTTGGATAATAAATTTCTCATGAAAGGTTGTATGTTTTGAAATGATTGAAATGTGATATTGTCCTGAAATTAAGCTACTTATATCAATCGAATGTACTGAAATTTCTTCCAGTGCAAGCTCAAAACATCTGTCAATATCAGGTGTATAAACCGTAAACAACTCAACAACTGATTCATCTGTTTAAGCTATTAGAAATTACACTTTAAATTAAATGTTTTTGAGCGCCATTGACAGAGTGTACACATTTGCCAAATTGATACCTCGTGCCAAATTTTGAGATGGTTAGAGAACGCCCGTAAAGTAAATAAAAATTTCCTTTTACCAAAATACTTTAACTACCTGGCATGGTAATCTTTTCGAAGAAATCAGGATGAAAATTCAGATAAATGTCTAAGTGCATGTTTGGTATGGATTGTCATAAACATTCCCGACTTTAAAAACGCGCATTTCTAACAATTCGGTTTTTACCTGAAATCTCTTTGGCATAATTTTGCCAAAGGGATTTCTTCTTTTTTTATATCTTGTAAAATTATATTTGAGTGTAACATTCCCTATGACCATAAACAAACAACATATTCAGCGCTGGATCGGACAAATTCAACACGACCAAATTGGGCCGTGCATTGAAGAGATTTGTCAGGAATTGAATGACCTCAATCCGGACCAGCGGGAAACTGTCATCAACCTGAGTGCCCGGTTTAATAACGTAAGGAAAGACGATAACAAGGGAACCATCAGCCTGGAAGAGAAAACGCTGGAGATGAACAAAATTCGCGTTAGTTTATTAAGCGTGATGATGGATATTCAGGATCAACTTATTGCTGAACAACAGCACATTCGGACGATCCGACTGGCCCAAAATGAGACCGAGTTTCGGGAAATGCTGGAAGAAGCCCTACCTCCTGAAAAATATACCGACCTTAAATGTATATCCAATGGAGATTATTGCCTGGTATACAGTGCCTTGAGGAATAGGAATAGTCACTTTCGTGAAAAAGTAGCCATCAAGGTTTTTAAAAATTTATCCTTAATTGATGAAGAAAATGTACAGGAACTGGCGGACCGTTTTGCTAAATCCCGGCAATATTCACATGTAGATGGCATCATCACCATTCTGGATGATGGTCTGATCCATCCGCCACGATTCTATGTGATGCCTTATGTGGATGGCATGCGCCTGTCGGACCGGCTGAAGCTAGACTGGCCCCTACAACTTAGAGAAATCAAAAAGGTATTGCTTAAAATAACGGAAGCGCTGATCCAGGGCCACCAAGATGAATTGTTGCATCTGAATTTACGCCCTTCCAATATCATGATTGACCGGGAGGGAGAACCGCAAATTTTTCCTTTTCAGGTCATCCGTTTTAATGTGAGTCAACGGAGTATTGGCAGGATTAAACAAATTGTGGCCTATTGGAGTCCGGAGCAATTCAACGGTGAAGAACTGACGGAGAAAACGGACCAATATGCATTGGGATTGGTTGCTTTTGAGTTGTTCCGACACCTCCCATTTTTTCGGGGCGACACGGTCCTGGAGGTTTTGAACAAACGCATCACTTTTGAGAACAATCCGGACATGCTGGAGGAAGAATTGAGTGAGACCTTTTGCCCAAAACCCATGATCAAGGCTATTCGCCGGATGCTTAGCTATCATCCCGCCGATCGTTTTGCCGACCTTGATGAGGTTTGGGATGAGATTGACAACCTTATCGTATCCTCAAAACCGACCAGCAAAAAAGACGACCAGCGCAAACTGAAACGAAGTTTTGACCGCTGCCGGAAACAAGAACATTTTTACCGCTTCTTTTACGACCACTTCTTTTCAAAAAGTCCCCAATCAAAAGCCATTTTTGAAAAACATTTTCAAGCTAAGGCCACTGAATATAAACAAACAGAGGAAGCCCTCTGGGATTATCAGCACCGCATGCTGGATTTGGCTATCGATCGCCTTTTGGCCTTTTATGGCGATCCTCATTCGCTTAAAAATCGCTTATCTCGTCTGGCCCAAAACCATACGGCTATGGGTATTCCTCCTGCTGAATTCCATACCTTCCTGGCTTGCCTAAAAGAAACCATTGCTCAAAAAGATACCGAAAGCTGGAAAGGCCATGAAGAAGCCCTGGAGAATATATGGAGGGAGATGGTTGATGTTGTGATGGCTGGGGTTGGCGGGGGGTAGTCGCTGCGCTGTCAGATCGTCTTCGACTGTCAGATCGCTTTGCTGTCAGACTAAAGACCGTGCAGCATCTGACCCCTGACAGCGAAGCGTCTGATCCCTGAAAGCGCAGCGACCTGACTCCTGACCTCTTCTTAATTGTATCCCGTTTCTTATAGTTATAGCAATAGATGATGAACCAGGAAAAACACCCTAGGGAAAAATCATTTAAGGAAGAATAGGTATTCGTTTTTTTGACTGGGTGTGATAGGTGCGACTTCGCTGTAGTCGACAACCGTGATGTTATTATGGGTTAACATATTTTGACCACGCTGTGGTCCAAAGCGATCGTGCTTTTGAGATCGCTTTGTTGTGAGACCCCTGACAGCGAAGCGACCTGATTGGGACACAAAATTTGTTTTGGATACTTTCCTAGCGAAACGACTAAAATTACGCCTGCCATGGACCTCAGAGAGGTCACACTTTGTTAGCCCAGAGCGTAGGCTTTTATTCGACCTCAGAGAGGTCGCACCTTCTTTGAACATTGCTATTTTTTTAATTGTATCCCATTTCTTATAGTTATAGCAATAGGTGATGAACCAGGAAAAACACCTTATGGAAAAATCATATAAGGAAGAATAGATATTCGTTTTTTTTGACTGGGTGTGATTGGTGCGACTACGCTGTAGTCGACAACCGCGGCGTTATTACGAGCTAATATACTTAGACCACGCTGTGGTCCAAAGCGAGGGTGCTTTTGAGATCGCTTCGCTGCGAGACCCCTGACAGCGAAGCGACCTGACACCTGAAAGCGAAGCGTCTGACTCCTGACAGCGCAGCGTCTGACCCCTGACAGCAAAGCGACCTGACCCCTGATCTGATTGGAACACAAATCTCGTCTTGGGCAAGCAATCCACCAGGCAATGGAAAATTATCAATACAATCAACCAATTTAAATATCTAACTACCTGACTCTCTGTGGCTCGGTTAAAGTGTGGATAACTTTTCTATTTCAGCTCCTTTTCTTTGCCGTTTTTTGGCTAATTTGGGAGGTGATATGAAAAACCTTAGTTGGTTGCAGGGTGTTTTATTGGTACATTTCAGTTGTGTGGTTCACCCATCAATAATCAGCAAGAATAGTGAATAGTAGAGCACCCTATTCTACCTTTTGCAGGTCTGGCGTGTGAATACGGACCTTGCGTGAGCGATAGTAGCGGTATACCGAAGCCATGAAAGTGGTTTGTTTAATCAAACAGGTCAAGGCGAAGGTATAAGAGCGGATAGCGCGACCCCGAGGCTCCACGATATTGGTCGGAGGCTGACTTCAGGTGAGGGTAAACCAATATCGGTTGAACGGAGGATCATCACGAGGGGGCACGCCCAAATAATTTTAATAAACGATTAAATTGTAGATCATCAATGCCGGAATACGTTCACTTACACTGTCATACTCAATATTCGCTGTTGGATGGTGCTTCCGATGTGGGCATCATGATGGACAAGGCTAAGGCTGACGGTCAGAAAGGGGTTGCACTTACTGACCATGGGAATATGTTTGGGGCCTTTAAATTCGCATCAGAGGCTAAAAGGCGGGACCTGAAAGCCATTATTGGATGTGAGTTCTACCTTGTTGAAGATCGGCATATAAAGGCCTTTTCACGAGCGGCGGGGGAAAAAGATGTCCGTTACCACCAGTTGCTGCTGGCCAAAAACCGCAAGGGTTATGAAAACCTGTGTAAGTTGTGTTCTTTGGGATTTATAGAAGGTTTGTATGGAAAATTCCCCCGAATCGACAAGGAATTGTTGCTGAAATACCATGAAGGGCTGGTGGCTACGAGCTGTTGTATCGGTGCGGAGATCCCTCAGGCTATCCTTAAAGGTGATATAGAAGACGCAGAGCAAAAATTGCGCTGGTGGCTGGACCTATTTGGCGAGGACTTCTACATTGAGTTGCAACGGCATAGGGGCCTAGAAAATATTGATGGGTTGGGTGTCAGTCAGGAAGACATCAACCAGCAACTCCTGGAATTTGCTCGCAAATATGAGATCAAAGTCATTGCGACCAACGATTCTCACTATGTTGAAGAGGAAGACTGGGCACCACATGATATTTTGTTGTGTGTCAATACCAACAGCCTGCTGGAAGATACCAAACGATTCAAATTTCCCAGTTCAGACTTTTATTTCAAGACGCAACAGGAGATGAGTAAGCTGTTTGCTGATGTACCGGCGGCGCTTGACACCACCCTGGAGATTTATGACAAGATCGACTCCCTGGAACTGGCTCGGGATATTCTATTGCCTGCCTTTCCCCTACCCAAAGGCTTTCAGTCGCAGGACGATTACCTGCGCCACTTGACCTACGAGGGGGCCAACCGCCGCTATAAAGAAATAACGCCACCGATTAAGGAGCGTCTGGATTTTGAGCTGGATGTTATCGCCAAGTCGGGTTATCCGGGGTATTTCCTGATTGTTCAGGACTTCACCACTACAGCGCGGCAAATGGGTGTTTCGGTGGGGCCGGGCCGGGGTAGTGCAGCGGGTTCGGCAGTGGCCTATTGTGTGGGCATTACCAATGTAGACCCTATTAAATATGACCTGCTGTTTGAGCGATTTCTCAATCCTGAACGGGTATCCATGCCGGATATTGATATTGATTTTGACGATGAAGGCCGGCAAAAGGTGATTGACTATGTGATTGACAAATACGGTCAGAATCAGGTGGCTCAGATTGTGACTTATGGTACGATGGCTGCCAAATCGTCGCTGCGTGATGTAGGGCGGGTGATGAACATTCCGCTACCCGAAGTGGATAAAGTAGCCAAAACTTTTCCTACCAACCTGAAGGCGACGCTGAAAAGAGTGCTCGCAGCAAAAGACATTGATCCCAAACTAAAGGAGGCGCTTAACTCTGAAGAAAAGGAGAAAGCCTACCAGTTCAGGACCCTAGCAGAGGGTCAGGATAACATCGGTGAAATGATCCGAACGGCAATGAAGCTGGAGGGCTCCATTCGCAATACGGGCATACATGCCTGTGGCGTGATCATCACCCCGGATGAAATTACCAACTATGTACCGGTCAAGATGGATAAGGATTCCAATATGCTGGTGTCGCAGTTTGACAACAGTGTGGCAGAAGATGCCGGTCTGCTGAAGATGGACTTCCTCGGATTGAGAACCCTGACGATCATCAAAAAGGCCATTGAGATGGTCAAGGAAAATTATGGTGTAGAGCTGGATACCGATACTGTAGATCTGGAAGACGAGGAAACCTATAAGCTCTTCCAACGCGGAGAAACGGTTGGCATCTTCCAATATGAAAGTTCCGGGATGCAGAAATACATGAAGGAACTGGTCCCCACCACTTTTGAGGATTTGATTGCCATGAATGCCTTGTACCGCCCAGGTCCGCTGGAATATATACCCGAGTTTATTGACCGCAAACACGGCCGCAAACCGGTGATCTATGACCTGGATGACATGAAGGAATACCTGGAGGAAACCCAGGGAATTTGTGTCTATCAGGAGCAGGTGATGTTGCTTTCGCAAAAACTGGCTGGCTTCAGCAAGGGCGAGGCGGATATGCTGCGTAAGGGCATGGGTAAGAAAAAGAAGGATATCATTGATATGCTCTACCCCAAATTTATTGAGGGTGGTGCTGAACGTGGTCATCCAAAAGATATACTTGATAAAGTTTGGAAGGACTGGGAAGCCTTCGCCTCTTATGCCTTTAATAAGTCGCACTCTACCTGCTATGCTTATGTGGCCTTTCAGACGGCTTTTCTCAAAACGCATTATCCGGCGGAATTTATGGCCTCCGTCTTGACCAACAATAAGAATGACATTTCCAAGATTACCTTCTTTCTGCAAGAATGTAAACGTATGGGGCTGGATGTATTGGGGCCGGATGTCAATGAATCTGCGTCTGATTTTTCGGTCAACAAGCAGGGGCAAATCCGTTTTGGTCTGTCGGCACTAAAAGGTGTGGGCGAAGGTCCGGTAGAGTCTATCCTGGAAGAACGTACCAATAATGGTCCCTATGAGAGTGTATTTGATATGATGCGTCGACTGAATCTGCGGGCTGTAAATAAAAAGGTGATGGAAAGCTTGGCCTTAGGTGGTGGTTTTGATTGTTTTGAAGAAATAGACCGGGCACAATATTTTACACCTTCAGAAAAATATGATACGTTGCTGGAACATGCCTTGCGTTATGGCAATGCCTACCAGTCGCAAAAAGCTCAGGCGGTCAACTCCCTATTTGGTGATTCTGATGAGATCATGATTCCTGAACCAAAAGTTCCGGAAGGACCGACCTGGCCACTAATCGAAAAACTCAATCGCGAGAAGGAAGTCACCGGTATTTATGTCAGCGGCCATCCATTGGATGATTACCGGTTGGAGGTAGAAAATTTCACTTCCTGTACCTTGGATCAGGTGGATAATAACCAACACCGCGCCAGCTTGAATGTGGTCGGCATGGTAACCTTGGCCCGCCACATGATCAGCAAAAACGGAAATGGCTGGGGTATTTTTGAAATCAGTGACTACCAAAGTTCTCTGGAATTCAAACTATTTGGAGAGGATTACCAGAAGTTTAAACACCTGCTGGAATCGGGGAAGGCATTGTTCATCAAAGGGAAATTTCAAAAACGCTGGAATAGCGAAGATTTGGAATTTAAGCCTGTGGAGGTCAACCTACTGGAAGGTATTGCTGAAAATATGACCGATTCAATCACCCTAAAGCTTCCCCTGGATCGCATCACTGAAACAATGATCGACCAGATCGAAGCGCTCTGTAATGCCCACAAAGGCAAACACCGCCTACGTATGGAGCTCCTGGACAAGAAACACCGCCTCAAGCTGCAAATGGTGGCTAAAACCCAAAAGGTGAATGCGGATAATGAGTTTGTGGCGGAGTTGGAGAAGATTGGGGTGGAGTATTTGTTGAAGTGAGCCAATCCCAGGCCGATATTGGGCTACAATAATGGATTTATTACAGTCAATGTTCTCTCAATCACCTGTCGATGCTGTAAATATCTTCGGAATATAGAGTTGTACACCCACATTCTAATGCTGCAGTGATAATAAGGCTATCGTAAAAAGAAAAGCCATAACGCTCAGCAATTGAGCATGCATTCTTAATAGAATTAGTGGTATTAGTGTAGATTTCAAAATTGCGTTCAACCTCGTCAACAGCAGAACGGATTGCAGACCAATCCAATCCAAATTTTTTCTTCAGAATATTACTAAATTCTTTAAGGACCTGCGTACTAATCACCGCGTTGGGAAAATTAGCAACTGCTTGTGCTTTGATTTGTTTACCAGGCTCAGAAGTTGTGTAACAATAAATAAGAATATTTGTATCAAGGAAAACTTTATCGTTCATTGGCATCGTCACGATTAAACTTAAACCCGTTGGTGTCCAACTTGATAGCAGAAAAGGTTTTGGATTTACTTAAATTGGTAACCTTTGCTTTAGTCTCCTCAATTATAAAGGCAATAACTTCGACTTGCTTGCCCAAAAAATCATCAGGCAATTGAAGGGTAAGGTTATTTTTATCCACTGTTATTATAGTCCGTATCATATCAACCTTTATTTAAGAGTGTGTTCAAATATCTCTACAAAAGTAACGATAAAGTGAATTGTTGTCAACATTTTGTTGAGTATGCAATCAATTATTGAACCACTCCTGGCCCCTCGCTTGGAATGGGAGGGGAATATGGCTTTGATAGAATGGAATGTCCAATCTTTTCAAATAGGCCAGGATTTCAGATTATTGTCTCATCCTTATTTACGTTTAGGCATATTAGTTTCTTCTTTAGAAGTAACCAGAAGTAGAATTTTAAGTTGTTCTAACTGTTGTAGCAACCTTAGTGCATTAATTATATGGTGCTCAATTGAAGTTTTAGATTCTTTCATCAAAGGGGCATTAAAATTCAAAAGGAGTCCAACTTGTAAATTGGAAAGACGCAAATAAGTCAGCGCTTGAGCAAGATGAATTGGTGCCAACTCTATTAACCCCCAGTCGACACTTAACCAACTTTCTGTCCCTAACTCAGGTATCCAAACAACCTTTTCCCCTTTTCCAACGTTGTGAAAACTTAAACTGCACCGAAAGGTAGGCAGGATATTTTTTATTACCCTCAAAATTTTTCACATGATCTTGCGTTTTATTCCCTGTTGGGTCGTGCTCAGTCTCCTTTGGAGCTGTAATACGTCCTCACCCAGTGCCACTAATCATCAGGCTGTACCCTCGGCCGAAAAGTCAATCCCAGTTTTTGAGCAGTTTGCAGAAATTGCTACCATTTTTGAACAACAGACGGATAGTACCTATGTCATCAATTTTTGGGCGACCTGGTGCAAACCCTGTATTGAAGAGTTGCCTTATTTTGAAGAGCTGCATGATCAGTTTCCCGGAGAAAAGCTCCGCGTCATTTTGGTCAGCATGGATTTCCCTAACCAGATTGAAAGTAAACTAATTCCCTTTGTAAAAGAACAGCGCCTGCGCTCCGATGTGATGGCCTTAATCGATTTGGACTACAATAGCTGGATCGACAAAGTCACTCCGGAATGGAGTGGCGCTATACCGGTGACTATGATATATAACGCAAAGGAGAAAAAATTTATAGACCGGCAATTTGAAAGTGCTGAGGAATTAAAACAATTAGTAAAATCATTCTTGTAAAATAAATTTGATAAATCATGAAAAGAGTAACTGGTATTTATGCGCTGCTAATAATAGGATTAGCTGTGGCATTTACATCTTGCAATAATGCCCCCGAAGGTGGTACATCGGCGATAGACCCGACAGCTACATCCTCCAAATCTGAAGGTGAAGCCGTGAAGGTCGTGGAAAAGACGGAAGCGCAGCAAGGATTAAGTGTTGGAGACAAAGCACCGGATTTCAAGTTGAAAAATGTAGATGGCGAGTTTTACTCCCTGGGCGACATCAAAGCTGCTGATGGCTCCGATGCCAAAGGCTACATTGTTACCTTTACTTGTAATACATGTCCTTATGCCGTGGCTTATGAGGACCGGATCATTGAGTTGCACAATAAAATGTCAGCGCTAGGCTATCCGGTAGTGGCTATTCAACCAAATGACCCTAAAGCAAAAGCGGGGGATAGCTTTGAAGCGATGCAAAAAAGAGCCAAGGAAAAAGACCTCCCTTATGTTTATTTGATTGATGAAGGTCAACACATTTATCCACAATATGGTGCTGGACGTACCCCGGAAATATACCTGCTGGATGCAAGCCTGACCCTGCGCTATACTGGAGCTATTGATGACAATTCTCAGGATGCTACGAAGGTTAACAAGCGTTATGTAGAGGATGCTGTTGCTGCCCTCGAAGCGGGTAAGGATCCTGACCCTAGCAAGACGAAAGCTATTGGGTGTTCCATCAAGTCTCTGTAATTGGAATAGGGATGTACGTAAAAAAGCGGTATCGAATGACTTCGATACCGCTTTTTTGTATACCTAAACTCCGAAATAATTAGTCAAAAGAATACTCACCCGTCACCACATTAAAGGAAACATCATAAGTTCCTGCGGTAACTGGAATATTAGGTCCATTATCGGAAGTAGCGGTTCCATTTGGGAAGTCACTACCGCCCCAGCTGATGACCCAATCGTGGTCTAGGCGGAATTTAGCCTCACCATCTGTCAGGTCAAAGGTGCCTTTTACTACACTTGGTGTTGATGCATCAGGCGTCATATCTGTATCTACATCCCATCCACCAGGAGTAGCCGATCCGATAATACTGATGATTGCCGGTTCAAAGCTATAAGCTCCGGTATTGGTATTAAAATTGACGACATACAACCCGTAAGTAACCGGGATGTCGGGTCCGTTATCAGAAGTGGCGATACCACTTGGGAAGTCATTACCACCCCAACTTAGATCCCAGTTTCCATTGGCGCGGAATTTGGCCTCTCCATCGGTCAGTCCGATGATGAGGTAATAAGTCCCATCACCGTTGGAGATCATTGGTGTTTCCTCATCCCAACCACCGGGTGTGGCTGGTCCGATGATGCCTACACTGGTAATACCAGCATCTATTTCAAAGTTATATTCTCCGGTAGCAGGGTTGAAGGTGACGATATAATCGCCAGCAACGACAGGAATATCGGGTCCGTCTTGGGTCCCTACCCCTGTTGGGAAATCAGTCCCCCCCCAGTTCGTGGTCCAGGAACCATTAGCGCGAAATTTAACCACGCCGTCAACCAAAGTAATGGCTACACCAAAAGTACCATCTCCATTGTCATCCATCTCGGTATCCGTATCCCAACCACCAGGAGTAGCCGAGCCGATAATGCCGATGGATGGAAAACGTACAAATTCATAACTATAAGCCAGTGTTTTGTCGTTGAAGGTCATTTTGTAGAAAGCACTCTGCTCTCCAAAAACGATATTGTTACCAAATTCTTCCGCAATACCGTCAGCATCGCTATCACCGAAGTTACTGCCCATAAAGAAAGGACCTTCGGAGAATTTGAAGAGGTCACCCATTGTTAGTTCTACCTCCGCCAATTCCCAGGTATTGTTGGCAACCAGCGTGAACTTATTATCAGAACCTTCAAAATTATTGAATGATCCTAGCAAGTACAAACCGCTCAGATTGGTTTCAAATTCGACAGCTGGTCTTACGGTATAGGTCAGGGTTTGATCATTGAATTGAACATTGACCAATCCACTATATCCACAGGCAGTATCTCCATTGCCATTAAAATTGCTTTCCATCACTCCGTCGCAGTCCGTATCACCCCAGTCTTCATCTGTCCAGTCAGGGGTATTCTTGAATTTCCAGGCTTCACCTTGAAGGTCAATCTCTTTGATTTCCCAGGTATGGTCAGCGACCAGTGTCATAGGATCTGCGCCCCAACCATTAAAAGCCCCTGCGATATACATCTCATCGTGGTTGGCGGGGAATGGCAGTAAAGAAATCTCAAAAGTAGTCTCCTTAGTAGCCGTTTGTCCCTTAGCATCTGTTACGGAAATATTAAGTCCATAAACACCAATAGCAAGGTCGGCGGCATTGAAGGTGGTGCCTTCAATAATAATGGAATCCAATATACCACTCAGGTTTTCTGAAGCCGTTGCCAGCTCAACACCCGAAGCATCCACAAGCGTCACTTTTCCTGAAGCAAGTGGGGAAGTGGTTCCATCGACAAATTCAACTTTCACATTAAAATTACCAGCTACAACTTTACCTCCGTCAGAAGGCGATATGCTCAGCATTCCGGGAGGAAAATCAGTCAGCGCTGCAATATCCAGCTCGTCCTTTTTACAGGAGGAGATCAGCAGAATGGCACTGATGAGGAACGAAAATATTTTTATTGATTTAAACATTTTTCTTCGTGTTTTTAATTACAGAATAAATTAATAACCCGTATTCTGACTCAGCTTTGGGTTCGCCAGAATTTCTGCAATAGGAATAGGGAACAGCTTGAGATAAGGCATGGTTGTTTTGCCTTCTTTCACACCACCTTTCCAGGGCCAGATACCATTTTCAGTATATTGGTTGTAACGGATCAGATCCTGACGACGGTAAGCTTCCCAATACAGCTCTCTGCCCCTTTCATCAAGAATAAAGTCCAGGGTCATGTCATCGGCCGTGATATTACCCAGGGTGCCATTGTAAGCACGCTCTCTCAGCTGGTTGACATATCCAACTGCAGTAGCTACATCACCTCCTGCTCCACCTCTTAATACGGCTTCAGCATACATCAGGTAGGCATCAGCCAGTCGGAACATCGGATAGTCCGTATCAATGTGATCTAAATCAGAACCAGGAACACCCTCAGAAGAAACGTTTACGTATTTAGGCACTGCATAGCCATCATTAAAATTACTAATGGTATTGATTTCTATGTTTTGACCATTGGTGTAGAAAATGGCCCGCTCATCGATATCCCCAGTTTCATCAGGGAAACGATTTACATGAGCGCTTGTCGTTCTAAGGCCAGCCCAGCCACCATTGACACCATATACTTCCGGATTGTCATTCATATTGCCACCAATAGGTGCATGTACCAGATAGGTCATACCACCCCAGGTTTGGGTATTTTTACCATCAAAAGGAATGGCAAAAATAATCTCATTGGAGTTGTTGTTATCGGTCATAAACAGGTGTTGGTAGGTCTCTTGCAGGCTGTAACCAGCATCAATTACTTTTTTGCAGGCGACCACACAATCGCTATTACGCTCCGTGCCGGTATATACGGCAGCATTGAGGTACAATTTAGCCTGTAGCATCCACAATCCAGCACGATCGACACGACCGTATTGGTTAGCATGTGGAGCAATCATATCGTTTTCGATGGCCTTGAGTTCGCTTTCAATAAAGTTGAAAACTTCTACCCGGCTGGCCTGACTTGGCGCTTCTGAACCAATGCTGGATTCCTCCGTATAAAAAGGAATGGCTCCAAACAGGTCGATACCGTGCCAGTAACTCAAAGCGCGCAAAAAGCGAGCCTCGGCGCGGTATGCTTTGACATCAGACTGTATAGCGGCACTTACACCTCTGGAATCCAGTTTGTCCTGGGTTGATTCCCGGAGGAATTCATTGGCCATAGATACCTGAAAGAAGATGCGGTAATACATGGCACGTATAAACTGATTGGCAGAAGTCCAGGCATGGCCGTGCAATTCCGGCAAGCCTTCATCTCCCCAGCCAATTACCGCTTCATCGGTCGTCAATTCTTGCAACTGCCAGTATTGGCGTAGGTAGTTGGAAAATCCTTCATCTAAACTAGATAAATCAGCACTTCCGGCAGGACCATTTTGGCCGGTAACTGCCAAGCCTGAATATACCCGGGCAATAAATGCTTCGTAGGCGGTTTCATCCTGAAAGAAAATATCAGGAGTGGCCTGATCAGGAGGCGTAAGGTCCAGGTCTGTACAGGCATTACCTGCAAACAGTACCAGAACTAAAGCTATATTGATAATATTTTTCATGGTTTCAACATTTTAATGTTTGGTTTACAAATTACAATCCAAGGCTTACGCCAAAAATAAATCCTCTGGCTCTTGGATACGGAGCGTTGTCGATACCAATATTGTCTTTATTACCCACCTCAGGATCTAACCCTTTGTATTTAGTGATTACAAATAGGTTCTGGCCTGTTGCATAAAGTCGAATACTTGAAAAACCTTTTCCTGGTCTGAAGGTATAACCCAATGTTAAATTATCCATTCGCAGGAAAGAAGCATCTTCTAGGTAATAATCTGAGAAATATTGTGGGCGGGTAAATTTCGTTTCCAATGTAGAAGCATGCAGGTTATTGACAAAGGATGCATTTTCTGACAAGCGGTCAAAATATCCACGAACAGAGGCATTGTTGTTGTACATGTAATTGCCAATATTACTTCTCAGGCTGACACTCAGGTCAAAACCTTTATAAGACATATTGGAAGTCAATCCCAGGATATATTTCGGAGCAGGTTGTTCTGAAACCTGCTTGTCCAAATCATTCACAGTACCATCATTATTGGTGTCTTCGTATATATCGGCCTGATTAATTTGCCCATCATCATTGTGATCAATACCATCCGGTAAAGGAAGGCCATCAGCACCAAGTTTGTGTTTAAACAAAAAGAAAGAGCTAATCGGGCTACCTACCTGATGAATTTGTACATTATTACCTACACCACCAGAGATGCCACCTGTAAGAATACCCTGATTGGCGATACGATCAATAGCCACTACCTCATTCTTGTTGTTTGCAGCATTAAAATTCAAGTCCCAGCTAAAGTCTTTGGTATCCAGAACAACGGCGTTCAGCGTCAATTCAATACCGGAATTTTCTACTTCACCGATATTGGTCAATACCCGGTCAGAAAGGTTGGTACCAGCAGGGACGTTGACCGTAAAGAGCAGATCATCGGTACTTTTGTAATAATATTCGATCGAGCCACTGATTCTTCCATTAGAAAAGCCAAAATCAAGACCGATATTGTAAGAAGTCGTTTCTTCCCACTTCAGTGCTGCATCATAAGCATTGGGACGAGCAGTAGTAATGAATCCTTCACCAAACTGATAGCGGGCCCGGACATCAGACAGGGAATAGCGGGATAGATACTGGAAATTAGGAATTTCCTGATTACCGGTAATACCATATCCTACACGTAATTTCAGGTCAGAAAAAATACCCGTCAGGCCTTGCGCAAAGCCTTCCTGCAAAATTCTCCATCCCAAAGCGGCAGAAGGGAAAGTACCCCAGCGGTTGGCTTCACCAAAGCGGGTAGAACCATCGCGGCGCACAGTCACGGTCAGCAGGTATTTGTCTTTGAAGCTATAATTGGCACGACCGAAGAAAGAAATCAGTCGGTTTTCTACAACGCTATTGTTGGCCTCAAATCTACTGGCTGGTCTGGTGGAATTAAATCCAAAGATATCGGTAGATAAGTCAATCGCTCTAAGAGAAGGATATTCCTCGTAAAAATCCTGGTAAGAATAACCCGCTGTAAGTTCTACCCGATTATCATCGTTGATATAATTTTTGTACGTCAGGTAGAAATCAAGCAGTTTATTGGTTCTTATATAGTTTTCAATCCTGACTTCACCGTTGTATCCAGCCACTTGTGTATTCACATAGGTCGTCGGTTGGAATCGCTTGCGGTCGCCATTGAGGATATCATAACCCAGATTCGTTTTAACACTCAACCCTTTGATCAGGCGATCGAGTTTGTATTCCAAATCCAGGTTACCTACACTGCGAAAGTTACGGCCAAATTCCTGGTTTTGTTCAATGCCAGAAACCGGGTTGCGCGGCGCATTGGTATTGCCATATTCAAAAAAGCCACCAAATGCCTTGTTTTCCGGATCATAAATCTCCTGAGTTGGATCAAAATTCCAGGCCGCAAATACCTGATTGGGGTCAAACTGGTCTTTTGTAAAGGCACCTTTAAGGTTGACATTCAGCAATAGATCTCCCTCAAGGAAAGAATGGTTGTAGTTCAATCCAATATTGGTGCGCTCCGTTTCCGAAGTTCTGATCACACCTTTGAGTTGCTGATAACCGGCAGAAATACGGTAGCCGATATTCTCAGCACCACCGGTAAAGTTCAGCGAGTGGTTGTGCCCTGTAGAAGTTTGCAGCATTTCATCATACCAGTTGGTGTTGGCATCACCCAATTGCTCCAATCTTTCCGGTGCTTTGAAGGTAATCACATTACGGAATGCCTCGGCATCCAGGTTGTCAGGTTCACCGACTAGCTCCGCTACAGAGTAATAGCCGTCATAGGATAAACGTGCAGGGTTGCCAGCTTTTCCTTTTTTGGTGGTAATGATGATCACACCATTTGCGCCTCTTGATCCGTAGATTGCCGTTGCGGAAGCATCTTTCAAGACTGTAAAGGTCTCAATATCACTTGGATTCAAGAAGTTCAACGGGTTTCTACCATCGGAGAAGCCGCCGGGGTTAACCGCTGAGTTACTGATAGGCACACCATCAATAACGTAGAGTGGCTCATTGCTAGCATTGATAGAAGTACCGCCACGAATCCGTACTTTGGATTGTCCGCCTGGTTCTCCTGTGTTGGACTGAATTTGTACGCCCGCTATCTTACCGGCAATCAGCTGGTCAGCAGATACAATGGCACCTTTATTAAAAGCCTTGTCATTAACAGCAGTCAAAGCTCCTGTAGCATCACTTTTTTTGGTAGTACCGTAGCCTATTACGACTACTTCCTCCAGAATCTCACCAGCAGTCAGCTGTGCGTCGATCTTATCTGAAGTTCCAATATCAAAAGTTTGTGTTCTGTAACCGGTATAAGAAATCTCCAGCCGTTTGGTGTCTGCTGAAATACCGATTGAATAGGCTCCATCAAAATCTGTAATTGTACCGGTGCTGGTACCAACTATCAGAACATTGGCCCCGATGAGTGGTTCTCCTGTAGTTGCATCGGTGACGACGCCTGATATGGTTCGTTGAGCCATCAACCCTACGGTCAGACACAGAAACAACACCAGGAAGGATGTCATTTTAAGTTTCATACACTGAAATTTAAGTTTCAAAATCTAGTTTAGCAAGTGTGTAATAATTTACACAAATTTCCTACAAAACAAGCAAAAATATGCCGGGAAAAGAATAAATTTTGGCCTAATGACTTCAATAGGATAAAATTAAACTATTGCAACCGTTTGCGGAATAAAATACTCCTGGAAGAAATGGAAAAATTGTTAATTTTTTCTGGCATTAACCACTTTTATTGTGCTACATTTTTTCGGCTTTCTTAACCTGTTTTCCTTGAAAGGGATGGAGCAACTACGCTTGAAGAAAGGATTGTAATGCGTTGTAGAACACCACCTTCAAACATGCGCTACCCCACAAACAAACCCAACACTCTTTTCAGCCATTCTTTATTTGCAATCGGATCAATGGTCTCCACTTGTAAGTTTAGCTTTTTGTGTTTTTCCAACCATTCATTTTTATGCATCAAGTGGTATTCATTTTTAAACTGGTAAATCTGGCGGGCCAGCCGCAAAAAATTCATATTGGCCTTTTTGCGATAATCGGAAAGTTGTCGGTTGCGACTCAGGTACTTTTTAAAGGCTTCGATCAGGGAATAGAAGGCTTCACTTTCATCCAGTTCATAATAACTTTTTAGTTGAATGATCTTTGCACCGGTATGGTAAGAAGCATCCGTAAATTCTACATCTTGTAACTGCAATAAAGCATTTTTGTAATCTGATCGGGCATAATAGAGGGCCGCAAGGTTGTAGGCCACTGCATTGGGGCGTTCTTCTAAGGGTAAGTATTCTTTATATTGGTGAATAAAGTTCTCTGTCCAGGTAAAATCCTGGAGGCGAATGCCCGTAGTAATAATGTTTTTGTAGGCCCATTGCGACAGGATACCCCGCACAAAAATGATGCGAGAATCAAGCATACTTTGATACAGATCCAAGGTTTCCCGGTAATATTCCGACTCTCCGGAATTGATGCGACTGATGCAAAAATTCAGGGCATAATTGTAAAGCAACCGTTGTTCTGCCAGTGGAAAAAGGGGATGATGTTTTTGCAATAATTGTTTCAACTCATAAAAATGGGTAGCATCCGACCGTTGTTCCAGCATCCGCCAGGCACAATAGTAGGTTTGTAAGGCGGGAATTTGCTGCAAATACTTCCGCTCTTCGTAAATATTGACCAATTCGGCCATAAAATCACAATGATACGAGGCTCTGATGACGCTATTACGGCTACTCATTTCGCAGGCAAGCCGAAACTTTTGGATTAAAAAATAACGATCTATATGATCGCTTTCCTGTTGTAAATGTCTGCTAAATCGCCGGTTTTGCTGTCCAAGCTCAAAACGATCCAGGTGTTGGTGAAGATGATAGCCTGCATTAAAATAATCAAAACTCCGGTCCTGCCTCCGATCCAATAGCTGCTCTTGTCGGCGCACCTGATGGCGCAAGTGTTTTGGGAGGTTTAATTCCAACAACCTATCCGTTAGCATCTGCCCTTGCAAATCCGGTCGTTTTTCTAGTTCCAGGTGTGTGAAAAAAGCATACACCAGCTGTAACAAATCAGATAGCAGGTTATTGAGTCGGTCATCATTATAGCCTGTTCCGGGCTCCACCTGGGCATAAACTTTTTCTCGTTGTAACACCTCCTCAGAAAATTCAGGGGCCTGATCCAGGAGGTAATTACAAAGCCTTTTTAAACCTTTGTGTTGGTTGAAAAAGTCCGCATCAACAAATTCTCTTAGCCGGTTTAGCTCTTTGGGGGATAATTTTGATAGCAATAGGATCAATTTGCTGTTCTTCATTTCCTAGAAATTTTCACAAGATATATTCTTAAAAAATTGATTTTCAGATTTTTAAAAAAAATAAACATCCCAATTTTACATAAAAAAATCTAGAAATCAAATTAATTGTACTTTCGAAAGAAGGCAAGGAAGGGTAAATTTGAATTATAAGAACATCCCATGAATATAATTATACTTAATACCAAAACCATGCAGCAATTATTAGACTTGTTTCGCGCTACTACGACCAGGCTAGTTTCTTTGTTTTTTCTTTTGATGGCTAGCTTTACCAGTTTACAAGCCCAAGTTACCTTTCAAGTAGGTAATGTTTCCTCCCAGGAGGGTGATCTTATTTGTGTTCCGATCACCGTTAACAACTTTAGCGGCGTTCAAAATTTTCAATTAAGTTTGCAATGGGATGATACTGAATTGGATGCTGAGAGCATGGTCACCAATTCACTCCTCCCCTGGATTACACTGAGTGACTTTAGTATCCTAAGCGACCATTTATTTGGAGCAGCAGGCCAGACCCCACCGCCCGATGGTGGCCTAAATTTACCCAATGGCACCATGCTCTTTGAAGTTTGTTTCAGGGTGTTAAATAATTGCAGCTTTACCCTTATTGAAGCATCAGAAACCCCACTCGCACTGGAAGTAACCGATGAGAATGGCGAACCACTAGCTGCTCAAATGCTACCCGGCTCCGTCAACAATCCCCGTAATGATTTAATACAATCGATTACTCCTGACACCGCCATTTGTGGCGGCGATAATCTACAACTCCAGGTTATTGCTCCCGAGGCCGTCGCCTACCAATGGAGTACCAATGGCAATGATGCCCTGACCTGTAATGATTGCCCCAATCCAATCGTGGAATCACCTTTTGATGATGCCATTTATTCCGTAACGGTAACTGATGCAGCAGGTTGTCAGCAAATGCATGAAGTCTTTGTCGATTTACACCAATACCTCGACTTTGGATTATTGCCTTTTTCCAATAGCCCTGTTTGTCACGGTGGCACCTTGCTTTTTGAACCCTATATTTTTGATGGTCAATCCTATCTATGGACCGGGCCCGATGGATTTTTCTCTGATGAGAGTCATCCGAGTATCCCCAATGTGGATTTGAACAATGCCGGTACGTATACCTTTGCCGGTGTCGACGATATTGGTTGTGAGGTAGGCGCAGAATTTGAGGTCACAGTAACCCCGGAGCTCGATCTTTTCATGGAAGTCACTGATGCTTCTTGTGTAAATGTTGATGATGGTCAGTTGATTATCATCATTACCGGAGGGACCATTCCCTACACCTACGATTTGAATACCCCCGGTCCGGGGGATGATCCGGATTTGTTTAATCTATCTCCAGGGGCTTACACTATCACCATCACAGATGCTATTGGTTGTACTGTGGATGATGGCTTTGTGGTGGGCGTACAACCGACTACAGAATGGTCGGCAGTGATTGATCGATCTCAATGCACAAATGGCATCGATATTCTAAGTCTGCAAGGTCCCGCTTCCAGTGACGGTTATGCTTATTCTTTGGATGGTGGCCTCACTTTTAGTCCAATTCCGGCAGGAAATATCCAAATTGATTCAGGAGCAATTGTCAGTTTAGCCATACAAGATCCAGGGGGATGTATTCAGCTCATTGATCCTTCACAGATTGAGGAGGCCCTATTTCAGTTGTTTGTAGAAACCATGACACCAGCTTATTGCAATGGCAGTGCCGACGGAAGTGTCACTTTAGAATCTCTCAATGGATTGCCGGTTGAATTTGAGGGGGAACTTAATGGCTTGAGTCTGCCAGATATTGATTTTGACCACCTTTTCCCCGGACATTATGAAATTACAGCCTATTCAGAAAATAACTGCCCCGCAACGGTCACCTTTGATTTGCCTTATACCAATAACCTTACCTATGAACTTGATTTTAACCCCACCCTTACTTGTGCAAACGGCCTGAGTACCCTCACCCTTGTTTCCGCATCGGGAGGTGTAGATCCAAATTTTGACGATTACTGGCTAAGTGTCAATGGTGCAGTGATGGGTAATGGCAATGTTTCTGTTGATTTAGCGCCCGGGTTATATGTAATTTCGATCAATGACAGCAGTTGTTATGCAGATACCTTGATTGAAATTGTATCGGCCTCCAATCTGGTCGTTGGATCGGTTGAAGTAGAAAATATCTCCTGTCTAGGCAACCCCGGTAGCATCTCGGTAGTACCTCAGGGAGGCACCGCGCCTTACACTTATACCTGGTGGGACAATCAAACCACCATACAAAACACCCATACTGTAGCTTCACCCGGATTTTATAGCCTCACCATCACCGATACGGATGGCTGTGAGGTAAGCCTCGATTCCGTTTTAGTGATAGAAGGCCCATCTTTATCTGTTAATTCCGATACGATTATTTGTGGAGGTCAGATAGTTCCATTGGTGGCTATTGCTCCAAACGCGGTAAATTTCCAATGGTCGCCAACGACTTTTTTGAATGATCCTAACATCGCAAATCCACAAGCTTTTCCAACGGAAACAACCGTCTACACCGTTCAGGTAGAAGATGCTGATGGCTGTATTAACACTGATTCCATAACCATCACGGTGATCGAGTGCAGCTGGTTTTTATCGGATACAATAGAAGTAGGAGATACCCTTACCTGGTGTGATCCAACACTGGGGCCAATTGGGTTGATGGTCAACCAAATATGGGTCGAACCAATGGGGTTTATGGATTATAATACATCGATTGGGAGTAATTGTATTGATTTTATCGGTCTGGAAGCTGGCCTTGATTCTATGGCATTAGAACTTTGTTATGGCACTGGCAGTCCCTGTTTCCCCTTTTGGATAGATATTCTGGTCACTGATACGCCAGTATGGCCAGGAGATACCGATGATAATGGGATGGTCGATAACTTTGACGTCTTGAACATTGGTCTGGCCATCGATTCCTCTGGCCCCACCCGCCCTAATGCTACGCTGAACTGGGCGGCACAACCTTCTCCTGATTGGGGCAATGCTACGCCTGATGGCAACAATTACAAACATAGCGATACCGATGGCAACGGAATAATTAACCTGAATGACACCCTCGCCATCAGCCTCAATTGGGGAGAAGTGCATCAATTCAGGGATGAAGGTGATCCGGATACCTACAGGCCGCTGATGGATGTTCCTTTTTACCTTCAGCCTGACACCATTTTTGAAGGACAAATAATCAGTCTCCCACTCATTTTGGGAACCGAAGAGGCACCCGCTGAAGAGGTTTATGGTCTGGCGTTTAGTTTGGTCTATAACCCCGAAATTATTACGCCCAATACCGCTTTTGTGAGCATCAGCAATTCCTGGCTGGGTGCCTTGAATGAGGATTTGTTTGTCCTGCAAAAAGATTTTCATGGACAAGGACAAATTGATATTGGCCTCAGCCGCACCGATGGAGTCAATGTCAGTGGTTCAGGCGCTATTGGTCAGTTTATAGTCACGATAGAGGACGACATATTGTTTTGGTCAACCGATGAACAACGCAATGTGTTGCTCGCAGAATTCAAAATTAAAAATGTACGGCTCATCAATTTCCAGGGCGAAGAGATTCCCGTTGATGCGCAAAGTACGATGTCGGAGATCATTAGTAGTCAATTTGATCCTTTTGTCGATCAGCAAATCATCTTATCGCCAAATCCAGCTAGAGACAACTTGAATATCTATGCTCCAGGTATCCGTATTTTTGAAATCAGTTTTTTCAACAATTTAGGTCAGAAAGTATGGCGGGAAAAACTTCCTAATTCAGGTAATCTGAATATTGGTAATCTCCCGATGGGTAGTTATCAGGTGCAAATGCTAACCGATAAGGGATGTTATAATAGAAAGGTGATTATCAGCAAATAAATCAGGGATGGGCGTTATTCGAAAAGGATAAACCATGACTCGTATTTCTATTCACCGCAGTGGCGCAGTGAGCGCAGTGTGAAAATACCAGTATTTTCTCTGCGTTATCTCAGCGTACTTCGCGCCTCAGCGGTGAAATTTTTCCTGACTCCTAAGTACTCACTCGTTGACATAATTATTCCCACATCCTCTTATTTTGACAAAAAGAGATTTTAGTGTAATTTGTGTGGCACCTAAAATCTTTCTGATGAGATACTATTCCGTATTTTTATTTTGCTTCCTTTCCGCATTTGGATTTGCACAGTTGCCTAATTGTTTAAACGAAGGATTTCTGACGGTTGATCCACTTCCAGATTCAGAGACCCTATCTTATGCTCCCGGAACGACGGTCGATTTTTGTTATACCGTTGCCTTCTGGTCTGATGGGGAGTCCAACGAATGGCTTCATGCTGTAGAAGTCCAATTTGGTGTTGACTGGGACCTATCTACCATTATGCCTATTCCGCCCCCATCTTGTAGCCAAACCGGTATTTGGGGTTGGTATGACAATTGGACCAGTTTTAATACGGGAATTACTTTTGGCCCTGGTTTTGCCTTTGACTCCAATATAGGAGGGCCAATGGACGGAAATCCGGGAAATAATTTTGGCGATGGGCCCAATGGCTGCAACCTTATCGGCCAGACAGCGGCACCTCTTACCTTTTGTTGGTCCATCCAGGTAGACGAAGACGCTCCACCAGGCGAATCATCAGGCCTTGTGGCTCTAATTGATGTCTTGTCAGATGGGAGATCCGGTGCATGGATGAATGATCAGTGTAGTTCCATGATCGACTATATATTCTTCCCACCAGACTATTATGAAGCAACGGTATTGCATATTTCTAATACCAATAATACCTGTGATAGCGCTTGTACTGGCCAGTTGTTTATTACAACTTTAGATGCTGAATGGCAACACCGCCTATTGGATAATTTCGGAAATATTATCATGGAAGATACCTTTGCTACGGGCATTGACACAATCAATAACCTTTGCCCGGGCGATTATACCCTTGAATCTTCCTCTTTAAGTAATAATATCGTTTATGAAAACACCTTCTCTATTAGTAACCTGCCTACGCCAACCGCAATAGCAAGTTTTGAAGAGGCGGTTTGTTTTAACGAATCGCCCCTGCTTTACGGCGATGTTACGGACAACGGAACGTTTCATGTTACCTACCACTGGCAGGGGCCCAATGGTTATACGTCTACCCAGCGGAATCCAACAAATGGTCCTGGCTCCGGCACCTATATTTTAACGACTGCGGTAGGCAATTGTTTTTCCGAGCCCGATACCGTTATTGTACCGGCATATCCCTTCCCGGCGCTAATTGTTTCGCCTGGCCCACAAGTAACGATTTGCCCGGGCGAGACGGTCCAGTTATCCGCTAGTGGTGGTCAGGTTTATCGATGGTATTCAGGGGATGACCTGATCATTATCAGTCCAACCTTAAATATCGCGCCTACCACCACAACTTTATATTCAGTCATCGGTCCGGTGCAAGGTGCTATTTGTGAGGGCTATGGTGAGGTATTGGTTACTGTAAATGATTTTGCCGCCCAGGACCTGGGGCCGGATAGAAACATCTGTTTAGGCGAAAGCCTTACCCTGGGTTCAGCTGATGCCAGCCTACTGTACGAATGGAGCACCGGTGAAAATGTTTCTCCTATCACCGTTTCACCTACCATTCCCACCACCTATGTGTTGACGGTAACGAATGCTCAAGGCTGTGGTGCTGAATATGAGGTATTGATCACTCCGGTAACCACTCCAAGTGTAACCATTGAAACCAACAATACCAGTATCTGTTCTGGTGATTCGACCTTATTAATTGCCAATTATTCAGGAGGAACACCGCCCTATACCTTTGCCTGGAGCACCGGCCAAAACACGGAAAACATCTGGGTCGGCCCGGATTCTGCTACGGAATATAATTTGACAGTTACTGATAGTAACGGCTGTAGCGGTATTGCCTCAATCAATGTGACTGTAGAGGATGATCAGGTCACCATTATCGCCACCGATACGATTATTTGTATTGGAGAGACTGTAAATTTGAGTGTAGATGGTTTTTTTGATGCTTATATGTGGAGTATTGGAGCGGCTACCTCTAGTATTGACATTGACCCCACCATTTCCACCCTTTATTGGATAACGGTAACCACTTCGAATGGCTGTAACCTGGTGGATAGCATTTTTATTGAAGTAGTGCCCTTTCCAACAGCGCCAATTATCAATTGTAGCAGCACACTTAGCTCGGTTACTTTTAGCTGGAATCCCGAACCCAATGTGACCTATGAAGCCTCCTCTATCAGTGGACCCAATGGTATTCAAACGGACAATATGTATACGGTTAGCGGGCTTTCGCCCAATGAAACAGTCAGCATACAGGTACTTGCCACCAATAGTGATAACTGTCAGCAAATATCACAGCAGACTTGCTCGGCCATTGATTGTCCATTGGTCAACCTCGAGGTGGGAAATGACATTGCCGTTTGTCAGGATGCAGCGCCCTTTCTTTTAGAGGTTATCGTTAATGGTGGCAATGGTAATGGAACGATCAATTGGCAGGGACCATGTATCATCGATGCGGCTATTGGTTTATTTGATCCACAGGTTTGTGGCGTTGGCAATCATAACCTTCTCGTTAGTTATACCGAAGGTCCATGTAGTTATCAGGCAAACATGGTGGTAACGGTTTTGCCTAGCTTTCAGGCAGATTTTTTGGTGGATAATCTTGGATGTATAGCTGATACTATTGAAGTACAATACACCGGCGATGCGCCTTCAAATGCTGATTTCAGCTGGGATTTTGCTGGGGCAAATGTATTGTCAGGAAGTGATGGCGGGCCTTATACTTTGCAATGGAATACAACTGGAGATAAGGAATTGAGTCTTTTTATTGATGGGGATTGTCCAGGTGCGATATTTAGCCAAACCATTACTATTGAAGCCCCCTACCCTGCCCCGGATTTGGCCTGCACTTTTGATGTTCCGGCCAATACCCTCAGCTTCAACTGGAATGAAATCCCAGATGCTGATGGGTATGAGCTGACGCTTAATGGTACACCTATGCCCTCAACAACCAATACGGAATGGATATTTGACACCTTCGCTCCCGGCGAAGAAGTGACGGTGACAGTTGCCGTGCTAAATAGCGGCCCCTGTATCAATGAGGTTGCCCAAGTTACTTGTGCCATTCCCGTATGTCCTACGCTAGTAATCAGTGCCGAAAGTGAAAGCATTTGTACAGGCGCATCTACCATTTTGCAGGCTGATTATGGTGATGATGCTTCCTACTCCTGGTCACCTGGTACAGGACTTAGTTGTACGGATTGTGCAGACCCCATCGTTTCACCGTCCACTTCAACTACCTATATTTTGACGGCGACAAATTCATTGGGTTGTCAGGCTACCGATTCTATCACGATTTCGGTCGACAATTTACCTACCGAGCTCTTCAATGAGCCAATACTTGACGTTTGTAGGGGTATTACTGTTGAATTGTGTTTGAATATCAATGCCCAAAAGATCATCTGGACTGGTCCCAACAACTATTATTTTGAAAATAACTGCCTGATAATAACCGAATTTGATTCCATTAATAGCGGCACCTACTACGCCAATGTAACCCTACTGGATGGCTGTATACTGACCGACTCCATTACCCTCTCAATGGTGCCTCCCTTAACCGTTTTGCAAGCTACCGACCAGATAGAAGCATGCCCCTTTGAAATTTTCACCCTATCTGCTGAGGTAGCCAATGCCGATTTCTACTATTGGTATCCACAGGCCAATGTCTTCTGCCAGAACTGCCCAACAACACTGGCCAATATCAGCCAGCCCACCGTATTTACTTTGATTGTTTTAAATGACGAAGGCTGTGAATTACAATTAGAAATCCCTGCCACGATCCCTGCTGGTTGTGCGCAACACCCCGACTATGATGATCCGATTTTTCTGAGTAGCCCGGGTAATAATGGCCCAACAGAGATGTTGGTATATCCAAATCCGGGTCGTGATGTCGTCACAGTGCAATGGGATCGGGAGGTGAAAGGTATTTTACAAGTCTTTGATACTAAAGGACAACGCCTACAACAACACCCGGTCGCTGATCGAGTGCTGATGCTTGATTTGCAGGCTTTACCTAGTGGGGTGTATTGGATACGTTTGGTGTCTGATTCGGAAATTATTAGCCGGAAAATTTTGAAGGAGTAAAAGGGTGTTTTGGAGGTGAGATCGCTGCGCTCTATGGCTGGAACACTTTTTTTTAAAAGCACCATCGCTTTGGATCACAGAAAGATCAAACTACGTCTGCAAAATGGTTTATATTTTGATTGGTTTTGGGGTGGTGGAGTACTTGGTGCGACTACGCTGTAGTCGAAGAATCGTAACGTGGTGGCGTGCTAACGTATTTGGACCGCGAAGCGGTCCCTTGGCTAACGTAATTAGACCGTGCTACGGGCTGGTTTATCTACACTGGTTTATTCTGCAATTAAGATCACAGCGAGGGCAAATTTGGTTGGCTATGTGGTTGGGTTTTGATTGATTTTGGGGTGGTGGGGAATTTGGTGCGACTACGCTGTAGTCGAAAACCGTGACGTTATTACGTGCTAATATACTTAGACCACGCTGTGGTCCAAAGCGATGGTGCTTTTAAGATCGATTCGCTGTGAGAACGCTGACAGCGAAGCGATCTGACTCCTGACAACGCAGCGTCTGATTGGAACACAAAATTCGTTTTGGATGATTTTCTAGTGGAATAAGTGAAATTACACCTGCCATGGACCTCAGAGAGGTCACACTTTGTTAGCCCAGAGCGTAGACTTTTATTCGACCTCAGAGAGGTCGCACCTTCTTTGAACGTTGACATCTTTTTAATTGTTTCCCGTTTCTTAGGGGTCAGCGAAGAATAAGTTGTCTGTTTCAGGCGAGTTATTTTGTCACCAGCCTAGGCGTGCGCTGCGCGCTGAAGTGCTACGGCACGCAAGCGCGAAAACCGCGCTTGGCCACCACTAAGCAAGGATTTGAGCAACAACGGTTGGTGGCAAAAGAGCCGCATCAAATGGGTAAGTTATTCTTCGCTGACCCCTTATAGTTACTGGACTTTTGACAACTCCAGAGGCCTGATCTGAATTTGATCAGATCATTGATATTGATTAACTAGTGTTATATTTCCTTGTCAGTTACCTGAATCTGTTCCTTTTCTTCTTTTTTTTCAGTTCTAAAATGGGATATCGCTTTCTTTTAGTTTGAGTTTGCCCTGTTTGTCTTCCTTTTCCTTTTATTTGCACTTTTGGTAAAAAAGGACTTTGGTCAAACCCTAAAATAATTCCTGCCATTTGTAATTGAACCTGAGAAGGGGTTACCTTGAGACCCTGCTGTATCCGTTTTTTATAGTTCTTATCGTACTGTTGCCACTTTCGACAACTGTGCGTGGCCTGTTGTTTTCCCACCAATAGTAACCAATAAGCCAGATTCACAATTTCCAACCAATTCTGTAAGTGTTCTTCATCTGGGGTTTGAGATTTATCCAGTAATAAGCGTTGTTTCCCAAAGCGAAAAAAATGTTCTATGTCATACCTATTACGATAAGACCAATAGATTTCTTCTCCTGTTATTTGTCTTCGCTGATCTCCCCATACGCCAAGCCACATACTATTCTTAAACACAGCTTGCATGGTTTGGCCATCCAGTAATCGAATTTGGACTAAACGAAAAGGCTTATCCTTCATGTTATGTCCTCGCTTGGAGCGAATCAGCATATCTTCCCATATAGACAATTGGACAATACACTTCTTTCCATTACTTAGTTTTATACCAAAACTGCTTTGCTCATCAGCCGCTTTGTCCCAATCCGCTACCTGGCTAAGTTTGTATTTAGCTCCATATACCTTGTTTGCTCCTCGATTATCATTATTATCCTCCCGGTGCTGTTTTACCTGTTCCTCCGTCAATTGCTCCCACACATTTCGATTCGATGGAAATCGAATAATATTGATCAAATTAGCCTGATCATGAGTGGCTGCTATAATTGCTATCTAAGGTGTTAACGGTCAAGGAACTACCTAAGGGTAATGCCTCATTATTCAGTAGATCATTAACCTGTTTGGCCGTAAAACTATTCTTGTTCTGTCCATAAGGTACCAGCCGCATGCTCAGCGGTGGATTCCATGCCGGTTCACTTATCCCGTACCGGGGCTGACGGCAAGATAGGCCAACAGTGCTAAATTCATACCCTATATCTACCGGGCGATTACCCTTTACCTGGTTATTGGGTTTATAGACGTACCTCCTTTGAGGTAAGGTCGGCGAATGAAGTCGAAATAACGAGCTTATATCTGTATTCAACAACCAAAATTTCTCGAAGGGCTTGGAAAAATGTGCCACCTTGATAGGCAAATTTTTTTTCGACTTCTTGTCGACTTAACACTTGGTCTTGATCCCCTTTGCTCCGCCTGCTTTTCTTATCCAATACATCAACACTCTTGCTAATGCTGCTATATTGATAATGATAGCATGGATTTAAGGCTATTTCTACTACCGAGCGGGCGCTTATTTGACTCGATAAGCCCATTACTAAATTCGCCAGGGCTTTGCTATTTCCAGTTTGTATTTGTAATATTGATTTGCAGAACTGTTCGACCATAACATTTGGATTTGTAGTGACTTTCAAATGTCGTCAACAGTTCTGTATTTTCATAATCTTATCTTGTTTCTTCTCTAACTGTCAAAAGTCCAGTTATAGTTATAGAAATAGGGGATGAACCAGGTAGAACACCATAGGAGAAATTCATTTAGGGAAGCATAAGTATTCGAGTTTTTTGACTGAGCGTGATAGGTGCGACCACCGTTATTGCCCTAAACCCAAACCTACTGTTTTATTATGTCATTGGCCATCTCCTACCCCATCTCCTCTATCACTCCCCGCAACCAATTCTTACTAGCCAACGGGCTTGGGTCATTCAGTTGTTGTTGCAACTTTTCATAGCTATTTTGCCATTCCTCTGCTGGTATTATGCCCTTTTTTAATGCCAATTTTTGGATGCGGTTGGCAATTTTCAGAAAGTTACCATAGGATTGTTTTTGGTAGTCGGACAATTGGCGGTTCCGTGATAAATATTGACGGGAAGCCTCCAGCAAGGCAAAAAAGGGTTCGGTTTCTTCCAGTTCGTAATAACTTTTGAGTTGGATCAATTTGGCCCCCATGTGGTAGAAGGCGTCAGTAAATTCCACCTCGTGCAACCGCCCTAGAGCCGCCTGATAATCCTTTTTTTCAAAATACAAACTGGACAGGTTATAGGTATAAGCATTATCCCTTACTTCCGGTAACAAATATGGTGCGTAGTTGTGAATAAACTGCGCCGTCCATTCGAATTCACGCAGGCGGATACCAGCAGCACTAATGTTGATATAAGACCATTGGGTGAGGTAGCCGTTTTTGAAAATGATTTTTTTCTCCAGCAATACCCGGTATAAGTCCAAAATTTCCTTGTGGAAAATATGCTGGCCGAAGTTGATTTGTTTGACACAATAATTGAGCGCATAATTGTACAATACCCTCAATTCCGCTGGTGGAAACAAAGCATTGTGTTGTGCCAATAATTCTTTTAAAGCAAAATAATGCGTCGAATCATTGGTTTCCGTAATCATCTGGTGGGTTTTATAATAAACCTGCAAGACTGGAATGGCTTGTAGCTCAAAGCGGTTCTGACGAAAATTCTCCAGCAAATCATCCAGATAATGGCAATCATAGCGGGCATTCACCACTACATTGCGGCTGGCCATATCACAGGCAATACGTAGTTTGTTGCTCCAGTAATAAATGTCCAACTGATCACTTTTGTGCTGGAGATGTTCATTGTACCCCCTTTTTCCGGCAGCAAGCGATTGGCTGTCAAGCCGCTCATGGTACAAGTACTCTAGAAAGTAGTGTTCATGATTACGCAAAGGATATTCATCCAGCAGCTTGCGATAACGACGGCCATTGCGGTCTACCAAGTCGTGTAATTCCCGGTCGAGTAGACATTCCAGCAATTCATTTTTTTGTAATAAATTTTGCTCCTGGTGATGTTGATCGGCCAGAAAATCATAAAGCAATTGTAGTAGGTCGGAAATCAGGTTGTTCAGGCGCAATTCCCGAAAGGGCTCTTTTCCATAAATAGTTTGGTATACTTTAGGTTTGTTTAGAGCGTTTGCTTTATTTGCGTTAAGCAGATCCAACACATGATCACAAAGCTTCCTTATCTTTTCATTTTTATTGAAATAAGGGGAATGTACGTATTCCCGAAAACGGCTTCGTTCCCGGGTGCTTAGGGTATTTATTACCCGGATAAGGGATGATTTCAGCATAACTTTAGCGTTGGTATCATTCGAGCTTGTTTGTCAAAGGAGATCATTTTTTTTATCTTTGTCCAGGCAAATGATGCTTTGACAAATGCCGTGATTAAAGTCAATTGAAAATGTAAATCGACGCTTCCCAAGGTCGTTTTCGTTTTACATTTTAACTTGACCTCGGGAATTGTCAAAGAACGAAAGATATTAATTAAAAAAAGTCTTTTAAAACCGCCCCTTCTTAACTTCAAACAGTTACCCAGATATTTGTCATAAACCTCGGAGAAAATATTTTCACTGCTCAACCGTTAGAGCATGTTTGGAGGTAGATTGTTGTATCGTAAATGTACTATCTCTGAGGCACTCCTATTCCATAAACTGATAAATTAATTCTCATGAAAAAAAGATTCCATAGACCATCTTTATTTAGCTGGTTTTTCATTTTCAATCTATTTCTTGTTGTTGCCATTCCTATTAACGAACTAGCTGCCAAAGACCTGCTGCCATTGGATGCTGCCAAAACATCTTTGGCTAACCTGAAAATGAAACAATCTACCCTCCCTCCGGAGGATATTTACCTTTACCCCTATTCCGAACAAGATACCCTAGAGGCTGGAGATCAGTTCTGCATAGAAGTGCGGGCAGATGGCTTTGTGGACATTATTGGGTTTCAGTTTAGCCTGAACTGGAATCCGGATGCCCTGCATTTTGATAGTGTTACCGGGTTTAATTTTCCTGATATGGATATCGAAAACTTTGGTATCGACTCCGTGCTAAACAACAATGGCAAACTCGGGGTCTTATGGACATTCACGACTGGAGTTCCTACTACATTCCCGGACGGTACGAGTCTTTTTGAGGTTTGTTTTACCGTATTGTCTTCCGCTGAAATGGTCAATATTATCCAAATTTCAGGAGACCCTACAGCTATTGAATTTGTCAATTTCGACGAGGATATTCTATCTGTCGAGCCAGGAAGTATTGATCTTTATGTTCCGGAGGCAGATCCCGAATTACAGATCTGGGGTGGACAAGCTGCCGTTGATCCGGGAGCACAGGTATGCATTCCGGTAAAGGTCATTGGATTTGAAGTACTCAAAGATTTGCAATTCAGCATGGCATGGGATACCAGTCAATTGAAGTTTAATGGCTTGCAGACTTTCAATCTCCCCGATTTATCGATCAGTAATTTTGATTTAAATGCTGCCAGCCTTGAAGGCATTCTCAGTCTGGTCTGGGCAGATCCCAGTATGCAGGGGGTGACACAGGCAGATAGCACGGCCATCTTCGACATTTGTTTTCTGACCACCGGTAGCCTGGAAATAGCTTCTGTTGATTTCACCAATAATCCGGTGATGATCAATGCCACCAATGTCAACGACCAATCGGCAGTTATTACCGTATCAAGTGGTGCCATCACCATAAACGGGATTCCAGTATGGCCCGGCGATACCGACCTCAGCGAAATCGTTGACCATTTTGATTTGCTCAATATCGGACTGGCCTACGGCGAAAACGGCCCAACCCGACCAAATGCCTCCCTGACCTGGGTGGAGCAGGCTGCGGCACTCTGGGCCTATACAACGCCCAATTCTGAGATCAATGCCGCCCATATCGATACCGATGGTAATGGCACCATCGACGATGCTGATGTACATGCCCTGGAACAAAACTGGGGAGAAACCACCAATTTTTGGCAAGATGGAGATGAAAATCGCCTTACGTCACTTCCTGAAGCGACTACGCTCGCTGATCCAATGCTCATCGTAGAACCACAAATCCTTAACCCCGGACAGGAGGCCACTTTTAATATCCTTTTTGGCGATGAAACGACTCCGGCAGAAGACGTTTACGGTCTGGCATTTACGGTCGTCTACGATCCGGTGGCCGTTGTAAGTAGCAGTGTCAGTGCCAGCTTTAGTGACTCCTGGCTGGGTGATGAGAATGGTGAATTGATAAAAATCTTCAGAGATCGCCCGGAAGACAATCGCCTGGATATTGCCATCAGTCGTATCAATCAACAAAACCGGGATGGCCAGGGAGCGATCGCTCAGATCAACCTGACCATTGCAGAAATTCTCCAGGAAGAAAATTATCCCATGGCTTTTGAGATTGAAAATCCACGGATCATCACCAGCCAGGAGGAACTCATTACTGCCGGTCATCCCACAACCTTTTCAGAAATTTTGGGCACCACAGCCACCTACAATCCCGAATTGAACCGAAGGTTTACCCTTTATCCAATACCTGCCAGGGATTTGTTGCAGCTGAGCATGGATGATTTAAAAGTTGATGCCATCGAGCTGCTAAGTCCCGAGGGGAAGGTCGTGCAACGTTGGGAACAGGCATTAACACAAATTCCAATTTCCAAACTGGCACCCGGCACCTATATTTTACAACTTTTCACGGCTGAAGGCATGGTGCAAAAACGTTTTGTCAAGCTGTAGCTCAAATTTTAATTCCATAAACCGATTAATTAAAAATTATGAAAAAAAGATTCCTAGGATTAAGCTTAGTTCTTTGTTTATTGTCATTAAACCTGGCTTTTGCCTCCACTACACTGGAGGATTTGTCTCTTTATCCTTATTCTGATCAAGACACCCTGGAAGTTGGAGATCAATATTGTGTAGAGATCCGAGTGGATGGGTTTGTTAATGTAGCTGGATTCCAGTTTACGGTGAGCTGGAATCCGGAGGCCTTGCAGTTCGATAGCCTCCTTGGATTTAATGTACCTGGACTTGATATCCTCAATTTTGGCCTTCCTCCTTTAGTTGATGATGGGGTCGTCACAACATCATGGAATACCGCCTTTGAAACTCCGGTTACTTTGTCTGATGGTTCCCATCTTGTTAAAGTTTGTTTTACAGTATTACCCGATGCTGAATTTGTCAATACCGTACAAATTGCAGGCGTCCCTACTGCTATCGAATTTTTTGATAATATGGGTGAACTATTTAACGTCATCCCCGGAAGCAGCACATTTTATGTTCCGGATGAAAACCTCAATCTCTCCGTATGGCCCGGTGATACCGATCTCAGCGAAATTGTCGATAATTTCGACCTGCTCAACATTGGCCTCGCTTATGGCGAAACTGGACCAACCCGACCGAATGCTTCCGCAATCTGGCAGCAACAACTAGCTGCGCAATGGACCTATTCTACACCCAATTCTACAATCAATGCCGCCCATATCGATACCGATGGTAATGGCATCATCAACGATGCCGATGTGCAGGCTGTGGAACAAAACTGGGGAGAAACCACCAATTTTGGGGGCGAAGATGAGGAAAATCGCCTGACGCCACTTCCCGAAGCCCTTACGCTAGCGGATCCGGCCATTATCGTGGAACCACAAACGGTCAACCCCGGACAGGAGGCTACTTTTAATATCCTTTTTGGCGATGAAACGACCCTTGCTGAAGGTGTTTACGGTCTGGCCTTTACAGTCGTCTACGATCCGGTGGCCGTTGTAAGTAGCAGTGTCAGTGCCAGCTTTAGTGACTCCTGGCTGGGTGATGAGAATGGTGAATTGATAAAAATCTTCCGAGATCGCCCAGAAGACAATCGCCTGGATATTGCCATCAGTCGTATCAATCAACAAAACCGGGATGGCCAGGGAGCTATCGCTCAGATCAACCTGACCATTGCAGAAATTCTGCAGGAAGAAAATTATCCCATGGCTTTTGAGATTGAAAATCCACGGATCATTAATGTACAAGAACAATTGATTCCCGCTCTACATCCCATCACCTTTTCGGAGATTATGGGGACCACAGCTACCGGCAGTCCAGAGTTAAGTCATCGGGTAAATCTTTATCCAATACCTGCCAGGGATTTGTTGCAGCTGAGCACGGATGATTTAATAGTTGATGCCATCGAGCTGCTAAGTCCGGAGGGGAAGGTCGTGCAACGTTGGGAACAGGCATTAACACAAATTCCAATTTCCATACTGGCACCCGGCACTTATATTTTACAACTTTTTACCAGGGAAGGCATGGTGCAAAAACGTTTTGTCAAGCTGTAGGCCTTTGACGAACTTATTGAAATTAAAGATGCCAATACCTGGTCAGGAAGTGTAAGTTGGAAGGGATTTGGGCATTATCTGAAAAATATTCTCATTTTTTTATAGATCACCAATAGCTCAAACACCAAATAAATCTATATTTTTTTTGCATAAAAAATTACAAATCAAACAATTACAACAAAAACAGAAACAAAATTCACCTATAAATACCTCAAATTATACTTTATTAGAGCATCCATTAGTCCTACATTTGCAGTGTTCAATTATAATTCCATCAACTAACAACTAAAAACACATGAAAAAAAGATTATTAGGATTGCTCTTCCTAAGTTACCTTTTCACCTTTAACCTGGCCATTGCACAAATCGAAAATGCGTGTTTTACCATACAAGCATCGTCCGAGAGTGGACAGGTTGGTGACACCATTGCTATAGACATTAGTGTCAAAGGATTTGAGAATCTTGTAGGAATACAATATACCATGGGTTGGGAAACAGCCGATCTTGCCTATATTGGTGCCAGTGATTTCAATTTAACTGGTTTACAAGCTTCCAATTTTGGTCCCGTTCAACCCGGTACGGCTGGCTACCTGAATTTATCCTGGATAGACAATCAACTAAGTGGCATTACGATGCCTGACGGAAGCGTGATTTATCGCGTTTATTTTGAAGTGCTAAATTCCGGCGTTTCTCCAATCATTTTTTTGGATAGCCCAACTCCGGCAGAATTTGTTGTCCAGTCTTCTGCTATTCTGACCAATTACAGTCTGATTGGTGGACAAATAGCCAGCAATGGAAGTAACCCGATGATCATACAAGACGCCTGTGTGATAGACACTGATTGTTTTAATTCAGGTGCGGAGGTCGTTACTCCTGCTGTTTCCGGAGGGAATGCTCCTTTTGCCTACAGTTGGAGTGGCCCCAATGGATTTTCCAGCACTTCTGCTAACCTCAGTGGCATTACAACCAATGGATTGTATACCTTATCGGTTACTGACAATAACGGCCAAACGATCGAGTCCAGCTTTATGGTCACCCAAGGAGGAGGCATTCAGCTTAACTCTTTTATTAGTCCCGATGTTTGTGGGTCGGCCAATACAGGTCAGATCGCCGTAAGTGCTCAAGGTCCAGGTACCTATACCTACGACTGGAGCAACGGCGCTACTACTGCTTCGATTAGTAATCTGGCTGCCGGAATCTACAATTTGACCGTCACCAATACTGATGAAGATTGTGAACTGGTAGAAAGCTTTGTAATTCCGGAAGAAGCAGACATTACCTTAAATGCTCAAACTTATCCAGCTAGTTGTACCGGAATTGCCGATGGAAGCATCGATCTAACAGCAACCTCTTCCTCACCTTCTGCTTCCTTTACTTTTTCATGGAGCAATGGAGCAACAACCGAAGATATCCAAGACCTGACTATTGGATTATATAGTGTCACTATCACCGACAACAACAGCTGTACTTTAGAACGCACCTATTTAGTAAATGGGAATTCGGATTTAGTGCTTACAGCTACAAGAGTTAATGAATCATGTCCAGGGGGTAATGGTAGTATCAACCTGCATGTTCCCGATCCGAATCAAACCTATACCTACCTTTGGAGTAATGGTGCCACTACTGAAGATTTAAGTGATCTGGAGACTGGAACATACACGGTAACGGTCACCAATCAATCGGGCTGTTCTAATACAAAAACCATTGAAATAACAAATAACGGTCTTCTTTATGGTTTAAATTACAATTGTATTTCGCCAACCAACATCCAAATCACAACGATTATTTGGGCTGGTGGTTCAGCGCCCTATACCTATGCCTGGAGTACCGGAGATACCGTGATCACCAATTCCATGATCGAACCGGCCGTCATTTCCGTGACACAAAATGGAATTTATAGTCTAACCATTACGGATGCTTCTGGTGACTGTTCAACCGTGGCAGAAGGGATTGAAGTAGATTGCCTCAATTCATCAGGAGATGTGAACCTATACTTCAACCAAGAGCAGGATACACTGCAAATTGATGATCAGTACTGCGTTCAGATAATGGTTGACGGATTTGAAGATATTGAAAGCTTTCAATTTAGCCTGAATTGGAACCCTCTAGCCTTGGCATTTAATGGAATTGGAGAATTTAACGTCCCCGGTCTTGATGCCTCTAATTTTGGCATCACTCCGGAATTAACCAACCAAGGCCAGCTTACTGTTTCCTGGAACGATAATGGCGGCTTGGGTAATATAGTTACCCTGCCTGATGGCTCTAGCATTTTTGAAGCGTGTTTTACCGTATTGTCTACAGCAAATACCAACAACTACCTCCAGATTACCAATGTGCCTACTGAAATTGAATTTGTGGATGGCAACGATATCGTTTTGGCAGTAAATACTGAAAATACCGATATGCATGTTACCGATGCGACCAGCAATGGAGAAGTAGAAATCATCGGTGGACAAACGACAGCCAATCAGGGAGATATAGTATGTATTCCGGTTCAAGTCAATAATTTCAACGGCCTTACAGCCATGCAATTTAGTATGAATTGGAATCCTGATCAGTTGGATTTCTTCGGCGTACAAACTTTCAATTTACCTTATCTCACCATTAATAATTTTGGCCTGACTGATGAAACCGACGATGGCATCCTGCGTTTTAGCTGGTATGACCAGGCGGTACAAGGAATCACCCGGCCCGATGGAACAGTCATCTTTGAAATCTGTTTTCAGGTAACCGGCAATGCTGAAGTGGCTTATGTTGATTTCACCAATAGCCCCATTGTGATGGAAGTCACTAGTATTAGCAATAATACGATTGCCCTAAATCCCACCAGCGGTGTTATTTCCATTAGCGGTATTCCGGTATGGCCCGGCGATACGGATCTCAGTGAAATCGTTGACCACTTCGACCTACTTAACATCGGACTAGCTTTTGGTGAGTCAGGCGCAGCACGGCCAAATGCTTCCTTGCTATGGCAGGAACAACTGGCAGCGCCCTGGACCTATGCTACCCCAAATTCTACCATCAATGCCGTACATTGTGATACCGATGGCAATGGAAGCATTGACCAGGATGATGTACTAGCTTTAGCGCAAAACTGGGGCGAAACCACCAATTTCTGGAATGAAGACGATGAAAACCGCCTTGTCCCACTGCCTGAAGCACTCACGCTGAACGAGGCAACCATCATGGTAGAACCTCAAACGGTCAATGCTGGACAAGAGGCCACCTTCAATATACTTTTCGGAGATGAATCAACCCTGGCAGAAGATGTCTATGGCCTTGCCTTTACCGTAGTATACGATCCTGAAGCGGTTGTTTTTGGCAGTGTCAATGCCAGTTTTGCCAATTCCTGGTTAGGTAATGTAGATGGAGAATTGATCACTATTTTCAAGGATCATCCGGAAGACAATCGCATCGATATTGCTATCAGTCGTATCAACCAGCAAAGTCTGAACGGACAGGGAGCCATCGCCCAAATGAACCTGACAATTGAGGATGTCATCCTCCGCGATGAGGTTTATCAAATGACCTTTCAAATCGAAAATGTCAGAATCATCAACGATCAGGAAGAAATCATCCCATCTATACAACCAGAAACTATTTCGGAAATTAACACGACTACTGGAATAACAACCCCGGACCTAAGTTGGAAGCTTGACATCTACCCTATCCCTACAACAAACTTTCTGCACCTGAAATGGGATGACCTGACTATTGAAGCAATAGAAATCCTAAGCCTGGATGGAAAAGTAGAAAAACGTTGGAAGGAATCCCTTCAAAACCTTCCGACTTCCACACTGGCTGCAGGAACCTATATTCTTCAGGTTTATACCACAGAAGGTGTCGTACACAAGCGGTTTGTTAAAATGTAATTGAGGCCTCAGGAATCAGGGATCAGTTCTACTCTGCCCCTGACTCCTGCCCCCCTGACCCCTGACCCCTGACCCCTGAATCCTAAACCCTAAACCCTAAATCCTAATTTAATTCATCAATCAATCAATTAGAATACCATGAAAAAATATATGCTAACCATAGCTCTCTTTTGCGTAGGTACTTTAATGGCTTTCGGCCAAACCGCTACCCTTGGCGGAAAATTCCTTACATCGGATGGTGATCCGGTTGGACTGGTACGTGTTAGTCTTGAAGATCAGGCAGGCAACCTACTTTCAGTCACAACAACTTCAGCATCAGGAACTTACACCTTCCCCGGATTAAACACAGGGAATACCTACCGGATCGTTCCTCAAAAGGAAATCAATCCCCTTAACGGCGTGTCTACATTTGATTTAGTAATTGGTGCCAGACATATTCTGGGACAGGAAACCATCACCGATCCTTTCAAAATATTAGCAGCAGATGTTAACGATTCTGCATCCTTAACTACTTGGGATTTGGTAACATCCCGGCGGCTCATCCTCGGAATGGTAAATCAATTTCCCAGCTCATCCTGGAAATTTTTCCGCTCCACCATTGTTTTTGCTAATCCACAAAATCCGTTCACCGGAATCAGTGGAAACAACCCGGAGATACTACTTACCCAGGATGAAACAAATTTTGATTTTATTGGTGTGAAAACTGGTGATTTGAATAATACAGCAACTCCAGAGCAATAATCAAGAACCTATATCCAAAATGTATGTGATTCTCTCTTTTGTGAGGAACGTCAAATGACGTTCCTTTTTTTGTTTAGCGTAGGTTTGGAAGCCGTGCTTTGCTATAGTAATACTATTTATTGTATTTTTAACGTTAGAAAAGACTAATATATGTTGAAGTCGTTTAAAGTTTCCTACTGTCAACGAGCGGAAAACTTTAAATAACTTCGTTCTTAATTCATCACAAAACCTAGACCTTATGCCGCTAAAAATGTTTTTATCTGCCCTGATGTTCCTGCTTATTATGCCTGGCATTCATGCCCAAAACATACAATTCGGAGAAGCCACCTATTATTCTGATGCTTTCCAGGGAAAAAAAACATCCAGTGGAGAACGTTATGATAAAAAGAAATTCACGGCTGCCCATCGCACCTATCCCCATGGAACCATTTTGCGGGTTACCCGTACAGATACCAACCAATCCGTCGATGTTAAAGTCAACGATTGTGGCCCACATACCAAATCCAGGATAATCGATTTATCCAGAGCTGCTGCCGAAAAAATCAATCTGGTCAACGACGGAATCGCCTATGTTCAACTAGAGGTCGTGAAAATGGGAAGAGGTCGTGCCCCATGTGGAACCCGTGCCTCTGACATACCGGCTTCTTACGATAATACGTCTGGCGAAGGGGTCACCATCAAAGGAACACCTTCCGCGCCTTCACAGGGTACTTTCCGCTTGGACGCACTTAACCCCATCCAAAAAGGATTTGCCGTACAAGTGGCGTCCTTCCGCCACTTTGATTATGCCAACAACAAAGCCAATGAGCTGAAAGGCAAAGGTTTTCAAAATGTCTTGATCAGCATGCAGGGGAATGTACACAAAGTGGTCATCGGTCCTTTTAATACTCGGGATGAGGCCAAAGTTTACCAGGGAAATCTAAAGAGGAAATATAAGATGAATGGGTTTATTATCAGCCTGGAGTAAGAGAAGATGGGAAACAAAGAAGTCAACTATAAGCTTTAGGCGGAAATTCGATTTCCGCCTAAAGCTTATAGGCACTAACTTCGAATAGCCGAATCAAAATCATTGGGACTGCTTTTTGCTGGTATAAAACACCCCACCAGTCTCCAACCACCCAATCAGCCACGAAACAAGCACACCGCGCGGGCGGGTTCCGGCATAGGAGCATTGGCCGTTAAGAAAAAAGCGGTAACTGTATTGTTCAAGAAGAAATCTTGCTTGAGCTAAAAACAATAAAAAATCAGAAAACCAAAAGGCCAACAATCAATAAAAATCAAGCCAGCACAAATCAAAAAAGCGAGTTTATTTCTTCCCCCCAACGGGGCCGCTTTTTTTAGGCCAATCCTCCAGCCGGATGGTTTTTTTTGCTTCGGGTTTTTTGCCATCAAAAAAAATGAAGACGCCCCATTATTTAAAGCTCCAAATCTCAAACCTACTTCCAAAAATCAAACAAAAGCCTTGA